>NZ_LMUG01000045.1:379824-390003 GCF_009766125.1 Acidisoma sp. S159
CCGTTGAGTATTGGATCGCCCTAACGGTTCCGCATCGCCATGGCGGCGAAGACTTCGGGTGCATGGGGGATAGGCGCGACGGCTCCGTAGCCGGTGGTCGAGATGGCGGCGGCGGCGGCGGCGTAATGGGCGGCGTCCTCATTCGGCTCGCCGGCCAGAAGACGGGCGAGCAGGGCGCCGCAGAAGGTGTCGCCGGCGCCGGTGGCATCCACGGCGGCGACGGTGAAGGCCGGGATGCGCTGCCGTCCGGCGGGTGTGCCGACATAAACGCCCTGCTCGCCCATCTTCAGCACGACCAGGCCCGGGCCGAGGCCGAGGTAGAAGTCGAGGATCGCCTCGGGATCCTCGAGACCGGTCAGCAGCCTGGCGTCTTCCAGGCCCGGCAGCGCGACATCGGCCTGGCAGATCGCTGCGTGGATAACAGCGGCGGCGCGGAGCGGCGGCCAGAGGGCGGGGCGATAGTTGGTGTCGTAAGCGACAGCGACGCCATGCTTTCGGGCGACGGCGAAGGCGTGGAAGATGGCGTCGGCGGCGCTCTCGGAGATACCCTGGCTGATGCCTGAGGCGAAGACCAGGCGGGCGCCGGCGATCGTCGACTCGGGGATATCGGCGACGGCCAGTGTCGATGCCGCCGAGCCTCGGCGGTGATAGGTGAAGCGATGGCCGTCCGGGCCATGGGTCACGAAATAGGCCCCGGTCGGATGCGCGATCGAGCGCTTGACCGTGCTGGTATCGATGCCCTCGGCCTTCCAAAGAGAAAGGAGCGAGTCGCCGCCGGGATCTTCGCCAATCGCGGTGAGGTAGCCGACCTTGGCGCCCTGCCGGGCGGCGGCGATGGCGACGTTGGACGTGTCCCCGCCATGGCCCTGCTGATAGAGCACGCGGCCATCATCCGTTGCCGGGAGCTGGTTATATTCCAGCAACGGCTCGCCGATGCAGAGAAGATCGACTGCCATCTTCGCGATATGCGCCCGGACTGTCAGGTGGAGGCCATGATCTGTTCGGCGGCGGCGGTGACCGCCGCACGATCGCCCGCCGCGACTAGTCCCTCGTCGCAGAGCTTGCCGCCCATGCCGACAAAGCTCGCCCCCGCCGCGAGATAGGCTGCGACATTGCTCGGGTCGACGCCGCCGGTCGGGCAGAAGACGACCTCGGGGAAGACACTGCAGAGCGACTTGATATGGGCGGGTCCGCCGGCCGAACTGGCGGGGAATATCTTGACGACCTGCGCCCCGGCCTTGCGGGCCGCGCGCACCTCGGTCGGCGTCATGGCGCCGGACATCAGGATGGCGCCCGCCGCGCGGCAGGGTGCGACGAGATCGGGATCGACCCAGGGCGAGACGAGGAAACGCGCGCCGGCGCGCAGGCAGATATCGGCCGTGGCGGCATCCGGCACCGTGCCGGCGCCCACCAGCAGAGAGGCATCTGTGGAAAGCTCCCGGATCAGGGCAGGTGCGTCGGGGATCGTCATGGTGATCTCGAAGATGCGGAGGCCGGCGTCATGGAGCCAGCGCACCGCGGTCGCGGCATGAGCCGCGTTCTTCATGCGAAGGACGGGCACGACGCGGGCCGCCTTTAGCTGCCCGATCAAGGGGTGTTCGCTCATGGTTCGACTTTCCTCCCGTGATCGCCTTGTCGGCCGCTTCGCCGCCGCCCCGTCGCCAGAACCGCCTCGACCAGGATGTCGGCGTCCTCGATGCGGCTGCGATGATTGACGAAGGCGGCCCGGATGGCCAGAGCGCCGCCGATCACGGTGGTGGAAGGGGCAGCGATACCGGCTTCCTGCAGGTCGGCGGCGAGTTCGGCGTTGAGGTTATCCGGGTCCGTGCCACGATAGCGGAAGCAGACGATGTTGAGTGGCACCGGCGCCAGGAGTTCGAGTTCGGGCTCGGCGCGGATCCGCTCGGCGAGATGGCGGGCGATGGTGCAGCTTTGTTGGGCCACGGCGCCCAGGCGGTCGGCGCCGAAGGCTTGCAGGGTGAACCACACCTTCAGCGCGCGGAAGCCACGCGAGAGATCCGGGCCGAGGTCGCAGGGCCAGGGCGCATTGGCGGCGAGGCCGCGCGCGCCGGGTCGCAGATAGGCGGCGGACGAGGCGAAGGTCGCGAGCTGATCTGCCTGGTCGCGCACCAGGATGCAGCCGGCGTCGTAGGGCACTTGGGCCCATTTGTGGAAGTCGAAGGCGATCGAGCGGGCGCGGTCCATGCCTCGCACGAGATGACGCAGGCCGGGGGCGAGAGCTGCTAAAGCGCCGAACGCGCCATCGACGTGGAACCAGAGATCCTCGGCGGCGCAGAGATCGGCGATGGCGGGGAGGTCGTCGAAGGCGCCGATATCGACGGAGCCGGCGGTGCCGATCACCATGAAGGGTTGCGCGCCCTGTTGCCGGTCGGCGGCGATGGCGGCGGCGAGGGCGGATTGGTCCATCGCGAAGTCGTTGTTCGTCGGGATGAGGCGGAGGGCGGCGCTGCCGATGCCGGCCATGTCGAGCGCATCCGGAACGCAGCGGTGGGCGGAAGCCGAGGCGTAGGCGGTGAGCCGAACGTCTCTGAGACCGTCCCGGCGGCAGTCCGCCCCCAAGGCCGCGGTGCGCGCCATGAGGACGGCCATGAAATTGGCCATCGAACTGCCGGTGACGAGGAGGCCGCCAGCTGTCGCGGGAAGGCCGAAGGCCTCGGCGGCCCAGCGGATAACCTGTCGCTCGACCTCGACGGGGGCGTGGTCACGGCCGCCCAGATTGGCGTTCAGGCCTGCGGCGAGCATCTCCGCCAGCATGCCGACGGGAGTGCCGCCGCCGTGAACCCAGCCCATGAAGCGTGGATGGGTATTGCCGGTGCCGTAGGGGAGAATCTGTTCGCGGAACTGATCGTAGATCGTCGCAAGAGGGCACGGCGCGGGATCGAGCGGCGCTCGCAGGGTTTCGCGCGTGGCATCGGGTAGAGGCCGCCAGACGGGCTCGGTTCGCCGGTCACGCAGATGGTCGATCATGTCGTCGAGCATGCGATGCCCGATCCTGCGAAAGGCCTCCCAATCCTTGGGATCGAGATCGGTTTCGGCTTTCAGTTCTGCAATTATGTCCGGCACGACGCCCTTATGAGGGGCCTCCGCCGTGGGCGGAAGAGGGGAGTTTCCCGCTCAGCAAAGACCCCAGGCGCCGAACCCCTGCTGGTCACGGTGCATCCCATCGAGCTGAAGGCCGGACCGGCCGAAATCCTGGCCAACCGACCAAGTCATCGCATCCGCGAAGGCGATCTCGTCAAAAGGCTCGTGGTCCTCGAAAGTCTCAAGCTCCGGCATCTGGCGAAACGCGACGCCATCGGGCCGCACGAAGGGCAGCACCGTCGCCCCCTCCGAAACCGGCTGCTTGCCGGTCACCATCTTCCCAAGCATTTCGCACTCCTGTCGTCGTCGCGACCGATTTTAGACTTATTTGCGCCACATTTACTAGTGCGCTCGGCCTGGACCTCATTTTCTCAACCTTATCAATGCATCAATATGGCACGACCGAGGCAAATTGCGGCGGCGAATCGCTACAAGATCACGCGAGCCCCGGTCAGGCGGAGCACCACGACGGTGGTCAGGATGGCGACTACGACGACCGTGAGCGCCCAGCGCAGCCATAGATAGCGTTTCGACAGGAAGCCGTAGCGATGGCCACCCTGCTCGCCAACCATGGTCGCGATGAAGCCCGCGATGAGCACGCAGAGGCCGATCGCGGGCGCCGGCGCCAGGATACCGACCAGCAATGCGACCCAGCCGATCAGAGCCGGCAGAATGCCGAGCGCGATGCGGCCCTGCTGAACGCGGCTCGGGATCGTGCCCGGAACTCCGCCCACGCGAGTGGATGGCAGGCCGAGCTCATCGACCTCGCCTTCCGCCAGCACCCAGCCCCAGTGGATGCCGCCCAGGAAAGAGAGGATCACGGCGCCATAGGCCAGCAAGGCGATCATTCCATGCGCCTGGGATGGCGCCTGCCAGGCGCAGGCGAGATAGGCGCAGGCTAGAAAGGGGACGAGGCCCAACACGCTGAGCAGCAAGACCAGGGGGTGATTGGCGCGGATCATGGCATCTTCTTTCTTGGCTCGTTTGGCGGCTTGTTCCCGGCATCTTCGCATGCCGGGAGGGGTTTAGGCGTTAGCTGCTGCCAAGCGACGCGCCTTCGCAGGTTCGGCCGGGCTGCAAATGATGTAGGAGGTCTTCGGGATTTGGCGCCGCGGCTTGCGCCTATTCGGACGAAGATAGGCGAGGGCTGTGGAAATCTGGCTGGAACTCTGCGGCATTTTGCTGCTGATCCTGATCAATGGCCTCTTCGCAGGTAGCGAGCTGGCATTGATCTCGTCGCGGCGGGCACGTCTCGCCGTGCTGGAACGGAAAGGGGTCGCAGGGGCCGGCGTCGCCCGGCGGCTGAAGGAGCGGCCGCAAATCTTTCTGCCGACGGTGCAGGTCGGCATCACCCTTGTCAGCGTCGTCACCGGCATGTTCAGCGGCGAGCGGGTGACTGTGGCGCTGCAACACCTGATGGAACGCAGCCAGCTGCTGCGCCCGATCGCCCATGGCTTCGCCTTCTTCGTCACCGTCGTCGCTATCACCTTCCTCACCATGGTGCTGGGCGAACTCGTGCCGAAACAGCTTGCCTTGCGATGGCCCGAGCTGCTGTCCTCCCGCGTCGCCCCCATGCTCGTGCTGATGGCTCGCATTTCGACCCCGGTCATCTGGATTCTCAGCAAAACCTCGGCGGGCATCCTGCGCCTGATGGGTGTCCATCGCGCGCGGCCTGATCTGCCGAGCGAAGAGGAGCTGCGGGCTTTGCTCGCCGAAAGCACGCAGACCGGGGTGCTGGAGAGCGAGGAGAAGCTCATGATCGAGCGGGTCCTCCGCCTCGCCGATAAGCCGGTGCGGGCGATCATGACGCCGCGCACGGAAATCGCCTGGATCGATCGTGCCGCGACCCATGCCGACATCGTCGCTCGCATCAAGGGCAATGCCCATTCGCGCTTCGTGGTGGGCGACGGCACCGTCGATAACGTCGTGGGCGTCGTTCAGGCCAAGGACATGCTGGACCGCTTGCTGAGCGGCGGGACACTCTCTCTGGATGACGCGATGCGCCAGCCGATGATCGTGCCGGACGCGATCTCGGCGCTGGACGCGCTGGAGCGGCTGAAGGGCGATGCCAACGGCATGGCGCTGGTGATCGACGAATATGGAAGTTTCGAGGGGCTGATTACCGCCGCCGATATGCTGGAGGCGATCGTCGGCGACGCGGATGACACCGGGACGGAGGCGCGCGGGCATGCGACGGGTGCGTCTCACGAAACGAACTTCGTGTTCGACGGGCTCATGCCGCTGGATGAGCTCAAGGAGAAGCTGTCGCTGGGCAATCTGCCGGCACCGGGCACCTACCATACGGCGGCCGGCCTGATCCTGGCGCTGCTGCGCCGGGTGCCGCAGACGGGGGATGCGCTGCTGTTCGGCGATTGGCGGTTCGAGGTGCTCAGCATGGATGGCCGGCGGGTGGATAAGCTGCGCGTGGAACGGCAGAGCGAGGTCCCATCGTGATGGCCGGTGCCGAGGAGAGCGGGAGGCTGGCGCGGGAGGATGGCGCAAGCCTGGCATGGCGGCGCCTGCGCGGCGCCGGGCCGACGATCGTGTTCCTGCCCGGCTTTCGCAGCGACATGGAAGGCTCGAAGGCGATGCATCTGGCGGCTTTCGCCGCCCGGCGTGGCCAGGCGATGCTGCGGCTGGACTATTCGGGCCATGGGGCGAGCGGCGGCCGTTTCGAGGATGGTACGATTGGCCTTTGGTCGGCGGATGCGCTGCGCGTGATTGATGCGGTCACCGAGGGGCCGGTGATCCTGGTCGGTTCGTCCATGGGCGGCTGGATCGGGCTCAACATTGCGCTTGCTCGGCCCCAGCGTGTGGCGGGCTTTGTCGGTATCGCCGCGGCGCCCGATTTCACCGAGCGGCTGATCTGGGAGGCACTGGCGCCTCGGGAGCGCGAGACGCTGCTCTCCGCAGGCGTCCTGGCGATGCCGAGCGAGTATGGCGAGCCGACACCCATAACCTTGGGCCTGATCGAGGATGGCCGGCTCCATCTCCGGCTCAACGGCCCGATAGCCCTCGACTGCCCGGTGCGGCTGTTGCAGGGACAGCGGGACAGCGATGTGCCCTGGCGAACCGCGCTCGATATCGCGGAGCGGGTGACAGGCGACGACGTGAGGGTGACCCTTGTGAAGGACGGCGATCACCGACTGTCACGAGAGGCCGATCTCGCTTTGCTGGAGGGCGTGGTCGGCGCGCTGCTCGATGCGCCTTGAGGCCGCCATCACTTTGCCTTAGGGCAGACCGGCTTAGGTAAGATGATCGTTCTGCTCGAAGGACGGCCTTGGGGGGCGACCATGAAGCTGACGTTGCGTGTAGTTCTGGCCCTTGGCCTGCTTCTGCCTTTGGGCGCGCCAATTCGCGGCGCTCAGGCCGACGATTTCTACATTACGCCAGCGGATGTAAACCTTGAGGAGATGCTGGCGCCCCCGCCGCTGCTCGGCTCAGACGCCCAGAAGGCGGACATGAAGGCGGTCATGGACGCGCAGGCGGCGCGGACCACGGACCAGGTCACGGCCTCGGTCAAGGACTTCAAGAAGTCGATCTTCCGCTTTGGCGATGTTCTTGGCCCGGGCTTCACGAAGGTAAACCTCCCGTTCACGGACGCGTTCTTCAAGCGCGTCATATTGAACGACTCGGAAATCATTACTGCCGCCAAGGGCTATTTCATGCGGCCGCGCCCCTTCATCACGAATGACCAGGTCAATCCGGTGATGCTGCGGCCGGGCGGCGGAGGATACCCGAGCGGGCATTCCACCTTCGCCTATGTGACCGCCATCCTGCTCGGCATCATGGTGCCGGAGAAGCGTGACGCGTTGTTCGCCCGCGCGAACGACTTCGCATCCATGCGGGTCATCTCAGGTGAGCACTATCCCAGCGACGTGGCGGCCGGGAAGGTCGCCGCCGCCTTGATGGCCAATGCGCTTCTCCATTCGGCGAAATTCATGGCGGATTTCAAAACCTCTGAGGTCGAGGTCCGCAGGATGCTCAATCTCCCTCCCGCTCCCCCAACGACCTCGCCTTAGCCGGGCGGCGGTCAGGCGCGGTCGCCGACCGGACCAACATAGGACATGTCCAGACTTGCCTGAGGCCGCCGCATAAGCTCGAAGCCGGAGAGGTGGAGGTAATCAACGAGGCGCTCCGCCGTCATCTCGGCCTCATCGCGACTGTCCCGCCGGTTACGCGTCGCCCGGCTGCGAAGAACAAAGGCGAGTTCCTGCACCACTTCGCGATCATCGGCGGGGTGAAGAAGAGTTTCGAGCATGGCCTGCGACCTCTCTGAATACTGCGACTTGATCTAGGTAGGATGAAATTAGGAACAAAGCAAGAACATTGACGATTAAGTGACTCGGGGCGTGAAGATCCAATGTTTCAGCCTGAGAAGTTTAGCCGCGGTTCTTAATCCTGACTCCACACCTATTCGATTGATGGCCCACAACCATATCGGCCAGGGGCACGCCGATCCGGCCTGGGGCCTGAGGAGATTCGGATGTCCGTCATCAACCCCGCAGGTCCGCTGCCCAAAGCTAAGGTCCCGCCCACGGAGGGTCCAAAGCCGGAAGGATTGATGGCGCTGGCCACGGGCGTTGTCGTTGTGGTCGCGCTCTATCTTGGCCGCGACGTGCTGATTCCGATCACGCTCGCCATTCTCCTCAGCTTTGTCCTCGCGCCCTTGGTGGGGCTGCTTCGCCGCCTTCGACTGCCGAAAGTCGTGGCGGTTCTGCTGGCCGTGCTACTGGCGCTCGGTGTCATCCTCCTGATCGGCGGACTTATCGGCTCCCAGATCGCGAGTCTGGCCGGTGACCTGCCCCGCTACCAGGCGACCGTACTCCACAAGTTCGAGGCCGTTCGCGGCTTTGCCATGGAACGGCTGCATACGGTGATGAGCCATTTTGCGCCGCATATCGGACCGCATCCAACTGCGGCGGATGCCGCGGCCTCAGCTGCCACCGCGGGCGATGGCGGGCCGCAGCCGCTGCCTGTCGCGGTCCAGGAACCGACTCCCTCGGCTTTCGCGTTGTTTAAGCGCTTTCTGGAACCGATTCTCAGTCCGATCGAGACGGTCGGCATCGTGCTCGTTGTCGCCATCTTCATCCTGATGCAGCAGGAGGACCTGCGGGATCGGTTGATCCGGCTTTTCGGATCGACCGATCTGCATCGCACCACGCTTGCAATCGACGATGCCGCGCATCGTCTGTCGCGTTACTTCCTCACACAGCTCTGTATCAATGCGGGCTTCGGCGTGATCATTGGCATAGGTCTGACGATCATTGGAGTGCCGAGCCCGATCCTTTGGGGTGTCTTGGGCATGCTGCTGCGATTCGTGCCGTATATCGGCTCGCTCATCGCAGCGCTCCTGCCCATCTGCCTCGCCGCGGCCGTTGATCCCAATTGGGGAATGTCGATCTGGACCCTCGCCCTTTTCCTCCTGACGGAAAGCGTGATGGGGCAGGTCGTGGAGCCGATGCTGTACGGCCATAGCACCGGGCTTTCCCCCGTGGCGGTGATCGTGGTCGCGATTTTCTGGAGTTGGCTGTGGGGGCCTATCGGCCTGATCCTGTCGACCCCTCTCACACTGTGCCTCGTGGTCGTCGGGCGCCATGTGGAGAAGCTGGAGTTTTTCGACGTGCTGCTGGGAGATCGGCCCGCGCTTACGCCGGTCGAGACCTTTTACCAGCGGCTCCTCGCCCACGATCCGGATGAGATGCTGGAACAGGCCGAAGACTTGCTCGCTACACGCTCGCTCTCCTCCTACTACGACGAAATCGCTTTCAAGTCCTTGCAGCTCGCCGCGGGCGATGTCGGTCGCGGCGTGGTGTCCGAGCAGCAGATCGCGCGGCTGCGCGACGACCTCCAATCGCTCGTCGATGAGTTGGAGGAGTATGACGACGTCGATCCGCCGGAGCGGTTGGGGAAGGACATCATCGGTGTCGCGGGCGTGGAGCGGGCCGATCGTGGTGTGCCCGCCACGCTGCCCGCGCCGGATGCAAATGTCGAGCCTGTGGCGAACCCAGGTGAAGCGCAGACGCCTCTGCCGCTAGTGTTGTGTATCTCGGGCCGTGGTGCACTGGACGACGCGGCAGCTGGGATGCTTGCGCAGCTTCTGCGAAAGCATGGCTTCGCGACGCGGCTGGTGCCGCATGAGGCAACCTCACGCAGCGGTATCGCGACTCTCGACCTCACCGACGTCAGGATGATCTGCATCTCATATTTGGAGATCATCGGCCATCCCACGCATCTTCGTTACCTGCTGCGGCGTCTGAGACTACGGGACGCAACCGTGCCAATCCTCGTGGGACTTTGGCCAATGGAGGATCCATTCCTCTCAAATGAGGAGATGCGCGCGATGATGGGAGCAAGCGCCTATGTCACTTCGCTGCGCGATGCGGTCATACAATGTGTCGAAATCTGCAGCGAAAGCCCAGGACGGTCAGGCAGCGAGTCTCAGGCTGCATGACCTAGTGCAACGCAACCTATCGCAGGCGCATCAGGACTATATGGGTATACAAATTTTTTGGCTCGAGCTGTTCAGCGCTGTTGAGCAGAAAGCATATTGAGAGCCAGGCAATTTCTTCGATATAGCAACATCAAAGCCTCGGGGCTGTGCGACATTTCGTCGCAAAGTCTTTCCGCTTTCGAATCGTGTTATGCTGAGGCAAATTGATTTTCAGGGGAGGTTAGACCTCCGCTGATGCTTCGCCACACAAAGGTTAATATTCATCTAATGAGGCGCAGAAAATACGAAACAGCTGAGGGTACGGGCACTGTCGCCGCGTGGTTTGCATGCTATTCCATGGTCACTGTCTAGCTTTCATAGGCCACCCTCGGCAAATCCTCCCGACTGACCTTCTTCGTTGCCCAGTCGGAGCCCCAGTCGCTAAGCGATAGTGGACATCGAGAGCCAATCGAAACGAAATTTCGTTCGATTGCCTTTATCGATTTGAACGGCATCGGCCTGAGCCACCGTGACTGGTGGCGGGGCCTCTTTACTGGAAGAGGAAGACTAGGGTCAGGACTCATTCTTTGAGATAGAAGGTGACACTGGCTGCGATGCAGATGGCGGAGAAGAAGGTGTGTGCG
>NZ_LMUG01000046.1:0-272 GCF_009766125.1 Acidisoma sp. S159
GCCGGCCCATGACGCCGGCATCTAAAACGACGGCAAGGAGGCCTTCCCAGCCGGCGCCCGTCGTCTTGAACGCGTCTTCCACATAGCGGCGATTTTCACGAAGCCAGCGGTACAGGTGACTGTTACGCGGATGCGCTCGCGCCTTCATCGTCGCTCTTATTTGCTCGCGGGTTTCCTTGCTCATAGGAACAGGCTGACGTGAGCTGGGGCGAACGAAGAGGCGGGATGGATTACAATCTGTTCATGATGTTCCGCCGGATTGCCGTGGAGGT
>NZ_LMUG01000047.1:0-221 GCF_009766125.1 Acidisoma sp. S159
GCGCGCAGCGGCGGTGGCTGGCGCATGCTGCCAACGAATTTCGGCCCGTGGCAAACCGTATACTGGTGGTTTCGACGGTTCGTGCGTCGGATGCTGTTCCAGACCATTCACGACGTGTCGCTGATGCTTGACCGGGAGCGTAGCGGACGTGAAGCCAGCCCGTCTGGTGGTGTGCTCGACAGCCAGACGGTGAAGGCGCCGAATGCCAAAGCGCGAGGATA
>NZ_LMUG01000048.1:0-207 GCF_009766125.1 Acidisoma sp. S159
GGTGGCGTCCTGGTGGTCTGCTTCGCCGAAGGCACGCGGATCGCGACGACGCGCGGCGATGTTGCTGTCGAGACGCTGTGTGAAGGCAACTGCGTGTTGACAGCCGCGGGCGGCGTGGCGCGGGTGAAATGGATCGGCCATCGCCGCTTCAACCTCGCGGCGCGGCCGGATGTGGCGCCGATCCGCTTCGGCGCGGGGTCGCTCGGA
>NZ_LMUG01000048.1:416-244389 GCF_009766125.1 Acidisoma sp. S159
AGCGGCTGAGAGCTGGCTCGATACGGGCAATCGGGGAATGTTCGCCAATGCTCCGGGCGCGGTCGATCTCCATGCGGATCTGGAGCCCGATCTCGCTTCCGAGGCGTGGCAGACGCAGGCTTGGGCGCCCCTGGTGGAAGGCGGCCCTAACCTCGCCGTCATTCGGGCGCGGCTGGAAGGCCGCGCGATCACCCTCGGTCACGGTGCGGCGGCCGCGTGGACTTTGTGGCTCGAAACCGAGGGTAAGCACTCCGCCGTGCTGCGGGCAGGCGGCGGTCTCCTCCGCCTGGCTTCGGTCGCCGCCAAGGCGCCCGGCGACCAGCGCCGATTGGGGGCGGTCGTCGCGGAGGTGACGCTCGACGGGGTGGCGCTGGATCTCGAGGATCATCGCCTGGCCTTGGGTTTCCACGCGATCGAGCGGCAGGGCGAGGCCTGCTGGCGCTGGACGGATGGGCAGGCGCTGCTCGACTTCGGACCGAGCGAGGTCGAGCGCGTGGTGACAGTAACGGTCACCGTCATCGCGGCTGCACAGGACTGGTGCGTCGCGGCTTGAGGCTTGGGGAGCGGCGATGCTCCTCACCTTGTTCGGACACCTCGAAAGAGGACAAGGGTGTCCAGCCGATCGAGCGCCATTTTGCGTCAGCGAATCTTAAATCTTATCACGCCTGAAGTGGAAATCCAGAAGTCTGATACCAAGGCTCGTTGATCGGAACCGCTGTGCCCAGTCGCGAGAACCGATTGAGATGATCGTCCAGGGCTGATCGGCGAGCCTATTCCAGACGTAGCAGCAATGGTCGACGATGTTCTCGTATGAGGAGAACACGCAATTGGATAGGCAATTGTCGCGCATGAATTGCCAAACGTTCTCCTGAGGGTTCAACTCAGGGCATTTCGGCGGCAGCGGCACGATCGTGGTGTTTTCCGGGACATGCAACCTGGGCGACATATGCCAACCGGCCTGATCAAGCAGAAGGGCGGCATGTCGACCGGGTGTGACGCGCCGAAATAACCTTCAAATGCAGGTCCATTGCTTCGGTATCGTACCAAGGTAGAACCAATGCCGCCGCAGTACCCTTCTTCGGACAAATGGCGCCGAAAATTTAGGTCCAGGCCGTCCGTTGGTCGTGCGGAGCGGAGGGTCGAGTGCCTCGTCTTCCCTCGTCTTGCCTTCCATCCGGCATAGCCGGATGGAACCTTGGGCAAGCCTCGCCCATCGCCTAGTGATCTTGTTCTTCTGCCCGATTCTAGCTTCATCAGCGAACCAAACCTCTACGTCGCTACGTTCAATTCCCTTTTCTCGCGCGATTTCGTCCAGACGGATTGGGAAACTTTTTTAAAAGCGTCAATCGCGCCCTCCGCCTGGGCATGGTGGCGTGGTCGCGCGGACAGCTTGCGGTATCCCATCTTGCGCAGTTCAAAGCTGAGCGTCTGCTTGGAGATGCTCACTTTGTGTTCCTCGAACAGCCACTGACATAGGTCGATGATACGCCAACGCACAACACCATGGATCGCTGGATTAGGGCCACCCTTGACCTGAGCAGCAAGGGCAGTGCGCTGTGCCGCTATGAGCCTGGCGGGCTGGCCAGGCGCCTTGCGATCGAGCAGGCCCATGGCGCCCTCCGCGTTAAACCTCAGCACCCAATCCCGCACGATCTGCAAGGTCACGCCGCCGATCTTGGCGGCGTCACTCCGCCTGCCGCTGTCGTAGATCGCCGCCAATGCCAGCAAACGGCGCGCCTGCGGGCCGTCCTTGGTCTTCTTGGCAGCAGCGCGCACCTGCGCCGCGGTGAAATCCGTTCGAAGCGGGATCGGCATGGCGAACTCCGAGGTTCGCCATCGTGAATCAGATCCAAGCCGATTCGGGATCCCCCGCGAGTCACCCTTCACGAGACTCGGTATCAGCCATCGGCCTTTCGCCGTGCTCCTTCCCGCCGACTTTTTGCAATACCGTCTTCCACCAACGCGACGGCAATGACTGACAGGTAGAGTCCTTTGCAGTTGCGGTCCATCCAGGCGGCTAGGTCAGGCACAACGACGACTTTCGTCGTGCACCAGTTGTGAGGACATTCGTATCGACCAGGTACACCGCCCAGAACTCAGTCTCCCGAAGCCCATCGTGGCGTGCTGGTAAGTCGCCCGCCTCGAAGGGCGATTCCCCCAGGAGACGGCCAAAGGATGGCACCTGGGACAGCCGCTCCCAATCTTCGAAGCGCCACGGCCCCGTCCGACAACTCCATTCCTACCGAACCGCTGCGCCAATCAGCGATTCGCCGAGTATTGGGCTGCGAACCAGTCCTAAACATTGTGCCACGTTCCAGCACCAGATTTATAAGTAACGGGGAATTCTTCGATCACGTAATCGAAATTCTCTTGGTCAAGAACCATGGCTGACGGCACTAAACCTGCGCCAGTGAAGGCGTTATAGTAAGCACGATTAAGCGCGCGGGCAAAGATTCCTGGGCCGGTCTTGAACGGAATGTAAAGGCCCGGGTGAAGGAAACAGTTTCGGTAAAGAGATAGGAGACAATCCGAGAGAATTTTTGAGCCTCTTACCGCGCCAAAAAAGTCGTTATGCACGACGTTGCCGGCCGTCAGCAGGAAAACATGCTCGACGTTCTTAGGTAGGAATTTTTCAAATCTATCTACAGAATGAAGACGAATATCGGCGTCGAGCCAGTAGCCCCCGTATTGATAAATGACATGTACACGGAGAATATCAGCCGCTTCCGCAGGATGTCGTGCGTTCAGAAATACAGCACGAGCCTCAAAGCCAAACGTCTCATACAGCCAGTGCTCGGCCGTTGCCTTGTTGAAAACTCTTATATTAAAGTAGTTTAGAGCTGAGTGATACTCGAAGTTTTGCTGAATCTCTACTGGAGGTGCCTGATCCCAGTAGAAGAACAGATTACGAGGAATGATATCGCTCTGCACCCCCGCGGATCGTCGATAATTTTCTATCCGCCTGCGGCTCGCAGAGAACACCTTGAGTATTCCTGCCACGTAGATCAAATCAGACTCTTCGCCTGTGTGGAATTCCTCGTAGCAATTCTCCATGAGAGCGATGGCACTATGAGGATTTGCGTCGTTCATGAGCAGTTGAGCGCCACAGACCAGCTTGTAAAATTGCGTATTGAGCATACGCAGACTAACCAGCTCGTTATCCTCTAGCGCCTGGCGGTCTTTAATCAAGCAGAGCAGGCGTGCGTAAAGCAGAGATTGGGCGAGCGGATAGATTCCGGGCGCCTTGGGATGCAAATCATAGGCTCGTTTGTATAGGGCTGAAGCTTGCGCAAAATGCCCATGTAAGTGAAGAATGTTGGCTAATTCAAAGCAAGAGGGAACGCTTTCCGCTCCCCTCTGCCGGAAGATTTCGATCACAGCTGGATCGATCGCCAGCGTGGCTTCGATGTCCTCTTCCTCTACCGGCAACGACTGTGTGTTAACCGGCTGTATGACACTGGAAGTAGACAGGCTTGCTGCCGGAAACTCTTTGATTATGGCGCTCGCAAGCCGCTGGTACACGATGCGATGAAAATGAGTTGGACCGGTAATTTCGGCACGATCATGAATGTGCGGGTCGATACTGACGGTCGTTATGTTCGGCCGCAGCCGTGTTGCCTCTATCATCCATTGATTGAACACCTTGTGCCGCACCAGCAGACCAGGAATCGTCTCGCAGGCTCGTTCACTAAGTAGCAATAGGACCACAGACGACGAATCCTGAAACCGAGAGACAATGAGCTCAAGATTACGCTTGAAGGTTGTCTCGTCAATCAACCCAATGCAGATTGCGTTAGCCTTCAGATAGTGGAACACCAACATCGCTTCTGGTGAGGCTTGCCGCGCCAACAAGCTACCTTCATCTAGGGCTAGTACATCATGATGCCCGAGAGCAGCAGGCGAGAACGGCGCGACATGGCCGAGCCGCCGATGTTGGAAGAGCAGATAATAAGCATCCGCCCAGAGGCTCAGGAGGACAAGGCCAGGCGTTGCCGTTAGGTTCGGGAGATTGAAATCACCGTACTGATATCCGGCGAGGCGAAGGAAGTACAACTCCTCTTTCGTCGGAGGGATGCCGGATCGGGCCAGCATCGTAGTATGATCGGTGCGAATCTCCATTCCATGTCGGACGCTGATGAAGTGGCTGTGCAAGGTTCGCGCGTGTGGCTGCAAATAGTGTGATAAGGCTTGTATGTCGCAACCACCGATTAGAAGCACATCATCCCAATGAGCATTGACCAGGCCCTGATGCTCCGTACCAGCGTAATAACTGATCCAGTCAACGGGGATTTGTTCGTCGTGTAGATCCGTCAGCACCTCGCCTGTCATGGCCACGGCTGGCCGACCGAGTTCGCGGTAGAACCAAAGCTCTGCAAACATGCCGAGCGTGCGACACGAGAAACAGTAGTGCAGGAGATCATGGTAACCCGCGCCTTTGCGCTGGGCATAGAACCCGACAAGACCATAGTCGCCAAAATTGTCGCGGACACGGAGCAGACCTGCTTGAACGTTGAACAAACTGAGTTGTTCGCGCAGAGTGGCTCTGGCAAGGTCGGGGTTCTCGGGCAGCCTATGTTTAGTGAAATTCAGCTGATTGGTTCGGTTTATTAACTCCACCGCGCGATCAATGTTGGCTTCGATGTCGTAGACGATTTCGACCGTTATTCCACTTTCTCGCAAGAAGCCATAAACCTCGCCCCCTGCCTTGATCTGTGCCTGTTGTTTTTCTTCAAGGAGCTTGTAAGTTGCCAGCCGCGTCAGCGCCTGATCATCTTTGCCTCTTAGGCGAACGTCCGCCAACATCTCTTGCACGAAGTTCTGTCCAGCCACCTGTAAAGTCGGCGTAAAATATTTCGCCTCCTGAAGGTTCATTGGATTGTCGTCGAGGAACAAAACGGTCTCCGGCCGAAGCTGAACAGCTTCAATGATGCTGGCAACGCGGGCACCCTTTGAACTCCAGTCGATGCTCGGGAAGATAAAGTAACGCCAGACTCCCCAACGCTCCATCAAGTCCTGCACCGAAACATAGTCGTTGCGGGAACAGATTGAACTCATAATCCCACGCTGTGCTAACTTTATAACGATGTCGCCTGCATGTTCCGCTTCAGTAAGACCGCCTTCCGTTAACGTACCTTTCCAAAAGGTTTCGTCCAGGTCCCAGATCACCAAGCGCACAGGCTCCGACATTTCACACCTCTAGATTCAAGCGTTGTGTAAGCCGTTAAATCGAAGGATTCTAGTTATGCTCGTTAAAAAACTTTGACGGAATTTTCTCATAGGCGATGTCGATATGCGGCATATGGGTATCTGAACAGTGCGGCTGCACGATTTTCTGAACAGTGGATATAGGGCTGACCGGCTCAAAGAGGCGTGACACGTGGGTGCGAAAAGGAAGCAGTACAGCGCGGACCTTAAGCGCGGGTGTAGATATCATAGCACTGTTGATGAAAAGACCCGGAGAAGCTATCGCCCTCCGGGTGCACGCCTAACTTCATGTCTGTCAGGAATTCCATATTGGGGTCGAAATAAGATGAAAGGACTCCTCGATTTGTAATGCGCCGCCAGGGGGTGGACAGGATCAAGCGGCGGCTTCGACTGTCTGCTGGGCGGCGTGTTGAACCTCGAACTGCACCAGCCCGAGGTCTCCGGCGAAGCGCTACGGGATCAACACGGAGACAGTCGCCAAATAAAAGAGGCGAGCGTTATCGCCGACCGGCGAACCGGTCCCAAAGAACCCGGCTTGACAGTGCTTTCGCTTGAGGATGAAGCAGTCATCCTGGTCTTCCGGCGGTATATTGCTGCCCCTCGACGACTGCCTCTACGAGCCCACCAATGACGGCTTCGCGACCTCACCCCCTGGTGAATTCTTCTGTCAAATATGGGAAAAAGAGCCATCAAAATCCAAATAAAACCCGCACCACCAAACCCTGGGACCAAACATCTAGGCCCTCATCATAAGATAGTTGACGACCAACTTGCGCAGCACCATCGGCATGATATCGTGTTGGGCAAGATCCACGGTCGTCCAACCCAATCGCGACTCCGTATTAGTAATGCGGTGCATCACTGCCGCTTCATTCGTGTTGCAAAACTCAGGATGGTGCGGTAGGTCAGCAGCGTATCGCAGCCGTACAACTGTCCATAGGCCATCATTGATAGATATCTGACTGCGCGACTCCTTGCTTCCGATCTGCGCTTCCTGGCAGAAGCTTTTTCCATTTTTTGTCTGCGATCAACACCGTCTTCTCGCCACGTTTGATCAGTAGATCAGGGCGAGTCTGGAATAGCCCATCGCCGCCGTCAGCTACCGTGGTGCAGGGCCGACGGCCATCCTGCGCGATTACACGAAGGCCATTCTAGTAGCCTCATACTCATGCCGCTCGGCCGCGTCGGTCTTGGGCAAAATAGATGGGCCAGGACAACAGGATGTGTGCCGCGTCTCTCTATGGCGGGTAAGGCGTCAGTAGAGTCCCAACTGCTAAGTGTCAGGCGATTTTCGACCGCGGGGCTTCGGTCTTAGGCACTGCTGGGGGGAGGGTGCAGGACGATGCCTTCTTTCTCCACGCGGACGCCAGCCTCCAAATAAATTGCCAGGGCAGGTTTCAAGGCTCCTGTAGAGGTTGGCTTAATCTGACGCACAAGACGGAAACCAGCAACAAACTGAGCATGAATGGCAGTCCAGGTAGTGGGTGTTTCTGGACTCGTCTGCACACTGCTGCTTCGGTGTGTCCTTGGCTACGCACCGCAGGCGAAAATTCATATATTTCAACTCTAACGGACTTCATCACGCAGCGATTTGAACCCGATGATTTTGCTTAGGATTAGAAAATGCCAAACCACCATCGTTGGCAAAATGTGCCGCCTGTGAAAACGACACCCAATGATCTTGCGTTCGAGGCACTCCTTCCGTCCCGCGAAATTCTCTGGCACGCTGCTATTCTCCCTGGCAGTATCAAGCCTTTTCCGCTATCGTTTGACGTCCAGAGAAGGGACAATATCGTGACCCAGCATGTTCTGTTTATTGTCACCAACGCAGCCATCATCGGGCCGCAGAATCGCAAGACTGGTTTTTTTTTGCCGAGGTCGCTCACCCGTTTGAGGTGCTTGACACGGCGGGTATCGCGGTTGAGTTCGCGTCCATCGCGGGTGGATGGGCACCCTACGATGCTTACGACGAAAAGGATCAGGCTCAGAAGGCGTTTTTCGAGAGCAAGGCGTTCCGCAGGCTGAATCGGAGCCGGAAGTTGTCCGAGGTCGATGCCGCGGACTATGATGCCATTCTGATTCCCGGTGGTCTCGGACCGATGGTTGACCTCGCGCGCAATGCGGAGGTGCAGAAAGCCGTCGTTCGTTCTTGGAGCACGGGCAAGTTCGTGACGGCCGTCTGTCATGGTCCCTGCTCGCTACTCGGAGTGGATCTCGGCGACGGAGTGCCATTCGTGCGTGGCAAGAAACTCACCGCATTTTCGAAGAAGGAAGAGTACGACTATGCCCGCGACGACGTCCCGTTCGAACTCGAGGATGCACTTCGGGCGGAAGGCGCCGAGTACTCCTCAACCGAAAATTGGATGCCGAAGGTGGTTGTCGACGGCCGACTCATAACCGGCCAGAACCCCGCTTCCGCAGGCCCGATGGCGAAGGAACTGCTCGCGGCGCTCAAGAGACCCGTCTGAGGCGGCATCCGGAGGCTGTCGAGATCGAGTAAGCCTCTCGGATACCCCATCGGCGTCGAGGTTCTCTGAATCGAACGTGGACCGGCGGCGAGATGTTGCCGGCTTTCATAAGATTCGCGACCTCAAGGAGGTGGAGAGCGCTGGCTAGGACTAGTGAAAGTGTTTTACCACAAATCAGGCGACACCAAAGTGTTATCCTCAGGCACCACCGCAAAGTAACAATTAAAACCCTACACCCTCTCGAAATCCGTCCGCTCAGTAACCGGCAGGTGTTGCAGGTGGCGCCGCAAGCAATCCAGCGCCAGTTCCACCGCACCCAACCGCACCCAGTCGCGGCCGCCCACTATGCGGGACTCGCGGGACACCACCCCCTCGCCATCGGCGATCGCCAGGCAGATCGTGCCGCCCAAATCCGTCTGGTCCGGATCCGTGTCGAGGTCGATCAGCACCGCCAGCGCATGCGTCGCCCTGGATTGCGACCGCACCGCGCGTGCGACAGCCTCCGCCATCGCCACAGTGAGCGCCCCCGACAGCGACCCACTCGCCAATCCGACCGCCCCGGCGATCTCGCCCAAATCACGCGCGATCACCCCACGGCGAAACACCGCCTCCGCCCCGGGCAGCGGCGCAATGCGGGCGGCGATGCCGCCGCCGGTAAAGGTCTCCACCACCGCCAACGAACTGCCCCGGCCGGATAGCTCCGCCAGCACCACGCCTTCCAGCGTCTGGTCATCCTCGCCCAGGATGAAATTGCCCAGCCGCTTGCGGACCTCCGCCTGCACCGGCGCCAACTTGCGGTCGATCTCCGCGCGGTCCGCGCCGCGCACCGTCAGCTTGGTCTCCAACTGCGGATAATGCGCCCGAAACCCAAGCTTCAAGCTCCCGTCGGGCACGAGGCTCTCCAGCCCGGCCAGCAGCGCGTCGACGTGGGATTCGCCCAGACCATAGGAGTGGAATCGCTTCAGATGGATCGCCGTCGGCGAACCGCCGCGCGTCAGTAAGCGCGGAACGATCTGCTCCTCGACCATGCGGCGCAGCTCCCGAGGCACGCCGGGCGTGAAGAAGAAGCGCGCCTTGCCGATATCCAGCGCGAAGCCGCAGGCGGTGCCGATCGGGTTGTCCAGGACCTCGGCGGTGGCCGGCAACATCGCCTGCTTGCGATTATTGGGTGGCATCACCCGGCTGCGGCGGGTGAAGAAGCCCTCCATAGTGGCGAGCCAAGCCTCGTTCAGCACCAGCTCGACACCAGCCGCCTTTGCCGCGACCTCCTGCGACAGATCGTCCACCGTAGGGCCGAGGCCGCCATTGACGATCACCGCGTCCGCGCGGCCGGCGGCATGGCGGAAGGCCGCCAGCAGATCCTCGCGATCATCGCCGACAGTGGTTTCCCAGCGCACGGAAAGACCAAAATCCTCAAGCTTCTGAGTGATGTAGCTGAAATTCGTATTGACGATCTTGCCGGTGAGAACCTCGTCCCCGGTGCAGATAACCTCGACGTGCATGCTGGTCATAGTCCTGGACAACTCCTGCCGACGCTCACCGGGGCATGTTAGAGCGGGTTCCGCGCAGTTCCCAAGTCGGGCCTTCCACGCACCAGCGCCGCTCCGCCCCCAAAGGGATGCAGCCCAGACCGGGCCACCGAAGACGGCACCCGGAACCTGTGTTCAAACAAGATGGAACAGGGCATCGCCCCGCGCAGGAAGCATGGATGTCAGCGCCAGACGAACAGTCACCAGACCAGTGGGAAGACAAGCATTGGCGCAGGAACCTCGCCGTCTGCCTTGTCGGTTCCTTCACCACCATCGTCGCGATGACCCTGCTGCTGCCGTTCCTGCCACTCTACGTGGAGCAGCTCGGCGTCTCGGGTCACGCGGCCATCGCGCAGTGGTCCGGCATCGCCTATGGCGCGACCTTCTTCGCGGCGGCGCTGGTGGCACCCATCTGGGGACGCCTCGCCGACCGCTACGGCCGCAAACTCATGCTGATCCGGGCGAGCCTGGGCATGGCGGTGGTCATGTCCCTGATCGGCATGGCGCATAATGTCTGGGAGCTGGTGGCGCTGCGGCTGCTGGCCGGCTTCGCGGGTGGCTACGCGTCTGGCTCGACGATCCTTGTCGCGACCCAAACCCCGAGGGCGCGCTCCGGCTGGGCGCTGGGCACCTTGTCCTCGGGCATCATGGCGGGAAATCTGGTCGGGCCGCTGATCGGCGGCGTGCTGCCCCCGCTCATCGGTATCCGCGGCACCTTCTGGCTGGCCGGCGGCGTCATCTTCCTGACCTTCATCGCGACCACCACCCTCATAAAGGAGGAACCGCGCCCTGCCCGGGCCCGGCACAACATCTCGCGCGGCGGCTGGAAAGCGCTCCCCAACAAGCGGCCGATCATCGCCATGCTGGTGACCGGGCTGCTGCTGATGCTGGCCACCATGTCGATCGAGCCGATCATCACGCTCTACGTCGCCCATCTCGTCGAAAATTCGTCGCGCGTGACGCTGGTGTCGGGTGTCGTCATGGCCGCCGCCGCCTTGGGGAGCATCCTGTCCGCGTCACGGCTCGGGAAGCTGGCGGATCGCATCGGGCATTGGAACGTGATCATCGGCGCGCTTCTCGTCTCCGGGCTGTTGCTGATCCCGCAAGCCTTCGTGACGGCGGCGTGGCAACTCATCGGGCTCCGTTTCCTGATGGGGCTGGCGCTGGGCGGTCTCTTGCCCTGCGTCACGAGCGTCATTCGCCATAGTGTGGTGGATGGCATGGCCGGCCGCATTCTCGGCTATTCGACCTCGGCGCAATTTGTCGGGCAGGTGGCCGGGCCGCTACTCGGAGGCTTGGTTGGCGGCCGCATCGGCATGCGCGCGGTATTTCTCGGCACTTCCGCCTTGATGGTGCTCGGTGCGGCCGGCGTTTATCTGAGTCGAACGAAGCCCATACGCCACTTCACGCCGGAGGAGTCGTCGCGCTAGGAAGAGGCGTGGCTTCTTCTTACGGCGTTATGATCTGATACTGAACCGTGAGGCAAAGATGCGTCATGGCATGCGAAGGCATGCCATCCACGCCTTGCCTGCGTGACGAAAGCAGGCGTGGATGCTCGGCCTTCGCCGAGCATGACGTGGTGGGATAGCGAGGGTTTCAACAGAAGACATCCCCCTAGGCTTCCACTCCAAAAGGACGCGGATCATTGACCGCCTTCTGCGCGGCCTCCGCGAAACTACGGCCAACCGGCATCTTCTGAATGTCGTTCCAGAGATCCTCCCCCTCCGGGGAGCCGAAGCAAATGCGCCAGTTCGTGGTGAATTTCAGGATCGTCAGATGGCCGCCGAATTTCTGATCCGCGATCGTTTGCAGCCGGTCCATCAGCTCATTCTCGAACTCGGTCACGGTTCACTCCCGCATTGGTTATTGGCTGGGCACGCAGTTCGTCCGCCCCTGCATGACACAATCCTGCAACTTGCCGGTATCTCGCAATGCGCGACTGATCCAGAGCCCGAACAAGCCCAGCAGCACAAGGAACACGAGCGCGATGACGGCGCCTCGCCGGCTGGGCGGCTCGTTGTCGAACCCGCCATCTTCAGGGTGGTCCGGCCCCGCGAGAAGCCTCGCGACGAACCATAGGACCGTTCGAAACTCCGGATGCATCGCTTTCTCTGCTCCGCCCCCAATGGGGACAAGCGGTAGCCCGAAATTCGCAACCCGGGACGCTACAAAGCGTAACCCCGGCTGTGCCAGGCGCAAGGCGCCTATCACGCCCCGTAATCGTGGCGCCCCTGGATCCCCGCGACCGAGAGGTAGATAACCAATCCATGACCTCTATTGCACGACTGCTCGCCGGCACGGCGGCACTGATGTCCGTGGCGACAGCTGCCCTGGCGCAAAGCGACGACAACGCCCTCCAGCAGGCCATCGCTTCGCCGGCACGCAGCGCCGCCTTCATCGCGCGTGACCCGGTGCGTCATCCGGCGGAGGAACTCCGCTTCTTCGGCGTGAAGCCGGACGCAAAGCTGGTCGAGATATGGCCCGGCGGCGGCTATTGGACGGAAATCCTGATGCCTTACCTGCGGGGCCACGGACACTACGTCGCCGCCCTGCCGCCCGGCAAGCAGGCAGCGTCGTTTCGCACCCGCTTTCCAAAAGCCGAAACCACCGAGCTAGGGGACAGCCATTACACCATCGCCCCGCGGGGCTCGGCCGATGTCGTCGTCACGTTCCGCAATCTGCATGATTGGATGGCGACGAATGAGGCGAGCCAGATGCTCGCGGCCTTCTTCGTCGCACTGAAGCCTGGCGGGGTTTTGGGCGTCGAGGACCATCGCGCTCGCCCCGACCGGCCGCAGGATCCGCATGCGGTCAGCGGCTATGTACGCCAGGATTACGCCATCGCCCTGGTGCAACAGGCCGGTTTCGTCTTCGTCGGCAGCTCCGAGATCAACGCCAATCCGAAAGACACGACGGATTGGCCGAAAGGCGTCTGGACACTGCCGCCGACTTTCGCCTTGGGCGAGAAAGACCACGCCCGCTATGCAGCGGTCGGCGAGGCTGACAACTTCGTGCTGCTGTTTCGTAAGCCCTGAAGCGAAAGGCCCACCAGGTCCGCGCCCTATGAGAAAGCCAGATGGACAACGCTGAAATAGAGGAGATGTTCTCTTCCCTAGGCCCGATCACCATCCGGCGCATGTTTGGTGGCAAAGGCATCTATCACAGGGGCCATATCCTGGCGCTCGAAGTCAGTGACGAGATCCTGCTGAAGGCAGACGCCCTCAGCGCGCCGAAGTTCGAGGCCGCCGGCGCGACGCAATGGGCGTACGAGAACAAGACCAGGAAGGCGGTCAAAATGCCTTACTGGTCGATCCCAGAAGACGCCTTCGACAACCCCGATATCATGGCGAAGTGGGTGCGGATGGCATATGAGGCGGCTTTGCGGGCAGCGTCCTTGCCGTAACTTCGCTGACGTGCCGCTGCCACCGAACCGCTGCACAGGTTTCATTGAGTGGCCGCGCGCGTGGCCGTGTTCTGGTTCGCCCCCGGAAAACCGGTCTACATTGCTTTGCAAATAGCCGGCGTATGCGGCAACCTCGCCCGGGGGAGAAAAAAATGAAGACGATCAAGGGACCTGCGATCTATTTGGCTCAATTCGCCGGCGATGAAGCGCCGTTCAATAGTTTCGCTGAAATCTGTGGCTGGGCCGCGTCACTTGGCTACAAGGGCGTCCAAATTCCCGCTTGGGATACGCGCCTCATCGACCTGCAAAAAGCCGCCGAGAGCGTGGCCTATTGCGACGACCTCAAGGCTACCGCGGATAAAAGCGGCGTGGTGATCACCGAACTCGCCTCCCATCTGCAAGGGCAGCTCGTGGCGGTCAATCCAGCCTTCGACGAACCCTTTGATGCGTTTGCGGCTCCTCATGTGCGAGGCAATCCCGCGGCGCGTCAGCAATGGGCGGTGGAACAGGTGAAGTTCGGTGCCCGAGCGAGCCGCAATCTGGGTCTCAAGTCGCACGTCACCTTCTCGGGTGGTCTCGCCTGGCCCTATGTCTACCCTTGGCCGCCTCGCCCCCCTGGCCTGATCAAGGAGGCATTCGAGGAACTCGCGCGCCGGTGGCGCCCAATCCTGGACGAGCACGAGGAGCATGGCGTGGATGCCTGTTTCGAGCTCCATCCCGGCGAGGATCTTTTCGATGGCACAACCTTCGAGCGGTTCCTGGATCTGCTCGATGGTCATAAGCGTTGCTGCATCGCCTATGACCCGTCGCATTTCCGCCTGCAGAACCTGGACTATGTCGGCTTCATCGACGTCTATCACGAGCGAATCAAAGCCTTTCACGTTAAGGACGCCGAGTTGCGCTCAACGGCGAAGCAAGGCGTCTATTCCGGCTTCTCGGATTGGCCGGATCGCGCCGGACGGTTCCGCTCGCTTGGCGATGGTGACATCGACTTCCGTTCGATCTTCTCGCAGCTCTCAGTTCATGGTTTCGACGGATGGGCGGTTCTAGAATGGGAATGCGCCATCAAGGACCGCATGGACGGCGCGCGGGAAGGGGCCAAGTTTATCGCCGATCATCTGATCAAAGTGAGTACCTCGACCTTTGAGGACTTCATTGATCAGGAGGCTGGCCGTTCCGGGGTGAAGCGCATGCTGGGTCTTTCCTAGCCGGATATCTCTGGTCTGAACCTTTCATTCCTCCACGTCCTGCTCGGCGCAGGCCGAGCATCCACGCCTTTGCTTTGCGTGACGAAGGCAAGGCGTGGATGGCATGCGGGGGGCCGCCCCGCCTCGCATGCCATGACGGATCTTTGGTTCGCCGTTCAGTATCAGGTCATCCTGTCCTAGCCGCGCGCGTAAGCCTCGGCATAGGCCTCCGCGAGTGCCTCCTCGAGCGGCCGTTCGGCCAGATAGCCCGCAAGGTTCGCCGGCCGCTCGACACCCAATAGCAACCGGGGGCACGCCTCAGGCTCGCCAATGACGGTGTGGACCGGAAGGCGCTCCGCGTAGATCGGGAGCGCGTAATCTTCATCGTCATCCGCAACGCCCTTGGCGCGGATTTTCGCTGACGCCCGCTCGATTTCCATCGTCACAACTGACGTCGCCTTGATTTCCTGGTCCGTGCTCGCGCGCAACTGTGCCGTGCGGCCAGGAAAGAAACGATCCACCATCATCACAAGGGCGCGGCGTTTTTCCTCGGGCTCGGTGACGAGCCGAGCCCGCCCAAAAGCCATCACCGAGCGGTAGTCGGCCGAGTGGTTGAAACCGCAGCGCGCGAGAACGAGGCTGTCGAGATGCGTCACCGTGAGGCAGGCCGGCTGTCCGTCCGAAAGGTTTCGCAACATGCGGCTCGCGCTGCTGCCGTGCCAGTAGAGCCGCGTTTCCTCGCGCCAGAAGAGGGTGGGCGTGCAGTAGGGCAGACCATCGACGACATAGGAGACGTGGCAGAGTGCCGCGGCATCGAGCAGCCGGTGGACCGTCTCGTGATCGTAGGACCCACGGTCATGCCGGCGCTTCACGCGGTTGCGTTCGTCGACGACGTAAGTCGGGGCCTCGGTGGCGGACATGGTCTAACCTTTCGCTGACGGGACGGCGTATCATGCACCCTGAACCCGCTCGCTGCGAAGGCTATGCTTTCATGTGCCAAGATCGTAAAGCGTAACTATTCGTTCTCCAGCTGCGACATTGACAAGCATGAGGGCCGCATGACTTGCATGCCGCCGCATGACCGTCGCGGCTATGGTTTCACAATGCTATCGAAAGGACACCCTGTGACACCAGACGATCTCTCAATCCTGACCCGCCGTGGTTTTGTAATGACCAGCCTGATCAGTGGCCTCACTTTGGCGACGCCGCGCGCCGAAGCACAGCAGATCCACACGGATGCGACGGGTCTGACGGTTGGTGAGACTAAGATTCCGGTGTCGGACGGTCTGCTTCCCGCTTATTTCGCACGCCCAGAAGGATCGGGACCGTTTCCGATCGTGGTGGTGGTGGAGGAGATCTTCGGTGTTCACGACTACATCAAGGATGTTTGCCGCCGCCTCGCTAAGCTTGGCTATCTCGCCGTAGCGCCGGAGCTCTATGCGCGACTGGCCGACCTCTCGAAAATGACCGACGGGGAGAAGATTTTCCGAGATGTGATCCTCAAGGCGCCGGACGCGACTGTAATGACGGACCTGGGAGCCGCCATCGATTGGGCCACGGCCCATCAGGGGGACGCCGCTCGGATTGGAACAATCGGATTCTGCCGTGGCGGCCGGGAGGTTTGGCTGTTCGCGGAACACGACAAGCGGCTGCGCGCGGCGGTCGCCTTCTATGGGCCGGTTGCGGGTCCCACGAGCACCATCCAACCACGCAACCCGATCGACATGGCGGCGGAACTGAACTGCCCGCTATTGGGTCTTTACGGAGGCGAGGATCCGAGCATCGCCCAGGCTGACGTCTTCACAACCGAAGCGCGCGCTCAAGCCGCCGGCAAGACAGTCGAGATCGTTTATTTCCCAGATGCCGGCCACGGTTTCCACGCCGACTATCGGCCCAGCTACAACCACGCCGATGCCGAAGCCGCCTGGGGCCGCGCCATCGCCTGGCTCAGGCAGTACGGCGTTCGCTAGGGTTCGATGCGCCGATCGCTCACCGACGCTCGATGCTGCTCAAGATTGCCAAATCGCGCCTAAGAGCGTCAGGCGCGGTCAAGTGTTTTTCGATTTCGCGGTGATGGTGTTTCCATATCGGCACCGCCTCCGCGAGGCGCCTCTGGCCTTCGGTCGTCAGCGTCAAAAGGCGACCGCGGCGATCCTTGGGGTCAACCGTCACTTCTACCAACCCTCGGCGCTCGAGCGGTTTCAGCGCGGCCGTCAGTGTGGTGCGGTCCATCGCCAATAACTCGGCGACGGGCCCCATTGCTGCCGGCTTCGGCCGATTGAGCGACATTAGGAGCGAGAACTGTCCGTTCGTCAGTTCCAAAGGACGCAGCGCTTCATCGAACCGCCGCGCCAGAGCCCGCGCGGCCCGCTGGGCGGCGAGGCACAGGCAGGTATCACGGACCTGCAGTGTAATCTCGAAGGGGACATCATCCACAAAACTAATATGTTGACATCAACCCATAATGTCAATTGAGTTGGGGGAACGAAAGGGAGAAGCGAAATGCACGGGAAGTTCTTCTGGTACGATATCATGACCACCGATACGGAGGCGGCAGCGAGATTCTACTCGGATGTCGTTGGGTGGGACACACAGGATGCCAGCAGCGGCGGCAAGAACTACACGCTGTTCACTGTCGACGGTCAGGGCGTCGCGGGTCTCATGGCGACTCCGGAAGAAGTGGCCCAGCGCGGGGTAAAGCCCGCTTGGCTTGGCTACGTCGCCGTTGATGATGTCGACGCGGCTGTCGCCAAGCTGAAGCAGGAAGGCGGCAATGTGAAGCACGAGCCGGAAACCGTTCCCGGCATCATCCGCTTCGCGGTCGTCGCGGATCCGCAAGGCGCCGTCTTCTATGTCGCCAAGGGTCTTATCGACAAAGCACCGCCTGCCTTGCCCCTAGGGACGCCCGGCACGATCGGCTGGCGCGAACTCTATGCCGGCGAATGGAAATCGGCCTTCGCCTTCTATGAAAAGATGTTCGGCTGGACCAAGGCGGACAGCTTCGATATGGGCCCGATGGGCACCTACCAGCTATTTGCGACCGGCGAGGAGCCAGCCGGCGGCATGATGACAAAGCCCGAAGCAGTCCCGTATCCGAATTGGGGCTACTACTTCAACGTCCCGGCAATCGATGCCGCGGTCGAGCGCGTGAAGACCGCCGCGGGCACCCTTTTGATGGGTCCGACGGAAGTTCCCGGTGGTCAGTGGATCGTGCAATGCATTGATCCGCAGGGTGCGCATTTCGCCCTGGTCGCCCCGAAGCGCTGAAACAACGGAAGCGGATGGGCGCGTTCGTCGCCATCCGCTTCAAAACCTGGGAGTTTCAGATGGACGTTAAAACGGAGACCCTCACTCCGGCGAGCGAACTGGCGCGCAACAACCGGGTTCGAATTCTCAACGAGGGCGCCGAATACCGTGCTGCCCGCACCGCGCTCCTGGCCGAGGAAATCGAACTGCGGCGCCATATCGAGCGTGTCGCCGCGCAGCGCCGCGCCTTGCCACCCGGCGGCGAAGTCATCGGCAAGTACAGCTTCCAGGGCGAGAATGGTGCTATGGATTTCGCTGCGCTATTCGGCGACAAATCGACGCTCGCGCTTTACAGCTACATGTTCGGCCCTCAGCGTGATCGCCCCTGTCCGATGTGCACCAATATGCTGGACGCCTGGGAGGGAAATGCCACCGACATCGGCCAGCACATCGCCTTCGCCGTTGTTGCCCGCTCACCCATAGACCGTCTTGTCGGCTGGAAGCGCGAACGCGGCTGGAAAGACCTCCGCTTATTGAGCGACCTCAACGACAACTACTCGCGCGACTATTTCGGCCTATTGTCGGACGGTGAGGAAATTCCCGCGTTCAACGTGTTCACGCGTCGCGACGGCAAAATCCGCCATTTTTGGTCCGCCGAAATGACGGACACCACGGCGGACCCCGGCCAGGATCCGCGGGGCGCCCCGGATGCCGCGCCGCTGTGGATGGTATTGGATTCGACGCCGGACGGGCGGGGCGGGGATTGGTATCCGAAGTTGGACTACGACAGGTAACCAGGGAACGGCAATGACGTATCGTGCGGCGGCTTCCGGCGGCTTCTCGGAACCGCCGCCGGTCCCCGAAACGGACCATCTCCGAATTAAATAGCCTCCGGGGAACCCGGTTGCTAGCCTCCTTCGGGCACTCGGCGCCCCAGGCCGCGCGTGCGGGGAATTCGTGGCGAGACGTGGCCGCACCTGGCGATCGCGGGATAAGAAGGGACCGCCTCGTGATTCTCTGGCTAGCGAGCCAACCGATCTGGACATGCGCCTTGCTTGTGGTGGGTATACCCACGGTCATAGCGATGATTCTCACCGTTTTCGTCCGGAGCAATGTCGGATTCGAGCGGCTCGTCAGCAACAATGAGGTCGCCGGGTTTAAATTCGCGGTAGTCGGCGTGGTCTACGCGGTTCTCCTCGGATTCGCGATCATCACCGTTTGGGAGAAATTCAAGGACGCGGAGGATGCGGTGACCGCGGAAGCCGCCTCCACTGCGGGGATTTATCGCCTGGCGGATGAATTCGAGAGCACGTATCGCCCAGCTCTACAGGCGGGCGTCCGGCATTACTTGACTTCCGTGCTGGGGCGCGAGGCGGACACCATGGAGACCGGCCAAGCTGACGTCTCCACCACTATCGCCTTGAATAACTTGTATACATCGGTGCTGGCGGCAAAGCCGACCAACGCTAAGGAATCCGATATGTTCTCGGCAACGCTCGACGACCTGCGCTTGCTGGCGGAGGCCCGGCGCGAGCGGCTGGAACTAAGCCGCGGCGCTGCTCCGCCCATCCTGTGGTCTGTCCTGGTGGGGGGCGCGATCCTCAACATCGCCTTCGCTCTCTTCTTTGGCACCAAGCACGTGATGTCCCAGGTCATCATGACGGGGATGCTCGCTGCCGTTATATTCATGTCGCTGTTCGTCGTGATCAATATCAACTATCCATTCACGGGGGGACTCAAGGTCTCAGTGGAGCCGCTGAAATACACACTCGAAAACCTCTCCTCGCAAGATTAGTGAGGATGATCCGCGTAGGAAGCCCTAGGCGCCCGTTGGCTCATCCGTTTCTTGCGGGCTCAACCAAAATAAAAGTGAAGGGCCGAACGTATGGAAATTAACCAAGAGATTAGCTGGATTTCGAGCGGGCACGCGATCGTTCAGCCTCAGGACGGCAGCAAGCCGGTGCTCGACCTGATCGATGGCGCGAAAAAGACTATCGACCTGAAGATGTTCACCTTCACGTCGGATGACATCGCCGAAGCGCTCATCAGGGCACAGAAAAGGGGCGTCAAGGTGCGGGTCATGCTCAATCCCGCTCGCTCCTCTGGTAGCCGGGCGAATGACGATATGCGACAGAGGCTGGAAGCCGGCGGGATAGAACTGAACTGGAGCAGCCCGGATTTCGCTGTCACCCACGAGAAATCCATGGTGATCGACAGCCGTCTCGCGCTGATCGCCACCTTCAACTACGGCGTGAAGTATTTCACGCTCACGCGCGACTACGGGGTCGTCACGGAAGACGCGGCGGTGGTCGCGGAGATCGCGCAATGCTTCGAGCATGATTGGCAGCGCCAGCCGTATAGTCGTCCCAGTCACAGCGCCCTGCTGTGGAGCAATAGCGGTTCACGCGTCCTCATGTGCTCCTTCATCGATCAGGCCAAGCATACGCTCGATGTGCAGCACCCGAAATTCGTCGATGCCGTGGTGCTGGACCGGCTGATCGAGGCGCATGGCCGGGGCGTTCGTGTGCGCGTGATCTGTGGCGGCAAGCATGGCATCAGCACCTGGGACATCCTCGACACATTTGCCTCCCTCAGGCTCATGACGCGAAATGGCATCAAGGTCCGCAAGCAAAAGCATTTGCGCCTTCACGCGAAGCTCCTGCTGGCGGACGAGAAGCGAGCCCTCGTCGGCTCCATGAATATCGACCGCAGCGCCTTCGACCTCAGACGTGAGCTCGGCTGCTTTGTCGCGGATCCGAAGGCGGTTGCCGCGCTTCAGAAAGTCTTCGACACTGACTGGCATGAGGCCGGCGAATATGACCCCCCGGATCCTTTGGGCGTGCATCTCGTCGTGGAGGATGACCACCCGCATGATGAGGAACTCGTGCACGAATAGGCCGGCTCGATCATGGGCGAGGCAACGGCCGCGATCGAGCCGGCAGGTTGCCGGTACCGAGGCGGCCGTTTAAGCTTGCCGCGAGGCTGCAGGCGCTGAAAGACGATGCGGTAGACCGGGCAGCAGAACCGGACACCGCTTGCAAGACAGCCTGATAGCGAAAGCGGCACAACACGGCAGGAGATACTCGTGGCAACCGAGACCCACGCGAAAGCGACGCTGAATCAGCGGGCCGTGCACGAGTTACGAGAGTTCGTGATCCTGACGGCCTATCTCTACGTGACGCTCGGCGCGGTTATCCTGATGAAAGCGGCGGTGCTGCACACGCATGGCATTCACTCCGCTCTCTGGGGCATCGCCATCGTCAAGGCCCTGCTTCTTGCGAAATTCATGTTGATCGGCAATGGGTTGAAACTCGGCGAACGCTACAAGGACCGTCCGTTGATCTGGCCGACCCTGCACAAGGCAGCCGCCTTCCTGGTGCTGCTCGTGATCCTCACCAGCCTCGAGGAGGTGGTCGTCGGGCTGTTCCACGGTCTGTCGATCTCCGCTTCGCTCGGTGATCTCTTCGGCCGAAGGTTAGAGGAAACCCTTGCCGGTTTCCTCATCATGCTTCTGATTCTGATTCCGTTCTTCGGTTTCCGCGTCCTGAACGAAGCGATCGGCGGAGACCGGCTGCGGAGAGTTTTCTTTGTCGATGGCGCGGAGCTTGCGGGGAATAAATCAACGAACTAGCGCGGGATGTCTTTGATTCGAACCGCGCTCATTCCACCACGTCATGCTCGGCGAAGGCCGGGCATCGCCTTTGCTTGCTTCACGAAGGCAGGCGTGGATGGCACGCCTTCGTGCCACGACGGCTCTTTGGGTCGCGGCTCACTATTAGATCATCACGGTCTAGCACCCTAAGAATGCCATCGGGGCCTAGTTTCGCCAGGGCGGATCCCCGCATGCAACGTCCAAGGCCAGCCGGGTTGTGTTTTCTGAGAGCGCTGGATAGCCTGCGGTCAGCAAGAAGCCCTTCTGGCCCGACCGGGTCACGCAGAGCGCCAACCCTGGAATGAGCGCGCCGAAATGGTCATCACGGCAACCGGCCGCGGACTCCTGTGTCCGGACATGCGACCGTTTGAAATCAAGCCTTCATGAAGCCGGAAATTCGGCTATCGAATGCCCGCCTCGTTCTGCCTGACCGCATCCTCGACGGCGGCCTATCCATACGAGGAGAACTGATCGCCGCCCTCGACGAAGGCGGCTCGCGCGCGGGCGGCATCGACCTCGAGGGTGACTTCCTCATCCCGGGCGTCATCGATCTCCATACCGACAACCTCGAGCGTCAGGTTCAGCCAAGGCCCAGCGCGCGCTGGCCCTCGCGCTCCGCCTTCCTGGCGCATGACGCACAATGCGCTGTGGCGGGCGTCACCACCGTCTTCGACTCCTTCTGCGTCGGTGACCTCGGCTTCGAGGAAGACCGCCAGCGCACCCTGGCCGACGGCGTCGCCGATCTCGACATCCTCGCTTCCGCCGGCCTCCTGAAAGCCGAACACCTCCTGCATCTGCGCTGCGAGCTTCCGGCCGCCGACATGCAGGACGAGTTCCGCCGCTATATCGACCACCCGAAGCTTCACCTGGTCAGCGTGATGGATCATTCCCCGAGCGTCGGCCAATGGGGCGATGTCGCGCAGTATCGCGCCAACCGGCGGCGAGAAGGCGCCACCGAGCCGGAGATCGACCGCAAGCTCGAACACCACCGCGCGTTACGCGCGCTTTGGCGCGGCCCCAACCGGTCCGCCGTTCTCACCGGGATTGCCGGGCGCGCTATTCCCATTGCGAGCCACGACGATCGCACGGCCGAAGAGATCGCCGAAAACGACGCCGACGGCATCCGCATCTCGGAGTTTCCCGTCACATTGGAAGCGGCAAAGGCGGCGCGCGCGCATGGCATGACGGTCATCGCGGGCGCCCCCAATATCGTCCGTGGAGGTTCACATTCCGGCAATGTCGCCGCCATCGACCTGCTGCGGGCAGGAACGGTCGATGCCTTTGCCTCGGATTACGTGCCCGGCAGCCTCATCGAGGCCGCCTTCATGGCGACGCGGCTTGCAGGCATCCCTTTGCCCCAGGCGGTTGGCCTGATCACCGCAAGTCCCGCGCGTATGGCGAATCTGGCTGATCGCGGCCGCCTCGCCGTCGGTCTCGCCGCGGACCTCGTGCAGCTGCGCGTCTATGAGGGCCTTCCCGCCGTCCGAGCCGTCTGGCGGCGCGGCGTCCGAGTGGGCTGACGGATGAGCGGATCGAGCCTCGCCCGCGCAGCAGTCTACTACGTCCCTGAACCAGCGGATCCGCTATGGCACGCCGGTACGACCTGGCTAGGCCGCGACCCCGAGACCGGCGCGACGCGCGACCGACCGCCCGGCTTGAAAGAAGCGGATCTCACGCGTGAGCCCGCCGCCTACGGCTTCCATGCCACGCTCAAACCGCCCTTCCGTCTCTCGTCTGTCTCAACCTGGGGCTCGCTTCAGGAAGCAGTGGCAACCCTCGCCGCCGGAATCGCGCCTTTCGCCTTGCCGGCCTTCGCGGTCGCCGACCTCGCGGGCTTCCTGGCGCTGCGCGAAACCTCACCCAGCCCAGCGCTCCAAGCCTTGGCCGATCTGAGTGTGGCGGCGCTCGATCCCTTTCGCATGCCGCCTGATGCGGCGGAACTCCAGAAGCGGCGCGGTGCAGGGCTACCGAGGGCGGAGGAGGCGATGCTCCTCCGCTGGGGTTATCCGCATGTCTTCGGCGCCTGGCGTTTCCACATGACGCTGACCCGACGCCTAGACTCGGAGGAACACGCCCGAATAGCACCTCTCGCCGAGGCCCATTTCGCCACCGCGCTGGCCCATCCGCGCCGCGTCGAAAGTCTTGCGCTTTTCACCCAGAGCGGCCCAGGCAAATCTTTCCTGCTCGTCGAACGCTTTCCACTTCTCGGCTAACCCGGTCGAGACCGATCCGGCTTAACTCGCGCGGGCCATGCCCACGAGCTTGTGCAGGTCGGCGAGGCCAACAGCGCCCGGCACGAGCTGGTCGCCGATCACGAAAGCCGGCGTGCCGCTGATGCCGAGCGTCTGGGCGAGGCTTGCATTGGCGGCAAGCTTTTCCGTCACGGCCGGACTGTTCATGTCCCGCAATAGCATCTTGGCGTTAAGCCCCAGGCGAGTCGCATCGGCGCTGATGCTGTCCTCCGTCGCCGGCGCGCTTTCGGACATCAAAGCCTCCTGCATCTTGGCATAGCCGCCCTGGCGCTGCGCCGCGAGCAAGGCCCGGGCGCCGATAACGCTCGCCGGCCCCAGGATGGGGATATCCTTGAACACCACCCGGACCTTGGGATCCTCGCGGGCGAGAGTTTCGATCAAGGGCCGCACCTGGCGGCAATAGGGGCAGCGCACATCGTAGAATTCGACAACCGCCACGTCGCCGCGCGGGTTACCGATAGTCGGATCCGACGCGTCGGCCACTAAAGCGTCGCGCTGTGCCGCGATCGCTTGGCCCTGGGCATTGGCCTGCGCTCGCTGGTCATCGGCCTGCAGCGCCGCGACCGCCTGGCGCAGGATCGAGGGATCGCGGATCATCGCCTGTCGCATGATCGACACGATCTCCGCCCGCTGGGCCGCTGAGAAGCTGTTGCCGCCGAGCGTCGGCGTGGCTGGCGCCATCATGCCGGGCGCGGTGCTCTGCTGCGCGCTTGCACGCCCAGGTGCCAGGCCAACGAGCAGCGCCACGGCGGAAAGCGCGACGAGAAGCGGCCGTAAGGTCATGAGCATTTGTCCTTCGAGCACGGCATTGGGTCGCCGAAAGGCTCCCAGGTTTTTAGGGGCCGTGGTTGCCGGGTTACCTGAAGGCGGTTATGGCAGATTCTCAAAATGCAAACCACCGATGGCGCCGGAGGACCGGCGAAGGGATGAAGATGTCACAGTCGCAGGGCCTGCCGCGGTCGCGCGCCCGCGCGGCGAGCCACCTCTTCCGCTCGACCGCCACGCTCGTCGCCCTCTCCATGACCCTGAGCGGCTGCGGCTTCTTCCACAATCGCCTCATTGGCGCCGGACCGGAGCAGCCGCCGCCGGCCTCGGCGGAAGGCGGACCGCCGGCGGTCTGGGCAGGAGCAGCCGCGGCTGATGAGCCGACGGCGGCGCTGGTCGCCCGGTCGATTCTCGCCGCCGGCGGCAATGCCGCCGATGCCGCGACCGCGCTCGCCTTCACCCTGATGGTCACCCTGCCGTCCCGCGCCTCCTTGGGCGGCGGCGGCGCCTGCCTCGCCTTCTCGCCGTCGGTGAAGCCGGGGAAGAAGGAGGGTCCGACGGCGTTCCTCTTCCTGCCGCCCGCCGCCGCCGGAGGTGGCAGCCGTCCGGCCGCCGTGCCGATGACGGCGCGCGGCCTGCTACTCATGCAGGCGGTCTATGGCCTCAAGCCGATCGACCAGCTCATTGGCCCGGCACAGCGCCTGGCCGCCCTCGGCACCCCGGTGTCCCAGGCCTTCGAGAGCGACCTTGCCGTGGTTTCGGGTCCGCTCTTCGGTGACCCGATCGCCCGCGCGGCCTTCGGTGATGCGGCGGGCGCCCCGCTCGGCGTGGGCGCGACGATGACCCAGCCTGACCTGGCCGCCACGCTCGACCAGCTCCGCCTTCGGGGCGTCACGGATCTCTACCAGGGCCGGCTCGCCGAGCGTCTCGTCGATGGCTCGTCCCAGGCGGGCGGCCCCATCAGCGCCGCCGACCTCGCCGCCGCTGTGCCGACGCAGACAATGCCGCTCGAACGTCCGCTCGGCGGCACCAAGGTCGCCTTTCTGCCGCCGCCCGCCGACGGCGGTCTCGCCGCCGAGGGCGCCTTCAACATATTGCGGGCGAATCAGAACGATCTCGGCGGCGCCCAGGCGACAGCCCTCGGCATCGCCACCGCCTGGCGTCACGGCATGAGCGCCGAAAATCCCGAGGCGCTGCTCAAGGACGCCAACTTGCCGCAGGGCAATCTGCCGCAACTCGCGGCCTCGACCAGCTTCGTGACGGCGGATCAATATGGCGGCGCCGTCGCCTGCACGCTGACGATGAACAATCTCTTTGGCACTGGCCGCATCGCTCCCGGCACCGGCATTCTTCTCGCCGCTTCCCCGGCGCATGCCCAGGTGCCGCTGCTGAGCGCTGCGCTGGTATGGAACCGCCCGCTGAACGCCTTCCGCGCCGCGGTGGCCGCTTCGGGCCAGGAGGGCGCCCCGCTCGCCGTCGCCGTCGCCACCGACAACGCGCTACGCCATGGCGGGCGAGACATCGGCCAGCCGGTGCCGGAACCTGGCCGCGCCAATGCCATCGGCTGCCCCGACTTCATCCCAGGCAGCTTCAAGACCTGCCTTTGGGTCACCGACCCCCGAGGCGCCGGCATCGCGACAGGCCGAAACTGAGTGGGAGGTGGTTTCGCCGAAGCCGATGTGTCAAGACTGCTCGGCCGCCGTGGCGTATCGATACGCCCTTAATAAGGGATAACCGCGAGACGGTGCGGCACCATCGTGAAGCTTGTTTCACAACGGTGGCCGACCCGTATCGATAAATCTCTTGGCAAGATTCTGAGCGTACCACCGGGGGAGGGAAACGTCCCTGAACCAACTTCGGTAAGGATTGAAAATGTCAGGATCAGGGGGCGTAGGCTCAGCAGGCCGCGCGGGGCAGCAGGCTCGCCATAACGAGACGCCGGTCGAGAAATTCGAGCCAAAGCGTAAGGTAGAGGGTCTGCCGGTAACGAACCGTCGCGTCGCAGTCATCAGCCCCACTGGTAAGTTCACGTCGGAACAGGCTGCAAAGATCGCGGCCGAGCTTCCTCGTGGTGCGAAGAATCCCAACGGCGACCCAAACGTCCTGAACCTCGAGTTGCCAATTGTGGTGCCAAAACGGAAGCCCCTTCAAGGGCAGGTCCAACGGGTTGCTGCCGACCGCAAAGCATAGTCGGCTGGCGGGTGCCTCCAGTTGCTGACCTAAGCAGGTGATAAACCTTGCCGCATTTCAGCGACTAGCCACCGGCGCACGTCAAATCGCATAGTCATGTGCCTGAGGCTATCTGCACGTAGAACTTGCTGGAGACTGCTGTTGTTGGTTCCCCGTCAAGCGCAGAATCGCGTCAATCGGGGAACCAGCAGCGCGCATATGTCGGACGTCCGTCTCTAGCCCTCGAATCCCGTCAACACATTCACCGCATTGATGCCGATCTCCACCACCGCATAGCCGCCCTCCATCACGAACAATGTCGGGCGTCGCAGCTTCGCGACTCGCTCGCCGATCCGGATGAAGTCATCGTGGTCGAGTTTGAAATGCGAGATCGGATCCTTCTTGTAGGTATCGACACCAAGCGACACGAGCACGACATCCGGCCCGTATTCCTCCACCCTCCGGCACCCCGTCTCCAAAGCCGCGCCCCATTCTTCCCAGCCACTTCCCCAAGGCAATGGCAGGTTAAGGTTGAAGCCTTCGCCTGCGCCGCGTCCGGGCTCGTCATCGAAGCCCAGCAGATAGGGAAATTCCTGATCCGGCGTGGCGTGGATATTCACCACCAGCACGTCGGAGCGGTCGTAGAAGATATGCTGCGTGCCATTGCCGTGATGGTAATCGACATCCAGGATAGCAACGCGTTTCGCCCCGCCATCCAACAAAGCCTGCGCCGCGATCGCGGCATTGTTGAGGAAACAATAGCCGCCATAATGGTTCGACCCCGCATGATGGCCGGGCGGCCGGCAAAGCGAGAAGATCGCCGGCGCCCCCTCCGTGATCGCCTTCGCACCCGTCAGCGCGACATCGGCCGAGCTGCGGATCGCCTGCCAGCTCGTCTTCGTGATGGGCGTCCCGGCGTCGAAGCAATACCGCGCAAGCCGGCCTTCCACATTCTTAGATAAACGGTCCGCACGCATGCCGTCAGCTGCGAAGGTGTATGGAAAAGCCCCATCCTTACGTCCCAGCGCCGCCCAATCCGCCGCCGCCGTCTCCAGCAGATCGACCATGCGCGCATCGTGAATCCGCGTGATCGCCTCACGCGGAAAGCGATCCGGCGCGCGTACCGCGCCAAGCCTGACTTCCTTGACCCGCGCCAGAATGATCTCCGCTCTCTCCGGTTTCTCGAAAGCCGGAGAGAACTCGCCCGAGATCAACTCACCCGGGCTCGCATGCAGCGCGTGGTCCGCGCTGAAGATCGTTTCCATCCCCTGTCTCCCGATTACTTGCGCAGCAGGGTCCAGATCCGATCGTAATCCTTCGTCGCCTTGGCGGGGCAGGACGGCGTGAAGCTGAGCTTCTCATCCTTCGGCGTATTGTATTCAGGCGCGTTGACGATCTCCGGCTTGACGAAAGCATTGCTGCCATCAACGCCATTCTGATAGCCAGCGAAATTGGTCTCGATGGCGGCGTTCTGCGGATCCATCAGGAAGTTGAGGAACTTTTTCGCGTTCTCGGCATCGGGCGCGCCGACCGGCACAGCGAGATTATCCATCCAGCCGACAATGCCTTCTTTCGGATAAACGTAACGCACTGTCGGCTTCGCGGCACGGATGCGGGCGGCGCCGCCTGACCACTCCATGCTCATCGTTGTCTCGCCGGATGTCATGCGGTCGAGAATTCCATCCGAATTATAGACCTTCACAAACGGCTTCTGCGCCTCCAGCATCGCCATCACCGCCTTCAAGGTCGTGGGATCCTCATTGCAGGGCGGCTTGCCGAGATAAACCAGCGCCATGCCGATCACCTCGCTCGGCGAGCCGAACATGCCGATCTGGCCCTTGAACACGGCAGGCGGGGTAAACAGCGTCGCCATGCTGTCAACCGGGTCGGGATAGCCCTTGGTGTCATACACGAACGAGGTCGTGCCCCACTGCCACGGCACCGTGTATTCCGCCTTCGGATCCCAGGTCCGTGCCTTCCACTGCGGCGCCAGATGGCTGAAATTGCTCATGCTCGCGGCATCGACAGGCTGGATGAGCTTCTGGTCGATCAGAATGGGCACGAAATCGCTCGATGCGATCACCACGTCATAGCCCGTTGCCCCCGCCTTCAGCTTGGCAAGCAGCGTCTCGTTCGAATCATAGGTATCGAGCGAGACCTTGATTCCGGTTTCCTTGGTGAATTTCGTGAGGAGATCGGGCGCCGTATAATCGGTCCAGTTGTAGATATGCAGCACCCCGGCATCCGCCGCCCGCGCGGCCTGAAACGCCGGCACGGCGAAGGCTGCTGCGGCGATTGTCAGACCTAGCCAGGATTTCCAACTGGTCATGGCGGGGCACCTCATCTCTTAAAAATTCCTGAACCATGCTATCTGCGCCGCGCCAGGTTTCAAAGGGGATGGCGGTGAGCGATACGGCGGACATCATCATCCAGGGCGGTCAAATACTGACGATGGACCCCCAACGCCCCACGGCCCAAGCGATCGCCATCATCGCCAACCGCATCGCCGCCGTTGGCACCGCGGAGGAGATCGGCGCCCTGCGCGGCCCGCGAACCCGCGTGATCGAGGCGGGGGGCGGCACCGTGCTCCCCGGCTTCAACGAAGGCCATATGCACCTCTTCCTCGGCGCGGCAGCGCTGTCCCATCTCCAGCTTCGCGGCGTCCAAGGCTTCGGCGACCTACAACGCGCGATCCAGGATTTCGACCGCGCCAATCCCGGGGACGGCCTCATCATCGGCCAATCCGCCGACTACACCATCCTGTCAGCGACCGAGCCACTCAGCCGCCATCACCTCGACCGCATCCTGCCCAACCGCCCGCTGATGCTTCTGGCACCCGACTCTCACACCGCCTGGGCCAATACGATCGCGCTCGACCAGGCCGGCATCCTGCACGACCGCAAGCTCGGTCCGGGCAATGAAATCGTGATGGAAGCGGGCGGTCTCGCCCAGGGCGAGCTGCGGGAGCGCGAAGCCTTCGATCCGGTCTATGGGCTCGACCGCGCCGGCGCACGCGCCAGGCTCGGTATCGCCGGCCTTGAACCCGATGCGAGCCTGACCGAGGCCGAACGCGCTGCTGACCGCGCGACGTTAAAGCGCGGCCTCGATTACTGCGCGCAACATGGCATCACCTCGATCCAAAACATGGACGGCAATCGCTACACCCTCGACCTGCTGCGCGAGATCGACGCCACTGGCGACCTCACCGCCCGGGTGCGCGTGCCTTTCCACATGAAGGAGTTCATGCCGCTCGACGCATTGGCCCGAGCCTCCCGGATGAACGAGGACTACCGCGATGACCGGCTGCAATCCGGCTTCGTGAAGGTCTTCGTCGATGGGGTTCTCGACTCATGGACCGCCGTGATGCTGAACGATTACGCCGACCGCCCCGGCTGGCGCGGCGAGCCCCTGTTCACCGCCGAACACTTCCGGGATGTCGCGATCGAGGCCGATCGTCGCGGATTGCAGATCGCTGTCCATGCGATCGGCGATGGCGCCGTCCGCATCGTGCTCGACGGCTACGCGGCGGCGCGCGAGGCGAATGGCGCGCGAGACAGCCGCCACCGCATCGAGCATATCGAAGTGGTGAGCCCGGACGACGTGCCGCGCTTCGCCGCCCTCGGAGTTGTTGCCTCGATGCAGCCGCCGCATCCGCCCGGCTCGGCCGGTCTGCCGCTCCAGCCCACGATCTCCCGCATCGGGGAGGCGAAGTGGCCCTACGCCTACGCCTGGAAGACGCTGCGCGACGCCGGCGCCAAGCTGGTCTTCGCGACCGACTGGCCGGTTTCCCCGCTCGACCCGCTCGCCTCGATCGGCGACGCCCTGACACGCAAGCCGTGGCGCGCGGACCTGCCCGACCACCGCCCAAGCCTGGATCAGGCACTCGCCGCTTATACGCGAGACAGCGCATGGGTGGAGTTCATGGAGGACCGCAAGGGCCAGCTCACGCCAGGCTATCTCGCGGATATCGTGATCCTGTCAGGCGACATCGTGAAGACGGCGCCCGAGGCGGTGAGAGAGTTGCGTCCTGTGATGACGATATGCGATGGGGTTGTGGCTTACCGGACGGGCGCGTGATGATCTATTCTCGAACCGTAATTCAAGATCCGTCATGGCACGCGAAGGCGTGCCATCCACGTCCTTCCTTGGCGCCGTAAGCAAGACCTGGATGCTCTGCCTTCGCCGAGCATGACGGAATGGTGTGAGAACGGTTCGAACAATAGATGTCCTGCAGCCTGCCCGCCTCACACATGAGGCGGGCAGGCCTGAACCACCTACTTCCGCAGCAGCGTCCAGATCCGGTCGTAATCCTTCGTCGCGGCCGGCGGGCAGCCCGGCGCGAAGGTGATCTTATAATCGGCGGGCGGATTGAACTCCGGGGCCGAGGCAAGCTGCGGCTTGAGGAACTTGTTCGAACCAACCACAGCATTCTGGTATCCCGCGAAATCGCTCTCAAGCGCCGCGTTTTCCGGGTCCATCATGAAGTTCATGAACTTCTTCGCGTTCTCGACATCCGGCGCGCCGACCGGAATCGCGAGGTTGTCCATCCAGCCGATGCCGCCTTCCTTGGCATAGACATACTTCAGCGTCGGCCGCTGCACGCGCGCACGCTCGCCATCGCCGGACCAAACCTCATGCATCGTGGTCTCGCCCGATGCCATACGATCCTCGATGCCGTCCGAGTTATAAACCTTCACGAAAGGCTTCTGCGCCTCCAGCAGCGCATTCACTTCCTTCAGGTCGGGCGGGTTCGAGTTGCAGACCGGCTTGCCGAGATAGATCAGCGCGAGGTTGATGACCTCGCTCGGAGAGCCGAACATGCCGACCTGACCTTTGAACACCGCCGGCGGCTTGAACAGCGTCTCGAGGCTATCGACCGGCCCCGGATAGACCTTGGTGTCATAGATGAAGGACGTCGTGCCCCATTGCCATGGCACGGTGTATTCGGCCTGCGGATCCCACGCGCGGGTCTTCCAGCGCTCTTCCAAATTCTTGAAGTTCGCCATACTGGCGACATCGGCGTTCTGCAGCAGCCCCTGGCTCACGAAGATCTTCACGAAGTCGCTGCTGGGCACCACGATATCGTAGCCCGTCGTGCCGGCCTTGAGCTTGGCGAGCAAAGTCTCGTTCGAATCATAGGTATCGAGCGTGACCTTGATGCCCGTCTCCTTGGTGAACTTCTTCAGCATGTCCGGAGACGTGTAGTCGGTCCAGTTGAAGATATGCAGCACGCCGGGATCGGCGGCCTGGGCGGGCCGTGCGGCGGGCAGCGCCGCCAAAGCGGTGGCGCTCAGACAGAGCGCGAGGAGCGAACGGAACGGCGTCATGGAAGTCTCCGGTTGGTGAGTGTTCTAGAGCGTGGCGGCCGTCTGCGGTGTTCCCGCAGCGGCGGCCGTCGCGGCCTCGCTTGGGCGGCTGATGATGAACGCGACCAAGGCAAGCGCCGCCGAGATCACGAGCAGGACAGCCGAGATCGCATTGACCTCGGGCGTCACGCCCAGTCGCATCATGCCGTAGACATAGACGGGCAGGGTGGTGGAGCCCGCGCTGCTGACCATGAAGCTGATCAGGAAGTCGTCGAGCGACGTGACGAAGGCAAGGATCGCCCCCGCCATGATGCCCGGCGACATCAGTGGCAGCGTGATGCGCAGAAAGATGCGCCATTCGCTGCCGTAGAGATCACGCGCGGCTTCCTCATATCCAGCGCCCAAGGTGTTGAGACGCGCCTGGATCGGCAGCATCGCGAAGGGAATGCAGAACACCGTATGCGCGATGACCAGGTTCAGCACGCCGCTGTGAAAGCCGATCGCGGAAAAGAAAATCAGCGTGGTGATGGCGGTGACGATCTCGGGCACCACCAGCGGCATGGTGACCAGGCCGATGGCGCTGCCGCGTCCGCGAAACCAGCCGCCGCGCTCGAAACCCAAGGCGGCGGCGATGGCGATCGCGGTTGAGCAGATCGTCGCGAGAACACCGACTAGCACGCTGATATAGGCGGCGTGCCGGATATCTCCGTTATTGGCTACGGAGACGAACCATTTGAAGCTGAAGCCGCTCCAGATCGTCACCAGCCGGTTGGCATTGAAGGCAAAGATCACCAGCACAACCAGCGGCGTGTAGAGGAACAGCATCACCAGCAGCGTGAAGGGACCGAACCCCGGATTATGCCGCCAGTCGAAAGGCCGCCGCCGGCGCCGCTTCGCTTCGGCGGACTTCGCATGGATCGCGTGGCTGGCATTGGTGGCGGCGCTCATGCTTGCGCCTCCACGGATTTGCCGCGTCGGTTCTGCCACACCAGTGCCGCGACCACGGCCAGCGTCACCAGTGTCGCCAGTGCCGCGCCGAAGGGCCAGTTGCGGGAGGAGGTGAATTGCATCTCGATGAGGCTGCCGATGAGCAATTGCTTGCCGCCGCCAAGCAGATCGGGCTGCAGGAAGGCGCCGAGCGCGGGCGCGAAGACCAGCACGGTTCCGGCTGCCACACCGGGCTTAGTCAGCGGCCAAACGACACGGCGGAACAACTGCACCCGGTTCGCGTAAAGGTCGTAGGCGGCTTCGATGAGCCGAGGATCCAGCCGCTCTAGCGTCGCGTAGATCGGCAGCACCATGAACGGCAGGAAGGTGTAGACCAGCCCGAGCAGGATCGCGCCCTGATTGTACAGCAAGGGTAGCGGGTGCGTGATCAGCCCGGTCCATTTTAGGAAATTGTTGATCAGGCCTTCGTCGCGCAGGATCAGGATCCAGCAATAGGTGCGGATCAGCGTATTGATCCAGAACGGCAGGGTCACCAGCGTCAACAGGACTTTTCGCCGGTTCGCCGACTGGCAGACGATATACCAGGCGACAGGAAAACCCACGGCCAGGCTCAATATCGTCGTGAAGACCGCGAGATAGACCGATCGCAGGATGATCCAGATGTAATCCGGCATAAACACCAGGCTGCCGTCGAAATCCTGGTCATACAGCAATTGAATATAGGCGCCGACGCTGAGCGGTCCGGTGACGCCCCCATAGGTATTGGCGGTCAGGAATGAATAGGTCAGCGAGATCAGCATCGGGATCGCCATGAAGATAAAGATCACGGCGACCGCCGGCAAAAGCAGGAAACCAGTGGTGCGGAAGCGCATGCCCAGTCTCCCGCTCAATCCGCCAACAGGCGCTCGGCATCGTCGGGCCAGCTCAGCCCGACATTGGTTCCCGGTTCCAGCCTCACCGCGCCGCGGATCCGGGCGCGCAGCCGATCCTCCCCGGCGCGAATCTCGAGCAACGTGTCGGAGCCAAGAAAGGTCGCGGCTTCCACCACACCCCGGATACGTGGCTGAAAACCAGGCATCGTGAGTTCGATCCGCTCCGGCCGCACCGCCACCATCACATCCGCATTGCGGCCGAGGGTCGCGCCGTGGATGAGATTGGCCTCGCCGATGAAATCTGCCACGAAACGATTGCGCGGCTGATCGTAAACCTCTTCCGGTGTGCCGACCTGCTGCACCCGGCCGGTATTCATCACCGCCAGCCGATCCGACATCGCCAGCGCTTCCTCCTGGTCATGCGTCACCAGCACGAAGGTAATGCCGGTCTCGCGCTGCAGGCGTTTGAGTTCGAACTGCATTTCCTTGCGCAGCTTCAGATCCAGGGCCGAAAGCGGCTCGTCCAGCAGCAGCACCTGGGGGCGAGGAGCGAGGGCACGGGCCAAAGCCACGCGCTGTTGCTGTCCGCCGGAAAGCTGCGTCGGCTTGCGGCCGCGAAACTGCGAAAGTTTCACCAGCGAAAGCATCTCGTCAACCCGGGCCGTGATATCGGCCTTCTTCCAGTTCAGCATCTCAAGTCCGAAAGCGACGTTCTGATAAACCGTCAGATGCGGAAACAATGCGTAGTTCTGGAACACCATATTCACCGGCCGCTCGCGCGGCGGCAGTGCTGCGACATCCTTTCCGTGCAGCCGGATTTCGCCGGTCGTCGGATTCTCGAAGCCCGCGATCATGCGCAGCAGCGTCGTTTTGCCGCAGCCCGAGGGGCCGAGCAGCGTGAAGAATTCCTTCTCCATGATGGAAATATTGATCGCTTCGAGCGCGCGGTGGCCGGTGTTGGGATCACCGAAGACCTTTTCGACTCCAGCGATCTCAATCAGCCGGTCGCCCTGGGTGCCGGGCGCCGTTACCGGAAATGCGCTCGGCATGACGATCGCGGCGGTGGGGGCCGTGGCGCCGGACGGCGAGGAAACCATACTGGCCATTCTCCGAGGGTCTGGAATGCGGTGGACGCTTACCGAGCTACACTAGCCTCTCGGTCGTTTCTGTCCATGCACGGCGCGTGCCATCTCTCGGCGCATTGGGCATACCGCTCTCGCTACTTAGATGGACCCCAAATGCGCCCTCGGGTGAATAAACGAGCCGCCGCGGCTGTCGTCGCTGGTGGCAAAGGCGGGATTTGGGGTAGATGACAGCTTGCCGGATGACGCTGGCTGACCTCAGTCAAACCCGCAGGGCCAACGCATCCCCAATGTCGCGCCGGCAAAAACCGCCCGGCCAATGCACCGCATCGACCGCCGCATAGGCCCGAGCCCGCGCGGCAGCGAGGCTCGGCGCGGTCGCCGTCACCACCAGCACCCGCCCCCCGTCGGAAACCACACCGCCCGCCTCGGCCCGCGTTCCGGCCTGGCAGACGGTGACATCGGACAGCGCCGCCAGCCCATCCAGCCCGCCGATCGCCTCGCCGCGCGCATAGGCGCCCGGATAACCCCGCGCCGCCATGACGACCGAGACCGAAGCCTCAGGCCGCCAGCGCAGCTCGATCTCCGCCACCCGGCCATCGCAGGCGGCCAGCAGCGCTTCCAGCAAATCGCTTTCCAGCAGCGGCAGCAGCGTCTCGCATTCCGGATCGCCGAAACGGACATTGAACTCGATGAGCTTGGGACCCGCTGCGGTCAGCATGATGCCGGCAAACAGGATGCCCCGAAACGGCGCTCCCCGCGCCGTCATCTCCTCCAGCGTCGGGCGGATGATGCTCTCCATCACCTGAAGCTGGGTCGCATGGGTGAAGCTCGGCGGCGGCGCGATGGCGCCCATGCCGCCCGTATTTGGCCCCGTATCCCCGTCGCCCACCCTCTTATGATCCCGCGCCGCGCCCAGGAAGATGGCATCGGTGCCGTCGCACAGGGCGAAGACCGAAACCTCCGGGCCCTCCAGCAACTCCTCGATCACCACCGTCGCCCCCGCAGCGCCGAAGCTGCCCTCGCGGATGCAGGCGATCACCGCGGCCTCGGCCTCCTCGACGGTCTGCGCCACCACGACACCCTTGCCGGCCGCCAGACCATCAGCCTTCACCACCAGCGGCGCGCCACGCCGCCGCACGAATTCGAGCGCGTGATGGGTATCGGTGAAAGCCTCCCACCGCGCCGTCGGGATGCCCGCCGCGTCGGCGACCTCCTTGGCGAATTGCTTGCTGCCCTCCAGCCGCGCCGCCTCGGCGGTCGGCCCGCAGCAGCGTATGCCCTGCTCCTGCAAGGCATCGGCGAGACCGAACACCAGCGGCGCCTCCGGTCCCGGCACGACCAGATCGATGGCATTCGTGGCGGCGAAAGCGGTCAGCGCCTCCACGTCATCGGCGGGGATGGGCACCAGCGTCGCAAGCTCCGCGATTCCGGCATTGCCCGGGGCGCACCAGAGGCCCGTCACCAGGGGGCTGCGCGCAATCGCCCGCACCAGCGCGTGTTCCCGGCCGCCGGAGCCTACCACCAGAACGCGCATCCGCCCCTCCTGCCCATCGGGCAATCTTCATGTCGGGGCGCCTCTAGCATATCCTGCCGCCATGCCCGAAACCGACGACTCCGCCACGCTCCTCACCGGCAATATCCCCGAATATTCGGTCGGCGAGATTTCCGCCGCCGTGAAACGCACGCTGGAGGGCGCCTTCGGCCGTGTCCGCGTGCGCGGCGAGATCACCGAATTCAAGCGCTACGCTTCCGGCCACATGTATTTCTCGCTCAAGGACGAGAACGGCAAGCTCGCCGGCATCGTCTGGAAAGGCTCCGTCTCCCGTCTCGGGCTGGTGCCGGAAAACGGTGTCGAGGTGATCGCCACCGGCCGCATCACCGCCTATGGCGAGCGTTCGAGCTACCAGCTCATCGTCGAGCGGATGGACTATGCCGGTGCCGGCGCGCTGCTCGCCCGGATCGAGCTTTTGCGCCAGCGCCTCACCGCCGAGGGTCTGTTCGACATCGCCGGCAAGCGGCCTTTGCCCATGTTGCCAACGGTAATCGGCGTCGTGACTTCGGAGCAGGGCGCGGTGCTGCAGGACATCCGCACCACCATCGCGCGCCGCTTCCCCCGCCCGATCCTGCTCTGGCCGGTGGCGGTGCAGGGCGAGGGCGCCGCCGCGCGCATCGCCGCCGCCATCGCCGGTTTCTCCGCTTTGCCGTATGGCGGCCCGATTCCCCGACCCGACGTGCTGATCGTCGCGCGCGGTGGTGGCAGTCTGGAAGACCTCATGGCCTTCAACGACGAGGCAGTGGTCCGCGCCGCGGCGGCCTGCACCATTCCGCTGATCTCCGCCGTGGGCCATGAGACGGACACCACGCTCATCGATTTTGCCTCTGACCGCCGGGCGCCCACGCCCACGGCGGCGGCCGAGATGGCAATACCCGCGCGGATGGAGCTAATCGCCGATGTCGCCCAGCGTGGCGGACGCATCTCGGCCGCCCTCGCGCGCTTCATGAGCGAGAACCGTCTGCACCTGGCGGCGGGGGCGCGCGGCTTGCCGGATATGGCGACCGCGCTCGGCCATGCGCGCCAGCGGCTGGACGACCGGGCCGAGCGTCAGCGCCTCGCCTTGCCGAACTTGCTGGAACGCCGGCGGTCCGAACTGCGTCAGGTGGTCGGGCGTCTGCCCGATTCGGGCCATTGGCTCGACGGCCTCGCACGGCATCTGCGCGAGGAGGAGACACGGCTGCGCATCGGTCTGCCGCAGCTTCTGGGGCTGCGTCAGCATGGGCTCGGCCTCGCGGCGCAAGGCTTGATCGCCTGCGGGCGCCATCGCATCGGCGAGGCCCGGCAGTTGGAGGGCCGCATCAGCGCGCGGCTGCATCCGGGACCTGTTCTCGCGCAAAGGCGAGAGGCTTCGGCACAGCTTGCCGGTCTCGCGGCTCGCCTCGATTCGGTCTCCTACATGGCGGTGCTCGCGCGCGGCTTCGCGCTGGTGACGGACGAGGGCGGCCACGCGGTGACGGCGGCGGCCGGCATATCCCCCGGCGCCCGCCTCAACCTGCGCTTCGAGGATGGCGCGGTGGCCGCAACGGCCGGAGGCGCGCCGACCCGGCGCGGGGCTGGGCGCGGCGTTCCGGCACAGGAGTCTCTGCTCTGATATTGGAGCGCTGAGAGTGCGTTAAGGAATTCTCTGCTTTGATGGGCTGATTGGCGGAGGGCTGTTATGACCGTGAACCTACCTGTTCGACAGCTTTCCGCCTACTGGAAGCCCGATGAATTTGGCTTGTATCTGACTGCCGCTAGCAGCCACTCCTCTGGCGGATCCGGCGCGGAGTTTTCTCTTCTTTCACCGGCACAACGCGCTGCTGAAACGCGGAAACCGCAAAAGCCGAGGCTGCCATGGGCAGGTAGAAACTCGTTTGCAAATCTTGATGATGCGAAGCTTCGTTTTTTCGACCTATCGTCGGAGGCGTGGCAGAAATTGGTCGAGTCAGTTCCCAAGGAGCTACGCGAAAAGGAGCTGACAAACGGCAAAAGCTCTGTCGGCAACAAATACTACAGAATCAATTTATTATTTTCGAACAAAGTTACTGTGTCCAAGCTGGGCATCGAACACATCATTGCGGCACGCAAGGCGCGCGGCGAAGAGCCTATGCTGGTGGGCGACGATGCCGATGTGGTCTGGCGTCATAGTCAAGCTGCGAAGAAGGAAAATGAGAAACTCTATGCTACCTTCCGACGGATCGTTTCTCCGCCCTATCCGCTAAAGTAAATGCCGACAGCGGCGGCACCCGCCGGAGCCACTCCGACCGGCCCATCGCGTGGCGCCTAGGCACACGAGTCACTCCTCTAACGACCGCGATGCTTAAGAGATGTTAACGATTGTGCGGATAATGCGCTGATCGAAGGAGCGCAGTCATGTCCCTGAGTGTTAATGGTCCAAGTCGTCTCGAAGTCCAGGCGCAGCAGGACGTTCCCGTGTTTCGCCCGCCCGCTGGAGCTCGCCTGCCCGCCCGATACACAGGCGTTCCACTGGCGTCCCCGCACGGCGGCCGGCCACCGCGGTCACCTTTCAAGCAATACAATTTCACCATTCGTGAGGCATTGGACGAATGGCCGTCGTTGACGCCATTGCAGCCGAGAGCGACGTATTACTCCGTTCCGGAAGAGCTGCGAAACGAACAGCTAAACTGTTGGGTAAAGAGCTCCGCTCCAGGCAAATACTACAGCCTCTCCCATTTGGGAGTAAACAAGCTCATAAATTACACCGACTTCGACGGTGTCACCCGGGTCGTCGAAATCCCCATGATCACCATCAACGAGGCAGGTCTGAAGCGGATCATGGAGATTCGCAACCGAAACGGCGAATCTCTCATTCGGCCGGGCGACGAGGGAGATTATGTCTGGTGCCATTTTCGAGATCTAGAGGAGAAGCGCCAAGCTGCATTGGCGCGACGGCAAGCTCCACCGGCACCACCAAGAGTGAGCGCATCTTACGACAAATAGGCAATAGGCTGAGGCGCTGAATGGCCGAGCGCGGAACTCGGCCAAACGCTCGTACCGCCCAACCCTCAAGGAATCTTCGTACTCGCGATCTGCTCCCTGCTCCGCAAATTGTTCAGCCGAGACGCCTTCTCGGCCACGCCGCTGATACCTTCGCGGCGCATCAGCTCCGCCCAAACCTCCTCCGGCGCCACTTCCGCATCCACCCACAGCACAAGCAGATGGTAGAGCACGTCAGCACTTTCTCCGACGAGTGCCGAGCGGCTGGCGCCCGACACCGCCTCGATCACACATTCCACCGCCTCCTCGCCGAATTTCTGCGCGATCTTCGCGGTCCCGCGCGATAGCAGGCGCGCGGAATGGCTGATCGCCGGATCGACCTCGCGGCGGCTGACAATCGTCTCCCAGAGCCGGTCGAGCACCGTCGCGTCCGCCGATGCCAAGGAAGAAACCGCCGGCGTCTTCGGCATGGCTTTCTTGGCAGTAACGCGCGACGCCTTGGCCTTTGCAGCAACGCGTTTCGATGTCGTTGCCTTCTTCGTCGTCTTGAGCTTGGGCTTGGTCTTGGTCGCTTTGGCCATAAGGTCCCGGTATCCTCGATCTACTGAGCCAGGCGCACGGCCAAGCCTGCTTCATTCAATGCCATCTTAACCGCCGAAATCGTAAATTGTCCGAAATGGAAAACACTTGCGGCCAAAAGGCCGGTAGCGCCGGCGCGCGCGCCTTCCACGAAATGCCGCAGCTCACCCACACCGCCGGACGCTACCACCGGAACCGTTACGGTGCCGCAAACTTGAGCTAACAAATCGAGGTCGAACCCGCGGCCCGTGCCATCCCGGTCCATGCTCGTGAGCAGGATCTCGCCCGCACCCGTCGCCGCCATCCGCTGGCACCACTGCACGGCATCGAGCCCTGTCGCGACCCTGCCGCCGTGGCTGAAAACCTCCCAGCCGCCGCCTGGCACGGCCCGCGCATCGACAGCCACGGTCACGCATTGGCTGCCGAACTTCTCGGCCGCCTCGGCGACAAGCTCCGGCCGGGCGATGGCGGCCGAGTTGATGCTGCATTTGTCAGCCCCGGCCAGCAGCAGGCGGCGCATGTCGGCGGTCGAGCGGATGCCGCCCCCCACCGTCAGCGGCAGGAAGATGCGTGCGGATGTCTTGGCAACGACATCGAGGATCGTGTCGCGATTCTCGTGACTTGCGGTAATGTCGAGGAAAGTTAGCTCGTCGGCGCCGGCCGCGTCATACAGCGCGGCCTGCTCGACCGGATCGCCGGCATCGCGGAGAGAGACGAAATTGACGCCCTTCACCACCCGGCCGTCCTTGACGTCCAGACAGGGAATTACGCGAAGCTTTAGCATGGGCGAGGGGCTTTCATTACGGCGCCCTTGTGGCCACGGATTACTGCCGCCGCAAGAGGAAGGACCGGGCGCCGCCCCGGGAGGTCTCGGCCGATGAACTCACATGGGCACGGATCAGGCGAAGACCACGATCACGAAGACCATGAGCACGAAGACCATGAGCACGAAGACCATGAGCACGAAGGCCACGCCCACGACGAGCATTCGCATGAGGGCCATTCCCATGCGGGGCATTCCCATGCGGGGCACGTCCACGCGCCGGCGAGTTTCGGGCGGGCTTTCCTCATCGGCATCCTGCTCAACATCGGCTTCGTGGTGCTGGAGGTCGTCTATGGCTTCCTGGGTGGCTCGGTCGCGTTGGTGGCGGACGGTGCCCATAACCTGACCGATGTCCTCGGCCTCGCCGCCGCCTGGCTGGCGACGGTGCTGGGGCGGCGGCGGCCCACCGCGCGCTTCACCTATGGCATGGGCCGCAGCACCATCCTGGCGGCACTCTTCAACGCTGGCCTGTTGCTCCTCGCCACGGGGGCGATCCTGCTGGAGGCGATCCGGCGGCTGGTCACGCCGGAAGCGGTGGCGCCACGCGTCGTCATCATCGTCGCCGCCGTCGGCATCGCGATCAACGCCATCAGCGCGTGGCTCTTCGCCTCCGGGAGCAAGAATGACATCAACCTGCGCGGCGCCTTTCTGCACATGGCCTACGACGCCCTTGTCTCGGCCGGGGTCGTGGTAGCGGCGATCGTCATCGCCTTCACCGGCTGGAACCGGCTTGACCCGGCGATCAGCATCGTGATTGCCGTCGTCATCGTCTGGGGCACCTGGGGTCTGCTGCGGCAATCGCTCGGCATGTCGCTCGATGCGGTTCCCGAGGCGATCGAGCCGGCCGCCGTGCGCCGCTACCTCGAAAGCCTCCCAGGGGTCGAGCGCATCCACGACCTGCATATCTGGGCCATGAGCACGACCGAAACCGCGCTGACGAGCCATCTCGTCATTCCCGGCCCGCATCCCGGCGACGTGTTCCTGCAACGCACCTGCCAGGAACTTCGCCAACGCTTCCGCATCGGCCACGCCACGCTGCAGATCGAGATCGACGACGCGGTCTGCCGCCTGACCCCCGACAACGTGGTCTGACCGCGATGACAGACCGCTCCAAACCGTCATTTGACGAGCGAATCTACTGTAGATATCTTAATTTCAGAATTTACTGAAAGTTCTGGCCGTGGAGCTGTCTCCGCTCTCCGAGGCTTTCGTCCTGCATTTTGGCGAGATGGGCAGCCGCTGGGGCATCAACCGCACGGTCGGCCAGATCTGCGCCTTGCTCTACGTCTCGCCCCGTCCGCTACCCGCCGATGAGATCGCCGAGGTGCTGCGCTTCTCCCGCTCGAACGTTTCAATGGGTTTAAAGGAGCTGCAATCGTGGCGCCTCGTCCGCCTGCAGCATCTGCCCGGCGACCGGCGCGAGCATTTCTCCACGCCGGACGACGTGTGGCAGATCGTCCGGACCTTGGCGGAGGAGCGGCGGCGGCGGGAAATCGATCCCACCCTTTCCGTGCTGCGCGATCTCCTTATGGAGAAGGCGGCGACCGCCAGTGATCGCCATGCCCAATCCCGTATGCGGGAGATGCACGACCTGATCGAATTGATAACGAGGTGGTCCGAGGATGTGCAAAAGCTCGAAACCGATCAGCTTACCCAGCTTCTCCAACTCGGGGGCAAGGTCGTGCGGCTGCTTGAACTGAAGAACCGGCTTCCGCTGCTCGGTTCCGAACAGCGGCGTCGGCGTGCTGGCGCGGGGGGTACCTTGGCCACCAGCGAAAATCAGGAACAGGACGAGGATCAGGAGATGCTGCCATGATCGCCCATGCGCCCGCCCTAGCGGTGGTGCTGGCTCGGGGCCAATTCGGCTTCACCATCGCCTTTCACATCCTGTTCCCCGCCTTCTCGATCGGCCTCGCCAGCTACCTCGCGGTGCTGGAAATCCTGTGGTCGATCACCGGGCGGGAAGCCTATATGGCGGCCTACCGCTACTGGCTGAAGATCTTCTCGGTGGGCTTCGCCATGGGCGTCGTCTCCGGCCTCGTCATGGCCTACGAGATCGGCACGAACTGGAGCGGCTATTCCCTGAAAGTCGGCCCCATCCTGGGCCCGCTGCTCGCCTGGGAAACGCTCACCGCGTTCTTCCTGGAGGCCGGCTTCCTCGGCATCATGATCTTCGGGCTGAAGCGGGTGGGACCCAAGCTGCATCTGCTCGCGACCTGCATGGTGGCGATCGGCACGCTGATCTCGGCCACCTGGATCCTGATGGCCAATTCCTGGATGCAGACGCCGGTCGGCTACGCGATCGGTCAGCATGGCGAGTTTGTGCCCAAGGATTGGCTGGCGATTTGCTTCAATCCGAGCTTCCCCTTCCGCTGGGTCCACATGGTCATCGCGGCCTATATGTCGGTCGCCTTCGTGGTCGGCGGGGTCGGCGCATTCCACCTGCTGCGCGATCGCCGCAACGAGGTGGCGCGGCTGATGTTCTCCATGGCGATGTGGATGGCCGCCCTCGGCATGCCGGTCCAGCTATTCGCCGGAGACGCGCAGGGCCGGAACACCCTGCAATATCAGCCGGCTAAAATCGCGGCGATGGAGGGTGACTTCACCACGCTGGCCGGCCAGCCTTTGGTGCTCTTCGGCCTGCCCAACGTGGACACCGCCCGCAACGACTACGCGATTTCGCTGCCCCACCTCGGCTCCCTCATCCTGACCCATACCTGGGACGGCACCGTCAAAGGGCTAGACGCCTTCCCCAAGAATGACTGGCCGGTCGTCTTCGTGACCTTCTGGGCTTTCCGCGTGATGGTCGGTCTCGGCGTGCTGATGATGCTGGCTGGCTTCCTCAGCCTATGGCTCCGCTTCCGAGGAAGACTTTACGATACGCCGCTATTCCACCGCTTGATCACGGCCATGGGTCCGGCCGGCTTCATCTGCATCCTAGCAGGCTGGACGGTGACAGAGACCGGGCGGCAGCCCTGGACGGTCTATGGCCTGCTGCGAACCGTGGACAGCGCGTCGCCCGTCACGCTCCCGATGGTGATCTTCTCCTGCACCCTCATCCTGATCATCTACTTCGTCGTCTTCGGTGTCGGCATCCGTTACTTGCTGGCGATGATGGCCAATCCGCCGAGTCTCGACGAAGCGCCGCCGTCGAATGATCCGCCGCAGCGCACCCAGGGCATCACCCCCGGTCCGGCAGGCGGCACGGGAAAGCGAACCGAACCCCACCCCGGAGCGGGTGACCGCTCACAAGGAGTGCCCGCGGAATGATCGCCGATCTGGCTGGGCATCCCATTCTGCCCGTCATCTGGGCCTGCATCCTGGCCTTCGTCATCCTCGCCTATGTCACGCTCGACGGCTTCGACCTCGGCGTCGGCATGCTCTTCGCGGTCGAGCCCGAGCCGCATGACCGCGACGTGATGGTCAATACCATCGCGCCGGTATGGGACGGCAACGAGACGTGGTTGGTGCTGGGCGGCAGCGGCCTCTACGGCGCCTTCCCGGCGGCCTATAGCGTGATCCTGCCATCGGTCTATCCGCTGGTGATCCTCATGCTGCTGGGGCTCATCTTTCGCGGTGTCGCCTTCGAGTTCCGCTTTCGGGCGATCGAGAGCCAGCGCCGCCGCTGGGACTGGAGCTTCTTCGGCGGTTCCGTGCTCGCCGCGTTTTGCCAGGGCGCCATTCTGGGCGCGCTGATCCAGGGCACGAAGTCGTCGGCCGACCTTCAGTTCTCCGGCGGTCCCTTCGATTGGCTGACCGGCTTCACGGTGTTCTGCGGCATCGCGGTAGTTTTCGGCTACGCGCTGTTGGGGTCGAGCTGGTTGCTGTGGCGCACCTCGGGCAAGCTGCATACCAATATGCGGCGGCACACGCAGGTGCTGGGCATCGTCATGCTTGCGATGCTGCTCGTCGTCAGCCTGTGGACACCCACCCTCAACCCCAGCTTCTCCCATCGCTGGTTTGCCTGGCCGGGCATCCTCGCGACCGCCGTCGCCCCGATTCTCTCCGTTGTCCTGGCTTTCGTCTTCTTCGCCAGTTTGAAGAAAGAGGAGGGACAGCACGACCGCAGGCCGTTCTTCTGCGCGCTCGGCTGGTTTGTTTTGGGCTTCCTCGGCCTCGGCTACTCGATCTTCCCCATGATCGTGCCGCCGTCGCTCGATATCTGGCAGGCGGCCTCCGTGCCTTCCAGCCAGATCTTCCTGCTGGTCGGGGCGGCGGTGATGATCCCGCTCATCCTCGGCTACAACGCGCTCTCGTATTATATTTTCCGTGGCAAGGTGGAACCCGGTGCGCATTACCACTGACAGGCGTGATGCCTTCGACCGTCTAGCCGCCGCCACCTCGCGGCTACCGGGGGCGCGTGCGCGCACCGAGTGGTTCGTGGCGCGGCCTCGTCTGCGGCGTTGGGCGTGGTTCGTGGCGATCTACGGGGTGAGCGTCGTGGTCTTCGCCGCGGTGGCGTTCTTCCTCAACGCCATTGTGCCGAAATAACCCAGGATGGGACGCCCAGCTTAGGGCGCCCCATTGGTTCAGGCGGTCGCGGCTTTCTTCTGGGCTTCGGCGGCGGAGACGTTCAGCGTCACCTTGTCGCCGACGGAGGCGATCAGGCTGAGATCGATATAGTGATGCTCGCCATGCGCGGCCGGGTCCTTCTTGGTCAACTTGAGGCGGCTGCCGTCCAGATGGTCGACGGTTCCGACATGTTGGCCGTCGGACCCGACGACCTCCGAATGTTCTATGATCTTCGATGTATCGACCATTGCCGTTCCTCCAAAATGAGTCGCCTGAAGCCAGGCGGCTGAAGCCGATGTGCGGTTGCGAGCGTCCGGATCAACCCTGCCTTACGCGCCCGTGCCATTCCCCGCTGCCGACAGCTTGGTGCATCGCGATTTTGTGACCAATTGGCGTGCGAAGCCGAAACCATCGGAAATTCTCTTGCAGATTCAGCGTCAAGGCACCTAGGGTGCCTCCGGCCTCGGCGCCGAGTCTTGCTGCGTTTGGCATTTCATCCCTGTGATTTCGCGCGTTTCGGCGCGGGAAGGCTTCGTTTGGCCATTTTCCTCCGCGTTTCGCCCGCCCATCACATCTCCGCCAGTCCGAGCACAGTGTGTCGCGGCGTATTCCTGGCGCTGGCCTTTGCCGGGCTGCTGGCGGGATGCAAAAAGTCCAACGAATACGTGGCGCCGCCGCCGCCGCAGGTCAGTGTGGCCGTGCCGCTGAAGCAGGAAGTCACGCGCTACCTGGAAACCACCGGCAACATTGCCGCGATCAACACGGTGCCGCTCGTCGCCCGCGTCAACGGCTTCCTCTACAGCCAGAATTACGTCGATGGCACCGAGATGAAGAAGGGCGACACGCTCTTCACCATCGAGCCGCCGCCCTATTATGCCCAGTTGCAGCAGGCCCAGGCGCAGCAGGCCGCGCAGCAGGCGGCGCTTATCCAGGCGCAGCAGCAATATGCCCGCCAATCGACCTTGCGGAACCAGGGCGTCAACTCGGTCGCCGATCTCGACACAGCCCAGGCCAAGATGGACGGCGCCCAAGCCGATCTCGATCAGGCGAAATCCAGCGTCCAGCTCGCCGCAATCAACTACTCCTATACCCAGGTGAAGGCGCCGTTCGACGGCCTGGTTTCAGCGCACCTTGTCTCTGTCGGTGACATGGTGACCTCCTCGCCCACCACGACCTTATCGACCATCGTGCAACTCAGCCCGATCTACGTGAACTTCTCGGTCAGCGAGACGGACGTGCAGCGGATCCGGGCCAATCTGCGCGCCCGCGGCATCTCGCTCGCTGAGATCAAGAACGTGCCGGTCGATGTCGGGCTGCAAACCGAAACCGGCTTCCCGCATGCCGGCCTCCTCGACTACACCGCGCCGACAGTGGACCCGACCGCGGGCACCCTTTCCGCACGCGGCCAATTGTCCAATACAGACCACGTTCTGCTGCCCGGCATGTTCGTCCGGGTGCGCGTGCCGCTCGGCAAACAACCTAACGCCATGCTGGTGCCCGACACGGCGCTCGGCTCCGATCAGGCGGGCTCCTATCTCATGGTCGTCGATGGCACCAATACGGTGCAGCAGCGCACTGTCACCACAGGGCCGCTGGTCGGCACCTTGCGGGTGATCGATAACGGCCTCGCGCCAGACGACCATGTCGTCGTGGATGGTTTGCAGCGCGCGATACCTGGCGAGAAGGTGACGCCGACGCTGACCACGCTTGCGGCGCCACCTGATACCCCTGCGCCGGCCGCCGCACCCGCCAAGCCCGCGGCCCAGTAGCCCCGCATGTTCTCGAAATTCTTCATCGAGCGGCCCGTTCTCTCGAACGTCATCGCCATTGTCTTCGTGGTGATCGGCCTCGTCGCTTTGCTCGGTCTGCCGATCGCGCAGTATCCGAATGTCGTGCCGCCGACCGTGCAGGTCTCCACCAGTTACCCCGGCGCCAGCTCCCGCACCCTGATCGATACTGTTGCCTTGCCGATCGAGCAGCAGGTCAACGGCGTGCAGGACATGCTGTACATGCAGTCCACCAGCGCCAGTGACGGCACGTACAACCTCATCGTCACCTTCAAGATCGGCACCGACCTCAACTTCGCCCAGGTGCTGGTGCAGAACCGCGTCTCCGCGGCGCTCGCCCAGCTGCCGCCCGCCGTGCAGGCGCAGGGCGTCGTCGTCCAGCAGAAATCGACCGCGATCCTGCAGATCATCACGCTGAGTTCGCCGAATAATCGCTACAGCGGCCTCTATCTGAGCAATTACGCCACCATCAACCTGGTCAATCCGCTGGCACGTCTGCCCGGTGTCGGCAATGTCGCGGTCTTCGGCGCCGGCAATTACGCGATGCGCCTGTGGCTCGACCCAAATGCGCTCAAGGCGCGCAACCTGACGCCGAGTGACGTAATCAACGCGGTGTCGCAGCAGAGCCAGGCCGTGACGGCTGGTCAGATCGGTGCGCCCCCGGCACCGGCCGGGCAGGCTTTCCAATACACGATCAATATCCAGGGGCGCCTGACCGACGTCGACCAATTCAAAGACATCATAGTCAAGACCGCGCCCGGCGCGAACGGGCTCGTAACACGGGTGCGCGACGTCGCGCGGGTCGAGCTCGGCGCCCAAACGTACGGCCAGGCTTTCACGCTCAACGGTCAGCCGGCCACGGGTATCGGCATCTACCAGACGCCCGGTGCCAATGCGCTCCAGGTCGCGACCGAAGTGCGGAAGGCGATGGCGGGGCTGTCCAAAACCTTCCCGCAGGACCTCACCTACGGGATTCCCTTCGACACCACGCTCTTCGTCTCCGCCTCGGTTGAGGAGGTCTACAAGACCCTCATCGAGGCCGGCATTCTGGTGCTGGTCGTCATCCTGGTCTTCCTGCAGGATTGGCGCGCGACCCTGGTGCCGGCCACGACGGTGCCGATCACCGTCATCGGCGCCTTTGCGGCGATGTCGGCGCTCGGCTTCACCATCAATATGTCGACGCTCTTCGCCATCGTGCTGTCGATCGGCATCGTGGTGGATGATGCGATCGTGGTGGTGGAAGGTGCCGCCCAGTACCTCGAGAAGGGGCTGAACGGCCACGATTCGGCGATCAGCGCCATGCGGGATCTGTTCGGCCCGATCGTCGGCATCACGCTGGTGCTCATGTCGGTGTTCATCCCGGCCTCGATGACACCGGGCCTCACCGGCCAGATGTATGCGCAGTTCGCCTTGGTGATCGCGGCGACGGCGCTCATCAGCGCCATCAACGCCGCGACGCTCACGCCCACGCAATGCGCGCTTTGGCTGCGCGTCCCGAAGGCACCCGAGAAGCGCAACATCCTCGCCCGCGGCTTCAACCACGGCTACGACGGCCTCGCCAGATGGTATGCCGGCCTGATCGCCCATATGACCAATCATGCCGGCCCGATGGCGCTGATCGCCCTTGTGCTGATGGGCTTCGCCGTCTGGGGCATCGCGCGGCTGCCGACCGGCTTCCTGCCGACCGAGGATCAGGGCTATCTCCTGATCGGCGCGCAATTGCCTGATGGTGCCTCGCTCGGCCGGACGACGCAGACGCTCGCCAAGATCCAGCAGATCGCGCAAGCCACGCCGGGCGTCGCCACCGTCATCAACATCAACGGCATCTCGATTCTCGACAACAGCGCGACGCTCGCCAATGCCGGCGTCGCCTATGTGATTCTGAAGGACTGGAGCAAGCGCGGTAAGGGCGAGGATCTTCGCTCGATCTACATGAACCTCACGCGCCAGTTGCAGGCGGTGCAGTCGGCCGCGACTTTCGTCCTGGTGCCGCCGGCGATCCAGGGCATCGGCAATTCCAACGGCTTCGACATGGTCGTGGAACTACGGGACGGCAGCGCCGACTACGCCAAGCTGCAGACCATCGCGCGAACCATGGTGAGTGCCGCGGCGGGCCAGAGCGGCATTGCCCATCCCAGTACCTCATTCCGCGCCGGGGTGCCGCAGTATCAGGTCGTGGTCGATCGCGTGAAGGCGGAGACCCTGCACGTCAATATCGGAGAGATTTTCGCGACCATCTCCTCCTATCTCGGCTCGACCTACATCAACCAGTTCAACAAATTCGGCATGACCTTCCAGGTCTATGCCCAGGCCGATGCACCCGATCGCCTGCGCCCGGATCAGCTAGAGCAGCTGCAGGTACGGGCCGAGGACGGCACGACGATGATCCCGCTCGGCACCCTGGTCCGCATCAAGCCGATGGTGGGGCCGTCGCTGATCAGCCTGTACAATCTCTACCCCTCCGCGACGATCGTCGGTGGCGCGGCGGCGGGCTTCAGCTCGGGCCAGTCGCTCGATCTCATGCAGCAGGTGGCGGCGCATAACCTGCCGCGCGGCTCGGCCTTCGACTGGACCGCGATGTCCTATCAGGAGAAAGCCGCCGGCGGCCAAATCATCTACGCCTTCGGCTTCGCGCTGCTGCTGGTCTATCTCGTGCTCGCCGGCCAATACGAAAGCTGGATCACGCCCATCGCCGTCTTGCTCGCCGTCCCGCTCGCGCTGCTGGGTCCCGCGCTGGTACTGGGGCTGCTCGGTCTCGACAACAATCTCTACACGCAGGTGGGCTTGCTTCTGCTCATCGCGCTCGCCGCGAAGAACGCCATCCTCATCGTCGAGGTCGCGCGTGAGCAGCGAGCGATCCATGGGCTGTCGATCTTGGAAGCGGCCCGCGCCGCCTCGCATGCCCGTCTGCGGCCGATCCTGATGACCTCCTTCGCCTTCATGCTCGGCGTCGTGCCGCTCATCCTCGCGACCGGCGCGGGCGCCAACTCGCGCAAGACCATCGGCATCACGGTGTTCAGCGGCATGGCCGCCTCGACCCTGCTCGCGGTGCTGTTCGTGCCGTCCTTCTTCGTCGTGCTGCAGCGCTTCGATGAGTGGCGCAGCGGCGCCCGCAAGCCGGTGACACCTCCGGCGCCCACGCCCGCTGCCACGGCATGACGCTTTGGCTATCCCAGCTGCCGCTTTGGCTTTCGGCGCTGCTGATTGTCGTCGTGATGACCGGGCTCACCATGGTCGGCCCGTATCTCGTCCGAAAGATTTTCGGACTGGACCGGCTGATCACCAACAACGAGGTCGCCGGCTTCAAATTCGCCGTGCTCGGCGTGATCTACGCGGTGCTGCTCGGCTTCGCCGTCATCGTGGTCTGGGAGAGGTTTCGCGATGCGGGAGCGGCGGTGACGGAGGAAGCCGCCGCCGCTGCCTCGATCTACCGCTTGTCGCCCGGTGTCGACGCCGCCCATCGCCCTGCGATCGACCGCGCGCTGTCGCACTATCTGGAGAGCGCCGGGAAAGATGACTGGCCCGCAATGGATCGCGGCAAAATCAGTCCCGTCGCGACGCAGGCACTTACCGACATCTACACTGCCGTGCTTGCCGTCTCCCCGAATAATACACGAGACGAAGTCGTCATGCAGGCGATGCTCAACCAGCTCACGGCCATGACCGAAGGCCGACGCGCGAGGTTCGAGCTTTCCGGCGGTATCGTGCCCGGTGTTTTGTGGCTCGTGCTGTTTTTCGGCGCGCTGCTGACGCTGTCCTTCACTTTTTTCTTCGGCGCCAAGAATCTATTCGCGCAAACCCTGATGGCGGGCATGCTGGCTGCTGTCATCTTCATGGCGCTCTTCATGGTCGTCGCCCTCGACCACCCCTTCTCGGGCGGCATCCGGGTCTCGGCTGAACCACTGGAGTATGTGTTGCGCACGCTTGCGCCAGCTGAGCCGCCCTAACCAGCTGATTGAGGAGCCGCCGCGCCTAATTCGGCTTCAGCGGCTTTAAAGTTTCCCGTGGCAGTATTTGAACTTCTTCCCTGACCCGCAGGGGCAGGCGGCGTTGCGCGGCGTTGCGCGCCACTCGGCGGGCAATTCCGCCAGCGTCGTGCCGCTCTCCGCCACCGCGACGGCGAGGCCCGTGGGTGAGCCCGTCGCCAAATCCGGATCGCCCATCATCGACATCAGCGACGGCTCAGGATGGCTCTCGATCATCGGGGGCAAAGCGGGCTCGGCTTCCACCGGCCGCCCAAGCTCGACCCGCGACACGATCGACGTAACCCTCTCCTTGAGATCCTCCAGCAGTGCCCCGAACAGCGAGAACGCCTCGGACTTGTATTCGCGCAGCGGATCGAGCTGACCATAGGCGCGCAGCCCGATGCCCTGCCGCAAGTGATCCAGGTTCAGCAGATGCTCCTTCCAAACCTGGTCGAGCGTTTGCAACAGCAGTGACTTCTCGACCATCCGCATCAGGTCGGGGCCGAAATTGGCCGTCTTCGCCGCCATCATCGAATCAGCCGTCGACTCTATGCGCTCGCGGATACCGGTCTCGTCGATGCCCTCCTCGCGGCCCCAATCGACGATCGGCAGTGACAGGTTCAGCAACCGCTCGACATCCTCGGCAAGCTCCGCGGTTTCCCACTGCTCGGCGAAAGCCTTCTCGGGAATGCGGCGGGAGACCACCGCGGAGATGACCTCGTTGCGCATCTGCGAAAGCATCTCCGAGACATCCTCGGACTTCATGAATTCGCGGCGCTGGGCATAGACCTCCTTGCGCTGGTCATTCATCACGTCGTCGTATTTGAGCAGCGTCTTGCGGGTATCGAAGTTGCGCGCCTCGACCTTCTTCTGCGCCTTTTCCAGCGCGCGGTTGATCCAAGGATGGGTGATCGCCTCACCCGGCTTGAGGCCGAGGCGCTGCAGCATCCCGCCCATCCGGTCCGAACCGAAGATGCGCATGAGGTCGTCTTCGAGCGACAGGAAGAATCGGCTGTGCCCAGGGTCGCCCTGACGGCCCGATCGCCCGCGCAACTGATTGTCGATACGCCGGCTCTCATGCCGCTCCGTGCCGATGACATACAACCCGCCGGCCGCGACCACCGCATCGTGGTTGCGCGCGATCTCGGCCACCAGCTCGACATTACGGCGGTCGTATTCCTCAGGGTCGGTGATCTCCGCGAGTTCGAGCTTGCGGCGCATCTCGACATTGCCGCCGAGTTTGATGTCGGTGCCGCGCCCGGCCATGTTGGTCGCGATGGTGATGGCGCCCGGCGCGCCCGCCTGGGCGATGATCGCCGCTTCCTGCTCATGGAAGCGCGCGTTCAGCACCGCATGCGGCACATTCTGTTGCGTCAGGATTTCGCTGAGCAGCTCGCTCTTTTCGATGCTCGTCGTGCCGACCAGAACCGGCTGGCCGCGTTTCCGCGTCTCGGCGATCAGCGTGCCGACGGCGGCGTATTTCTCCTCCGCCGTGCGATAGACCTCGTCGTCCTCATCCTTGCGCGCCACGCCTACGTTGGTGGGGATATCGACCACCGAGAGCTTGTAGATTTCCTCGAACTCGTCGGCCTCGGTCATCGCCGTGCCGGTCATCCCGGCGAGCTTGGGATAGAGCCGGAAGTAATTCTGGAAGGTGATGGAGGCGAGTGTCTGGTTCTCGGGCTGGACCGTGACGTGCTCCTTGGCCTCGAGCGCTTGATGCAGCCCTTCGGAATAGCGGCGGCCTTCCATCATGCGGCCGGTGAACTCGTCGATGATCACCACCTTGTCGTCGCGCGTGATGTAATCGACGTCGCGGGTGAACAGCACATGCGCGCGCAGGCTCTGCTGCACGTGATGCAGCATGGAAATATTGTGGACGTCGTAGAGATTGCCTTCGAGCAGGATGCCGTGGGCGCGGAGTATTTCCTCCGCGCGCTCGTTGCCCGCTTCGGTCAGGGTCACGCTGCGGGCCTTCTCGTCCTTCTCGAAGGTTTCCGGCTCTTTTGCCATCTGCAGCACGATGAGATCGACCTGGCGGTACAGGTCGGAACTATCCTCGGCCGGGCCGGAGATGATGAGCGGCGTGCGCGCCTCGTCGATCAGGATGCTATCGACCTCATCGACGATCGCGTAGTTGAAGTCGCGCTGGACCATGTCCTCCAGCCGGTACTTCATGTTGTCGCGCAAGTAGTCAAAGCCGAATTCGTTGTTGGTGCCGTAGGTGATATCGCAGGCGTAGCTCGCCTGGCGCTGCCCGTCCTCCAGCCCGTGCACGATGATGCCGGTGGAAAGGCCGAGGAAGCCGTACAGCCGGCCCATATCCTCCGCGTCGCGTCGCGCCAGATAGTCGTTCACCGTCACGACATGGACGCCCTTGCCGGGCAGCGCATTGAGGTAGACGGGCAGAGTGGCGACCAGGGTCTTGCCCTCGCCGGTCTTCATCTCGGCGATGCGCCCGGAATGCAGTACGACGCCGCCCACCAGCTGCACGTCGAAGTGGCGCAGCCCGAGCACGCGCTTGGACGCCTCCCGCACCACCGCGAAGGCTTCGGGCATCAGCTCGTCCAGCGTGGCGCCGCCGGCCAGGCGCTGGCGGAACTCAGCCGTTTTGCCGCGCAAAGCCTCATCGGTCAGCGCCGAGATCTGGGGCTCCAAGGCATTGACCTCGGGCACGATCCGGCGATAGCCCTTGAGGACGCGTTCGTTGCTGGTTCCGAAAATGGCGCGAGCGAGAGATCCGAACATGTGAACCTTGGGTCAGATAGGGCCGGGAGGCGATCCCGCCGGCATCCGCGGAGCCGCCCGGTCTGTGGCACGGCCCGGGCTCATCCGGTGCGGAGGGGCGCAGTGATAGGATCCTGGCCCGCACCGGTCAACGCGAGCGTTATGAACAAGCGTTAACGCCCGCCGCCTTGTGATGCCATGGCTCTTCCGCCATTGTCCCGCCCCATCCTGCCCCAGCCATCGCCCCGCGAGGTCTCTCATGCGTTCCGACCGCCTTTTTTCGCGTGCCTGCCTAGCCGCATTGGTGACCAGCGGCCTCTCGCTGGCCCTCCCATCCCTTGCCAGCGCGCAGTCACCACCGGCCGCCGGCGCCCCGCCGGGCACCATGGCACCCGCCCCGGCCGGTGCCCAGGCGCAGGCGCCCGTCGATCCGAACACCGTCGTCGCGACTGTGAACGGCCAGGATATCCACCTCGCGGATGTCTCCGAACTCACGCGCAACCTGCCGCAGCAGCTCCAGGGCATGCCGCCCGATCAGCTCTACCCGATCCTGCTCGAGCAGCTCGTCGATCAGAAGGCCATGGCGATCGCCGCCCGCAAGGATGGTCTGCAGAACGACCCGCTGGTGCAGAAGCGCATCGCCGTCGGGATCGACCAGGTGCTCCAAGGCGCCCTCGTCTCGAAGGTTGTCGGCCCGGCCATCACCGAGGATGCCGTGAAGGCCGTCTATGCCAAGGACTACGCCGATAAGCCGGGGATCGAGGAGGTGCATGCGCGCCATATCCTCGTGTCGAACGAGCAGCAGGCCAAGGACATCATCAAGCAGCTCGACCATGGCGCGGATTTCGCCAAGCTCGCGAAGAAATATAGCAAGGATCCCGGTGCGGCGAACGGTGGCGATCTCGGCTACTTCAAGAAGACCGATATGGTGCCCGAATTCGCTGAGGCGGCCTTCTCGTTGAAGGACGGCCAGATCACCCAGACCCCCGTTCACACCCAGTTCGGCTATCATGTGATCCAGGTGCTCGGCCACAAGACCGATCCGGCGCCCAGCCTCGCCGATGTGCATGACAAAATCCGCAATGATCTGATCCAGGAGAATGTCCACAAGCTGCTGACCCAGGTGCGCAGCCAGGTGACGATCAAGGAATTCGGCCCGGACGGCACGCCGATGGCGGGACCCAACGGCCCAGCCCCCGGCGCACCGGCTGCCGCGGCACCCTCCGCCACGCCAGCGCCAGCCGCCGCACCGGCTCCCGCGAAGCCCGCGGCTCAGTAGCCGCGCCGGCGCCATGGCCAAGATCACCGAGGTCTCGCCCCTCGCGGTTCCCTTGCCCTTGCTCGGCCCCGTGCCGGGCGTCCGGCTTGGGGCCGCGGAGGCCGGCATTCGCTATCGCGGGCGCCGCGACCTCATGATGATGGCCTTCGCGCCCGGCACCACTGTCGCTGGCGTCTTCACCCGCAACCTCTGCCCCGGCGCGCCGATCGACTGGTGCCGGGAGGTGCTGCCCGCCGGCGCCGCCCGCGCGCTGGTGGTCAATGCCGGCAACGCCAATGTCTTTACGGGCCGCGCCGGCGCCGAAACCGTGCGCGCCACCGCCGAGGCCGCTGCCGCACTCGCCGGTTGCGCGCCCGCCGCGGTCTTCGTCGCCTCGACCGGGGTGATCGGCGAGGTTCTGCCGCATGAGCGCCTGACCGCGGCACTCCCCGCGCTCCACGCCGCCCTCGGCGAGAACGGGTGGGAAGACGCGGCCCGCGCCATCATGACCACCGACACGTTTCCGAAGGCGAGCACCCGCCGCGCCCGCATCGGCGGCACGGCGGTCACCATCAACGGCATCGCCAAGGGCAGCGGCATGATCGCCCCCGACATGGCGACCATGCTGAGCTTCGTCGCCACCGACGCCGCGATCCCCGCGAGCGTGCTGCAGACGCTATTGGAGCGCGGCGTCGCGCCCAGCTTCAACTGCATCACAGTCGATAGCGACACCTCGACCAGCGACACCCTTCTGCTCTTCGCCACCGGCCAGGCGGCGCATCCGGCGGTCAGCAGCGCAGACGACCCCGCCCTTGCGGGTTTCGCCGAGGCTTTGAACGCCGTGCTCGCCGATCTCGCCCTGCAAGTCGCGCGGGATGGGGAGGGCGCGCAGAAGCTTATCCGCATCGAGGTGACGGGCGCTGTCTCTGCCATCTCGGCCAAGCGCATCGCCTTCGCCATCGCCCATTCGCCCCTGGTCAAAACCGCCGTCGCCGGAGAGGACGCGAACTGGGGACGCATCGTCATGGCCGTCGGCAAAGCCGGGGAACCCGCCGACCGCGACCGTCTGGCGGTCGGCATCGGCGGCACCTGGATGGCCCGCGATGGCACCGTGGTGGCCGGCTATGACGAGGCCCCGGTGGTCGCCCATATGAAGGGGCGGGAGATCCTCATCGCCGTCGATATCGGCCTCGGCGAAGGCGCCGCGACTGTCTGGACCTGCGACCTCACGCACGGCTACATCGACATCAATGGAAGCTATCGGAGCTGAGGCCCCCCTCAGCGTGAAAACCAGCGCGAGTGAAAGCGCGGCGGAGGAGTCGTATCCGACCCTCACCACCGAGCGTCTCCTGCTACGCCCATTCCAACCCGCCGATGCGGAACACCTCCACCGCCTCCTCAATGACTGGGAGGTCTGCCGGATGCTGCAGACCGTCCATTTCCCTTATCCCCTCGAGGACGCGCAGGAGTGGCTCGCCGATGCCGTGAAGAAGCGACGGGAGGGCCGCGCCTTCCACCTCGCGATCACGGGGCGGGAGGACGGAAGCGAACTCCTGATCGGCGCGGTCGGCCTCAAGCTGGTGCAGGGCAAGCGGCGCGCCACGCTCGGCTATTGGATCGGCCGGCGCTACTGGGGCCATGGCGTCGCCACCGAGGCCGCCGGCCGCATGTTGCGCTGGGCCCTCGCCAATCTCGACCTCGACGAGGTCGAGGCGGTGGCGGCGGCCAACAACCCCGCCTCCGCCGCCGTGCTGCGCCGCATCGGCTTCCGCGAGACGGGCGCCGGGCGCGAGATGTTCCGCGCGCGCGGCAGCAAGCAGCCGGTGCTGAGTTTCACCGCGACAAGGGCCGATATCCCGGCTCTCGCCGCCTTGGAGACGCCTGCCCCGAGCCCGCCGGCGCTGGAGAACGGGCTGCCCATGCTGCTCGTCGCCGCCTGTGCCCTGGTCGATGCCGAGACCCGCGTGCTGATCGCCCGCCGTCCCGAGGGCCGCGCCATGGCGGGCCTCTGGGAGTTCCCCGGCGGCAAGATGGAGCCCGGCGAGAGCCCGGAAGCGACGCTGGTCCGCGAACTGCGCGAGGAACTCGGTATCGAACTGTCACGGTCGAGCCTGGCGCCCTTCGCCTTCGCCTCGCACGCCTATGAGCGCTTTCATCTGCTCATGCCTCTATTCCTCTGCCGCCGCTGGCAGGGCATTCCATCGGCAAGGGAAGGGCAAACCTTGCGCTGGGTGCGGGCGGATGAACTCGCCGATTTCCCTATGTTGCCCGCCGATAAACCCTTGCTGCCGATGCTGCGCGATTTCCTGTAAGCACGAAAACGACCCCGAAGGAGGCTCCGGCTCCATGCCTAACCCGACCGCCTGCCTTCTCGTCATCGGCAATGAAATACTCTCCGGCCGCACGCAGGACATCAACATCAAGTTCCTCGCCACACGCCTCGGCGAGATCGGTATTCCGCTGCGCGAGGTGCGGGTCATCCCCGACATCGCCGCGACCATCATCGCCACCGTCAACGAAGTGCGGGCCGCCTTCGACCATGTCTTCACCACCGGCGGCATCGGGCCGACCCATGACGACATCACCAGCGAATGCATCTCGGCGGCTTTCGGCGTGCCCTGGGAAATCCACCCGGAGGCCTTCGCCCTGATGGAGGCGCGCTACGCCAAAGGCGAGTTCAATGCCGCCCGCCGCCGCATGGCGACGATGCCGCGCGGCGCCACGCTGATCAAAAACGCGATCTCCGCGGCGCCTGGCTTCAGCATCGGCAATGTCCATGTCATGGCCGGGGTGCCGCGCATCATGCAGGCGATGTTCGACGCGCTCGCGCCGACCCTGGCTGGCGGCAAGCCGGTCATTTCCCGCGCCGTCTATGCGATGGGACTGATGGAGGGCACCATCGCCGCTGGCCTGGAGGCGATCCAGAACCGCTATCCGGAGCTCGATGTCGGCAGCTATCCCTTCGCGCGTGACGCCGGCCATGGCGTCGCCATCGTCAGCAAGGGCACCGATGTCACGGAGGCCGAGGCGGCGACGGCCGATGTCACCGCCCTCATGGCGGGTCTCGGCCTGGCGCCCATTCAGGGAGAGCCGGTGTGACGACCACGCGCGCGCGGTCGCGCTGAGGTGGCCTGGCTGCTGATCGTTTTCTCTGGCCTGTGTGAGCCGGTCTGGACCTATTTCCTGAAGCAATCCCAAGGCTTTTCGCGCCTCTTGCCGTCCGCGATCACCTTAGTGGTCTCCGGAATGAGCTTCCTCGCGCTGAGCTTCTCGCTCAAGAGCCTGCCGCTCGGTCCGGGCTATGCGGTCTGGACCGGCATCGGCACCATCGGAACGGCGGTGACCGGCGTCATTCTCCTCGGCGAGCCGATCACCGTGGCCCGCGTTCTCTCCATCGCCGCCATCATCGCCGGGACCATTGGCTTGCGGCTGACGACATCGGGGTAAGAAGCCCGTCGCGAGCCTTATTGGGCGATCGTCGCATTCCCGTCGGCCGCGCTGAGCTTCGCCGGCGGATCGCCCATCCAGGTCTGCATCAGCGTGTAGCTGACCGCCAGGATGGCCGGGCCGATGAACAATCCGATAAGGCCAAAGGCGACAAGCCCGCCGAGCACGCCGACCAGGATCAGCAGCAGCGGCAAATCCGCCTGCCGCCTGATCAGGACCGGCCGCAGCACGTTGTCGAGCACGATCGCCAGGATCGTGAACAGCAGCAGAACCACCGCCATCGTTGTGCCGCCGTAGACGAACATCCAGATCACGGCTGGGATCAGCACCAGCCCTGGCCCGGCCTGCGCGACGCAGACCACGAACATCACCGCCGTCAGCACCACCGCGAAGGGCACACCGGTTATCCAAAGCCCCAGGCCACCGATCAGCGTCTCGACCAGCGAGGTCACCATCACTCCCATCGCCACGGCGCGGATGGAGCGCCCGGCCAGCCGCACCATCTCCTCCCCGCGCTCTCCGGCGAGCCGGCGGCCGAAGCGGTCGAGCAGCCGGACCCCGGCTTCGGCATGGACATCGATGAGGGCGACAATCACGACGGTCAGCAGGAACTGGATCAGCAGGCGCCCCAGGCCGCCGATGCTGCCCAGCAGCCAGCCGATCGCCAAACCCGCATAGGGCCGTAGCGTCGGCGCAAGCTTGCTGAGGCCGCTTGCATCGATATCCCGCCACAGCTCGGCCAAGCTGGGACCGACCAGCGGCAGCGTCTCGAGCCAATGCGGCGCCGGCGGCAGCCGGAAGCTGACTGCGGCCTGCGCCAGGGCCGCCAGATCTCCCGCATGCCCGAGGATGGTGATGGTCGCGAGCCAGAACGGCAGCACGAAGACGATCAGGACGATCAGCGTCATGACCGCCACCGCCAATCCACGACTTCCCCACAGCAACCGCTGCATCCGCTGCAGCAGCGGCCAGGTCGCGACGGAAACCGTCACAGCCCAGATGAAAGCGGGCAGGAAGGGCCGCACCACCCAAAGCGTGACGATGATGAGTATGCCGATGATCAGGACGGCGAAGACGGTCCGCGTCAGATCATGGCTCGGCGCCGGCTGGGGCATGGGTGGCTTTCACGCTGCAAATTCTCGGGACATACGCAGTTCGCCGAAGGACGGCTGATGCTCTGTCAGTGAGTGCCGGATTGATCAGTTGGTCAGAAACACGCAGGTACGAGCCAAGGCATTAACAAAGGTCCTAGAGCACGATGTCTTTGGTTGAACGGTTCTCGTTCCGTATCGTCATCCTCGGCGAAGGCAGAGGATCCACGGCTTCCTTTCTCCACGAAGGTGAAGGCGTGGATGGCAGGCCTTCGCGTGCCATGACGAAACCTTGTCGCCGTTCAGTAGTCGATCATCTCGCTCTGGGACATCCATCCGCGCCGGGATTTGCTCCGAAGAAAACCTTGCCCGCTCTGGGAGGCGCGCAACGAAATCCCGGAATACTACCCCATCCGCCGCGCCAGCCGCACCGCAGTGTGGCCTCGGCTGGGGCGGAGGCTTGGCATGATGAGCAGGCAGTCGTCATAAGGCGTGCGGATCTCGATGCCGCCATCCAGCGCCAGCAGGGTATCGCGGCGAGGGATCAGATCTCCGCCACGGAACGGGCGGGTGAAGGTGAAACTGCCGGTGCTCGCGGTAATGACCGCCGTGACCTCGGCGAGCGAAGGGGGATCCTCCGTCACGGGAGGCAGCCTTGGCTCGTTTTTCGCCGCCATGCCCAGGGTGCGCATCATGCCGCCGATCGCGCGCAGCGTCGCGGCAACGGTCGGCTCCTCCCAATGCTGGCCGGCCTCGACCAGGATCGCGCGCTGCGCCGTATGCGGATTGGAGAAGGGCGCATAGTCGATCAGCCGCCGCCCATTGGCGTGACCGGCATCCGACACCACCAGCCCCGGCGTTCCGACCGCCTGGGCCAGTTGGCGGCCGCGTGCGGTGGGGCCGCACAGGATGAGCGGGATGGAGGGCCACAGCATCGAATGCAGGTCCAGCAGCGCATCCGCCGTATCGATCAGGGGCCGCATATCCCGCGCCCGGTCGATCTCCAGCGACCGCCGCCCGCCCTCAAGCCAAGCCGGATCCCAGACGCGGTTGAGATCCTCCTCGACATAGCGCGATGCCACAGGCTCCGCCGCATCGAAGCGGCGGAACGCGGCGAGATTGGCGAAGCCGAAGGTGAGCTTCCCGCGCGCCGGCCGCAGATCCGCCCGCAACAGCCGGTCGAGCGCGATCGCCCCGGCCAGCTCGTTGCCATGCATCAGCGACACGAGAACAAGATGCGGACCCGGCGACCCGCTGTCTCGGGTAGTGAAGCCCTCGATCCCGGTATTGCCCGCGTTCCAGGGCGAGAGATCGGGCGGCGTCAGCTCGACCGCGAATTGCGGCAGCGGCGGCAATGCGAGGGAGGCGCTCGCGATCATCCGCAGGCCAGACGGGCGACGCGGCGAATGAAGGCGTCGCAGGCCACGAGTTGGCTCTCCGCGATCCATTCATCCGCCTGATGGGCCTGCGCGATATCACCCGGACCGCAGACGACCGTTGGGATATCCGCCGCGTCATAGAGCCCGGCCTCGGTGCCGTATGACACCTTGCCGGCCCCGTTGGCCCCCGTCGCCTGGCGAACCAGATCGACCACCGCGTGATTATCCGCGGTCGAGAGACCGGGAATCCAATTAAGCACCTCGATCGTGAACCCCGTCTCGGGATCGACCGCATGCATTGCGGGTTCGATCTCGGTGGCGAGATAGGCGCGCAGCGCCGCCGTCTCGCGGTCGAAGTTGTCGCCCGGCACCGTGCGCCACTCCATGTCGCACCAGGCCTGGTCCGGAATGATGTTGATCACCGATCCGCCGCCCATCACCCCGACATGGGCGGTGCTATGCGGCGGCTCGAAACCCGCGATGAACGGACCCTCGGCGGCAAATCGCCGCTGCCGCTGCGCCACCCAGCGCACCGCCTCGGCGATGGCGGTCACGGCATTGACCCCGCGATCCGGAGTGGAGGAGTGGCCCGCCCGGCCGCGCGCCGAGACGCGCAGAGCCATCCGGCCCTTATGCGCGGTGATCGGCTGCATGAGGCTCGGCTCGCCGACCACGCAAAGCGCCGGCTGCCAGCCGCTTTCGGCAACATCCTCGATCAGCCGCCGGGCGCCGTCGCAGCTGACTTCCTCGTCATAGGTGATGAGGAGGTGGACGGGCCGCGCCAGCCGGGCCGCCTGCAAATCGGGGACGGCGCTCAGGCAGGCGGCGACGAAGCCCTTCATGTCAGCGGTGCCGCGCCCATACAGGCGGTCGCCGTCCCGCCGCAGCCGGAAAGGGTCGCTCGCCCAGTCCTGGCCCTCGACCGGCACGGTATCGACATGGCCGGATAGCGCGAGACCACCGGGCCCGGGTGTGCCGATCACCGCATGGATATTGGCCTTCTGCCCGGTGGGGTCGTGACTGACGCGGAAAGGCACGCCATGGGCGCGCAGATAGTCGCCGACGAAATCCATCAGCGGCAAATTGCTGTTGCGGCTCGTCGTATCGAAGGCGATGAGCTGGTCGAGCATCTCCACCGTCGTCATACGGCGGGCTTCGGTAGTGGCAGGCGGCGCGTCGGAGTGCATGACGGGCCATCCTATACGCGCTGCTCCAACCAGCAACCGCCGTTCGGAATGAAAGATCTGTTGTTAGGCAATGCCGTTGACGCTGAGGTCCCAGCGGACGACAAACCGCCGCCATGTCCCCACCCTCGCAAGCTGCTCCGACATCCTGGATTCTGAGCGAACCCTATGCCGGTTTGCAGGCACAGGCCCTGGGCCTGGCGGAAGCGGCGGGTCTCACGCCTGACCTGCGCACGCTAACATCCCGCTTCCCCTGGAACTTCATCTCTCCGCCGCGCTGGCCCTGGCCGCTGGCGGCCGTGAACCGGGACGCCCTGGCAGGCAGGCTGCCGGATGTCGTCGTCGGCTGCGGCGGGATGGCGGGAGCCGTAGGCGCAGCACTGCGGGCGGGCGGGCAACGTGTCGTCCATGTCCAGCATCCACGCATGCCGCTGCGGCGCTTCGACCTGGTGGTCGTCAACCGGCATGACGAGGTGACCGGGCCGAATGTCATCACCACCCGAACCGCGCTTCACCGCGTAACCCCGGCGCGGCTGGCCGAGGAGGCGGCGCTGTGGCAGGCGCGGTTCGCGCATCTGCCCCGCCCGCTCGTTGCCGTTCTCATCGGTGGCACCAACGGCCGGTTCCGCTTGACGACTGGCGTCGCCGAGGGTCTGGCAAAGTCTCTCGCCGCCATGATGGCCGCGGATGGTGTCGGCCTGGTTCTCACGCCCTCCCGCCGCACGGATCCGGCGGCCACCGAAATCCTGCGCAGCGCCCTCGTGCCGCTCGGCGCCGCCGTCTGGGACGGCACGGGCGACAACCCCTATTACGGCATGCTCGCCCTCGCCGATATGATCGTGGTCACCACCGACTCCGTGTCGATGGTGTCGGAGGCGGCGGCCACCACGGCGCCGGTCATGCTGGCCGCCTTGCCGGGCCGCTCGCGCCGCATCGGCCTCTTTGTCGATGGGCTGATCGCCGAGGGCCGCGTGCGGCCTTTCGCCGGCCGGTTCGAGCCTTGGCCGGTCACCCCTCTGGACGACACGCCAGCGGCGGCGCAGGAAATGCGCCACAGGCTCGGCTTCTGAGACAGGCGGGACAGATGCTCGACATCCAGACCTTCGACGCGGTGCGCGGCGGCAATGTTCTGTACAAGGCGCTGGCTCATCCCCTTGCCGCCGAGCGGGTCGCTGTCCTGGCGGAGCGGCTGCGGGATCGCGGCCCGGTCGCGCTGTTCGACCCCGAAGGCGTGGCCGCCGCACTTCTCACTCTATACCCGTCGCTCCCGGTCACTTCGCTTTTCGTCCAGGACGTTCGCCATGTCGGCGCCATCCGCGCCGGGCTGGTGGCCGAGCCGCTGCTCGATCTCGCCGCCAGTGGCGCGCGCACCGTGCTGCTCGCCGGCTTCGACGCCCGCCGCCCGCTCGCCTTGTTGCGCGACCTGCTTCCGGAGACGATCGAGGTGCTGAGCCTCGACGAGCTGCGCCTGCCGGAGGAGCGGCTCACCAATCCCAAGCGCTACCTCGACCCGTTGAACTTCGCGATGAACTTCGCCTTCTTCCGCGACGCGGCGGGACTCTCTACACGGGTTGTCACCGCCAATTACTGGGCGGGCTACGGCGCGAAATCGGTCCGCTTTTGCCTCCGCCTGTTCGGCGCCGCGGGCGAGGTGCTGGCGAATTGGGAGCAGGCCGCGCCCGCTGGCGCGGGCGGCATCGTCTTCGACAGCCGCGAGATCCGCGCCCGCTTCGGCCTCGGCGAATTCACCGGCCAGCTTTTCATCCATGCGATCGGCGTGGCCGGCCATGACATTGTGAAATACGCCGTCGACACCATCGGCGAGGGTGCCGAGCAAAGCCTCTCCTGCACCCACGACGCCAACGCCTGGCCGTCCGACCGCTATGCCGGCCTGCCCGCGCCACGACCCGACGAGCGTGTGCTACTCTGGGTGCAGAACAGCCACGGCTCGCCCATCCCCGCAGGCAGCCTGGCGCTCGACCGTATGGGACGCGAGGCGCCGGTCATGCTGGACGAGCCGATCGGCTCCTTCGCCAGCCGCGCCATCGATGTCGCGGAGCTGCTGCCCGGTCTCCGCTGGCCGGAACAGGTCGAGTTCCGCAGCGGCCGCCATGTCGTGCGGCCGCGCTACGAGGTCATTCGCGGCGGCCGCACGCGCATCGCGCATGTCAATGTCGAGCGGGCCGATCTCCAGCCTGATCCGGGCATCCCGGCGCTCTCCAACGCACTCGGCCGGGGCTTTCTGCTGCCGCTGCCGATCCTGCCGCGCAATGATTATCGCAGCATCGTGCTGCCGACGCCGATGGCCGAGACCGAGAGCGATCTTCCGTTGCGCATCGACCTGTTCGACAGCGAAGGCAGATCGCTCGGCCAGCATTTCCTCGGCTGCCTGCCGCGCGACCATGCGACCGCCGTCGATCTCGAGGAAATGCTGCCCAGTGGCGCTCTCGCGGATCTCGGTGGCCATGCCGAGCTGGTCTATGACTTTCGTGACGGCGGCAGCGCGAATGGCTGGCTGCATGCCCTCATGCGCTATGAGACGCGCGATGGCAGCCATGCCGCCGAAACCAGTTTCGGCGCGCATATCTTCAACACGCTGATGACCTACAAAGGCGAGCCGCAATCCTATTCCGGGCCGCCGCCCGGTCTGAGCACGCGCCTTTTCCTCAAGCTGGGAGACGAGCAGCGCGCCAGCTTCGCGCATCTCATCTACTCCGCCTCGGCGCCCTGGAAGCCGCGCTCGCAGACCGCGCTCATCCTGCATGACGGGGAGGGCGAGGTGCTGGCCGAGGAGGCTCTGTCGATCGCTTGCTCCGGGTCGGCGCTGGTGCGGCCTGACCGGGTTTTCGGCCCCGACCTGCTCAACAAGGCCGGCTCGCGCGGCTACGTGCTCATCCGCGACACGACCTGCCGTCTCTTCGGCTACCACGGCCTGATCGATCCGCGCGGCCGTTTCTCGCTCGACCACATGTTCGGGTTCTAACCGGCCCACCGTCCACAGGCTGATTCGCCGCCAATGGTCAAGTTGACGGCATGGCTGGACTGCGTAGTCTGACGTCTGATGTGTTTGCGAGCCATTGGAGGTCGTTTTTGCGTCGTTGTTTGTTCCTTGGCTTCCGGCTGAACCGCCGGTCCGCGCCGCCGAGCGCCGAAATCCGGGCGTGACGATGGCCGCGCGAGCGGATGCGAATATTGGTTCCCCGGTCGAGATCAGGGGCCTGACCAAGCGGTACGGCACCCACTACGCGCTGCGTGACATCGATCTGATTGTCGAGCGCGGCGAGCTGTTCTCCCTCCTGGGCAGCTCCGGTTGCGGCAAGACAACGCTGTTACGGTCGCTCGCCGGTTTCGTGCGCCCCGACGAGGGTTCCATTCTCATCGGCGGCCGGGATGTCACCCGCCTCGCGCCCTATGAGCGGCCGGTCAACATGATGTTCCAGTCCTACGCGCTCTTCCCGCATCTGACGGTGGAGGGGAATATCGCTTTCGGACTGCGCCGGGACCGGCTGGCGCGGCCGGAGATTGCCCGTCGTGTCGATGAAGCGCTCGAACTCATCCGCATGTCGGATTTGCGCCGCCGCATGCCGCAACAGTTGTCGGGTGGTCAGCGGCAGCGCGTGGCCCTGGCCCGCGCCGTCGTCAAGCGCCCCCAGGTGCTGTTACTGGACGAACCGCTTTCCGCGCTCGATCGCAAATTGCGTGAGAGCACGCGGATGGAACTCGTCGCGATCCAGGAGCAGATCGGCATCACCTTCGTTCTCGTCACGCATGACCAGGACGAGGCACTCACGATGTCGAGCCGCATCGCCGTGATGTCCGAAGGCCGCATCGTCCAGATCGGCACGCCGACGGAAATCTACGACAAGCCGCGCAACCGCTTCGTCGCCGACTTCATCGGCTCGGTCAATCTTTTCGAGGGCGTCGTCGCCTCAATCAGCGCCGGCATCGCGACGGTGGAATGCGCGACGCTTTCGGCCCGTTTGCAGGCCGCCGATCGCGGCTTCGCTGTTGGTGACAAGGTTGCGCTCGCGGTGCGGCCTGAACGCATGACGATCTCGCCCCCCGAACCTGCGGCGCCGTCATCCGGGTGCTTCGCCGGCATCGTGTCGCATCACTCCTTCGCGGGCGACCGGCATCTCTACCGTGTGGCGCTCGAAGGCGGTGCCGTTGTTCAGGTCGCGCAGCTCAGCGCGGGAACGGATGGACGAGCCTTTCCGCGCGGCGAAGCCGTCGAGGTGAGCTGGGACCCAGCCTCAAACGTTCTGGTCGGGCCCTGATGCGCTGGGGCACCCTGTTTCGTTTGCCGCGCGACAGGCGAAGCGTCGTGATCGCGCTCGTGCTCGGCTGGTACGTGATCTTCTTCATGATCCCCTTCTTCCTCGTGCTGAAGATCTCGCTGTCGCGCCTGTCCGACATGATCCCGCCCTACGCGCCAATGTTTACCTTCGACGGCATGCGCCTCGCCATCACGCTGACCTTCGAGAATTTCTCGCAGCTCCTGTCCGATCCGATCTTCGTTCTGTCCTATCTCGGCTCGCTGCAAACCGCCGCGATCACCACGATCTTTTGCATCCTTCTGGGCTATCCGCTGGCCTATGCCGTCGCCGCCGCCAGACCCTCCGCCCGCCCGAGCCTTCTGCTGCTGATGACGATCCCGTTCTGGACATCCTTCCTCATCCGCATCTACGCCTGGATCGGCATCCTCAAAGACAATGGTCTGCTCAACAACCTGCTCATATGGCTGGGCGTGATCGCGCATCCGCTGCGCATCATGAACACCTCGACCTCGATCTATATCGGGATGGTCTATTGCTATCTGCCGTTCTTCGTCCTGCCGCTCTACGCCGTACTCGAGAAGATGGACTGGTCGCTGCTGGAAGCCGCGAGCGATCTCGGCTGGCGGCCCTTCCGTGCCTTCTGGGCCATCACGGTGCCGCTGTCCCTGCCGGGTGTCGCGGCCGGTGCGCTGCTCGTCTTCGTTCCCGCGACAGGCGAGTATCTCATCCCGCGCATTCTTGGCGGCGCGGTCAATCTGATGATCGCGCCGGTGCTGTGGGACTCGTTCTTCGTCGCGCGGGATTGGCCGATCGCCTCTGCCGCCACGGTGGCGCTGGTCCTGCTATTGCTCCTGCCGCTTGCTTTCGTGGAACGCGCCCGTTCGGCTGCCGCGGAGGCCCGGGCTTGAACGCCACGCTGACCCCGGCCGGCCGGCGCCTGCTGTTCGGCGTGCTCGTCGCCGGCTTCAGCTTTCTGTACGCGCCCATCATCCTGGTGGTTCTTTATTCCTTCAACCGCTCGACCTCGACCACCGTATGGAGCGGATTCTCGCTCCGCTGGTACGCCGAGCTCCTGCAAAACGACGACGTGTTGCGGGCCGCGCGGCTGTCGCTCGAAATCGCTACGCTCAGCGCGATCGGCGCCACGATTCTCGGCACCCTTGTCGGCTATGTGCTGTCGCGCTTCGGCCGCTTCCGCACACGTACTCTGCTCGCCGGCATGGCGACGGCGCCGCTCGTCATGCCCGAGATCGTGCTCGCGGTGTCGCTGCTGCTGCTTTTCGTGGGTTCGGAAAAACTCACCGGCTGGCCGCATGGGCGAGGCGTCGTCACGATCATTCTCGCCCACATCACCTATACCGCAGCCTTCGCCGCGATTGTGGTGCAGGGACGCCTCGCCGGTATCGACCGTTCCATCGAGGAAGCCGCGCAGGATCTCGGGGCCCGTCCGGTGCCGCTGTTCTTCCTCATCACGGTGCCGATGATCGCGCCCGCGATGATCGCCGGCTTCCTGCTCGGCTTCTCGATCAGCCTGGATGATGTGGTCATCACCCAATTCACCTCCGGCCCCGGCTCCACCACCCTGCCGCTGCTGATCTTCTCGCTCGTTCGGCATGGCGTGAAGCCGGACATCAACGCGCTCGCGACCTTCTTCGTGGTCGCCGCCGTGCTCGTCACCTTCGGCATCGCCATGTTGCAAAGATGGCGATCCACCCGTGCCGGATCCGAGTGACCCGGCAGCCCGACTTTGACCCGTTCTATCGAGCCAACCCCAGGGAGACTGCGATCATGAGAAATGCACTACTCGCCGCCGCCTTCACGATGGCGACCGTTTTCGCGGCCGGTCCGGTCCTTGCGCAGGACATGGACAAGGAAAAGGTCCTGAACGTCTATAACTGGGCGGACTACTTCGCGCCCGACACACTCAAGAATTTCACCAAAAAATACGGCATCCAGGTTCACTACGACACCTTCGGCAGCGACAATGAGATGGAGGCGAAGCTCATGGCCGGGAGTACCGGCTATGATGTCGTCGTGCCGTCGACGATGTTCTATCCACGCGGCATTCACGCCGGCATCTACCAGAAGCTTGACAAGGCGGCGATGCCGAATTGGAAGAACCTCGACACCAAGGTTCTCGACCAGATTTCGAGCAGCGGCACCGATCCCGGCAATGCCTATGCCATGCCATATATCATCGGCTACACCGGCTTCATCTACAACAAGGAGGCGATCGACAAGGTGTTGCCGAATGCGCCGGTCGATAGCCTGCGGCTGCTCTTCGATCCCGCGATTGCCAACAAGATCAAAGAATGCGGCATCAACTATGTCGATTCGCCCGAGGATGTCGTCCAGCTCGCGCTGATCTATCTCGGCAAAAGCCCGAATGACGAGGATCCGAAGGATATCGCCGCAGCCTATGCTTTGCTGAAGTCAGTGCATGGCACGGTGCGGACGATCGACTCCAACAACTACCTGAACGCGCTTGCCGCCGGCGATATCTGCGTCTCCGTCGGCTGGGTCGGCAACGATGTGCAGGCCCAGGCTCAGGCGAAGGCGGCGGGGAAGACATTCCACCTGCAATTCGTGCTGCCCAAGGAAGGCACGCCTGAATATATCGACAACATGGTCATCACCACGGATGCGCCGCACCCGAAGAACGCCGCTCTGTTCCTGAACTACATCATGGACTCGCAGAACAGCGCCGCGATCATCAACTCACTCGGCTACCCCATGGCCAATGCCGCCGCGATGTCGAGCGTGAAGCCGGACATCGCCCATAACCCGACCATCTATCCGGACGCAGACACGATGAAGCGCGTGATCCTGCAGACGCCGCGCACCACGGAGGCCAACCAGGCGGTGTCCAGCGGCTGGGTGAACTTCAAGGCGGGGCAGTAAGAACCGATCTGCGCGCGCAATAGCTGACCACGTCATGCTCGGCGAAGGCCGAGCATCCCCGCCTTCGCCTTCGCCGCAAGCAAGGCGTGGATCCTCGGCCTTAGCCGAGGATGACGTTGGTGGCTGATTGCCAATGCAAATCGGCCATAACAGCAGCAAAACATCGCACAGCCTCCCCGACAGGGGGCGAGGCCTCTACCGCCGGGAGAAATTGTAGGAAAGCGCGTCGCCTCGGTGATAGAGGCGCGCGTACAGCACCGGCGCGCCATCCTCGGTGAAGCAGGTTTCGGTGATGAGCAGCCACGGATCCCGGCGCGTCCAGCCAATCGCGCGACCGACCGGCGCGGGGAGCATCACCGCCGAGATGGACGCGGTCGACATGCGCGGCCGATGATATTGCAGCGCCAGAAGATCGTTCAGCGAACTCGCGAACCGGTCATGCGGCAAATCCTGCGGCAGAAAACTCCGCGGCACCGCCTCCAAGGAATAGATAAGCGGCGAGCCGCCATCCGTGCGCAGCCGCTCGATGAACAGGATCGGCAGATCGGCAGGGCACTGTAGCGCGGCCATGACGGCGGCATCCTCGCCAGCGGTCGCCGCGCGCACCGACAACACCGTGGTACTCGGCCGGTAACCGAGTTCCTCCAACATCTGAGTATTGCTCTCGTATGTCGTGATCGGCCGCGTGACGGTGAGGGCGGAAGCGGCCGAAAGAAATCGCCCGCGCCCGTGTTCCGTGCGGACCAGTCCCTGCTGTTCGAGCAGCCTGAGCGCCTCTCGCAACGTCGGGCGGGAGACGCCGACCCTGATCGTCAGCTCCGCCTCGGAGGGCAGCTTGTCGCCGACCTTCAGCCCCTCGCGCGAGATCAGTTCGACGACCGCATCGCGCGCCTGCAGCCCGATCGATTTTGGGTTGCGCAGTTGGATGAGACCAGCTCCCCAAGCATGTTGTCAGACGTCAGGCAGGCCTTGGATCATGAGGCATCCAGGGGAATTAGGAAAGGCGGCCAGGAAGCTCGCGGGCGAGGGCGTTAAAAAGACGAGCCTACATTCAGGTAGCCCGCGACAATCGATACTGCGAGTGTCGTGGCTATGACCACGCCCCCTCCGCCACCAGAGACGCCCGAAATCATCGCCGCAACTCTGAGGCGCCTCTCGCCCGGCTACGAGGCGACGCCTTTGATCGACCTGCCCAAACTCGCTGCTCACCTCGAGGTCGGGGGCGTATTGGCGAAGAACGAAGGCCAGCGCATGCTCGGCAGTTTCAAGTCACTCGGCGGCACCTATGCCGCATTGCGCGCGCTTGCCCGGGCGGCTGGCACGGATATCGCAGGGATGCTAGCCACGGCGAAGGCCTCCGCCGGGCGGCCGACGCTTCTCTGCGCCAGTGACGGCAATCATGGCCTGGCGGTTGCCGCGGCGGCCCGCCTTGCCGGGGGCGCCGCACGCGTCTTTTTGCACGGCGGCGTGCCGCCCCTTCGCGCCGAGCGGATCGCGGCCCAGGGAGCGGAGATCGTTTGGGTGAACGGCACCTATGATGACGCGGTGGATGCGGCGCATGCGGCGGCCGGGGCAGGGCAAGGCATTCTCATAGCGGATACGAGCGACGACGCGTCTGACCCAGTCGTCGCGGACGTCATGGCCGGCTACGGCGTCATGGCTTGGGAAATCATGCGCCAGGTCGAGGATGCCGCCCATCCGCGCCCCACGCATCTCTTCGTGCAGGCGGGGGTCGGTGGCTTGGCAGCCGCGATGGTGGAGGCGCTCAAACCATGGCTGGCGCCGCCCGCCGCCGTGATCGTCACCGAGCCGGAAGCCGCTGCCTGCATCGCCGCGTCCCTGGCCACGGATCCGCCTCCTCGCGTCCCGGGCGGCCTCGATACCGTCGCGGACATGCTGGCCTGCGGACAGGCGAGCGCTGTTGCCATGCCGATGTTGCGACGCCACAGCGCGCGGGTCGTGACGCTCTCGGAGGCCGCTCTAGCCGCCGCGCCGCGCTTACTGAGCGAGCAGGGCGGCCCCGCAACGACACCGTCCGGCGCCGCTGGCCTGGCCGCCCTCGCGGCACTCATGGCAAACCCGCGGGACGCCGCCGGCTATGGCCTCAGCGCCGATAGCCGCGTGCTGATCCTGGTGACGGAAGCGGCCCTCGACGGCCAGGCAACCTGACGCCGCCTTTCGCTGCCCCGGCACGTCTTGCGCGACTGAACGTCAAACCTTCTCGGTGGAAGCGCGATAGATCGCGTCGATGGACTTCGCGAGTGCCGTGTTGAACTCCTCGTCGCTCATCTGACGCGTAAGGCCCTCGGTCAGAGCCCGCGAGAAACTCGCGATCATGCCATGGTTGGCGGCCAGGCGCTTGCAGGCATCGGCCTGCGAATAGCCCCCGGACAATGCCACGACGCGCGCCACGCGCTTGTGCTTGATCAGCGGCGCGTAGAGATCCGTAACGTCCGGGATGGTCAGCTTGAGCATCACCTGGCGGCCCTCAGGCAAGGCGTCGAGCTTGCTGGTCAGTGCCGCCAGCAGAATGGCTTCCGCGCCGGGCTTGTCCGGGCTCTTGATCGAAACTTCCGGCTCGATGATGGGCATCAGCCCGTGCGCGGCAATCTGTGCCGCGATCGCGAACTGCTGTGCCACGATGGCGGCGATGCCCTCTTTCGACGGCAGGTTGATGACCGAACGCATCTTGGTACCGAAAACGCCGAGCTTGAGCGCCCGCGTAAGCAGCGTATCGAGCCCCGGTATCGGCTTCATCAAGCTTACGCCATTGCCCTCCGCCTCAAGCCCCTTGTCGACCTTCAGGAAGGGGATGACGCCCCGCTGTTCCCAAAGGTATGTCGGAACCGGCTTGTCCTGTGCCAGCCCGTCCATCGTGTTTTCGAACAGGATCGCGGCGATGACCTTGGCGCCGGTGAAAGCCGGCGAGGTCATGATGCGCACGCGCATCTCGTGCATGAGCCGGAACATTTCGGCATCGCCGCTATAGGCGCTGTCCGGAATGCCATAGAGGCGCAGCGCACCGGGGGTCGAACCGCCGCTCTGGTCAAGGGCTGCGATGAAGCCGCCCTTTCCGGAGATTTGCGCTAGCATCTTTTCATTGGCCATGACCGTCATCCTTCACTTGAGGCCGCTGCGCTCAAGAGAGACGCGCGGCCTCGACCGATTGCCCGCGAGCCGGCGAGAGTATTGGCACGGCGTTCAAGTTCCACGCAATCTCTGCCCAGGCCGCCATTGCGACGTCATTGGAAGATCATTGCATGACGATGTTTACGGTTCCGGGATTGGATTAACGCTTCAGAAATTACGCCGCGCTAACCTGATCCGCGAAGAGCGCTATAACGCGCGGAGGCCGGAACCTGGTCGTTCGGGCCGTCGGACTGGTGGGTGCGACAGGGATTGAACCTGTGACCCCCGCCGTGTGAAGGCGATGCTCTACCGCTGAGCTACGCACCCAGTCCATGGATCGGCGGCGGGACCTCTAAGGGCTTTCCGCCCTGGCAGCAAGAGCCTGATCACGCGCGAATGCAACCACGCTTGCGGCATGGTAACCTTCTGGTAGCTATCCCGCTCCTATGGGCTCAGAGCCTAACCTACAGCGGGATGAACCAAATGGCGGTCCGCCTCAGCGAAGTCCGATGGCAGCAACTGGCCCTGGCGCCGGGGAGCGATTTTCGCGGCGTCCTTAGCCTCGGCTTGCTCGCCGCCTGGGCCTATTTTCTCTGGCAAGCACTGCAACTGCCGGCCTTCTCCGGCCTGTTGGTCGGCGCCGATCCGCTCCTGCTATCCGTGGTCGCGAAGGGTCGCGTCGTTCCCGACCTCGGGCTGATCGTGGCCGGAATGACGGTGTTCCACTTCCGCCGCCAGTTCCGCCATACGCTGGAATTCGGCCCGGCGGGCCGCGTAATCCTGCAGACCGCGCTATGGCTCGCGGTGCCGCTCCTGGTAGCGCTGCTGCTTGCCGTCGGCCTCAAGCTCGCCGCTGGTTGGCGTGGCCCGGCACTATGGCCTTGGCATGACCCCTGGAGCCGCCCTCAGCTCTTCATTATCGGCTTCGCGCTCGCCTATACCCTGCTGCTGCCGCCGCTCCTCCACATGCTGTGGGCGGACACCGCCGAGATCCCCCTATCGGTCCCCCCGATCGCACTCGGAATATACGGGTTCATGTTCTGGACCGGGATCGACCGCAACGGCTGGGTCTGGGCTTTGCGCCTGCCGGTGGACTTCACGCTCGGCTTCGCGCTCGCCTCCAGCCTGTTCCGCGGCATGAAGTATTTCACCGTCGTGCGGTGGCACGGCGTCATCATCGGCTGGCTGACGCTGCTCGGCGGCAGCATCCTTCGAACGCCGGGCCTTTTCATGCTCGGCTTCATTTTGCTCGCGCTATGCTTTGCCATGGGAGAGCGCATGCGGCGCTTGCCGGGGGAGGGTGCGCTGCTCGCCTGGGCCAGCACCGCGCCGGCGATCTTCCTCGTCCAGCCTGTCATTCTCCTGGCCTGGACGCTCTGGGGTGCCCACCTCGGGCTGACAGCTGGTCACGGGTTGATTGTCGCGGCGGTCCTCACCCAGTTGCTCGCGGCTGCGCTCTTTCTCGGCATTCAGCGGCCAATTCTATGGGCGCTGCCCGTGCCGCCGGCGCCCTAGTGAGCCACACCGCAGCCCTTAGCGATGACACCGGACCCGTTGCCGCTCTTCGCACGACCCTCCTCGTCCATGACCTGCGCAACAGCCTGGCGGTTATCGAGGCCGCGGTGACCGGCCTCGCCCTACGTCCGGATCTTTCCGCCGAGCTGCGAGAAACGCTTGGCCTCGTCGCGCGAATGACGCGTCGGACGACGGGTCTCGCTCGCCTGCTACTGCCCGTGCCGCCAGAGGCAATCCCCGCAGAGGAGCTCGATGATCGCATCCGCATGCTTGCCCCGGAGCTGACACTCGCCGCCGGGCCCGCGCTTCGCCTCGACCTGCGGCTCGCCGCCCCGCCCGGAACGAAATTGCCCGATCCGGCAGCCCTCGACCGCATCCTGATGAACCTCATTTCAAACGCGCGCGCCGCGGCGGACGAGAGCAAAACCGGCACCCGGATCGAACTGAGAACAAGAGCCGTGGCCGGCGGCGTCGTGATCGAGGTGGAGGATGACGGCGCCGGCATGCCCGCCGACATCGCCGCGCGACTGGCTCCATCCGTGCTTCTCGATGGCGTCCCGGAGGAGCCATCGATCTCACCGGAGGGTCACGGCCTTGGCCTTGCCTCGGTAGCGACGCTCGTCCGGTCTCTCGGCGGATTCCTCGCGGTCGAGACCGGCGAGGCCAAGGGCAGCCGCTTCGTCATCACCCTGGACAGGAGCGGAGTATCGCCAAAGCTCGAGACGGAACGCTGCCGCGACGTGCTGCTGGTCGAGGACGATCCTACCCTCCGCTCGTATCTTGCCCTCATCCTGCGTGACGAAGGCTGGGTGCCGCAGGGCTTTGCCTCAGCCGAGGAAGCGTGGCTGCAGGTCAAGAAGTGTGGGGGGGCGCCCGCCGCGCTCATCACCGACCTCTCGCTGCCGGGCGATTGGACAGGGCGGGAACTCATCCGGCAACTGCGTCGGCGCTGGCCGTCTCTCCCAGCAATTTTGCTGTCAGGCTACGGCCCGTCGGAGGCTGACAGGCAGCCGCCGTATTTCGCGCATATGACGAAACCGATCGACGCCGCGGCGCTTCTGGGAGAGCTTGAAAAGCTGACCGCTGCAACGTGACGCCGCCCGGCGGCCTTGGCATCATTGCGCTTTACTGGCTTCCCACCAAGTGTTTCGCATAATGCAGCAATACGCGCTGCGGCATGTTCGAGCGAAAGGACCCCGGCCCATGAGCGACTTCGAGTCCGACTCCCCGACCACGGCGAAGAATGTCGCGGATGACCTGGCAATGCTGAAGAACGACGTCGCCGCCCTCATCAAGCAGATGAAGGAGCTTGCGGTGCGGGAGGGTTCGCGCATTGGTCAGGATGCCGCCGAGCGTATCAGCGGTACCGCGGCCAATGTGTATGACAACGTGTCGAAGCAGGGGAAACGCTCCGCCGAAGCCGTCAGCCAGCATGTCGAGGAGCAGCCGATTTCCAGCTTGCTCATCGCCTTCGCCGCCGGCTTCGTCTTCAGCAAGCTGTTTACGCGCTGACGGGCGGGGGCCCGTCCATGGCATCGATTCAGCGCCTGGTAAGGCTGGGCGCGGCCCTCGCCTTCAATCCCATGACCATCGTCGAGGATGCGGCCGCCGCGGCGCGCCGCACGGCGGTCCTGATCATCTGCATTCTGGTCGCCGGGGTGATCGTTCTTCCCGCCGTCGGCTGCCTCGCGGCGGCGCTTTGGATCTTCGTGCAGCACCGTCTGGGGCCGGTCTGGGCCGCGGTGATCACGGCGGCGGCGCTGATCCTACTCGCGATAATCGTGCTTCTTGTGGGCGTCATGCAATCCAAGAAGCGCCCTGTTGACCAGGAACGGCGCACCCGGCGCTCATCAACCCCGGCGTCGCTGGCGGCCGCCGGTCTCTCCGCCCTGCCGCCGCCTGACGAGCTTATCGCCCAGGGACGGCGGGCCTTCCGGCAGAACAAAGGGACGATCCTGCTGGCCGCTGGAGTCGCCGGCCTGCTCTTCGGCCAAAATCTACTGCGCCCCCGGCCTCGCTATGTTGTGAGGCCCGAGACGCCAGCTGGGCGTGGATGGCGTTCAATGTTTCGCCGCTCATGACAGCGATGCATTCCAGCCTCGTTGCCATCGGATTTCTGTAACCAGTCGCAAGCCGGAGGCGTATAACGACTGTCTTCTGCGTCGCACCCGGGGGTGGGCGCAGCACTATCATCACCGGATGGTTATCGCCGCTCAGGGATAATCTCTTCCTCGTGATGAGGTCTAAGAACGACCGCCTCTCTATAAACGGTTCAGGACAGTCGAACCGCTTCGCCCGAAAACGTCGCTAGTCTCAGGTCGTTGTCGGCGAAGATTAAAGGAGTTCCTGATGGCTCTTGGCATCAATATCGCACCGGAAGGCAACCTCTCTCGCTACCTCCAGGAAATTCGCAAATTTCCAATGCTGACCTTCGAGGAGGAGCTGAGCCTATCCAAGTCATGGCGTGACAACGGCGATCTCGAAGCCGCTCATAAGCTAGTCACGTCTCATCTTCGCCTCGTCGCGAAAATCGCTATGGGCTACCGTGGCTACGGTCTGCCCATCGGTGAGCTGGTAAGCGAAGGCAACGTCGGCATGATGCAGGCGGTGAAGCGTTTCGATCCGGAGCGCGGCTTCCGCCTAGCCACTTACGCTATGTGGTGGATCCGTGCGGCAATTCAGGAATACATCCTGCATAGCTGGTCCCTCGTTAAGATGGGCACCACCGCCGCGCAGAAGAAGCTTTTCTTCAATTTGCGTCGCCTGAAAGGCCAGATGCAGGCTATCGAAGACGGCGATCTCAAGCCCGAGCAGGTCGCGCATATCGCCCACATGCTGGCTGTGCCGGAACAGGATGTCGTCAACATGAACCGCCGCCTTTCGGCGCCGGATCATAGCCTCAACGCTCCTGTGCGGATGGATAGCGAAGGCGAGTGGCAGGATTGGCTTGTCGATGAGTCCGACAGCCAGGAAACCGAAATCGCCGAGCGCGAGGAGTTGTCGGATCGCAAGGCATTGCTCGCCAATGCGCTGAAGACTTTGAACGAGCGCGAGCGTCACATTCTCATCGAGCGGCGCCTGAAAGACGATGCGACGACGCTTGAGGATCTGTCGCAGCAGTATCGCATCTCGCGCGAGCGGGTTCGGCAGATCGAAGTCCGTGCTTTCGAGAAACTGCAGAAGTCGATGAAGGCGCAGATTGCCGACCGCCGTAAGATTCTGCCCGGCGAGGTTGAAAAGCTCCGTATCGCCGCGTAACGCGGTTTCGCAAAGAAGCGACAAAAGCCAAGCTCGAAAGAGCTTGGCTTTTTTATTGCGCAGCGCGTATCTCAGCCGTCTTCGCGAAGCGGCATCGTATGCGCGGCCCAAAATGCAGCCCGCCGCGCGCCCCGCCGGCGGCGCGTGCGCGTCTCCAGCCGCACCGCAAAGAGAACCGTCGCCAGTGCGACAGCACTGAACGCGCAACCGCCCCAGGGCAACGCGTCATATCCAATGCCCGCCGAAACCATCAGCCCACCCGTGGAAGCGCCAATCGCATTGCCGAGGTTGAAGGCACTTTGGTTGAGCGTGGAGGCAAGGCTAGGCGCCGCCTGAGCCTGATCGACCACGCGGGTTTGCAGGCAGGGCCCAACGCCGAAGGCGAGCGCGCCCCAGATCATCAAGGTCACGACGGATGGGATGGCGTAGTGGCTCGTGCGGGTGAAGATCGCTTCGACCACGATCAGCACGCAGAGCAGCACGATAACGGAGAACATCAGCCGCCAATCGGCCAGCCGCCCGCCCATCAGATTGCCGAGGGTGATGCCAACGCCAAACAGCAAAAGCGCGACGCTCACCCCATGCGGCGAGATGCCCGAAACCGTCTCCAGCATCGGCGTGATATAGGTGAAGACGGTAAACAGCGCCGCCGAGCAGATGGCGCTGGTCGCCATGGCCAGCAGCACCTGCGGATGGGCCAGCGCATGTATCTCGCGGCCCAGCCGCATGCGCCGCGCCTGCCGCACATCCGGCACCCAGATAACGAGCGCCACGAAAGCCGCCACGCCGATGACCGACACGGCCCAGAAGCTCGCCCGCCAGCCATAGGCCTGGCCGAGCAAGGTACCGAAGGGCACGCCGAGCACATTGGCGAGCGTAAGCCCCGAGAACATCAGCGATATCGCCATGGCGCGCTGGTGGCGCGGCACCACGTCCGCCGCCACGATCGCGCCGATCCCGAAGAAAGCGCCATGCGCGAGCGCGGTGAAGACCCGCGCCGCCATGAGAAGATCGAAACTTCCTGACAGGGCGCAGAAGACATTGCCCAGGACGAAGACCGCCATCAGCACCAGCAGGGCCCGTCGCCGCGGTAGCCGCGCTATCAGAACCGCCATGATGGGCGAGCCGATCGTCACCGACAGCGCATACATCGAGACGAGCTGGCCCGCCGCCGGGATGGTGACATCGAGGCTGCGGCTGATCTCCGGCAGCAGCCCCATGATGACGAATTCCGTCGTGCCGATCCCGAAAGCAGCGGCGGCGAGCGCGAGAAGGGCAGGCGACAGTGTCACATTCAGGCTCCGAGGGCAGGAGCCTCATTATACGGGCGACCCCGCGCCTTCGAAGCTTCTATTTCGCAGTTGCGAGATGATATCGGGCGCGGGCGAAAGCAGCATGTCTCTGGTCGGAAACCCTGCTCGCTCGCTCCACAACGTCACGCTCGGCAAGCAGGATTTCTCTGGCCTGAACCCGGCTCATTCCACCACGTCATGTCCGGCGAATGCCGGGCATCCACGCCTTTGCTTGCGTGACAAAGGCAAGGCGTAGATGCCCGGGGTGCCCCGCACGCCTTCGCGTGCCATGACGATATCCTTTGGTTGCGATCCAGGCCAAAACATCACCTACTAATCGCCCATCCGCACCCGCAGGCGCAGGCTGATCAGGAAGGCGCCCAGCGCGATCGCTGTCGCCAGGGTGAAGCACCAGATGCCCGCATGCGTTACGACCGCCGGCGTATCGGAGACCGCGAGGCCCGCGCTATTCGCCGCGACCCCGCCCAGCGCCGCGCCGACCGCGAGTCCGGCTGACATCATGGTGGGCACCATTCCGGAGGCACGGTCGCGATCCGCCGGCGCGACACCGACCATGATCGCCTGGCTGACGAAGCCCCAACTCACGCCATAGGCCAGACCGACGAGTGCCTGACCCGCCAGGAACAGCAGCAGCCCGTGCTGCCATAGGGAAACACCGCAAATCGCCAGCCCCGCCGTCATAATCAGCGGCCCGAGCCACAGACAGGCGCGCGCCCAGCGAGCCGAGAGCCAGCTCACCGCCACACCGACCACGCTCCAGGTGAAGCCCATGGTGGCGCCAAGCGTGCTCGCCGGTAGTGGCGAGAAGCCCCAGACCCGCTCGAACAGGAGAATGACATAGACGCCCGGGCCGGTATGGGCGCTCGGCATCAGCAGCACGATCCAGAAGGCAAGGCCCAGCACGCTGCCGAACGAGAACGCGCCGCGTGGCAACAGGTGGTTCGCGGCGCGATGATCCCACAGCACCATCGCCAGCAGCACGAGCAGTCCGGCGCCAACCCCGGCGAATCGCAGAGCCGGTGGTGCGATGGCGGCCGCCGAGATCAGCAGGATGCCAAGCCCGACGCCTGCCAGGCGCACGAAGGGCAGCGGCATGGCGCTGGCCCGTCCGCCACCTCCGCCGCTTGGGATCGCGATGCGGACCATCGCCATGAACAACAGGATGAACGGCACGGAAACGAGGAAGGCGCCGCGCCAGGAAATGACCTCCGTGAGAAACCCGCCCACCACCGGCCCGACGATCGAGCCCAGTGCCCAGATCACCGCCTCCACCCCAAAGATCGCCGGGATCAGCGCCGCCGGGAAAAACTCGGGAATGAGGATGTAGCAGAGCCCCGAAATCGCCCCTTCGCCGACCCCCTGCAGCAGTCGGCCGCCCAGCAACACCCACATGGCCGGGGCCAGCCCACAGGCGAGGCTGCCGAGGAGATAGACCACGCTCGCATATTGGAAGGCCGCTTGGGTGCCCCAACGTTGCTTCAGGGTCGCCGCGAGCGTGCCCGCCAGAATCGCTGCGACGAGATAGAAGGTGAAGCCCCAGCTCATCAGCGACAGGTCGCCGAGTTCGACCACCGCCGAGGGCAGGCAGGCCGAGACCAGGAAGGCGCTGAAGGCATAGAGCGCCGAGCCAAGGCTGAACGTGGCGAGATACATGGCGTGGCGGCGGCCAAACAAAACGCGCCATCCGCCCCCACCGGCGCCTGTGACCGAACCCTCCATCATCGTCTGGTGCCCGTGCGTTAGCCCAGGCGGCGGCGGGGTGGCCGGCCCGGCCACTCGACAGCGTGGTGTTCCAGTGGTCCCGCGTGACGCTCGTTGATGATCCGCCCCGAGGCCGAGATGCCGGCATCGATCACGCTTTGCGGGTCGCCCGTCCGTAGCGGATGCCACGTCGGCAGGTCACGCCCTTCCGCGAGGCGGCGATAGGCGCAGGAGGGCGGCAACCAATCGACTTCTCGCACGACGGCGGGTGTCAGTTGCACGCAGTCCGGCACTTTCTTGAAGCGGTTGGCGTAGTCGGTGCAGCGGCAGCTCTCGGTATCGAGCAACCGGCAGCCGACATTGGTGAAGGTGAGGGCGTCGGTATCCTCGTCGCGCAACTTGTGCAGGCAGCAACGGCCGCAGCCGTCGCAGAGCGATTCCCACTCCGCCTGCGTCATCTCTTCAAGAGTCTTGGTTTTCCAGAACGGGCCGGGCATCGGCGTGGTGTAGCAGATCCCGCGTTAATCTGTGGAGAGCGCGGCATCCCATGTCATCTGCCGAAACGCCGCGGCAGGCGCGACAGCCGCCAGCAATTGCCGCGCGCGAGGTTCGCTGTCGAGCGGTCCGTCGATCGCGCCAAAGCTCGCGGCCCGGATCTTGGTGGGGTCTCCTCCGGCCGCGACCAGATTAACAAGCGCCGATTGCAGCGCGCCGAAACTTGGATTGTAGGCGACATTCTCGATGGCCACGCCGGGAACCAACACACCATCCGCCAAGCGTAACAGGGCCGCCGAACCGCCTCGGCTATAGGGCGCATGGGCACGTGAGGCGAGGCCGCGCAGCACCTCCGCCTCCTCGCTCAGAGCGAGGTCGAGCAGCGCCGGAGCGACCGGCTCGGCGCCCGTCTCTCCAAGATCCGCCGGACTGAAGAAATGCGGCAGTAGCTCGGCGAGGCTGCTTGCCCCGTCACCCTCGGGATCGAGAACAACCAGCCGCTCGCGGCCCGCGAATTCCGCCATGAACTGGCGACAATGGCCGCAGGGCCGCGCGCTGGTCGCGACACGCTCCAGGATCTCGCCACGATGGAAGGCGCGCGCGAACAGGAACTGCTCCGCATGCACAGTTTCGGCCATCGTCGTGCCCGAAAACTCCAGGTTGGCGCCGAGCACCAAGGCGCCGGATCGCCGCTCGAGCCCAACCGCCCCCACACGGAAGTTCGAGACCGACGGACGCGCGAGGCTCTGTGCCAAAGGCAGCAGCGCCCGCATGAGCGCATCCATGCTCGCCAGACCGAACCGCGCGACCAAATCCGCCGCGTCCGAGGCCCCCAGCACCGCGCCTTGCCGCAAGCCGGTTCCCAGTAGCCCGGCGGCAGCGTCGAGCAGCGGCTGCGCCATTCGCGGCTAGTCGGCGGATGAGTGGGGATGATGCGCCCAGCTCTGCACCAGCAGGCTGGCCGCGTTATCCGCCGCCTCGCCCCACAGATGGCTCATCACGGCAACCACAGCGGCGACGCGCGGTCCGTTAGCGGGCGCCGAAAGGTTCAGCGTCCGGGTCGCCCAGGTCGTCAGCGAGGCCCCCGACTTGATGGCAAGCTGCGCGATGAAGATCATCATGCCGCTCGCATCCGTGTCGAAGCGCTGCAGATTGATCTCGACCAGCGCATCGGGCGTGCCGGTGATCGAACTACCGGGACCTGTGACGGTCGTATTCGGCAGCCGCTGCGCCAGATCCTGGACCATCGAATCCTGCAGCATGCCGGCAAAATCCTCGGCCCAGAGATCGTTGTCGTGGATGTCGATCTGGTAGTTCCCGCCGCCCTTCACGATGCCGTCGCGGTCGAGATAGCCGGGAATGCTGATGCTCCGCACCACGATCCGCCCGGGACCGCCGGTATGGACCGTGCCCGGAACGATCCCCAGCCGGTAGTAGTTCGGACTGGGGGAGGAACAGCCGCTGAGGCCGGTCAATCCGACAGCGGCAAACCCGGCGGAGGCGCGGAGGAGCTGGCGGCGTGAGACCATGCGCTAGCCCCCCGTGGCCCGGCCGGTTCGGCCGAGGATCAGCGCCTCGGGGTGCCGGTCGAGGAAGTCGGCGAGCAGCTTGATCGATCGCAGCGCACCGTTCGCCTGGTCCATGAGCTGCTCCAGATTGCGTTGGAAGTCGGAATCGCTGCCGTAGCCGCGCCCGACCTGCCCCAAGGTCGAGGTCGCGGCGTGCAAGGTCGTTTGCAGCGACTTGGTGAGCCCCGGCAGTGCCTTCAGCGTCGGCGCCAGGCCGTCATTGGTGTTCTTCACCAGCTGCTGCACGTCTTTCAGCGTTGTGGACAGCGAGGTCAGCGACTGCTTCACCTCCGGCCCGCCGATCGTGTCATTGGCGGTGACGAGAAGCTTGTTGAGGTTGCTGCCTAAGGCATCGAAGGGAATCTTCGACAGCTTGGTCGTCACGTCCGACAGCGAGGACATGATGTTGTCGAGGCCGCCGCCCTCGCTCGGCATGACCAGCGCGCTGCCCTCGCGCGTGATCTTGGCCGGCTTCGCACCGGGCACGACCTCGAGGGAGATCTGTTTCTGCCCTGTGATGAGGCTGCCGGATTCGAGAACCGCGCGCAGCCCGCGATCGACCATCTTCTGCAGCACTACCGGGGCGGTCTCGTTCTTCGGGAATTCATTGGCCGAGAACACCCGTTCCGGCTGCAATTGCATCGCCACGCGAACCTTGGCAGTGCCCTTGTTCGGGTTCAGCAGCAGCTTCACCTCCGTCACTTCGCCCACCTGAATGCCGAAAACATTGACCGGTGAGCCACGGCTCAGGCCGCTGACTGAGGTCTGGAAATAGGCGACGATCGGTATCTGGTTCTGGTATCCGGCGGCTTCGGCCTCTCCTTTCGAAGCGAAGAGCGGGAAGACCGCGCTATTGGGGCTTGGTGCGCTATCCGCCGCTTCTTTTGGCAGATCGAAGGTCACGCCACCGGCGATGATCGCCTGGAGCGACTGGAATTCGATGTGGAATCCGCCCCCCTGGAAGCCCGCCGAGACCCCGGATGAGTTGTAGAAATGGCTCTCGGGCCGCACCAGTCGGTCATAAGGCGCGCGCACGAAGACGTTGATGGTCACCGGCCCCAGCCCGTCGCCGAGGTCATAGGCCAGGACCTCGCCCACCTGGACATCCCGATAGAACACGGGCGAGCCCGAACTGAGCGAACCGATGCTCTCCGCCTTCAGGACGTAAGTATGGCCTGGCTGATCGGACCGCACGCCAGGCGGGTCCTGCAAGCCGGTGAAATGGGCGCGGTAACGTCCTCCGGGCGCTCCCGGATCGACCTCGATGTAGGCGCCGGATACGAGGGTATCGAGGCCCGAGAAATTGCTCGGCGAGAAGTGCGGCCTCACCACCCAGAAGCGCGCGTGGTCAGTCAGGAAGCGCGTACCCACGCCATTCATCCGCACCCGGACCACGACATGGCTGTTGTCCGGGCTGAGATCGATAGTCTCAACGGTGCCCAAAGCCACCGCCTTGTATTTCACCTGTGTCTGGCCCTCGGACAGGCCGAAGGCGTTGTTGAAGGTGATGGTGATCAGCGGCCCCTGCTGCACCAGCGTGCGATAGCCGAGATAGAGCGCGATGCCGGCGGCCACGATCGGAATCAGCCAGACGAAGGAAAAGCGGCGGCGGCGGAGATGCGCGGTCGGCGGCGGCTTTTCGCGCTGCGGCGGACTGCCATCGACGCGTTCGGCGCGGGGCGGTTGGTCACTCATGCCGGCACTCCCGCAGCCGCGTCATCCGCCTCGGTTCCCGTCTGCAGGTATTCGACCCGCGGCGCGTCCCACATCAGGCGGGGATCGAAGGCGATCACCGCGAACATCGTGAGAACCACGACGGAGGCGAAGGCCGGGGCACCGATATCGGTACGGATATTGGCGAATTGCCCGAAGCGGACGAGCGCCACCAGGATCGAGATCATGAACACATCGATCATCGACCAGCGGCCTATGAAGTCGATCACTCGGAAGGCCCGGGTGCGCCCGAGAAGATGGTCGCCGTTGCGCAGTTGTATCTGGACCAGCATGTAGCCAAGCGTCAGCAACTTGAGCAGCGGGATGGTGATACTGGCGACGAAGACCAGGATCGCGAGCGGCCAAAGGCCGTAATCCACCAATTCGACGATGCCGCCCATGATCGTGAAGTTCTGCGTCTTGGCGAGCTGGGTGACATGCAGCACCGGATACATATTGGCGGGGACATAGAGCGCGACCGCCGCCACGAGGTAAGCCCAGCTCCGCACCACGCTATTCGGCTTGCGCGTATGCAGAACGCCATGGCAGCGCCGGCAGCGGTCGCCGTGATCGGCGCGGTTCACCAGATGGCAGGTGTGACAGCCGACGAGATCGCCCGGGGTGGTCGGTCCCTCGAAGGCGTAGTCGGACTCCGCCGGCGGGCGATGATGCCGCTCGTCCGAATGCTGTTCCGCCACATCCAGCGCGCGCCACACCGCTTCCGAATCGAGTGCTGCTTCCGCCGCCGCCATCATTACCATGAGGCCGATGAGGGAATAGAGCGCGGTGTCCAGGTCGACGCTGGCGATGGCGGTGAGGCGCGTATAGGCGACCAGGAAGCCGAGCAGATAGACATCGACCATGGCCCAGGGCCCGACCCGCTCGTGCCAGCGGAAGGCCAGTTTGAGTAGACGCGCCGATACGAAACGGCTTTCGAGGCCAAGCAGCGTGAAGAGCATGAGGCCAAGCTTGATGCCCGGCATGATCACCGTGACGCCGAGCACGAGCAGGCCGAGCAGCGCGAAGCCCTGCAGCCGCAGCTGGTCCGGCCCGGTTTCGATCCGCGCCAGCTGGAAGCGGCCGTAGGCGGAGATTTCGAGGAAGGGTGCGACGATCGTATAGGCGTAGAACATCACCGCCGCGATGCCGCAGGTAATGGGGAAAGGGAAGGGGGTTCGCCGCATCCGCCACAGTGTTTTGCTGCAGCGTGGGCACTCCGCCACGAAGCCGGGCCGCATCCGGGGGAGGGTGGTCAGCAGGCCGCAATCCGGGCATTCGCGCCAGACATCCGGCACGCCCCCACCGGGCTGCAGTTTCAGGGCGTCGTCAGACATAGGGAACATCCAGGGCAAGCGGCCAATTCTTGAGACTGCATGGCCAATGCGTCAATGACCGGAAGGTCAACGCGGCGGACGAAACCGCCGGTCGGTCGATACCTTTCGGTCTAGCACGACCACGCTCTCTAACCGGCTTGACCAGACGAATTGATCAATCGGTGTCGCCTGCAAGAGATTGAATCCCGCGGCTCTTAGCAACCCCACCTCCCGCGAAAGTGCTGCGGGGTTGCAACTCACGTAAATCACTCGCCCGACGGAAGAGCGGGCGACCGCCTCGATTTGATCGGGCGCACCGGCAAAGGGCGGGTCGAGCACGATGGCCCGGGCGCCGGCGAAATCCGCCAAGCCAAGCGGCTGACGCGCAAGATCGCGCCGGTGGACCAGGATATTGCCGTGCAGCCCCGCGTGCCCGGCAGCCTGTTCCAGCGCCAGTGCCGCCGCCGCATCGCCCTCATAGGCATGCACGCGAGACTTGCGGGCGAGGGCGAAGGTCAGCGTGCCGGAGCCCGCGTGCAACTCGACCACCCGGTCCCGCGCGCGGATGTCCTCAGGCAAGCCCGCCACCACCGCCGCCGCGATATCGCTCGCCCCGGTCGCCGTCGCTTGCAGGAAGGCGCCAGGCGGCGGCGCCACCTCGACCCCGCCGAGGATAATCCGGACCGGCCCGAGCTGCGCCGCCATTTCGGTTTCGCCGGTGCCGCGCGCCCAGGCGATGCGGGGTATGCCCTGCGCCGCGCCAAAAGCCGCGAGCAGACGGCGGTCCGCGGGATTGAGATCAGCGTCGGTGCGCAGCAGAAGGTCGGGGCCGCTGTCGAGCAGGTTGATGATGCAGGCGGCTTCGCGATGGATCGCGGCGAGGCGTGGCAGCAGGTCGCCGAGGGGCGCCAGCAGCGCCACGATCGCCGGTTCGGTGACGGGGCAGACCGCGATCGGCACGATGTCGCGCGAGCGGTGGGCATGGAAGCCGAGCTGTTCGCCGGCCGGTCCGCGACGGAAGGCAAGATCCACACGCCGCCGCGTGCCGGGCGCGCTGGCAAGCGTTGCCTCGACCGTGGCATTCGGGAAACCCGCGCGCGTCAGGGCCTGAACGAGCTCGCCGGCCTTCCAGCGCCGGATGGCGTCGATCTGCCAATGCTGCAGCGTGCAGCCGCCGCAGGTGCCAAAATGCGGGCAAGGCGGTGTGACACGCTCGGCGCTCGGATCGAGAACGATCGCCTCACCGCCTAGGCCGCCGCCGCGCGCATAAAGCTTCCGCGCCTCGACGTTTTCGCCGGGCAGGGTGAAAGGGAGATAGAGCGGCCGTCCATCGGGCAGGCGCGCTATGCCATCGCCATCAGCGCCAATCGCCTGGATCCGCGCCGCAATGACCTCCGGCAGCGCCTCGGGCCGCGCGGACGCTATGCCGCGACGTTCCGCCGGGGCGCGCTGCGCCGATTTCCGATGTGCCACCCTGTCAACGGCTCGCAGCAGCCGTCCTCACGAGGCCTCGGGCGCGGCGTTCGCGTGGTCGCTGGTTCCGGCGGCGGCGATCTGGGCAGGCTCCGGCGCCCGGCGACGGGGACGGATCAGCATGAATGCCGGGATCTCGGCGCCGAAGCCCAAAACCGGTCCGGCCTCGCGATCTGCGGCGACCGGAGCGGGGCGGCGATTGTTGTCGCGGCGACCCTGCGGCTCGCGCTGGGTCTCCTCCGGCTTGGCGCGAACTACTTCGGCCGGCACCTGGCCCTGGCCGCGTTTGCGCTCGTTGCGCTGGCGAGGCTGAGCTTCCGGCGCTGCCTGAGCACTCTCCTCGAGCGCCTGAACCTCACGCGCTAGGCGTTCGCGCGGCGGATGCCCGTCGCGGCCCTGTCCGCCACGACGCCGGCCGCCACCGCGACCAGTCTCCTCGACCGCCACGACCTCTTCGGGCAACAGAATCGGTGCATTGGCCTCGATCGCCGCCAGCGGCTCCGGCTGAGGCGCGGCTGGCTTGGCGCCGCCGCGACCACGGCCACGCTCGCCGCGACCCTTTTCGGCCGACTTGCCCTTATCGCCGCCACGGCCCCGGCCACGCCGGCGGTCGCCGCTGCCTTCGGACCATTCGAGCGGTGCGACGCCTTCGATGTCGATACGCGGGATCGGCGCACCGGTCAGCTTCTCGATCGCCTCCACCATTTCGCGCTCGTCGGGCGTCGCCAGGGTGAAGGCGTGGCCGGTCAGGCCCGCGCGCCCTGTGCGCCCGATGCGGTGGACGTAGTCCTCGGCATGATGCGGCACGTCGAAGTTGAAGACATGCGACAGGCCACCGATATCGATGCCGCGCGCCGCGACATCGCTGCAAACCAGCAAGCGGATCTCGTTGGCGCGGAACTTCTCAAGCGTCGTGAAACGGGCCGATTGCACCATGTCGCCATGCAGCGAGCCGACGCTGAAACCGTGCCGTTGCAGTGACTTGTAGAGAATATCGACGTCGCGTTTGCGGTTGCTGAAGATCAGTGCGTTCTGCACGTCCTGCGTCTCAATCAGCTTGCGCAGCGTGCGCCGCTTATCCTCTTCCGCGACAACGGCGAGACCCGCGACGATGGTCGGCGCAACCGAGGCCGAGGCCGAGGTGGTGATTTCCTTCGGGTTCTGCAGGAAGGCATCGGCCAGCCGGCGGATCGGCGGCGCGATGGTAGCGCTGAAGAACAGCGTCTGCCGGTTCTGCGGCAGCATCGACACGATGCGCTCGACATCCGGGATGAACCCCATGTCGAGCATGCGGTCGGCCTCGTCGATCACCAGGATCCGGACGTCGCTGAGCAACAGCCCGCCGCGCTCGAAAAGGTCGATCAGGCGGCCGGGCGTCGCGATAAGAACATCGACGCCGCGCATCAGCGCGTCCTTCTGATCGGACAGGCTCTCGCCGCCGATGAGCAGCGCGTGGTTGAGCTTGAGGTGCTTGCCGTACAGCACGAAGTTCTCGGCGACCTGCAGCGCGAGTTCGCGCGTCGGCTCTAGGATGAGGCTGCGCGGCATGCGTGCGCGGGCGCGGCTGCCGCTGAGGATTTCCATCATCGGCAGTGTGAAGCTTGCGGTCTTGCCGGTGCCGGTTTGAGCGCAGCCCAGCACATCGCGACCTTGGAGGACGATGGGAATCGCCTGCTCCTGAATCGGGGTCGGATGGAGATAGCCCTTCTCCTCGATCGCGCGGAGGAGAAGGTCCGACAGGCCGAGGTCGTGGAAGGTAGTACGTGTCACGGGTGCGGATTCGGGGGGGTTGTCCGCGGTGATAGCCGCGTCCGTGACAGACGCTGCGTGAAGAGACAAAGATATTCCTTGGTTGGCGGCAGTTGACATAGGTGCGGATGCCAGAGCGCGGCCGGCGCGTCTGCACTGAAACAGCAGGTAGGAGGTCCCGCGGCGAACAAGCTCCGCCCTTGCGCTGGCCCGCAGGCGGGATATCGGCGCTATAGGCCCGGTAAGTCAACGTTTTTCAGGGCATAGCCGCTCAGCCATGACTATGGCCGCCACCCTGCACGCGGCGGTAGAGACGTCGGCTGGAGGTCCGGGCGGGAATCGAACCCACATTCGCGGATTTGCAGTCCGCTGCATCACCACTCTGCCACCGGACCGGATGGTGGTCGGCCTGCGCGGCCGGGCGCGATGCATAGTCCGAGAGCGAGCGGCCGGTCAATCGCGTCTACCGCCAGCGCGCCGGCGATAACTTGGCGCGCGCGAAAGCCGCTTGTATGGTCCGCCGCGATGCAGCACCCGGTAGAGATGATGGCCAGCACCAACCTACCCGCGTCCTTCGCCGCGGCGCGCCAGTTCATGGTGGATAGCCAGCTTCGCCCCAACAAGGTTTCGGACCCGCGCCTGCTCGATGCAATGCGGACCATCCCCCGGGAACGCTTTCTACCGCCGCATCTATTGCCACTCGCTTACGCTGATCAGGATGTGCCGCTCGGCGACGGCCGCGTGCTCATGGCGCCGCTGGCCTTCGCACGGCTGGCGCAACTGCTGCTGCCGGTCGCCGGGGAGCGTCTGCTCGTCGTCGCTGGAGGCGCCGGCTATGGTGCCGCGGTACTCGCCGCCTGCGATGCACGGGTTGTCGCGGTCGATGACGACGAGGCGCTCATCGCGGAAGCGCGCAGTGCCCTAACGGCGCTGGGTTTTCCGGTCACCCTGCGGCACGGGCCATTGCGCGAAGGGGCGCCTGGTCTCGACCTGTGGGATGCGATCTTCATCGAAGGTCAGGTCGCCGAGATACCCGATGCGATCGCGCGGCAGCTCAAGCCTGGTGGCAGGCTGGTGACCGTGTTGTCGCGCGGGGGCAATGGCGTGGCGGTGCGGGCGGAACGGCCTCGCGGTCAGGCAGGCGATGCCTTGCTGGCGGGCCTCGCGATCGTTCCGGCCTTCGATTGTGCGACCGCTGTCTTATCGGCCTTCGATTTCACGCCGCATTTTGAGCTTTGATTCGCTTTTCCTCAGGTATGGGATGTGGCGCGATAGCCACGGCGGCGGGTCAATGCGTTAAAGCATTGGCCTTCAGAACTGTTCTTGTGGCAGATGCTTAGCCGAGATCGCGTGTGCGTAAGCTGGGACCGTCTCCTGTCGGATGAGGGTCCTTTTTTCGGCCTGCCGAGGTCTGAAAGCGACCTGAGCGTCTCCGCGTGAGCGATCAGCGTCGACAAAGGTTTCGGTGGCGAAAGATTTGGGATGGATACATGATCTCGCGTACTGCCTTCCTGATTGGCCTCGGCCTGGTTGCGATGGCCTCGCCCGCGATGGCGCAGACATTGAATGAATCTTTGGCTGCGGCCTATGCCAACAACCCGACCCTGCAGGCCGAGCGCGCCAATCTGCGGTCGGTCGACGAGAATGTGCCACAGGCGCTCGCCGGCTGGCGCCCGACCGTCACCGTCGGCGCTTCCGCGGGTTACACCCAGGGCAATCAGACGGTAGGGCTCACGGACCAGTTCGGCCAGAGCAGCAACCAGACCTCGGGCCAGAACCGCGCGCTCGCCAGTGTTCAGGCGCAGATCACCGAAAACGTCTACAACGGCGGGAAGACCCGCGCGCAGACCGCCCAGGCCAAGGACCGGGTGCGGGCCGAGCGCGCCAACCTCATCAACATCGAGCAGCAGGTCTTCACCAGCGCCGTTTCGGCCTATGTCACGGTTATCGAGAATCAGCAGCTCCTCGCCTTGGCGGTGAACAACGCCCAGGTGCTCAAGGAGCAGCTCAAGGCGACCGAGGACCGCTTCAGCGTCGGCGAAATCACCCGCACCGACGTCGCACAGAGCGAATCCGCACTGGCACAGGCCGAGGCCGAGGTGCAGACCGCCCAGGGCAACCTGCAGACTGCCCGCGCGACCTTCCAGAGCGTGGTCGGCTTCATGCCCGGCAAGCTGGTGCCGCCGCAACCGCTTGCGGTGCCGGTTGGCAATCGGAACGAGGCCGCCGCGGCGGCACAGCGGGACAATCCCGCCGTGGTCCAGGCGCAGTTCACCCAGGCAGCGGAATCCGACGCCGTTGATATCGCCTGGAGCGCGTTGCTGCCCACCCTGCAGGTTCAGGGCGAGGCGTTTCAGCAGGACAACCAGCAGGAACGCAATTTCCAATCGACCGGGGCCGAGGTTCTGGCGACGATCTCGATCCCGATCTATCAGGGCGGCGCCGAATATGCCGCGATCCGGCAGGCGGTGCAGAATCGCGAGAACGCCCGGCAACAGGTTGACGTGCAGCGCCGCACCGCGGTGCAAACCGCGACCCAAAACTGGGAAACGCTGGTCGCCACCCGCGCCACGATTTCCAGCACCAGGGCGGAAATCGCCGCCAACCAGATCGCCCTCGACGGCACCGAGCGCGAGGCGATCGTCGGCAGCCGCACCACGCTCGATGTGTTGAACGCGCAGCAGCTCCTACTGCAATCGGAGGTGACGCTGGTGCAGAACCTCGCCGGGCTGGTTACCGCGTCCTACAACCTCGCGGCGGCGATCGGCCGCTTCACCGCACGGGACATCAACCTGCATGTGCCGCTGTATGACGACAACGCCTACTTCAGATCGGTCAAGGATGCCTGGATCGGCACCGGCGACCCCTCGGCTAACACGGTCGGCAACACCAATGGTAGCCCGTCCGACAACCTGGGGAATGACAACCACTGATCTTTGGGCCAATGCTGCCCCTGACAGAGCGGGGGCAAAGACCTGATGAGTGGCGACGATCCTGAGACTTCTCCCAAGGACGAGTCGATGGAGGACATCTTGGCCTCGATCCGCCGGATCATGGTCGATGAAGAGACGCGTCTTAAAAGCAACTCGCCATCGAGCAATTGGCTGAACGTTCCGCGCTCCAAGGCGGACCAGCCAAGCGCTGAGCCCGAACCTCCCCGTCTTGAGATCGAGGGGCCGCCTGAGATTGTGCCGCCCGTGCTGACCCTCGACGATTCCATGGTCGTCGCGGACCAGCCGCCGCATCCGGCAGATGATCCGGTTCCGCCCCCAAGCGAAGCGCACGTAACGCCGCCACATGCCGCGCCCGGATGGGCCGCTTTGTCCTCCGCCGGCCACATTCCCCGCGCCGAAGAGCCATCGGCCGCGCCGGAAGTCGAAGCCGCCCGCGGACCGTCGGAAGCGCCGCTCTTGGGCACACCGTCGCGCAGTGGCGAGGCCGATGCGGCTCCCCCAATGTCGGCCCTCGCGATCGAAGCCCTCGTGGCGCCGGCGGCTGCCGCAGCGGCAGCCGCCTCCGTCGAAGCCCTTTTGCGCCGGCTCGACCAGGAAGGCGGTCCGCTCAACCCGCGCAGTGCGCCGACAATCGAGGACGTCGTCAGAAGCGAGCTGCGTCCGCTGCTGAAGTCATGGCTCGATGAGAATCTTCCGGGGCTGGTGGAACGGCTCGTGCGCGCCGAGATCGAGAAGCTGGTCAGCCGCAGCTTGCGCTGACGCCGCGGCGCGGGCAGGGAATCCGACGAGGGACCGTCGGGCTGCCGCGTGCGACGGCCTCTTCCGGCGCCGCCCGCTCTCCGCTAGGTCAGCCTGATGCTCGAAAAGTCCTTCTCGCCGGCGGAAGCCGAGGCGCGCCTCTACGCTATCTGGGAAAGCAGCGGCGCCTTCGCGGCCGACCCCACCTCGGACGCCGATCCCTTCACCATCATGATCCCGCCGCCCAATGTCACGGGCAGCCTGCATATCGGTCATGCGCTAACCTTCACCGTCCAGGACGCGCTCGTCCGTTTTCGCCGCATGCAACGGCGAGACACTTTGTGGCAGCCCGGTTCCGACCATGCCGGTATCGCGACCCAGATGGTGGTCGAGCGTCTCCTCGCCGCCGAAGGCACTAGCCGCAAGCAACAGGGTCGCGAGGCTTTTCTCGACCGCGTCTGGCAATGGAAGGCCGAATCCGGCGGCACCATCACCCGGCAGCTCCGCCGCCTTGGCGCGTCGCTGGACTGGCCGCGCGAGCGTTTCACCATGGACGAGGGTCTGTCCCGCGCCGTCCGCCGCGTCTTCGTCGAGATGCATGGCCAGGGTCTTATCTACCGCGACCGCCGCCTGGTGAACTGGGACCCCGCCTTCCAATCGGCGATCTCCGACCTCGAAGTGGAAAGCCGGGAGATGGACGGCTCCCTTTGGTACATCCGCTACCCCATCGAGGGGGTGCCGGATCGCTTCATCACCGTCGCCACCACGCGGCCCGAGACCCTGCCGGGCGATGTCGCGGTGGCGGTGAACCCCGAGGATGAGCGGTATCGGGACCTGATCGGCCGCCACGCCATTCTGCCGCTGGTCGGTCGCCGCATTCCGATCATCGCCGACGGCTACTCCGACCCCGAAAAGGGCACCGGCGCGGTCAAGATCACCCCCGCGCATGACTTCAACGATTTCGCGGTGGGCCAGCGCCACGCCTTGCCCATGCCCTCGATCCTCGATCGCCAGGCGGGGTTCGTCATCGACGAGATCGCCGGCGAGATGCGGGCGGTCGAAGGCATCGCCGATCCCGCCTACCTCACGCGCCTCGCCGGCCAGGACCGTTTCGCCGTCCGCGCCGCGATTGTCGCCGAGCTTGAGCGGCTGGATCTGCTGGTCCAGGTCGAGCGTCACCGCAATCAGGTGCCGCATGGCGACCGTTCCGGCGTGCCGATCGAGCCCCTGTTGACCACGCAATGGTTCTGCAACGCCGCCGAACTCGCCAAGCCGGCGATCCGCGCGGTGGAGGAGGGGCGCACCGTCTTCGTGCCGCGCCAATGGGAAAACACCTTCTTCGCCTGGCTGCGCGAGATCGAGCCCTGGTGCATCAGCCGCCAGCTCTGGTGGGGCCATCGCATCCCGGCCTGGTACGGTCCGGACGGCCAGGTCTTCGTCGCCGAGGACGCGGCAGGTGCCGCGGCCCTCGCCCGCACTGCCTACGGGACCGACGAAGTGCTGACCCAGGACGAGGACGTGCTGGACACCTGGTTCAGCTCCGGCCTGTGGCCCTTCTCGACCCTCGGCTGGCCCGACCAGACTCCGGAGCTTGCCCGGTACTATCCGACCGACGTACTCGTCACCGCCTTCGACATCATCTTCTTCTGGGTCGCCCGGATGATGATGATGGGGCTGCATGTGATGGGCGATGTGCCGTTCCGCACGGTCTATATCCATGGCCTGGTGCGGGACGAGCGCGGCCAGAAGATGTCCAAGTCCAAGGGCAATGTCATCGACCCGCTGGCGCTCATCGACCAATTCGGCACGGATGCCCTGCGCTTCACCATCTGCGCGCTGACCGGGCCGGGCCGGGACGTCAAGCTCAGCCCCGCCATCGTCGAGAGCTATCGCAGCTTCGTCACCAAGCTGTGGAACGCCGCGCGCTTCTGCGAGATGAACGGCGTGGCCCCGGTGCCAGGCTTCGATCCGGCGCAGGTGAAATTGCCGCTCAGCCGCTGGCTGCTCGATTCCGCCAATGTAGCGGTGGCCGAGGCGACGGCGGCCTTGGACGCCTACCGCCTCAACGACTACGCCGCCGCCTGCTATCGTTTCACATGGAACACGTACTGCGACTGGTTCCTGGAATTCGCAAAACCCGTCTTCGCCCAGGGCGAGTCCCCGGAAGCGAGTGAGATCCGCGCGGTCGCGGCGCATGTCCTCGGCACCATCCTGCGCTTGCTGCATCCCGCGATGCCCTTCGTGACCGAGGAGCTGTGGGGCGCCTTCGGCTTCGGCGCCGAGGGCACGCTCATCCGGGCACCCTGGCCCAAGCCGGCCGCGGCGACCGAGGCCGAGGCAGCGCGGGCCGAGCTCGACTGGATTGTCGGTCTCATCACCGAGGTTCGCGGCGTGCGGTCCGAGATGCGCGTGCCGCCCTCGATCCTGGCACCGATCCTGCTGCGCGATGCCGATGCCGAAGCCTTGGCGCGCGCGGCGCGCTGGGAGGACACCATCCGCCGCATGGCCCGCGCTTCCGAGGTGCGGCCGCTCGAAGGCGAGGCGCCAGCGGGTTCGGCGCAAGCCGTGCTGGGGCCGATCACCATCGTGCTGCCTCTAGCCGGTCTGATCGACCTCGGCGCCGAGCGCGTGCGGCTGGAGAAGGAGCGCGCGAAGGCCTTGGAGGAGGCGCGCAAGGTGCAAGCCAAGCTCTCCAACGAAAGCTTCGTCTCGCGCGCCAAGCCGGAGGTGGTGGAGGAAAACCGCGAACGCCTTGCCGGTTTCACGGCTGAAGCAGCACGTCTCGAAGCGGCACTCGGCCGCTTGGGCTGAGGCTGAGGTAGAGCTGGATCGCGTTTGCCGGGCGGGCACTGCAGGATTTGTAATCCGGAGGCGTTCCGGTCTCGGCCATGCGGCCTGTGGAGTTTCGATATCGGGACGAACACTCGGGTGCGTGAACGTTTATAAATCGCAAAGCAAAAATCTTGTGATCCGCGAATATCCAGATGCCGCTTTGATAAAAGTTGAGCAGCACGACGTTTCTGGAATGCAAAGGTGCAAACGAGTTAAGACCTTCCTGCGATACGCGCCTCTTCTCAAAGGAGGTTGCCATGTCGCAATCGATCGGGCCTATTATTAATACTGGCCCAATTACGCCGCCTGGTGAGCTGGAGGTCGGAGAGATTCCGTTTCAGCTCTGGCAGCAGCTCCAGAATCCGGCTCAGACCGTGATGCCCCTGACGAGGCGAACGGTCGTTCCTCGTTCGCCGACCTACCGGCGCCTTCCGCTCGGTCCACTGCCTCAGGACCTTCCGGTGGACGAGCCCCGTCGGATCCTGGTGGCCCGCCGCCAGCTTGCCCCCCGACCCCAGGTGACTGAGGCCCAGCCGCCGATCCCGCAACTGTCGCAGCCTCTGCCCCAGGCACCGGCACGGGTATTGCCACAGCCACAGCCACAGCCACAGCCACAGCCACAGCAGGTGCAACCTGTCGCCGCTGCACCCGTGCTGCCGCCTGGCCTCCATGGTCGACCGTTCGCATTGGCAGGAATCCTCCGTCAACTGCCGCAACCTGTTGCAGCGCACCAACTCTACGCAGCATGGCTCGCGCGACCGCCGGAGCTCTATCCAAACACCTATACAAGACCGCAGAACATGCGAAGGGCCTTCGAACTGCTTGTGGCGCGGTATCCCGATTACTTCTACGTCGTAGCGGGTCCTGATCACATTTACGGAGTAGGCCGGCCTCCGACCTAAGACCCCGGCCGTCCCCCGGGCTGGCGCGCAAGGTGCAAGCGAAAGTTTGCCACCGAGAGCTTCGTCTCTCGCGCCAAGCCGGAGGTGGTGCCGCGAGCGCCTTGCCGGTTTCACCGCTAAAACGGCGCGCGCCTCGACGCGCCGCTCGGCCGCTTGGGCAGAGACCAGACAACCGGCGAGAGTATCAACGCGTTAACGTGTTTGGCGATACGCGTCTCTTCTCACGAGGAGAGCGCCATGTCGGGAGCAGACGTATTCAGGTTCGGACCGCCGACGCCCATGGGTCAGTCCGTTTCGGATGACCAGCCCGGCAATCAATCTTCGTTTGAGCTGCTCGCGCCGAGCCCACCGTTCGTCCCAAACGACTGTCCACATCAGCTGGGCGGCACAGTCGTGGCTCCGCCGGCAAACACAAGTTACCTTCCGACGAGTAACCAAGAGCGCACAGGCACACTCGCCTTAATCCAACAGCCCACCGACCCGCAACTTCCGGGGGCCATCGGTCAAGTTCCGTTGTTCGGAACGAGACTTCGCGTCCTACGGCCGCCACCGCCAGCAATACCCGCGGATATTCGGCGCGCGGACTGGATTCCGGGTCTAAACGTCACGCAACACTTTCTGGCCAGCGTTCTCTCCGCTCACTCGAATCCGACGCACCAACTTTCGTCCGTTCAACTTCACAATTTAGCTGGCACACATCGTCGTCAATTTCCTGAAGCTGGAGACGCCTATCGGCGCGAGGATTACATACGGTCAGCCATGATCAGGCTGATCAGAAGTCATCCTGAACATTGTGCGGGGCAGCGGGTCCCACCGGGCGAAGGTTGCTGGTTTTTCTGGGCCATCCCAGGCGCACCGACTTAAGTCTTGCGGGCTTCGCTGTGGTTGTCGGCTACCTACGGAAAATAGCGACTGACCAAGGTTACCAGGCGCGCGCCGCCCTGGTCGTTGATGCCCCATCAGCCCGGCCGTATCCGCACGGCGATGCGGCATTTGAAGGCGGTGCGCCAAAGAGCCGGCTGCCGCTCGACGGCGAATTCAGTTTGATTTCGGTGACGGAATCTCGCTGCGTTTCCATGTCGCAGCGATATCAACCATTAAGACATTCCTGCGATACGCATCTTCTGTCACGAGGAAGAATGTGATGCCGGGAAGTTCGACGCCTGTTGTTTCCAGGTCACCGACGCCGGAGGGCCAGACACAGACGCAACAAGACCAGTTCTCGCCAATTCAGAACCGGTCATCGCACCATCAAGTGCCGCCTCCATTCGTGGCACGGGTTTTCCGTTCAGGAGCTATCTGCCACAACCAGGCTTGCGCTGTGTTGCAACCATCGTTCCGGAATCCATACAGCCGTCTGGTCAAGTGCCGGCGGTTGAGCAGCCTAACGTCGCATCGCCGTCGCCTCGATGGGATCAATACCCAACCTGCCTATTTAACCTTACGGGGCCGCAGGAATTTTTAGCGAAAGTCCTTATGGCGAAATCGAGCGAGGAATACCCTCTGACAACCGACTTGTTGGTTCACTGGCTCAACACATACCGCCCAGAATTCCCGGGCGTGGGAAATGCCTACGCGAATTCCAGAGCGCTGGGGCCAGGCATGCTGAACCTGGCGCAGAAATATCCCGAGCAGTTCATAGCGAAGAGGGGCAAATGCTATTGGCAGTTCCATTATAAACCCCGCGCATGACCAAACCCACACGCGCCGCCGCGGCGGTCGTTGACACTCCCTCGGCCATGGCCGCACTCTGCGTGGATTGTTGACAATCCGCGCGCGAGACGCGGGGCGGGAGGACATTCGATGAAGCTTGGCCTGTTCCAGATGCCGCTGCACCCGGCCGATCGCTCGATGCGCGACACCATCTCGGAGAATTCCGAGAAGATCATCCATGCCGACCGCCTGGGCTTCGACGAGGCCTGGGTGGGGGAGCATTTCTCCGCCGCCACCGAGCCGTTCTGCGCGCCGATGATGCTGATGGCCTCGCTGATCCATCGCACCAAGTCGATCGTCTTCGGAACTGGCGTTGTGGGTCTGCCGAACCACCACCCGGCCATCGTTGCCGCCGAGGCCGCGATGTTCGATCATCTCAGCGGAGGCCGCTTCGTCTTCGGCATCGGGCCGGCGGGTCTTTCCAGCGATCACGAGCTGTTCGGCAATACCGATCCCACGATCCGCAACGAACGGATGATGGAGAGCATCGACCATATCCTGGCGATCTGGGGCCAGGACCCGCCCTACGACCTCAAGGGCAAGCATTGGCATATCAAGATCACCGACTCGATCGTGCCGGAGCTTGGTGTCGGCTACATGGGCAAGCCGTTCCAGAAACCCCATCCGCCCATCGCGATGTCCGCCATGTCGCCCTATTCCGGCAGCGTGAAGGTGGCGGCCGAGCGCGGCTGGAGTCCGATCAGCGCCAATTTCTGTCCCGAATGGATCGTCGGCAGCCACTTCAAGAAATACGCCGAGGGCTGCCGTGCGGCTGGCCGCGAACCTGACGGCCATGATTGGCGCGTTGCCCGCAACCTGCTTGTGGCCGAGAGCGACCAGGAGGCGCTGGACTGGGTCATGGATCCCAAAGGCAGCAACTACTACTACTTCCACTACCTCTGGGAGGTTCTGAAGCGCGCCGACTACACGGCGGTGATGAAGAGCGACCCCAAGATGGCCGACGCCGATGTCACGGTGGAGGGGATGATCGAAAGCATGGTCATCTATGGCTCCGCCAAGACCGTCACCGAAAAGCTCCTCGGCTTCCGGGAGCGGGTCGGCCCTTTCTCGACGCTGCTCATGGCCTCGATGGACGGCAGCAACCAGAACCGCGCGCGCGAATGGGGCACGATGGAGCGCCTGGCGCAGGACGTGCTGCCGGCGATGCGGCGGGAAATCGCCAGCGCGGCGTCGCGCAAGGCGGCGGAATAGCCGGCTCACCCTCTGTCACAGTCGGCGCCGCGCTTTTGCCTTGCTGCGGGCGTTCGGTCCGTCTCCTTCGGCTGAGATATGAGGAGACCTGGATGATCCGTTTTCGAGCCCTTGCCGCCAGCTTGGCATTGGGCGCGCTGCTGGGCGCCGCGACTATCTCCGGCGCCTCGCCGGCCCAGGCGCAGGGCTATCCCTACCCGCCTGTGCCGGGGCTGCGCTTCGAGGGACCGCCGCCTCCGCCACCTGGTCCGCGCTTCGTTTGGGAGCCCGGCCATTGGCAATGGGACGGCTACCGTTACGCCTGGATCGGCGGCCACTACATCCCAGCCGGCCCGCGCTACGCCCACTTCATCCATGGCCATTGGGCCAATTCCTATGGTCGCTGGGTCTGGGTGCCGGGCCACTGGCAATGAACAGTCGTCATTGAGGCGGCGGGACTAAGACACCAGCCCTCCGCATCGCTTGCATTTACCGGATGCGCAAACAATGACTGGCGCATCCGGTTCATTTCGGCTTCAAACTGACCTGATGACGGGACGGTGGGGAGCTATATGCAGTTCGCGAAGGTGGCGGCGCTCGAGGAGGCCTTTCTGAAGCGCGAGATCGACAAGACGGTCTCTCCGCAGGACCACATGTTCAACACCGGCCCCGACTGGTATTTCTCGGTCGGGGTCGATGCGATCCGCGTCATTTTTCGCGCGCTTGCCATGTCGAGCCTCGGCGATGTCAGGCGCATCCTCGACCTTCCCTGCGGCCATGGCCGTGTCGCCCGTCATCTGCGCGCCGCCTTTCCCCGCGCCGCGATCACCTTCGCCGATATCGAGACGGATGGCGTCGACTTCTGCACCCAACAATTCGGCGGCACCGGCATTTATTCTCGGCCCGATCTGGCGACGGTCGAACTCGGTACAGGCTTCGACCTGATCTGGATCGGGTCGCTCTTCACGCATGTGGATCGCTCCCGCGCTGAGGCCTGGTTGTGCCATCTAAGCCGCCTGCTCAGCCCGCGCGGCATCCTGATCGCGACGATCCACGGCAATTGGAGCAAGGAGGTCCAGCGCAGCCACGGCGCGATGATCGGCGAGGTGGAATGGGCCGAGATCCTGGCAGGCTACGAAGCCACCGGCTGGGGCTATGCGCGTTACCCTGGCCCGGACGATTACGGTGTGTCGCTATGCCGCGCATCAACCGTGATCGAGATGGCAAGCCGCGCGCAGGCGACCCGGATCCTCAGCTATAACGAGCGCGGCTGGGCTGGCAATCATGACGTGCTCATGATCGAGAACCGCGACCGCATGGAGAAGTTCTGACCCGGGGAGCGCTGCCGTTGCTGCACTGCGATTGACGCCGGGGAGGGCGTGATCTAATGCCGAGGAAGATTATAAAGTTTTTGTAAGGTATTGAAGATGCGCCGGCTTGTCGCTCTTACCGCACTGCTCGCACTCGGCGCCTGCACCCCTCCGTTGGAGCCCGCCGGCCAAAGCTTCCCGGTCTTCTTCACGCCGAACTCCGCAGCGCTCGACAATGGCGCGGACAGCGCCGTGACCGCCGGAGCGAACTTCGCCAATCGCTATAGCGATAAGTCGGTTGTGGTCGCGGGCTACTCCGCGCCGCCGGGCCATCACTATGTCGAGCCGGCGGATATGGACAACCTCCGCGCCAAGGCCGTGGAGGCAGAACTGGTGGCCGATGGCGTCAATCCGTCGCGGATAACGACTCGTCCGATGGGCGCCGTTCAACCCGCCGTGCCGATGTCCAAGATCGAGGTTCGCCGCGTCGACATCATCGTCGGCTCGCCGACCGCGCCGTAAGCCTCAGGCCGCCAGCACCTCGGCGGTAGCGTCGGCGAGGTCGACCACCACGGGGACATGGTCGGATGGCTGCTCCGCCCCGCGCTCGTCTCGGTCCGGTGCGGCGGCGATGAGCCGCTCCGCGAGGCGCGGGGACAGCAGCGCGAAGTCGATCCGCAAGCCGCGGTCGCGCTCCCAGGCGCCGGCCTGGTAATCCCAGAAACTATAGGCCGGCGCATGCGGATGCAGAGTCCGCACCGCGTCGGTCAGACCGGCATGGATCAGGCGGCGATAGCGCATCCGCGTTTCCAGCCGTAGCAGCGCATCGGTCGGCGGCAAGGTACCGGGTGCGAAGTCGAGCGGCGTCGGACAGACGTTGAAGTCTCCGGCGATGAGAAGATCGCGATCCTCGTCCAGCAGCGCTTCAGCCCGCTCCGCCAGCAGGTCCATCCAGGCGAGCTTGTAGGCATAGCCAGCCTCGCCGCCGGAATTGCCGTTGGGCAGGTAGATTCCGATGACGGTGATGCCGCCGCTTTCCAGCTCGATGTAGCGCGCCTGGGTGTCCTCACCGGACAGGCCCGGTAAAGCGCGATGCGTCACCGTGAAAGGCTGGCGCGCCACGACCGCGACGCCGTTATAGGCCTTCTGCCCGATCGCCTCCGACTGGTAGCCGAGATCCTCGAAGACCGCGCCGGGAAACCCCGCCGACTCGCACTTGATCTCCTGCAGAACCAGAACATCCGGCCGCACCCGCTCCAGCCAGCGTCGGACATGGGTCTGGCGGACGCGGATCGAATTGACGTTCCAAGTGGCGATGCGCATGCGGGAAAACTAAGCCGGCCGCCTCAGTCGATCGAGAAGCTGCTGCCGCAGCCGCAGGCGGAGGTCGCGTTCGGGTTCTTGATCGCGAAATGCGCGCCCATCAGCGCGTCGGTGTAATCGAGCTGCGCGCCGCCCAGCAGCGTCAGGCTGCTCTGATCGACCAGAACCCGGGCGCCGTCGCGCTCGATGACCATATCCTCATCGGTGGGCGGTGCCTCATCCAGATCGAAGCTGTATTGGAATCCGCTGCAACCGCCCGCCAGCACGGCCACGCGGAGCGCCGCCGAGGATTGGGCGCTGAGGATCTGGGCGATCTGCGCGGCCGCCCGATCGGTCACACCGAAACTGCCAGGCACGCCTAAGCTCGCATTTTGCTCGGTCATGCCCACAACATAGCCGCTTGATGCGCGTAATTGAAGGGATTAGCCCTCGTCCATGGATCTCGCCCCCTATGCCGTGCGCGCGGAGACGTCGCGCGGGCGTCTGCATCCCGAGCCGGACGCCGGCATGCGCGGTCCCTTCCAGCGCGACCGCGACCGCATCATCCACGCCACCGCCTTCCGCAAGCTGCAGTATAAGACACAGGTTTTCGTCGATCACGAGGGCCACTTCTACCGCACCCGGCTGACCCACAGCATCGAGGTGGCGCAGATCGGCCGCTCCATCGCCCGCGCCCTGCGGTTGGACGAGGACCTGACCGAGGCGCTCGCGCTGGCGCATGACCTCGGCCACCCGCCCTTCGGCCATGCGGGCGAGACCGGCCTCGACCAGGCGATGGCCGAGTTCGGCGGCTTCAACCACAACGCCCAAAGCCTGCGCGTCGTGACCTTACTCGAAGCGCGCTACGCGGGCTTCGACGGGTTAAACCTGACCTGGGAGACGCTGGAAGGGCTGGTCAAGCATAACGGCCCCATCGCCTCGCCCAGCGGCTATGTCGCCGCCTATGACGAGCGGCATTCGCTCGACCTTACGACCCAGGCCTCGGCCGAGGCTCAGGTCGCGGCGCTGGCGGACGATATCGCTTATCACAGCCATGACCTCGACGATGGGCTGCGCGCCAAGCTCTTCACCATGGAGGAGATCGGCCGCCTGCCGGTGGTGGCGGAATCCCTGGCCGAGGCGCGGGCTCTGGCCCCCGACCTGGCCGCGCCCCGTCTGCGGCACGAGACCATCCGGCGCGTGCTGGACCGGATGATCCGCGATGTGGTGGGCGTCACGCGCCTGCGAATCGCGCGGCTCGATCCCGAGAGTGTGGAGGCTATCCGCCACGCGCGATCCCCGGTGGTCGGCTTCAGCCCGGCGATGGCGGAGGCCAACCGTGAGATCAAGGACTTCCTCTTCGCCCGCATGTATCGCCATTGGCGCGTCAACCGCATGTCCGCGAAGTCGAGCCGCCTCACCGCTGAGCTCGCGACACTCCTGCTCGATGATCCGAGCCTGCTGCCGGATGAATGGGGCGAGCGGGCCGGGCAGGGCCGCACCCGCCGCGCGGCGGAAACCGTGCGGGACTATATCGCGGGCATGACGGATCGCTACGCTCATGACGAATATCGCCGGTTGACCGATCCCAGCGTTCCGGGCTGATACCGCCCATGACCGAGAACCTTTTCGCCGGCATGCGCGACCATGCCGTGCAGGCGCTTGCCGACCTGCTGCCGGACCTCGACCCCGCCATCCTCGCGCAAGTCACCGCGCGCGTGGAGGTGACGCCGACGCGTGACCCCGCCCATGGCGACATGGCGACCAACGCCGCGATGGTGGCGGCCAAACCTGCCGGCAAGCCGCCTCGCGTTCTGGCCGAGGCCATCGCCGCGCGTCTGGCGCTGCTGCCGGATGTCGCTTCCGCCGAACCCGCTGGCCCCGGCTTCGTCAATCTGCGGCTGAGCCCCGGCGCGCTGCTGGCGCAGATCCCGGTGATCCTGCGCGCCGGCGAAAGCTACGGCGACGGCCATATCGGCGACGGCATCGCGGTGAATGTCGAATACGTTTCAGCCAATCCGACCGGCCCCATGCATATCGGCCACTGCCGTGGCGCGGTGGTGGGCGACGCGCTGTCCTCGGTTCTCGTCAAGGCCGGCTTCGCGGTGACGCGGGAATACTACATCAACGATGCCGGCGGTCAGGTGCAGGCTCTCGCCTGGGCTTCCTACTGGCGCTACCTCGAAGCAATCGGCAGCCCGGTGACGCCCGAGGAACTGGATGCCGCCGCCCCCAGCGGCCTGCAGTATCGCGGCGAATACCTCATCCCCGTGGGCCAGGCACTCTACGAGCGATACGGTGCGAGCCTCGCGACCCCGGAACTCGGCATCGCCGATCCCGCGCTTTGGCTGGCACACGTGCGTGAACTCGCCCTGGAGATGATGATCGCGGAGATCCGCGAAGACCTCGGCCGCCTCGGCGTCACCTTCGACGTGTTTTCCTCGGAGCAAGCGCTGCTGGAAAGCGGCGCCACGGACACCGCCATTGCCAAGCTCCAGGCTGGCGGCCTGCTGTATGAAGGCGTGCTGGAACCGCCGCGCGGCAAGACGCCCGACGACTGGGAACCGCGTCCGCAAACCCTGTTCCGCGCCACCGATTTCGGTGATGACGTGGACCGTCCGCTGCGGAAATCCGATGGCTCCAACACGTATTTCGCCAATGACATCGCCTATCACACCGACAAGATCGCGCGCGGCGCCGATATCCTGATCGACGTGCTCGGCGCGGATCATGGCGGCTACGTTTCGCGCATGAAGGCGGCGGTGAAGGCGGCCTCGGGCGGACGCGTGCCGCTGGAAGTCGTGCTTTGCCAGATCGTGCATGTGATGCGGAACGGCCAGCCGCTGCGCATGAGCAAGCGCGCCGGCACCTTCGTCACGTTGCGCGACCTGCTCGAGGAAGTCAGCGCGGATGCCGTTCGCTTCACCATGCTGATGCGCAAATCCGATGCGCAGATGGAATTCGACCTCGACCAGGCGATGGCCCAGACGCGCGAGAACCCGGTCTTCTACGTGCAATATGCCCATGCCCGCTGCCGCAGCGTGCTGCGCGCCGCCGCCGAGATGCTGGGCGCCGAAGCCGCAGAACCGGCCGCCCTCGCCACCGCCGATCTCGCACCGCTCGACGACGCACAGGAACTCGCGCTGATCCGCCGCTTGATCGCCTGGCCGCGTCTGATTGAGGGTGCCGCGCTGGCCCGCGAACCGCATCGTGTCGCCTTTTATCTCTATGAGCTTGCAGGAGAGTTCCACATGCTATGGAACAAGGGGCGCGAGGACACGACGCTCCGATTCCTTCAGGCCGAGGACGGGGAGGGCACCCGCGCCCGTTTGGCTCTGGTCGCGGCGACGGCGACGGTTCTGCGGTCCGGACTTGCGGTGCTCGGCGTCACGCCGGTCGAGGAGATGCGATAGATGTCGGATGACTTGCGAATCCCTACGCCAGGCGCACCGCGCTCCGGCTATCAGCGGGATCGCGAGACACGGCGCCTCTTCGTCATGGCGGGCGGCATCGGGGCGGTCATGCTCCTGGTCGTCGTCATGTGGGGCGTCTTCAGCGGCGGCGGCGGTTCGGTGCCGCTGATCGAGCCTGAGCCGGGGGCGGTGAAGGTTAAGCCCCTGGATCCCGGCGGTCTGCAGATCAATGCGATGAACAATCAGCTACTCGGCGCTCAGGGCGGCGGCGCCGGAACCAGCCTCGCGCCGGCTCCCGAAGCGCCTGACCCGAATGGCCTTGCCGCCGCGGCGGCCGCGCAGGACCAGCCGCCACCGGCGCCACCTCCGCCCCCCGCCGCGCCACGGGTCATCGCGCCCCCACCGCCGCAGGTGAGTGCCGCGGCAAAGCCCGATGCGACGCTTCCTCTGCCGCCCGGCTCGGCGACCAGTGTGCAGTCGGTGCCCGAGACGCCGATGACGTCGAGCCGCAACCTCGCCGCTGAGGTTCCGATGAAGCGCAACGCCGCCGGTGTCGGCAATCTGGCGATGGAGATGCCGCAAACCGCCGGGACCCCATCCAAACCCGCTCCAGCCAAAACCCCACCGCCCGCGCATGGTGGCAAGCCCAGCCACGTCCAGGTGCAGCTCGCGGCGCTCGACAGCGAGATGGGGGCGCATATGGAATGGGCCCGGCTCACCCATCGCATGCCGGAACTGCTCGGCGACCGCGATCCGGTCGTGATGCATGCCGAGGTTGGTAGCCGCAGCTTCTGGCGTCTCCGCACCGCAGGCTTCGCCTCCGTCGCCGACGCCACGCGCTTCTGCGCCGATGTTCGCGCGAAGGGCGGCAACTGCACGGTGGCCTCATTCTGAAACCCGTTATCCTCGGTGTCTCGGGGCCCAATCTCACCTCGGAGGAAGCGGCGCTCTTCCGCCGCCTGCCGCCCGCTGGCGTCATCCTGTTCGGCCGCAACGTGGTGGATCCGGCGCAGCTTGCGTCTCTGATGCATGACCTCCGCGCCGTGCTTGCGCCCGAAGCGGTCATGATGGTCGACCAGGAGGGCGGCCGCGTCGCCCGGCTGCGGCCCCCGCATTGGCGCGCCCACCCCTCGGCCGGTGCGATTGCCCGCCTCGATACACGCGATCCCGCCGCCGCCTTGCGCGCCGCCTGGGCGCATGGCGCCGCCATCGGCGCGGAGTGCCGCGCGGCCGGTTTCGATGTCGTGGCCGCGCCCGTGCTGGATCGCGCGATACCCGGCCAAAGCGATGTCGTGGGCGACCGCAGCTTCGGCGGCGATCCGGAACGCGTGGCGGTGCTGGGCCTCGCCATGGCAGAGGGGCTGCGCGCCGCCGGAGTCATTGCCGTGTCCAAACATGCCCCCGGCCACGGCAGGGCGCGCGTCGACAGCCACCTTGTTCTGCCGCGCGTGCCCTTCGATGCCGAGGCATGGGGCGCCGACCTCGCCCCCTTCCGCGAGACGGCGACGCTGATTCCCTGGATGATGACGGCGCATATCCTGTACGAGGGCGTCGATGACGACCGGCCCGGCACCCTCTCTCCCACCATCATCGGCGATGCCATACGAGGCGAAATCGGCTTCGACGGCCTGCTGCTGTCGGACGACCTCGCGATGAACGCGCTGGAGGGAACGCCCCTGACGCGGGTTCAGGCATCGCTCGCCGCTGGCTGCGACGTCGCCGTCTATTGTCCCGGCGATCTCGCCGCGAATACGGCGATCCTGGAGGCGGTACCGTCCGCACCCGGCCTGCCGTCGATCCTTGCCGCCGCGCGAACCCTGGCCGCGTCCGGCGCTCAGCCGGCCAAGGATTGGGGCGCCGAGCGCGACCTGCTGCTGGGGATAGGCTAGCGCCATGCGGATCCCCGAACGGCTGGTTGTCGGATGAGCGACTTCATCGTCTCGATCGCCATCGGCGTGGTGGCGACGGTTCTCGCCATCACCCTGCATGAGGCGGCGCACGGCTATGCCGCCTGGGCGCTCGGCGACGATACGGCGAAGAAGATGGGCCGTCTTTCGCTCAACCCGCTGCGGCATGTCGATCGGGTCGGCACCATCATCCTGCCCGGCATCCTGCTGGTCGGTCAGCTCCTCACCATCGGCCGCGTCGCCTTCATGTTCGGCTGGGCGAAGCCGGTGCCCGTCTCGGCCTGGCGTTTCCGCGACCCGCGGCGCGGCATGATGGTGGTGGCCGCGGCTGGCCCGGCGATGAATTTCTTCCTCGCCTGGATCGGCGCCCTTGGCGGTTTCCTGCTCCCGCATCTCCCGGCCAGTTCGATGGTCCCCTTCGCGACCTTCATCCAGGACTTCATCCTCGCGAATATCGTGCTCGGCCTCTTCAACCTGCTGCCCATTCCGCCGCTCGATGGCGGCCGGATCGTCGTCGGTCTCCTGCCTCTCGCGCTCGCCGAGCGCTGGGCGAGGCTGGAGCGCGCCGGCATCGCCATTGTCATGCTGCTGATCTTCGTCGTCCCCGCCGCCTCGCGCGAATTCGGCTGGAACTTCGACCCGGTCCACACGCTGCTGGACCGGGTGGTGCCCTGGACCATGCGCCTGGTCTTTAACCTCGCCGGCCAGCATGTCTGAGACCGCCGTGGCCGAGGCCGGGGCCAGCCCCAGCTTCGTGCTTCGGCTGGAGGGCTTCGAGGGGCCGCTCGATCTCCTGCTCGATCTCGCGCGGAGCCAGAAGGTCGACCTCGCGCAGATCTCCATCCTAGCCCTCGTCGATCAGTATCTCGCCATCATCGAGGGCGCGCGGCGGGTGCGCCTGGAGCTCGCCGCGGACTGGCTGGTGATGGCCGCCTGGCTCGCCTGGCTGAAGTCGCGCCTGCTGGTGCCCGCAGGTGTCGAGGAGGCGGAGGATGCCGAGATCGCCGCCGAGGGCCTCGCCTCCCGCCTCGCAGACCTGCAACGGATGCGGATGGCGGCACTGTGGCTTGGCGCCCGGCCGCAACTGGGCCTGGATGTCTTCGCGCGTGGCGCACCGGAAGATCTGACCGAGACGGACCGTTCCGGGCTTCTGCTCGACCTGCCGAGCCTGATGCGCGGCCATATCGGTGCGCTGCGCCGCCAGCTCGGCCGACGCCGCTACGCGCCTCGGATGACGCCATGGTGGAGTGTGCAGGATGCGCTGCGCCGTCTGGGTCTGATGCTCGGCCAGATGCCCGACTGGACCGAACTCGCCCGTTTTCTCCCCGAAACGCTGCCGGATGCCGCCGCCTTGCGCGCCGCCATGGCCAGCACCCTTCTCGCCAGCCTCGAGATGGGCCGCAGTGGCGATATCGACCTGCGCCAGGAACAGGCTTTCGGACCGATCGCCATTCGCCGGAGCGAGTCCCATTAAACCCCGGGCATTCCGGGTAAGCTGGCGCAACCCGCCGTTCTCCCTCTCCACGGACGGATAGTGATGGAACCCTCCGACGACTCTCTCCGTCTCGCCGAGGCTCTGGTCTTCGCCGCCGCCGCCCCGGTGCCGCTCCGCACCCTCGCCACCATGCTGCCCGAAGGCGAGGAGCCCGAGGCTGTCGTCGCAGCACTTCAGGCGCGCTACGCCGGGCGCGGCGTCGAACTTGTGGAGGTCGCCGGCGGCCTGCAGTTCCGCACCGCGCTCGATCTCGCGCCGCGCCTCACTCGCGTCATCGAAATCCCGCGCCGCCTGCCGCGCGTCGCCATGGAGACGCTCGCCATCATCGCCTATCGCCAGCCGGTCACGCGCGGCGAGATCGAGGAGGTGCGCGGCACGGCCCTGGCTCAGACCACGCTGGAAACGCTGCTCGAAGCGGAGCTCATCGCCCCGGCCGGACGGCGGGACAGCCCCGGCCGCCCGACCCTCTGGGTCACGACCACGACCTTCCTGTCCCGCTTCGGCCTGAAGGCGCTGGGTGACCTGCCGCGCCGCGACGATCTCGTCAACGAGGCGCAGCTCCTCCAAAGCGCTGACCTGAACGAGCAGGCCGCCGCCGAGACGGTGGTTTCCCACGACTGAACTTCCTGCTAGCAGAAGCGTCGGGAGTATCAGCCGTAAATGTTCGACTTCGCCTGGTCGGAAATCGCTCTAGTCGGCGTGGTGGCCCTCATTGCCATCGGTCCCAAGGACATGCCGGTGGCGATTCGCACCATGACCACCGCCATCAAGAAGATGCGGCGCATGGCGGGCGAGTTCCAGGGCCAGATGGACGAGCTTGTCCGCGAGGCTAACCTCACCGAGGTGCGCGACCAGATCCAGGAGATTCGCGGCGGCCTGAATGTGCGGCAACAGATCGGCCGCATGATCGATCCCGACCGCTCGATCCGCTCCGCCTTCTCCGATCCCATGGCGGCCGGCGCGACAGCCGCGACCACTGCCGGCAATGGAGCGGTGGAAACCGTCGCGGTAGGGGAATTTCCGGAATATTCCGCCGACGCGCCGCGATCCGACGAAACTGGCACGCCGATCATGCTACCCGACGAGGCTGCGGGTCCTCACCCGCCCGCCTTCATCCCGCCGGGTCTTCGCATCGCCGACCGGCGCCCTGCCTTCATCCCGCCCGGCATCCGCCGGTAACGGCCCAAACCCCCGAGATCGAGGCGCAAGGCCGTGGCGACGCATGAGAATGACACCATCAACGACAAGCCGATGCCGCTGCTCGAGCATCTGGCGGAGCTTCGCACGCGGCTATTGTGGTCGGCCGGCGGCTTCCTGATCGCCTTTTTCGTCTGCTACCACTTCTCGTTTCAGATCTACGAGTTCATCGCCCATCCCCTGGTCCAGGTGCTGAAAAGCCGGGGCGAGGAGCCGCGCCTGATCTATACGGCGCTCTACGAGGCCTTCTTCACCTACATAAAGGTATCTGTATATGCAGCCGCCTTTATATCCTTCCCGATCATCTCGACGCAGGTCTGGCTGTTCATCGCGCCCGGCCTCTATCGCAGCGAGAAGCGGGCGCTGCTGCCCTTCATCGCCGCCACGCCGATCCTGTTCCTGGGGGGCGCGGCGCTCGCCTACTACTTCATCTTCCCGATGGCCTTCCGCTTCTTCCTGAGCTTCCAGACGCCGGCCCATCACGCCGCCGCCGATGGCATGAAGATCGAGCTGATGGCCCGTGTTTCGGATTATCTCGGCCTGGTGATGAAGCTGGTCTTCGCCTTCGGTGTGGCCTTCGAGCTGCCGGTGGCGCTGACGCTGATGGGCAAGGTCGGCATCATCAGCTCGAAGACGCTGAAGAAGTTCCGCCGCTACGCCTATGTCGGCTGCTTCGTGGTCGCCGCCGTGCTGACCCCGCCCGACGTGCTGACCCAGACCAGCCTCGCCGTGCCGCTGATCCTGCTGTACGAGATTTCCATCATCGCGGTGCGGCTGGTCGAGCCGAAGCCGCTTGAGGATGATTGAGCGCTCGACAATGTTCGCGCCGTAAACATCGTCGTGGCACGCGAAGGCGCCATCCACGCCTACCTTCGTCGACCAAGCAAAGGCGTGGATGCTCGGCCTTCGCCGAGCATGACGGGCTCCTGACGCCACCAAGACTCTGAGTTGAGGCCACCCCATGCACGATATTCGCGCGATCCGCGCCGACCCCGCCGCCTTCGACGCGGCACTCGCTCGCCGCAACGTGCCGCCAATGGCCGAAGCGATCGTCGCCTTCGACGCCGAGCGGCGCCAGGCACTCGGGGCGCTCCAGGAGATGCAGGCACGGCGCAACGCCCTGGCGCGGGAGATCGGCCAGGGCAGGAAGCAAGGTGCCGACACCGCTGCCCTGGAAGCCGAAGGCACCGCGCTGCGGCAGGAGATGGAGGCCCTCGAAGGCATCGCCGCGCGTGCCGAGGCCGATAGCCGCGCCCGCCTCGAAAGCCTGCCCAATATCCTCGACCCCGACGTGCCCGACGGCGCCGATGAAAGCGCCAATGTCGTGCTGAAAACCTGGGGCGAGCCGCCGCGCCAGAACTTCCCCGCCCGCCAGCATTTCGAGCTCGGCGAAGCGCTCGGGCTCATGGATTTCGCCGCCGCCGCCAAGCTTGCCGGTGCCCGTTTCACGGTCCTGCGCGGCGCACTTGCCCGGATGGAGCGCGCACTCGGCCAGTTCATGATCGACCTGCACACGACGGAACACGGCTTCGAGGAGATGGTCGTGCCGTCGCTGGTCAATGATGCCGCCGTCTATGGCACCGGTCAGCTCCCGAAATTCGCCGAGGATCTGTTCCGCACCACCGATGGCCGCTGGCTCATCCCCACCGCCGAGGTGCCGCTGACCAACCTCGCCGCGGGCGAAATCACTCCGGAGTGGCGGCTTCCCGTCCGCCTCGGCGCCCTCACCGATTGCTTTCGCAGCGAGGCGGGTTCCGCCGGCCGGGACACGCGCGGCATGCTGCGCCAGCACCAGTTCCGCAAGGTAGAGATGGTGGTCATCGCCCATCCCGACCAGAGCGATGCGGAGCACGAGCGCATGACCCGCTGCGCCGAGACGGTGCTGGAACGGCTGGAGCTACCCTATCGCCGCGTCGTGCTTTGCGCGGGCGATACCGGCTTCGGCGCCGCCAAGACCTACGACCTTGAGGTCTGGCTGCCGGGTCAGGCGGCGTGGCGGGAGATCAGCTCATGCTCGAACATGCGGGACTTTCAGGCCCGCCGCATGAACGCCCGCTCCCGTGCGACGGACGGCAAGACGCTCGGCTTCGTCCATACGCTCAATGGTTCCGGTGTAGCTGTTGGCCGCGCGCTGATTGCGGTCATGGAGAACCACCAGCAACCGGATGGCACCATCCGCGTGCCGGAGGTGCTGCGCCCCTATATGGGCGGCAACCGCGCGATCGGTGCGGTAGCCGCGAGCTGATCGCGCCCGTCGCTCTGACCTACCACCGCTTCGACGATCTGGTTCCTGCCACCGCGCTTGGCCTCGAGGAGCCGGGCGTCAGTCTCGCGCATGGCGGTGGCAACGTCGGCTGGGGCGCTGAGGAAGGTCACGAGCCCGATCGAGAAGGTCACATCATAACCCGCCCCCGCCACTGCCTTGTCGAGCAGCTGCTTGATGCGACACCCGGCGGCTAGCGCCATGGCTGGATCAGCGCCCAGGATGATAAGCGCGAAGTCGTCACCATCCAGCCGCCCGGCGGTCTCGCTCCGTCGCGTCTTTTGCCTGAGCGCCTCGCCGATCAGCTGAAGAAGCCTGTCCCCCGCTGGCTGGCCCTTGGTCTCGTTGATCCGCGCCAGGCCATCGACATCGAGGCGAAGAAGAGAAAAGGGACAGTGGCGCTGATCAAGAGCCGCGATCGCCTTGCCGATCTCGCTCTCGATCGCGGTGCGATTGGGCAGTTTCGTCAGGGCATCCGTAAGGGCAAGCTGACGCGCCTCTTGCATATGCCGTCGCATCTCCAGGATTTGCATCGCGGTTCTGGACAGGTCGACGAGGGTCTGGCGTTCCGTCGCCGTCACTTCGCGGGCGCGCGTATCGAGGGCGCAGAGGCAGCCGAGTGCCGAGCCGTCTCCGGCAATGAGCGGGGCGGCGGCGTAAAAACGGATGCCGCAGCCGTCGGTCACAAAGGGATTTGAGCGGAACCGTGGGTCGCTGAGGGCATCCACAACGGTGAAGGGCGCCGGACCCATTTCGCGGATCGCCAGGGCGCAGAAGCTTTGGTCATTCGGCACCGACTCGGTATCGACGCCGTCGCGGCCGATGACGCGGGTATGGGTTTCGTCCACGAGGGTGACCGCCGCAAAAGGCACGTCGAGACTGCGACGAAGCTGGCCGCAGAGCGCATCGAGCCCATGGTCGAGTCCCGACGCATCGTAGCTGCGCAAGGTCCGCAACCTCTGGGTTTCGTTAGCTCTCATCTGGGTCTCGGTCGCCGCCAATAGGCCGAACCTCCTTCAAGGTCGCGGGCAGGTCATGGCCGAGGCGATCTCGGCTGCCGGCAGTCGTCGGTTACCCAATCATTCGTTCGGTCGGGACCCGCGATCAATCATTTTGAGCATCCGGAGACAGCACCATGCAGGGAGTGCGCCCATGGCTGAGCGTGCTGCAGGCATTTACGGCCGCGCTTTGCGATAGGCCGCTGAGCCGCGCCCGGAAAAGTGTTTTCTGCGAGACATGCACCGGCATGACGACGCTGCTGGCGGAGGCGAGCTGGTAACGGCTGTGCTGGCGGGCGGTGCCGACGGCCTCACGGGCGTCGCCGGCGGTGCGGTAGGCGCCAACCTGGATCGCCCAGCCGCCGCCATGGCTGCTCGAAGACATCGGCATGGTGTCGGCCATCGCCGGGGAGATCAGGCGAAAGCCGCTGGTGCGATGGGTCGGCACAGCGGCCGGTTCATTCATTTCCATCGCCAGATTATGCTCGCCGCGCGACCCAACCACGCGGTTCGGCACGGTCCGGCGCAGCGGCGGCGTATAGGCCGCGAGTTGTACCGCCCGCACCGGCGCCGGTGCGGGCGGAGGTGGCAGGCGAACGGGTGGCGGCGCCTGATAGGCCGCGACCTGCGGCTGGACGACAGCCGGGCGATAGCTTGGCGCCGCGATATAGACGGGTGCCGCGGCAGGCGGCGGCAGGTTGACGGCCATCCGCATCGGCGCCTGAGCGACACGCGGCTGCACCACCTCGGGCATCGGCACGACGCGGGTAGCCGGCGTCTGGAGCGGGGCCTGTTCGACCACCGCAGCCTGGTCGTCTCCGGGGGCTGTGGCTCCGTCGTTATCCGCGGCGATTTCCTGTTGGGCGACCTGGGCCGCCGACGGACGGGGATCGTTCATCGCGACCATGAGGTCAGCCGGCACTGCTCCGCCGCCTGCGGCGACCAGGGCCGCGCCATGCTTGGCGACCTGCTGCTGGTTAAGATCATCCGCGCTGGTTTCCGTGACGACGCTGGCTACTGGCGGCGGAGGCGCCTGGTTCATCGCCATCATATTGCCGGAGACCGCGCCGCCGCCGGTATTCGCGAGGCTCGGCGGCGCATAGCCACCGGCATTGTAGGCGCGGCCGCTCGGCGCGTTCATGCTGTTCATCGCGAAGCGGTCGGCCGGTGAGTGGCCAGACGGCATGTCGCCATGGATATAAGGCGCGATCATCGCGACGTAATGCGTGGTCTCCGCCGGTAGCGGGCGTCCGTCGGTGAGATATTGGTTCAGCCGTTGCGGTCCGGCATTATAGGCCGCGAGGAAGCCGGGTGACCCGAACAGGTCGTACATCTCGCGGAGATAGGCCGTGCCCGCCATGATGTTGTCATGCGGCGCATAGGGATCGTCGCCGAGGTTGTACTGGGCCGAAAGCTCCTGGTAGGTCTCCGGCATCACCTGCATCAGGCCCATCGCGCCGACGCCTGAGGTAACAAGTTGCCCGTTGACGTACAGATGTCCGCCGGACTCCGTGTGCATCACGTTGCGGATCCAGCTTGGCGGCACGTCGAAGCGCTGTGCCGCTTCGTTGATATAGGGACCCCAGGGATCCGAAGCCGGGCCGGGCGGCGCGTAATCACCGCTAGCATTGTACTTATATTGGGCGGCTTGCTGGGTCGCCGAGAGGCGCGGATTATGGCTGGCGCAAGCAGCGAGAAGCCCAAGGAGAGCGAGCCCCGCGAACCGAGGCAGATGACGCACCGCGCGAGCCTTGCGGCCAGGTTCTGCAACCTGAGCGAGAGTCAACTCTGCTTGAGCGGGCTGCGGCATCGATACTGCCTCCGTCGTGGCGCGGCCGAATAGGCCGGTGAGTCACGACGACAGACGTCGCCGCTCCGGGGTCGTTCTGACGCCTTCCTCTGAGGAAAGCGAGCTAAGTCCTAGAGGAACCCGAAGTTCTGTGCAACATGAACAAACCGAAATCTGTCGTTGCGGATAGGTTTTGTCCAGAAATCACGCTAAGCAGAGGAGGCTGCGGAAGGATTTGGGCGATGATCACAATCGGTTGTAATCGCCGTGACCGTCAGCCTCGACATTGCCTGAGAATGCTTGCGGCATCGTTAATGCTGGCCGGCTGCACCGTTGCTTCCGGCCCGGCAGCCACGCCACGGACAGTGGCGCCCACTTCCGCGGTTACCTATGGCACGATCAAGGCGATTCGGGTCATCGACGCCAAGACAGGCAATCCTGACAAGGACATTCTCGGCGTGATCGGCAATGCTCTGCTCGGCGGCGTCGATCCGGGCGCCAATCGCCGCATCGAATGTATTGTTACTACCGAGGATGGACGGACCATCTCCGTGGTCCAGCGCAGTTCCGAGGGGCTGCGGCTCGGCGAGCGAGTCGTGATCCTGCCCGGCCGCCCGGTTCGCCTCGCTCCCGCTGGCGCATCGGCCGGCTCTTAAAGAGCGGCTCGGCCGTAGGGGTGACCTGCCGCGTTGCCCATCTATATTGCGGCGCCTCGGTGGATACGCTATCGGCAGCCGCCCATGAACGTGATCTCTGATCCACAGGCGGCACCCCTGCCGGAGGCCGAGCGCGGCTTCACGATAGACCTTCGGCACGGCCTCGGCTTCGTCGCCCGCAACCGCATGGCGATCAGCGATATCGCGCGCGGCCTTTCCCTATGGCGGCTGGCGCTAACGCTGAGCTGGCTCGATATCCGGCTGCGCTATCGCGGCTCGGTCCTCGGCCCGCTCTGGCTGACCCTTTCGACGGCGGTCATGGTCGCGGCGCTCGGCTTTCTCTATGCGGTGCTGTTCCACACGACGATCCGCGACTATCTGCCCTTTCTCGCGCTGTCCCTGGTGTTGTGGAGCTTCATCGCCGCCATGGTGAGCGATGCCTGCACCTCCTTCACCCAGGCCGAGAACATGATCCGCTCGATGCGGATTCCCTTCTCGCTCTATATCGGCCAGATCGTCGCGCGGAACGTCCTCATCCTCGGCCACAACGTCATCGTCATCGTGGTGGTCTTTGTAGCCTTCCAGGTGCCAGTCAACCTGAATGCCCTCGCGGCGATCCCGGCCTTCCTGCTGTGGTTGGTCGACGGCGCGGCGGCGAGCCTACTGTTCGGTGCCCTCTGCGCGCGGTTCCGCGACATTCCGCCGATCGTCGGCAGCGTCATGCAGATCGCCTTCTATGTCAGCGCCGTGATGTGGAAGCCTGACTTCCTTCACGGCCACCAGAGCTTCCTGGTCTATGACCCGTTCTATACGATCCTGCAGATCGTCCGTGGCCCGCTGCTGGGTCAGATCCCGACCATGCACGCCTATATCAGCGCGCTCGGCTTCTCCGCGGTGCTTTGTATTTTCGCCTGGCTGACCTTCCTGCGCGTGCGACACCGCATCGCCTTCTGGATCTGACCGGTATGGCCGCCCGCATCGAAGTCCAGGATCTCAGCATCCAGTTTCCGCTCTATCATGGGCAGTCGCGCAGCCTGAAGCGCACGATGCTGGCACGCGCCAAGGGCCTCCGCCGGCTGCAGGAGAACAGCCAGCACCGGCTGGTGGTGGAGGCGCTGCGCAACGTCACCTTCACCCTCGGCGCCGGGGAACGGCTTGGCCTGGTCGGCCATAACGGCGCGGGCAAGACGACCCTTCTGCGCGCGCTTGCCGGCGTCTACGAGCCTGTCGCGGGCAGGGTGCGAATCGAAGGCACGCTGAACGCCCTGCTCGACCCCAATCAGGGGATGAACATGGAGCTCACCGGCCGCGAAAATGTCACGCTGCGCGGCCGCTATCATCGCATGAACGGGCCGGGCATCGAGGCACTCGCGGAAGACGTGCGGGTCTTCGCCGAACTCGGCGATTTCTTCGATCTTCCGGTCCGCATTTACAGCTCCGGCATGATCGTGCGCCTGGCCTTTGCAATGGCGACCGCGATTCGCCCACAGGTGCTGCTGATGGATGAATGGTTCCTGGCGGGTGACGCCTCGTTCCGCAACAAGGCGCGCGAGCGGCTGGAAAGCATGGTGCGGGGCGCCGACATTCTTGTGCTGTCGACCCATCTCAACGACGTCGTGCGCTCCTGGTGTTCCCGCGTGATCTGGCTAGAGGATGGCCGTGTGAAGGCAGACGGTCCGGTCGACCAGGTGATGGACGCCTTCTCCGGGATCGGTGAGGGAGTGCCCGCGCTCTTTCCCGAGACGGCCCTCAGCTGACCCGTCAGCCGGCATTTGCCCCTGTGACGTTTTAAGTTAAGCACCAGCGCATGCGTCACTTCCTAGATTTCGAGAAGCCCCTCGCGGAGCTAGAGGAAAAGATCGAGGAGCTGCGGCGTCTGCCCGGGCCCGAGGGTCTCAGCATCGCCGATGAAGTCGGCCGTCTTTCCGAGAAAGCGGACCGCCAGCTCCGCACGCTCTATGCCAAGCTCACGCCATGGCAGAAGACGCAGGTCGCCCGCCATCCCGACCGGCCGCGCGCGCTCGCCTATATCCGTACTCTGATCACCGACTACACGCCGCTCGGCGGCGACCGCGCCTTCGCCGAGGATGCCGCGATCGTCGGCGGGCTGGGGCGTTTCGGCGAGATCCCGGTGATGGTGCTCGGGACCGAAAAGGGCACGGATACCGAGAGCCGCATCAAGCACAATTTCGGCAGCGCGCGGCCCGAGGGCTACCGCAAGGTCCGCCGCCTCATCGAACTGGCCGGCCGTTTTCGCCTGCCCATTCTGAGCTTTGTCGATACTTCCGGCGCCTATCCGGGCATCGATGCCGAGGCGCGCGGCCAGGCCGAGGCCATCGCCCGCGCAATCGAAGCCGGGCTCGATGCGCCGGTGCCCTTCGTCGCGACGGTGATCGGCGAGGGCGGCTCGGGCGGCGCCATCGCGCTGGCCAGCGCCGACCGGGTGCTGATGCTGGACCACGCGATCTATTCGGTGATCTCGCCGGAGGGCTGCGCTTCGATCCTATGGCGCGACGCCGCCTCCGCGCCTTTGGCCGCCGAGGCGCTGCGCCTCACCGCCGATGACCTGCGCCGCTTCGATCTGGTGGACGCGGTTATTCCGGAGCCGCTGGGCGGCGCGCATCGCGCGCCTGAGACGATGATCGCGAGTGTTGGTGTTGCCATCGAGCAGGCGCTGCGTCCGCTCCTCGAACTCGACCCGGCGACGCTGCGTGCGCGGCGGCGGGAGAAGTTCCTGGCGATGGGGCGAGACGTCGTCGGTTAGGTGAGGCGTCACCATTCGCATGACGGGCAATTGCCACGGCATCGTAGGTATCATCCGTCATGGCATGCGAAGGCATGCCATGACGAGGGAACGGGCCTTGACCTCATCTGCTAGGCGAGCCCCGCCTCAGCTCCGCCCGTACCGCAACACCACCGTCTCCTTCGAATCGGAACTCGCCCGCTGCGTGTTGAGTGTTGTGTCGGCGCCCGGCTGCTGACCGAGCCAGCCCTCGTACAGTCCCTCCAGCACACTGCCGAGCCAGGTGCCCGGCGGTGTCCCACCGCCGCCAATGCGGGGCATCCCGCGATGGGTGAGGTAGAGACAGCGCTCCGCCTCGGAAAACTCGATCGCGACGCTGCCCCAGCCCGCGCCGGTCAGCACCTCGTTCATCTCGATCGCCAGCGCCTCGGTGGAGGTGCTTGCGGGTAGCGGACACAGCGCCGCCATCCGCAGACCCGTACGGCGCAGAAGCGCGTCGCGGCCGGTGGGGCCCGCGACGGCGTCGATCTCCTCCGCCAGGGCGCGGAGGAATGGCCGCCAATCCCGCAACCCGACACTCATCGCGAAGACTCCATCTCAATCCGCCGATGCGAAGGTGTAACGTGCGAAACCCAGCGCCGTCGTCTCGTTCCAATCGGCGGATTTCTGGTAGCCGGCAGTGCCACCCACCACCAGTTCCGGCGACAAATGATACTCGAAAGTACCGTTGAGGCCGCCGATCACCCCCGATTTGCTCTGGCTCGGATAGACGCTCTGAATATCCGGATTCGAGGCGGCGAGGGTCACGACCTGAGACTGCAGATTCGGATTGTTCGGAAAGACATTCTCGGCATCGGCGTTGAAGTTCTGCACGCCGACCGAACCGCCGAGCGAATAGTCGAGATTGCCGCGCGTCGCCGTCCAGGTCACCGGGATGAGGGCGGCGACATAGGTCTGCGGGCTGAAATAGCCGCCATAGCCGAGCGTGAAGTGGTCCTGATTCTTCTGGTATCCGAAATAGACCAGGTTGAGGCCAACGCGTACCTCATCCCCCGGAACCTTGTAGACTGGGTAGCTGCCGCCAGCGCCGAGTTCGGTCTCAGTATTGCTCAGCACATTGTCGCCGTTCAGCCAGTTGTAACCGCCGCCGGCATAGAAATTCGCAACGCCAGGGTTAAATTCGAGCTGGCCGTGAACCCGCGTGCGGGTCACGCCGCCCCAGGTATCGCCGGTCCCCGGGTCCTCGGTGCCGCCGTAGGAGAGCAGGCTGTCCGTTACCGCGCGCCGTTCGGCGGTCAGGCGCAGGATGACCTGGCTCGAAAGCTGCGGCGCCACCTCGATGCCGCCGATCACGTTTGTCACCCGAAAACCAAGCGGCGTGGTGCCGACATCGGCCGCCAGCCAGTCGGCCTTATAGGCCACGCCGAAGCCGACGCCCGTCGCCGTCTGTGTTCCCGGTGCGGGACCGCCGAGCACTGAGCTGCCGAATTGCTGGCTTGCCGCCAGATTGGTGCCGACCGAGCCGGCGCTCAGATAGGTCGGCGTCGCGGTCAGCGTGAGCCGCCCGACGCCGCCAGGTGAGAAGCTCGCCTCCAGCGGCACCGAGAAGGTCTCCAACTGATCGAGACCCTCACTGCCCGAGCGCTGCTGATATTCCGGCGAGGCGGCGATCTGCGGCGCGACATCCATCTTGATCGCGGTGATGCGGGTGTCGATGCTGGCGAGCATCGGGTCGGTGGAACTCGGCGCCGCGGTCGCGAAACTTGTCGTCGTGCCGCTGGACACCAGTCCGGTGCCCGAAAGCATATTGCCACCGCCGCCGCCGATCGAGCCGCTATCCGGGGAATTGCGAAACGGGTTGTTGGAGACCGCGCCGAGCGGCGCCGAAACCGGGCCGTTCGATGCGACGAGGAAGGGTGACGCCATCGCGCTCTGGCTGAAGCCAAGCTGCTGCTGCCGCAATGCCCGTGCCTGCCGAAGGTCGTGCAGCGCATCCTGGTTGAGCCCGCGCGCCTGGGCGATATCGGCCGCCAGGATCCAGTTCTGCGGATCATTGGGCGAGGCGGTAATGCTGTCCTCGACCAGGCGAGAGGCGCGGACATAGTCCTGCGCCTGGATCGCGGCGGCGACCGCGCCGCGCCGCGCATCGACATTGGTCGGATCGCGTGCCAGGATCTGCTCGTTGATCGCCAGCGCCTTCTTGGGATCGTCGGAGGTCTGATACAGCCGCGCCAGTGCCGCGTTCAGCGCCGGGTCGTCGGGGCTGTTCATCAGCGCGGGGGAAAGCTGGTCGTAGGCGTCGGCGGTGCGGCCGGCATTGTTGAGCGCGTCCGAGCTGCGGATCGCGATGCCGCGCTGCAAGCCTGTCAGGCTTTCGCTTTGCTGCGGTGTGAGCGAAGCCGTTTGCAACGGCGACACCATGAGGCTCGCGCCAGCCGTATCCCCCGCGGCGAGCAGGCCCTGCGCCCAGGACAGCCGCGCCTCGTTCGATGCCGTCGGATTGGCAGCCGCCGCTGTCTGAATGGCGGCCCGCGCATCGGCGGGATCGGACAGTTTGATGAAAGCCTGCGCCACCGCGAGGCCCCGGCCGCCTGTCGGGTCGCGCTGGGCGGCAAGGGAGAAGAGCTGCTGCCGCGCGGCGCCTGGATCGGTCGAGGCGATGGAAAGCGCTGTCGCGATCTGTCCCTGCACCTGCGCCTGGGCAACTATCGCCTGCATCTGCGGCGTCCGCCGCCGGACCGGCAACTGGCTGATGAGCGACGTGGCCTCGGCGCTGTTGTTTGTCTCGCTCGCGAAGATGATGCCCGCCTGCAACGCCTCGTTGCCCGGACGCGGCACGTCCGTCACCGTCGCCATCGTCTGTTGCGCCTCGGTGGGCTGGCCGTTCTTGACCAGAGCCCGCGCGAGGTCGAGCCGCAGCCAGGGGCTCGACGGGTCGGAGGCGACGGCCGAACGGTAGAGCGCGATCTGGCCAGCGGTATCGGTCATCGTCGCGGCCTGCTGGCTGAGGAGCTGGGCGCGCGCCTGGTCCGAGAGCCGCCCATTGCCCGACTGCTCGACCTCGGTCAGCAGTTGCTGGGCCTCGGACTGGTTGCCTTCTCGCGCCAGGACGCCGGCGAGCGCCATCTTGATCCCGGAATTGCCGGGCTGGCGGGCGAGGAGCGCGCGATAGGCGCGTTCCGCCGCCGGCAGATCGCCGCGCGCATTGGCATTGGCTGCGGCGGCGTATTGGCCGCCCAGCGCGGCACCGGCTTGGGCCTGTTTGGCACCCTCCAGCGCCTGTTGCCACTGCGGCGCCTGGGCGGGGTCCATGGCAATCGCTCGGTTGAACAGCGTCGCCGCCTCCGCCGAGCGCCCGCGCCGCAGCATGACGAGACCGATGCCGCCGGTGGCAGAGGCATCCTGCGGATTGGCGGCCAGCGCCTTCTGGAAATACTGCTCGGCGTCATCGAGCTGATTTGCACGCAGCGCGGTGAAGCCATCCGCCTCAGCCTGGGCGCCCGGCGTCAGCTTCGGCGGTGCCTCGGCGGCGGCGAGCAAGGTGGCGATGCCGGGGTCATTGGGATAGCGCGTCTGATAGGCTTGGATCGCCGGAATGGAGTTTTTATCCGCCGGCAGCCAGGCCACCGCCTGCCGCCAGCTCGTCTGCGCCTGCACGCCAATCTGCGGATCGCGCGCGAGGATCGACAGGCGGGAGATGCCCTGCATGCGGGTATCCTCCCGGTAGGTCAGCGTCTGCGCATAGGCGAGCTGGGCGCGCAGGTTGTTCGGATCGCGCGTCGCGGCGGCGGCGAGGCCCGAGAGCGCTGGGTTGTAGCCGTTCTGCGCGCCCGCGAGGGTCTGGTAATATTCGACCGACAGCGAGTCCGGCGGTGACGCGCCATTGAAGATCTGATGATAGGCGCTGACCGCCTGGCTGGTCTGGCCCTCTTTCGCCAGGCTTCGCGCGGCGGCCAGGGCTTGCGGATTGATGGCGCCGACCTTCACCGCCTGTTCGGCGGCATAGATCGAGGGATCGTTCGGGTGAGCTTGTCGCAGCGTGTTCAAGGTCTGCTGCGCGGCGGCCTCGTCGCCCGCATTGGCCTGCACCTGCACGAGAATGCCCAGCGCTTGAACATTGTTCGGTGACAGCAGCAGCGCGCGCCGTGCCGCTTCCTCGGCCCGCGGCGGATTGTTCTGGTCGCGCCAATACGAGGCCTGACGCAGCAGTATGCTCAGCGCCGTATTGCCGGGCGCCGTCGCGGGCGCCGTGGTTGGTGGCGCGGTGGTCGCGGCCGGCTGGGGTTGCTGCTGCGCGATGGCCGCGCCCGGCGCGAAGGCCGAAAGCGCGGCGAGGCAGGCGGTGCGCGACCTTTTGCCCATCTCAGTGGTCCCCTTTGGAGCCGAGCCGTCCACGGGCCCGGCTGCTGAGCGCGGAGTGAAGCGCGATCGTCAGGATGACGCAGCCGATGATCATCACCACCACGATGGTGCCGGGCGAACCGCGCAGCCACCAGCTCGGCAATAGCCAGAATGGCAGCCAGCCGACCGTGTAGGTATGCGCGATCCGATAGGACGAGATTTGCTTCGCCGAGACGATGCTGAAATCGCCTTGAATGAGAGGGTTCAAGGTGGGGTCACGGAAAGACGAAATGACGTTGTCCAGCCCCTGCGGCGTACCGGCGAGCAAAGCGACGACCGACTTGCCGTGTGTCCAGGGTGATTCGCCGCCGGTGAGGAAGGCGGTGTCCTGCGTTGTGCCGGCGGTCAGTGCCGCCGCCGCCTTGCGCCGGTCGGTTGCCTGGCGGCTGCTGAACACGCGGAAGATCGTGCCGAGATCCTGGCCGATCTTCACGCCGAGTTGCCCGTTATCGATCGTCACAGGAACATTACGCAGGATATCGGTCAGGCTGCCGAGATGCGCGACCGTGCCGATCACCAGAACATCGCGGGTTTGCAGCGACGCTTCCTCCTCGGGACGCGCGACCGCGACTTGTAGCACCGGATATCCCGTGAGGTATCCGAACCGCCCCATCAGGCGCAGGAAAGCACTGGTCTCGCCGCTGTCGGGCGAATCCGGCAGCACCACACTCGTCTGCGAAAGATCCGCCATGCGGGAGAACGGGAAGCCCGCGCTCACGAAATAAGCGAGGTTCGGCATCTCGGCGAAATGATAGCCGCGCGCGAGGCTGATCGTGGAATTGGGATCGATCCCCATCTGCGGATCCTGCGGCGTCGCGCCGCAAGCCCCGCGATCCAGCGGCCGCGTGTCGAAGAAGAACTGCAGCGCATTGTCGCCGAACACATCGTAGGGCGGGATATAGGCCCTGTGATATGGACCGACCGCGCCGAACACCGGAATCCAATCGCGCCACCAGGCATAGGAGACGGCGCCCGCCAGCGGCGTGGTGTTGAGGTAGATACCGTTGATGCCGATATCCAAGCGCGAGACTTGCAAATTCTCGATCGGGCCGGGCGGCGCGCGGAACGCGACATTGAGCGGGAAGCCGCGCTGGCGCCACGTGTACAAATCCGGCGAGGTGCGGAAAGCCACCGAGATCATATTGTCGTAGCCGACGCCGTTGAGGTTGCGCGCGTCGGTTAGTTCGCCGAGCCGCACCGCGCGGTCCTGCGGAATCCAGGCTGGCGCGTCATAGGCCACGCGCGCCGGCACCACCGGCGGATCGACGGTCGCCGCGGTGCCGCCGAGCGTGCGATGGCCGAGCGAGAGTACCGTCGCCGCCTGCGCCGCTTCGGCGCCGCTGCGTCCCGAGATCACCAGGATCGAGCCATCCGGATCCGAGGGATTCGGCACCACAGCGATGCCGGGTCCCTGGATCGGCGGCAGACCGGGGATCGCCCCGCCATTGCCATTGCTCACGATCATCACGGCATCGCCATGCGGCGGAGTGGTCGAAACCGGGAAGCTCGCGCCACGGAAATCGGCGAGTTCGCCAAACCAGGAGGCGGTAATGGCGGCGGCCCTCAGCGTGTCGTCATCGGCATTCGCCGGCAGCACGAAGGGCAGCAGCAGCGCGCGATTGTCGTGCTTGTCGAAGAAGGGCAAGGGCAATTGGCTGAGGTCGCGCTGCGGTGGCAAATGCTGCAGGGTCATCGACAGGCTCGAGCTGTTATAGACGGTGCCCCAGATGAGGCCGCTCAGCATGTCGTTGCAGTTACGCGTATAGGCGCCGGTAAGACGGAAATTTATGTGGTTCGCGGATTGGAAAAACACCGGATTGACCGGCAGCGTTACCGAGAAATTCGGCTGCGACGGATTGACCGGGATCGTGCCGACATATTGGTCGTTCAGCGTCACGGTGATGTTGCTGAGATCCGGCAGTAGTGACGGCGACATCGCGCCCGACAGGGTGAGCGTCGCGTTCGTCACCACCTCGTCGCCGCGAATGCCGAATTCCACGCCCTGTAGCGGGCTCGTGCCGCGCAGCGCGATCTGGCTGGTGGCGCCGAGTTGCTTGAGGGTGAAGGCATCCTGCTCCACGACGCCCGACGCAACCGATCCCGAGGCATCGGTGCTGCCCGCTCCGGCCGCCGCCGCCTGGTTAGGCGCCACGCCAGGAGGGGTTCCCGTGCCGGGCGGCTCCGAAGGAATGCCGATCGTCGGTAATGGCACGCTGCCAGGGCCGCTCTGGTCGGTGGGGGCCAGGGACTGCGGCATCGGCCGGACGATTGTGGTCTGCCCGGACGCGCTCTGCGCCTTCGCGGCGATCGGCAGCAGCACCAGCAGCATCGCCACCACGGCGGCGGTGGCGATCTGCCGCAATGGCAAATCGTCCTCGGTCTCGACGAATTCTCCCTCCTCGGGCGGCGGCTGGTTGGCGGAAAGGCCGACGTTCTTGCGCGCCAATGCCGCGCGCACCGCCTCCGCCGCCGCCTCGCGCTCCGCCGGGGTCGCCATCTGGACATCGGGCGGCCGGAACAGTCCACCGATGCTTACAAGCACGCGCCACAGGCTGACCAGGGGCTGATCCTTCGGATAATCGGACCAGTCGAGCCAGGCGTCCGCGCGGCCGAAGACGCATTGGATGATGGCGGATTCGTCGGCGAGAGTTTTGGGCTCGAAATTCATCAGCATGTCGCGGGCCTGCCAGCGCAGGATGCGCGATGGGATGAGGGCGGCACCGCTGGGCAGCGGCACTTCGATAAGCATGTCCGAGCCTTCGGGAACATCCTCGGGCCGTTCGATCACGGCGCGCGCGCCGCTCTGCGAAATGTTCTGCATCTCGCCGGTCAGCACACGGCCATCCGCGAGATGGACGATGATCGGAAGTTTCACGCGCACGCGGGCATGGGCGCGAAGCTGCTGCTTCTCGCGCCCGACCGCGAGCGCCGCGAGGATGATGAGCAGGCTGATCCCCGCCCAGATCGTGTTGAGCAGCAGCGCCTGGAAAACCAGCGTCGTCGTGGTCTGGAACGACATGCTGTAAACGCCACGCGCCATGCCGAGGATCAGGAACAGTCCGAGGATGATGTTCGGATAGACCGCGCGCAGGTCGAAATAGCCGCGCGCCAGCACGCCGCCCTTTTCCGTCACGTTGAACTTGCCGCGCCGCGGGCTGATCAGCGTGACCAGCGTCACACGCACCAGGAACATCGCCAGCACGGTCTCGTAAATCTCGCTCCAGAAGGAGTGGCGCCAGTTGTGCTGAATGCGCGAACTGGTGGCGACCGAGTGGAAGATATGCGGCAGGGCATAAGCAACGATGGCGAAGGGCGAGGCGGCGATCATGTTCTGGAACAGCAGCAGATAGGCCAGCGGCGACAGCAGGAACACGACGCGCGGGATGCCGAAGAAGAAATGCACCATCGCGTTGAGGTAGCAGAGCCGCTGGCCGATATTCAGGCCCGGCCCAAGCAGCGGATTGTCCAGCCGAAAGATCTGCAGCATTCCGCGCGCCCAGCGAATACGCTGGCCGAGATGCAGGATCAGGCGCTCGGTCGCCAGCCCGGCCGCGAGAGGCAGCGCGAGGAAAGCCGAGCTCCAGCCACGGCGATGCAGCTTGAGCATCGTATGGGCATCTTCGGTCACCGTCTCGGTCGCGAAGCCGCCGATGCTGTTGAGCGCCTCGCGCCGGATTACCGCGCAGGAGCCGCAGAAGAAGGTCGCGTCCCAGTAGTCGTTGCCGTCCTGCAGCAGGCCGTAGAACATATTGCCTTCCGGCGGCACGCGGGTGCCGGCCGCGAGATTCCGCTGGAACGGGTCGGGCGAATAGAAGTGATGCGGCGTCTGCACCATCGCGAGCTTCTTCTCGCGCACCAGCCAGCCGACGGTGAGCTGCAGGAAGGCGCGCACAGGAATATGGTCGCAATCGAAGATCGCGATGAACTCGCCTTTGGTCACCGACATCGCATGGTTGAGATTGCCGGCCTTGGCGTGGAAGTTGTTGGTGCGCGTGATGTAGCCAATGCCGCATTCGGCCGCGAACTTCTTGAACTCCGCACGCTTGCCGTCATCGAGCAAATAAACCCGCAGCTTATCCGCCGGCCAATCCAGCATGCGGCAGCCCAGGATGGTGGCGCGCACCACCGCCATCGATTCATTGTAGGTCGGGATATAGACGTCGATGGTCGGCCATTCCGCTTGATCAGCCGGCAGCGGGACCGGCTTGCGGTTCAGCGGCATCGCGGTCTGGAAATAGCCGATCACCAGCACGACGACAGCATAGAACTCGGCGATGACCAGCAGCGAGCCGAGCAGCATTTGCGGAATGGTCTGGAAGGTCAGCGTCTCGGTGGCGCGCCAATAGATGTAGCGCAGCGACATGGCGAGCGAGAGGATCGACAGGAACAGCGTCACCCGCTTGTCGGTGAAGCGATTGGCGATCAGGAAGATGATCGCCGTCGATACACCCACCGTCGCCTGCTGGCCGATGCTGAGCGGCACCGTCGCCATCGCGAACAACAAGACCACGCCGACAAAGAGCGCGGCATAGCCCCCGACCTTGCCTGTCAGGTCGCTCGGCATGGGCAATCCGATCCGAAGAGCGTCATCATGTTGTATCCGCTGAACTGGTCGCTGCAGCCTCGATGCGAGTGGTAATCGCCGCGATGTCTTGCGCCGCCTTGCTGGCTGGGGCGTAGCCGTTGACGCCCGACTGGCGCGCCAGTGCTTCCGGCACATGCTCATCGCGATAGACGCTGCCGAGCAGGCGGTCGCCGAGATGGCGGCTGGCCGCCTCGGCCGCGGCGCGGGAAAGGCGGCTTCGCATGTCGATCTGATTTATTACGAATCCGAACCGTTCAGGCGACAGCCGGACGCCCTCGGCATCGGCATACATCCCGTCACCCTCGATCTTCGGAATTTGGACGATCGAGGCCGCGTCCGCGAGCAGCACCACGACGATCATATCGGCAAGGCTGGTGATCGCCGTCAGCGCCGGGCCGGGACCGGGCGGCGTATCGACGATCACGATCGTCTCGGGATCCTGGAGGATGTCGCGGAAAGGTGCCGCGAGCAGCTCCGGCTTTTGCGACAAGGCGCCGCCGATCTCGATGGCTTGCGCAAAGCTCGCATGGCCATGCGGCAGCAACCCCACGCCCGAAGCGGTCGTTTGCAATGCGCCCTGCCAGACCCGGCGAGCGTCGTTGCTCTCCGTCAGCGTGGTGATGAAGCCGGCGCGCTCATAGGGATCGGCGCCGAAATGCATGCCAAGGGCGTTCTGCGGATCGACATCGGCCACGATCACGCGATGGCCGCGGCGGGCCAATTCATGCGCCGTATTGGCCGCGAGGGTGGTTTTGCCAACGCCGCCCTTCGGCGAGGCGAATACGATCAGCGGCAAAACGCGGGTCTCATCCGGCGTGGGCGTGCCGTCATCGCCGTGGCTCGTCGGGCCGGCGAGGGCCGGGCACGCGCTGCAAGGCCGCGAAGACATCCGAGAGGCTGGGCGACGCGGCGCGCGGCTGCTCCGCGACCGGAGGAGGCGCCGGCGGCGGCGGAAAACAGCCGCCATAGGCCGGTGGCTGAGGATAGGGATAAGGCGCCACCGCTTGCGGCCAGCCGCCGGGGCCGGGTGGCGGGTAGTGGCTCGGCGGATAGACGAAGCCCGGGGGCGGCATGCCGTAGGGCGTCATGGCGGGCGCTGCTTGCGGATAATTTGGCCACGCGGGCTGTGCCGGTTGCGGAGGCTGCGGGGGTGCTGCGACTGGCGCGGCCACAGGCATCGGCGCGGGCGCCGCGACGATCGGTGCCGGGGGTTCGGGCGCCGGAGGCTCAGGTGCCGGCGGCCAGGCGAAGCTTTGACGCGCCGGCAAAGCGGCCAAGATCTCTGCTGGTGCCGGCGGCTGTGCGACAACAGGCTCCGCCACAGGGGGGGCGGCGATGCTTGGCGCCGCCTTGGGCTCGGCGACGAGTTTTTTTGGCGCGACGGGGGCCGGCGCTTGTGGCTTCGGGCCATTGGCGGGCGCGACGTAGAGATCTCCCGCTTCGGGGAGCGCGAAAGCGATGAGCGGGAAAACCTCCGACATCGCGCCGCCCGCGCCTGGCTCGCCACCCTGAGGCGCGGTCGAAGCGGGCGCCGGGGCTAGCAACGCCGCGATGTCCCTCGCCGCGCGGGATCCCTCGGCGGGTGCGGCACTTCGGCTCTCGGCGGCGGCTCTCTTGAAGCTCTTGGGGGCGCTCGGCCGGTAGGGGATCGGCGTGGTGCCGAAGGCGGCCATGACGCGATCGACGTCGGTTTGCGAGCCCGTCATTGCGAGGTCTCCGTTCCGGCCGACTGGCTTTCCCGCCATGCCAGCTGTGAAAGAAGGATCAGCGAGGCCGAGTAGTAGTCGGGTGCGTCGGCGACGCTCGGCAGGTTCGGTGCGTAGCCGGGGGATAGCAGCGTGATGTCCCGCACCGCGACCAGCCCGCTCGGCGCCGGATAGGGCGACACCTGATCCGTCACCAGATTCGCCCAGGCTGGTTGATAGGCCGCGGCCGTGGTCCAGAAAGCGCCGAAACCACCCGAGACCGCGGCGGATAGGCTGCGATTCCACACCAGGTTCAGCGGCACACGGATCGCATCGAAGGAACTGAGGGGCGCCCAGCGGGGGGAAATCCCAACCACGCCGGTGCTGCTGATCGTCAACCAGTCAGGCGGCAGCTGCCAGCGTCCGAAGCGGGCCTCGGCGATCAGGGACAGCCCGTCGGCGCCGAGCAGCATCCAAAGCGGCGACGGATCGATCCGCGCCATCTCGGTGAAGGCCACGAAATTGTAATAGGAGAGGTTGACCGTAACGGCCGCCCTGCTGGCGAAGCCCAGCCGTGCGGGCAAAAGCACCAGCCGCCGGGCGGCATTCACGATCAGGTAGCGCCGGATATCCTGCGCGATCGCCACGGCGGCCGTGGTGTCCTCCGGCCGGCCCCAGCGCGTTGCCGCACGGGAAAGCGCCAAGGCGATGCCGAGATCGCCATCCGTCGCGTTATTGGTGTCGGGCACATGGTTGGCGGCATTCGGCACGTAGCGCCAGGAATGCAGTGCATCCGCGCGGTGCTGCAGGACGCGGCTGGTCCAGTTCTTCAGGGAGTCGAAGGTCGCCTGGTCGTCGTTAAAAACGGCGAAGAGCATGCCGTAGGATTGGCCCTCGGAATGGGAGACCCCGTTATTCCCGGTATCGACGACCCGGCCATCGGATGTGACGAAGCGCTGCTTGAAAACCGCCCAGTCGGCGGAGCTCTGCGCCTCCGCGGATCGCCCGTCGAGCATCCCCAAGAGGCCTGCCGATAATACTGCGTTGGTTAGCGACCGGCGCTTCACCAGGCGAAGTATAAAAGGAGCTTCAACGGGTGGTTGAACTCGACCAAACTGGACCGAATGCATAAACCTCTTCACGATTCGGCCGGAGCCGGTCCAAAATATAATCCATTAGGAACAGGAACTACTACGAACTCACTAACCGTATCATTCGATGAGATGAGTTATGGCGGAAGGTTAACCTCTACGCAACAGGTTCCGCATCAATGCCTTGGGAGACTTGCTCAACCAAGGCGTGCACATTGCGTATCCGAATTGTTAGTTAGAGCGGCCGGGCGACCGTGTCGCCCGGCCGGACCGTCAGGCGGCTTTGAGGGAGGCCATGTCGATCACGAAGCGATATTTCACATCGCTCTTGAGCATCCGGGCATAGGCCTGCTCGATCTGGTCCATGCGGATCATCTCGATATCGGCGGTGATGCCCTTCTCGGCGCAGAAATCGAGCATCTCCTGGGTCTCGGGCAGGCCACCGATCAGCGAGCCCGCGAAATTGCGGCGCTTGAAGATCAGGCTGAAGGCCGCGACCTGCAGCGGGTTTTCGGGCGCGCCGACCTGGGTCAGGGTGCCGTCCCGCTTGAGGAGGCCCAGATAGGTGTCGATCGAGTGATCGGCGGCCACGCAGTCCAGGATAAAGTCGAAGCTGGTGCTATGCGCCGCCATCTCCGCCTCGTTCTTCGAGACCACGACCTCATCCGCGCCGAGCCGCTTGGCGTCCTCGGTCTTGCCGGGGCTGGTGGTGAACAGCACCACATGGGCGCCCATCGCATGGGCGAGCTTGACGCCCATATGGCCGAGACCGCCGAGGCCGACGATGCCGACCTTCATGCCCGGACCCACCTTCCAGTGGCGCAGCGGCGAGTAGGTGGTGATGCCGGCACAGAGCAAAGGCGCGGCGCCGGCGGCATCCATGCCCGCGGGGATGCGCAGGATGAAATGCTCGGGCGCCACGATCTGGTTCGAGTATCCGCCGAAGGTCGGGCCGCCGATGACCGGGTCCTGGCCGTTATAGGTGGGGTTCAGCAGGCCCTTGTCGCAGTAATTCTCGAGCCCGTCGTTGCACGACGCGCAGTCGCCGCAGGAGCCGACCAGACAGCCGATGCCGACATGATCGCCGACGCTGAACTTGGTGACCTCGGCGCCGACCTTGGTGACATGGCCGACGATTTCATGACCGGGGATGCAGGGGTAGGTGGTGTTCTTCCACTCGTTGCGGACCTGATGCAGGTCCGAGTGGCAGACGCCGCAATAGTCGATCTTGACCTGGACATCCTTTGGCCCGACGTCGCGGCGGTTGAAGTTGATGGGCGCGACGGGGTTCGTCGCGGCCGAGGTGCCGTAGCCGATGCATTCAAGCATGGTGATATCCTCATTAGAAGAAATGCGGGCGAAGACGTTGGAGGGGAAAGACCTGGTGAGGCGTTACCGAAGGCCGCCGTCCGCGCATGGGCTTCGCTGGGTGCAGTGTGGACCGCATCGGCGCGGCTGAAAAGGGACTCGCTTAATCGCTAATTAAGTTGCGGTATCGTATCGTATGGAAAATCCAATGAGTCGGTGGCGATGAGTCCGGTCAATGGAGACCCTAGGAGATTCGAAATCTGGATCCGAGGCGACGACCCACACGACCCAGCCGGGCCGTCGTGGTTCGGGCAGACGCCCGTCTACATCTACAACCTAAGCAACCCGCCACCCGGGACCATCCATGCGGTTCCTCCTCCCGGCCAGATCATCCACCAGAACATTGGCGCTGCGGCGCGGTGGTTCACAAATCTGCAAAAACTGGCCGTCTCAGCGCAGGCATCAGAAAATGGGGTGCTTCCCCATCAGTTCTTGCCAGAATTGCCGAACGGAAACGTGCAAAGCTGAGCAGGAACGAGAGTTTTAGAGGACCTCAATGGCGTCTGCCGAAGGTGCCTTCCTACAAAAGTGGCGTTCAGGATGTGACGCCTAGGCAAGACTCAACAATTCGTGCGCCCGACCGCGATGCAATCCTGGCGCTGCGTGTAGCGGGTGAGGGCGGGGAAGGCGAGCCAGATGCCGAGGATCACGAGCATGATCCCCACCAATACCGCCAGCGCCGCCTTGTTGCCGTTATCCATCACCCGCGCCCCGTCAGAAGGAGAGAGACGTCGCCTGCACCACAAGCGGCAAGGTGCGGACCATCGCCAGAACATCCTCCGGCACCGGCTCATCCACCGAAACCAGACAGATCGCGTCGCCCCCAGCCTCCGACCGGCCAAGATGGAAGGTCGCGATATTGATCCCGGCCCCTGCCAAAGTCGCACCGAAGCGGCCGATGAAGCCCGGCTTGTCCTGGTTCGTGACATACAGCATGTGGCGGCTGAAATTCGCCTCCACCGGAATGCCCTTGATATCGACGAGGCGGGGGCGCGAACCGGCAAACAATGTGCCGGCAACCGACCGCTCCTGAGTGCCGGTGCTCACCGTGATGCGCACCAGCGTCTGATATTCGCTCTGGCGGTCGTTCACCGTCTCCGCCACCTCGATGCCGCGCTCCCGCGCCAGCACCGGCGCATTGACCATATTGGCGCCGGTGATCATCGGCGCCATCAGCCCGGCAAGGGCCGCCGCCGTCAGCGGACGATGGTTCAGCCCGGCGACCGCGCCCTCATATTCCACCGACACGCGGTTGATGACGCCATCCTGCGCCCGCGTGAGCTGACCCGCGAAAGCCCCGAGCAGACGGCACAGATCCATGTAGGGCCGCACCCGCGGCGCGTCCTCGGCCGAGATGGCGGGCAGGTTGATCGCATTGGTCACAGCGCCCGTCAGCAGGTAATCGCTCATCTGCTCGGCGACCTGAAGCGCCACATTCTCCTGCGCCTCGGTGGTGGCGGCGCCCAGATGCGGCGTGCAGACAACATTGTCGAAAGCGAAAAGCGGGTTTTCCGTCGCCGGCTCGATTTCGAAAACATCCAGCGCGGCGCCGGCGACATGGCCCGACCTTAGCCCCTCGACCAAAGCCGCTTCATCGACTAGCCCGCCGCGCGCGCAATTGACGATGCGCACGCCGGGTTTCATCGCGGAGATGGCGGCTGCGTCTACAATATTGCGCGTGCCCTCAACCAGCGGCGTATGCAGCGTGATGAAATCGGCGCGGGCAAAAAGCGTCGGCAGATCCGCCTTCTCGATGCCAAGCTCCAGCGCGCGCTTATCCGTGAGGAACGGATCGTAAGCGAGCACCTTCATCTTTAGCCCCAGCGCGCGATCGGCGACGATCGAGCCGATATTGCCGCAGCCGATCAGCCCCAGCGTTTTGGCCGTCAGCTCGACGCCGAGGAAGCGGTTCTTCTCCCACTTGCCGGCCTTGGTGGAGGCGCTCGCCTCCGGCAATTGGCGGGCGAGGGCGAACATCATGGCGATGGCATGTTCGGCCGTGGTGATCGCATTGCCGAAGGGCGTGTTCATGACCACGACGCCATTCGCGGTCGCGGCCTTCACATCGACATTATCAACCCCGATCCCGGCGCGGCCCACCACTTTGAGGTCGGGCGCCGCTTCCAGCAGCTCCTTGGTCACTTTCGTCGCGGAGCGGATGGCGAGGCCGTCATAGCCGCCGATGATCTCGCGCAGCTCGGCGGGCGCGAGACCGACCTTCACATCGGCCTCGATGCCCCGGACGCGAAAGATCTCGATGGCGGCAGGCGAAAGCTTATCGGCGATGAGAACCTTGGGCATAGCGCTTACTCCGCGGCCGTATGGGGGACGTGTTCGGCGGCGAGCTGAGACGCGGCCCAGTCGAGCCATGGCAGCAACGCGACGATATCGCCGCGCTCGACGGTGGCGCCGCCCCAGATACGCAGCCCCGGCGGAGCGTCGCGATAGGAGGCGATGTCGTAGGCGACTCCCTCGGTATCGAGCAGTGCCGCCAGCCGCTTCGCGGCCTTGGCCTGCGCCTCGGGCGAGAGCGCCGTGGACCAGGGCGCTTTGATCGTGAGGCAGATCGCGGTGGAGGATCGGATGGAGGGATCCCCCGCCAGGAAAGCCGCCCAGTCGCTCCGCGCCACCCATTCGGCGACGGCTTCGAGATTGGACGCGCTGCGGGCGATCAGCGCAGGGAGTCCGCCAATGCTTTCCGCCCAGCGCAACCCGTCCAGCGCATCCTCGACGCAGAGCATAGAGGGCGTGTTGATCGTCTCGCCCTTGAAGATCCCCTCGATCAGCTTGCCGCCACTGGTGAGGCGAAAGATCTTCGGCAGAGGCCGCGGCGGCTTGTAGTTTTCGAGCCGGGCTACGGCACGCGGCGACAGCGCCAGCATGCCATGCGCCGCCTCGCCACCCAGCACCTTCTGCCACGACCAGGTCACGACATCGAGCTTGTTCCAGGGCAGGTCCATGGCGAAGGCGGCCGAGGTCGCGTCGCAGATCACCAAGCCCGCGCGATCGGCCGCGATCCAGTCGCCGTCGGGGAATTTCACGCCCGAGGTAGTGCCGTTCCAGGCGAGCACGACATCATGCGTCGGGTTGACCACGCTCAACTCCGGCAGCGCGCCATAGGGGGCGGTGATGATGCGCGCATCGGCGAGCTTGAGCTGCTTGACGATGTCGGTCGCCCAGCCCTCGGAAAAACTCTCATGCGCCAGCACATCGACCGGCCGCTCGCCGAGCATCGACCACATCGCCATCTCGACCGCGCCGGTGTCGGAGGCCGGCACCACCCCGAGCTTCCACTCCGCCGGCATGCCGAGCAGGGCGCGGGAGCGGCTGATGACCTCGACGATGCGCGCCTTGGGCTCGGCGGCCCGGTGGCTGCGGCCGAGCATGGCGCCAGACAATGCGTCGAGCGAGAAGCCGGGCCGCTTGGCGCAGGGACCGGACGAAAAATCGGGATTATTGGGGCGCGTTGCAGGACGCGGAATGCCGTGGGCGGATGCCATAGAAGCTCTCCCTTTCAGAAGAGAAGCGCCCCGGTGGGGGGGCGTGACCCGCCACCGGATGTAGCCAAAGCGACGCGAGGCAGCAAGCACCGGTTGTAGAGATCACCCATGTGATTTGGCTTGCGACGCCCTTAACGAACCATTCGTTATGTCAAGATGTTAACCAAAATTTACCCAATGGATCGTCACAACGGATCAAGTCTCAGGAATTGAATCATGCCCTTAGGATCGCCCTGGCCCGGTTCGGGCTCTCAGACAGGAGGCAGCAACTCCGGTGGCAGCCAATCGAGAATTGAAGTCGGCCCCCCCGATCTCGACGATACCGCCTCGTATATCGGGGTGGGGTTTCAAAGGCCGCCGACCACCACTCGGCGGGTGACTACGCCTCCGCGGGCTACGTGGCTCCGGGCCTGGCGGAGACCCTGTCTGCAGAAGATTTGCAATTATCCGCTGCTTCCCAAATCGGCCGCCGACGTCGCTGGTTGGGCGGCAGGCGGTCTCACCTCGGCTCTGACGGATCCGGCCGGCTACCTGAGCGGCACGCAGGGTCTTCTGGGTCCCAGTCCGAATAACGGCACGGCCCCAGCGGCGCCCGCCGCGGGCGTGAATCCCGCCTTCCTGCCGCTGCTTATTTTGCCGCCCCTCGTACTCGGAGCCTACGCCGCACACTGTGCCTGGAGTTATGCATATGGCTCTTCCACCACGGCAGGCAATCCCGGCGCCCGACCTCAAGTCGCCGCGGAAGCCGTGCCGCTTCAACTGCCCACCGTCTGACGAACCGAACCTTCTCTCGCGGTTCACAAGCTCAGAAGAAAGGCGTCGCGCGACGTGAGTCTTAACCAAAATTTCGGTAGCTGATCAGCAAAAGAGGTGGTGTCTCAGGAGTTGCATCATGCCAGTTGGACGCCCTTGGCCCGCTCACTCCTCTCCGAGGGGAGAGGACGGCAGGAACGACCATTGGGTGGTGAGAGGTGGGCCACCCGGTCCCTTCGATTACGACACGCACCTCCCGGCGGAAATGCTCGGCGGGCGCTGGCCCCCGGAGGCCTGGCGACCAGCAACGACGACGCGCCTGCCGGTGACGGCATCGACGACGGCCAGGGGGCCCGGCAAATATTGCCGGTGGAAAGTCTGCAGTTGGCCTCAAGTTCTGCCCAAATCGACGGTCGACGTCGCCGCCTGGATCGGAAGCAACTTCCTCCCAATGGTGACGGCCGGTTATCTCGCCGGGACAAATGGGACGCTGGGACTTTCAGCCTCAACCACACCTGGTCCATATAACGTCACAGCCGCGGTGCCGTCCGGGACGGACCCGAGCGCAGCCTTCCTGACCCCGATGGTATTATCGGCCGCCGTTGTCGCCTCCGCCTCCGCCTCCGCTTACGGGGTCTACCGCCTGGGCTGCTATTGCCTCTCAGGCCAGCCCACTGCCGCCAGTCAATCGAGCGCAACCGACATCGCGGAAGCAGTGCTATTGCGTGAGGTTTGAGGAATACGGACGCTACCTTCGCGGTTTGTGGCTGTGATCGAATAAGGCCGCAGTGCTCCCGTGCGCGCTCGCTCGCGACTTACGCGGAAGGCCCGATGGTTCGGTCCGATATAGCCACAGACTTCTGAATTTGGTTTCGAAGTAGCGGCGGAGCTGCGCTCTTAGGTCTATTTGAGAAATTAAACGATACGACATCGGTACGTCACTGGCGCGGATGGTCCGCAGCCGGGCGTTAAACCGATCGGTCGAAAACCATGAAAGTCAATCTCGGTAGGTCTCGAGAAAGCCACTCAACAGTCCCGGCAGAATCGTTCACGGCGCGAGGCAAATCTAAATCGGCGTCCGAGGCTGCTAGCGCTGGGCGCGCGTCGCCCCCCCCAAAGACGGTAACATCCTGAGGAGTCTCATGAACCGCGCTTAATACAGGCACTCAGGCGAACCTCGTCTCATCTATCACGGCGATATCCGAGGGGGTTCGTTGCTGCCGGGGCCTCTTCCCAGCCGATGGCTGAGAACACAGCGCCTTCCCGGGAACTAAAATCAGCATCCAGCAGCGATCCTGCCGGACCTGGAACACATCCCAGTAGCCTGCGGCCAGAGAGAAGCGCACCCTTCCGGCTCCTCAGCCGCGGTCCAGGGGATTCCGACCATGATCGTCAGCCTCTGCCTCCTCCTGCTGTGTCAGCTCGCTGGGGAGGCGATGGCGCGTGCCGCTAGGTTGCCGGTGCCGGGGCCTGTCATCGGCATGATGCTGCTCTTCGGGCTCTTGCTCCTGCGGGAGCGGCTGGTTTTCCTGCCACGTGAGATGCGGAACGGCTCGCTGGCCGCCGTCTGCCGCGGGCTGCTGCAGAACCTGTCGCTGCTCTTTGTGCCGGCCGGCGTCGGGGTGGTGGAACGGCTGGGGTTGTTTGAGCGCTACGGATTGGCGTTGGCGGTGGCGGTGATCGCCTCCACCGTCATCACCATGCTGGTGAGCCTCGCCGCCTTCCGCCTCGCCTCGCGGTTGCTGACGCGAGACGACGATACGGCGGAGATCATGCAGTGAGCGCGGTCGATCTCGGCCTCTGGGTCTATCTCTCGCGCACACCGCTCCTGTGGCTGACCCTGACCTTGCTCGCCTATGCCGGCGCCGACCGGCTTTCCGCTGCGATGCGGCGCAATCCGCTCGCCAATCCGGTGCTGATCGCGATAGCCGTCATCGCGGTGATCCTGCTGCTGACCCACACGCCATATCCGACCTATTTCGCGGGCGCCCAGTTCGTGCATTTCCTGCTCGGGCCCGCGACGGTGGCGCTGGCCTTTCCGCTTTACGAGAACCGCGCCATCGTGCGCGGCTCGCTGTTGCCGATGGGTCTGGCGCTGTTCGCCGGGAGCGTCACAGCCATCCTGTCGGCGGTGCTGATCGCCCGCGCCTTCGGGCTACCGAAGCTGGTGCTGGTCTCCATCGCACCGAAATCGGTGACAGCGGCGGTGGCTATGGGCGTCTCCAATTCGCTCGGCGGAGACGCGGTGCTGACGGCGGTGATGGTGATCATCACCGGAATCCTGGGCGCCATCATCGTGACGCCGCTGATGAACGCGCTCGGTATCAAGGATTGGAGAGCGCGGGGCTTCGCGGTGGGTGTCGCCTCCCACGGCATCGGCACTGCGCGAGCCTTCCAGGTTCACCCGATCGCGGGCACCTTCGCCGGCATCGCCATGGGGCTGAATGCGCTGCTGACCGCGATCCTGGCGCCGATCATTCTCCGAGCGCTGGGTCTGTGAGCGCCGCGATGCGCGCGGGATCCACGGTCACCTCATGGCCGAGCGGCCCATGCCCACCGCCCAGGCCGGGAGCCGCGTGCAAAGCCGCCGCCACATAGGCGCGCGCCTGCCGGATCGCCGCGTCCAGCCTGAGTCCTGCGGCTAGGCCGGTGGCGATGGCGCTAGCGAGCGTGCAGCCGGTGCCATGAGTGCTGGTGGTGTCGATGCGCGGGCCCTCATAAAGGGTCACGCCGCCGGGGGTCGCCAGCACATCCGTCAGCACTGCGCCTTCGAGATGGCCACCCTTCACCAGCACAGCCTCGCAGCCGAGCGCCAGCAAGGCCACGGCCGCCGCGCGCTGTCCCGCCGTATCGGTGATGGGCGAGCCCAACAGCAGCGCTGCTTCCGGGATATTGGGAGTGATGAGCGTGGCGTGGGGGATCAGGCTGTCGCGCAACGCGGCCACGGCCTCGCTCGCCTGCAGCCGGTCGCCGCTGGTCGCGACCATGACAGGATCGACCACGACCGGCAGGCCGGCCCCCCACGCCGCCAGGAAGTCGACGACGACTGAGATCGCCGCCGCATCCGGCAGCATCCCGGTCTTGATGGCATCGGCGCCGATATCGCCCATCACGCTGTCGAGCTGCGCGCGCAAAAAATCCGGCGGCACGCCCAATACGCCCGAGACGCCGCGCGTATTTTGCGCCGTGAGCGCTGTGATCGCCGTCATGGCGTAGCCGCCCAGCGCCATGACGGTCTTGAGGTCCGCCTGTATCCCCGCCCCGCCGCCGCTATCGGATCCGGCGATGACGAGAACGCGCGGGATCAGGCCGCCGTCTCCGGCGTGCGGGCGACCGTCGCGATGAGTTCGCAGAGTTCGCCGACGATGCGGGTGATCAGCGCCTGGTCGTGGCTTTCCGCCATGACGCGGATCAGCGGCTCCGTCCCGCTGGGGCGGATGAGCAGGCGGCCCGCCGGTTCCAACTCCGCTTCCGCCTCCAGGATAGCCGCCTTCACGCGCGGATCGTCCAGCGGCGTGGCGCCGCCGAAGCGCACATTGCGGAGCAGCTGCGGCGAGGGCGTGAACACCCGGCACACTTCCGAGGCCGGCCGTCCCTGCCGCACCAGCACAGCCAGCACCTGCAGCGCCGCCACCAGCCCGTCCCCGGTCGTTGAGAAATCCGACAGGATCACATGGCCAGACTGTTCGCCGCCCAGGTTGATGCCCAGAGCGCGCATGCGCTCGGCCACATAGCGATCGCCGACTTTGGTGCGATGCAGATCCAGCCCGAGGTCGCGCAGGAAATGCTGCAGCCCAAGGTTGGACATCACGGTCGCCACGATGCCATTGCCGGCAAGGCGGTCATCCTTGAACCAGGAGCGCGCGATCAGGGCGAGGATCTGGTCGCCGTCGATGATCTCGCCGTGTTCGTCGGCGAGGATCAGCCGGTCCGCATCGCCATCCAGCGCGATGCCGAGATCGGCGCCATGCTCCACCACCGCGGCGCAAAGCTGGTCGGGCACCGTGGAACCGCAGCCCTTGTTGATGTTGAAGCCGTCCGGCGCGACGCCCATCGGGATGACATGCGCGCCGAGTTCCCACAGCGCGGTCGGCGCCACGCGGTAGGCGGCGCCGTGGGCGCAATCGACCACGATCTTGAGCCCGTCGAGCCTCAGGCCGCGCGGAAAGGTCGCCTTGACGCCTTCGATGTACCGCCCGCCCGCATCGTTCAGCCGCCGAGCGCGGCCGAGGGCATCTGGAGAGGCCAGTCGGGAGCGCAGGTCGCTCTCCATCATGGCCTCGATCTCGGCTTCCCGCGCATCGGAGAGCTTCACCCCGTCCGGGCCAAACAGCTTGATGCCGTTGTCCTCGAACGGGTTGTGCGAGGCGGAGATCATCACGCCGAGATCGGCGCGCAGGCTGCGGGTGAGCATCGCGATTGCCGGCGTCGGCAGCGGCCCGGCGAGGATCACATCCATCCCGGCGGCGAGGAAGCCGGCGGTCAACGCCTGCTCGATCATATAGCCGGACAGCCGCGTATCCTTGCCGATCAGAACCTGATGGCGATGCGCGCCGCGGGTGAACATGAGCCCGGCTGCCTGGCCGAGGCAGAGCGCGGTTTCCGCGGTCATCGGATAGCTATTGGCCTGGCCACGAATCCCGTCCGTGCCGAAGAGTTTCCGGATTGGGGAGGAAGTATCGCTCATGGGTGCATGAACCTCTGGAGTCCTGCGCCGGTTTAGCTGGCTCCCGTCGTCTGTGGCAAACCCGGGAGCGGGCGGGGTGCCGTCTCCCCTTACGCTAGCGCTTGCCAGACCCGCACCGCCTGCACCGTCTCCGCCACGTCATGCACCCGAAGAACGCGAGCACCTTGCGTAAGAGCGAAAAGCGCGCCGGCGATGGACCCTCCGAGGCGACGGGCGGCGACTGGCTCGTTAGATAGGGTGCCGATAAAGCCTTTGCGCGAGACACCGACGACGAGGGGAAATCCGAGATCCGCCAGCGGGCTAAGACTGCGCAGCAAGGCAATATTCTGTTGTCCCGTCTTAGCGAAGCCAATGCCGGGATCCAGCGCGATCGCAGCACGCGAGATTCCGGCAATCTCGGCCGCGACGATACGGTGGGAAATCTCCGCCGCGACCTCGGCACCGACATCCTCATAATCCGCGAGGTACTGCATGGTCGCGGGCGTGCCGCGCATATGCATGAGCACGACCGGTGCGCCATGCTCGGCGACGACCCGCGCCGCGTCACCGTCATGAGCAAGCGCCGAGACATCATTGACGATCCGCGCCCCCGTCGCGAGCGCCGCCGCCATGGTGGTGGCGTTTCGCGTATCGACGGAGATGACGGCACCCACCTCGGCCAGCGCTTGGATCACTGGCAGGATGCGGGCCCGTTCTGCATCGGGCGCCACAGGCTCCGCACCCGGCCGCGTGCTCTCCCCGCCGATGTCGAGGATATCCGCGCCGGCATTCAGCATCGCACGTCCGGCGGCAACGGCGGTTTCGGCGGTCGCCCGGCGGCCACCATCGCTAAAGCTGTCGGGCGTGACGTTGAGAATGCCCATCACGCGCGGAGCACTGAGGTCGAACCCGGCCCAGCGTATCATTGCGATCGGAGAGACCAGGCAGAGGCGCCGACCATCGAGCGCGGTCCCATCATAGACCCTTCATCCTGCTGCTGTAGGTCGGCCGCGCAATCATGGAGAAGCACATGCAAAGAATCGATCAAACCAATCGCTGGGGTTCGCAAGCTGGGCAACGATTGTCGGATCCCTCGCCTCCACCATTCGAACTCGTGCCCAGCCTCGGAGCTGGCGCGACGTCGCCCTCCAGCGGGCGTCGGCCCTATCCTCCTCGCAGCGCGAAGGACAGCACCGTGACCCCGCCTGAACAGAAAGACGGCGTGATCGCGACGGCCGCTATCGTTGGGTCGGTGCTCACCGGGGTCGCCATCGTCGCGAGCCTGGCCGCAACTTTCTTCGCTGCGACTAGGGCAACTTTCTTCGCTGCGACTAGGGCTTTGAATCGGGAAGATGACGATACTGCGGCGGATCCAAACTCCGCCGGGCCGCCACGCCGTCCTCAGTTCCCTGTTGCGCCGCGCCCAGGGCCAACTTCGCGACAGAACTCGCCCCGGCGGAATAGGAAGACGGGGCTAACGCCTGGCCAGCCCCGGGGCTACTGATTCAAGCTGGCTGCGGTGCCTGACCAGGGGAAACCGGGGGCGCCGCGCGGCCCGAGGATGGCACCGAACTGCGGCGGCTTTCCGGCGGTGGCAGCTCGTCTACCGGCGTGCGGATCACTGGGTCACCCCGCATGATGCCGCGAATTTCCTCGCCCGAGAGCGTCTCGAATTCCAGCAAGGCGCGCGCGATCGCATGGAGCTCGTCGAGATGGACGGTGAGGATCGTCTTCGCCTTGCCGTACGCCGCGTCGATGATGCTCTTGATCTCGCTGTCGATCTCGCGTGCCGTCACTTCCGAGACGTTCTTGTGCTGCGTCACGGAGTGACCCAAAAACAGCTCCTGCCCGTTATCGCCGTAAGCGATCATGCCGAGCTTATCGCTCATGCCCCATTCGGTGATCATCCGGCGGGACTGGTCGGTCGCCATCTTGATATCGCCCGAAGCGCCGTTGGACACCTTGTCCGCGCCGAACACGATCTCCTCGGCCGCGCGGCCGCCCATCGCCATGGTCAGCTCGCCGAGCAGCTTGGACTTGCTCTTCGAATAGCGGTCGCCTTCCGGCAGGCTCATCACCAGGCCAAGCGCACGGCCGCGCGGGATGATGGTGGCCTTATGGACCGGGTCGCATTCCGGCTCGTGCATGGCGCAGAGGGCATGGCCTGCCTCGTGATAGGCCGTCATACGCTTCTCGGCCTCGCTCATGACCAGGCTGCGGCGCTCGGCGCCCATCATGACCTTGTCCTTGGCGTCCTCGAACTCGGCCATCGCGACGACGCGCTTGGAGCGGCGGGCGGCCAGCAGCGCGCCCTCGTTGACCAGGTTGGCGAGATCGGCGCCCGAGAAGCCAGGCGTGCCACGGGCAATCACCTTCGGATCGACATCGGCGGCCAGCGGCACCTTGCGCATATGCACGCGCAGGATCCGCTCGCGGCCATTCACGTCGGGGTTTGGCACCACCACCTGGCGGTCGAAGCGGCCGGGGCGCAGCAGCGCCGTATCCAGCACGTCAGGCCGGTTGGTGGCGGCGATGAGGATCACGCCCTCGTTGCTCTCGAACCCGTCCATCTCGACCAAAAGCTGGTTGAGGGTCTGCTCACGCTCGTCATTGCCGCCGCCGAGACCGGCGCCGCGATGGCGGCCGACAGCGTCGATTTCGTCGATGAAGATGATGCAGGGCGCGCTCTTCTTGCCCTGCTCGAACATGTCACGCACGCGGCTGGCGCCGACGCCGACGAACATCTCGACGAAGTCGGAGCCGGAAATGGTGAAGAATGGCACGTTCGCCTCACCCGCGATGGCGCGGGCCAGAAGCGTCTTGCCGGTGCCGGGCGGGCCGACCAGCAGCACGCCCTTGGGGATTTTGCCGCCGAGGCGCTGGAATTTCTGGGGGTCCTTCAGGAACTCGACGATCTCTCCGAGTTCGGTCTTGGCCTCCTCGATGCCGGCGACATCCTCGAAGGTGACGCGGCCCTGCTTCTCGGTCAGCAACCTGGCGCGGGACTTGCCGAAGCCCATGGCGCGTCCGCCGCCGGACTGCATCTGGCGCATGAAGAAGACCCACACGCCGACGAGCAGCAGCATCGGGAACCACGACAGCAGATAATGCAGCAGCGGGTTGCTATCGGCATCTGGCGGCTTGGCGACGACGTGCACGTCCTTGGCCGTCAGCGTCTCGACCAGGCTGGGGTCGTTCGGCGTATAGGTCTCGAAGTTGCGGCCGTCCTTGAGGTCGCCCGAGACATTGCGGTCCTGGATCACGACGTCCTTGACGTTGCCCTGCTTCACCTGGCTGAGGAAATCAGAATAGGCCATCTGGGTCGCATTGCTATGCGTCGTCCCAGGCTGGAACAGGTTGAACAGCACCACCAGAAGCAAGGCGATGACCACCCAAAGGGCGAGGTTTCGACCGAAATTGCTCATCACGACATCCAGTTCCTGGCCGCTAGTGCAAGGATCGGGCGTTGGCCGCCGCCGTCCAGGCCTCCCTCAGGAGGGTATCCTCCCGATGGTCCGGGTTTCCGCTGCCCTAATGCAAGGGCAAATCGCATGGTTTTGCACATCGTCATCCTAACATAGGACGTCTTGGACTTCGCTGCATCCCCGGAAGCACAGCACGAATCTTCTTAGACCATGCGTCTACATCATGGCATGGCTAAAGGCTGCTCCCGCCACTGGCTGGGCCGGCGCGAAGACCAGCCGCCTTCCCTGTGGCGCTGGCGCAGCGGACCAGCCGAGCGCGGGGACCGCGACCACGACCCCGTCGTGACGGAAAGCGGGCAGAGTTGCAAGCAAAACGGCGGGGAGTTCGCTCAAACGCCGGAAACGCACGGCATCCTTTCCGAGCGCGCCGATCGTCTCCATCGGCAGTGCGGCATCCTCGGCGATCCGCCGGAACCTGTCGTCCCAGGCAGCGCCAGCGGTGGCGGGAACCGGTGGCGCCATGGCGGCGGCCTCCCGCAGCACGAGGAAGCCGGGTCCCATGCGCCCCGCCGGCACAAGTCGCGCGCCGCCCAGACAAGCGGCCTGGGGCGCGGCAGCCAGGGCCGCGACGGGCTGAGTTGCGGGTGCGTAGAGCCCTCCGACGCAGATCCGCAACACCGCGGCCAGGGCGTTGGCGGGCCAGGGACCGGCGGGCAGGATCGCGAATCCCTCGGGCCGGATCGTGGCATGGCTGGCGAGCCACTGTGCCGTGTGCGTTTCCTCCGTGCGCCTCTCTCGGCCACCTGCGAAAGCGCCCTCACAAAGCTTGAGTGTCTCGGCACCTACGCCCTCCGGATCCGACCGCATCGCGCGCAGCCTGGGCCGCAGATAGTGCCGATCGCTGTTGGTGGGGTCCTCCGCCCAGCCGATGCCGCGTTCGCGCAAGGTCGCGCGCAGTCGCCCCGGCGGCACCGTCAGCAGCGGGCGGAGGAGTCTGACATTGCCTAGCTGAACAGAGGCGGCCATCGCCGCCAAACCCGCTGGTCCGCTGCCCGAGGCGCGCCTCATGAGCACCGTCTCGGCCTGATCCCCCGCGTGGTGGCCGAGCAGCAGGTCGAGGATACCATCGGCTCGGCAAGCCGCCTGGAGCGCGGCGTAGCGCGCGGCGCGCGCCCGTGCGGGCAAACCGGGACCAGGTTCGAGCCCTTTGAGCTTCAGAATCCGCGCCGGGATGCTGAGACGCGAAAGCGTCGCGGTGGTAGCCTCAGCCTCTGCGCCAGCCTCCGGCCGCAAGCCATGATCGACGACAAAAGCGGAGAGCGTCCCACCCTGCGGCGCCATCCACTCCGCGGTTAGGACGGCCAGAGCAAGGCTATCCGCCCCACCCGACACCGCAAGCCCGAGGCGTGGCGCCCGGCCGAAGGGTCCGAGTGGCGCCAGCGATGCCGCGAATTCGGCCCCAGCGACCGACGCCAGCCCTCGTGGTGCTTGGCTCCCAACGATATCAGCAGCCGAGTTTGCGGTGCTGCGCGGCGATGGGCGAAGCCAGATAGCCCGGCGGATTGGGGAACTGCGTCTTAAGCGTCTTCAGAGTGTCGCAGGCGGCGGCCTTCTGGTTGATCGCGGCCAGGGTCGCGGAAAGCCCCAACAGAGCGCTCGGTGCCCGCTTCCCCGCGTGATTCATGTTGTAGGTATCGTCGAAGGCGATCGCCGCTTCCTGGTAGCGCTTCTGGCCCTGCAGGGACTGGGCGAGCAGGAATTGCGCGTCATAGGCGCGCGGCGACTTGCGGTGCTTCGCGAGAATTTCGCGTGCGATGCCCTCGGAGGTCTGGAACTGCGCGTTGTGCAGGGCGGTATTGCCCTGTTGCAGCAACAATTCGGGCGTCGCGGCGGCCCCTGGCCCGGCTGGTGGCGCGCTCGGCACGGCCGGGGCCGAGGCTGCAGCCGCCGCACCGCCCGCCGCGGCTGCCGCGGCTGCTCCGCCACCGCTCTGCCCATTCTGAACCTGGAAGCTGAGGTCGCCCATCTGCTTGGTAAGCTGTGCATTCTGCGTCTGTAGTTGATTCTGCAACTGCTGAACCTGGCCGTTGAGCGTGCGTACCTGGTCCTCAAGCGTGCCAACCCGCTGCAGCAACTGTGTGGTCAAAGGCCCGGAATCGGAGCCGCCTCCCGAGGAGGGTGCGGGCGCCGACTGGCCGCCTTGCTGCACCTGGCCCTGAAGTTGCTGCATCTGGTTCTGCAGCGCCAGGATTTCGTTCTGCAGCGTCAGGCCCTCCTGGCTCTGTACCGCGCTCTGGGCCTGCGCCGCACCCGGGGCAAGGGCCGTGCAGCAAAGCGCAAGCGCGGAAAGGCCAGCGAGCAGCGTCGTCTTCATCGGGAGCTTATCCTTTGGCCAGCGGGATAGACGGGTGCACCCCGCCCGCGATCTGTCGAGACTATCATTGGCTGTCAAGGTTTTCGAGCCCGTTGCTGAGGCATGAACCTCGCATCAAATCGGATTCCGCCAAGCCCTCAAAAGAAAAGGCGGGCAACCTGCGCTGCCCGCCCCTCCCGAAACCAGATCGTGATCGCTCCCGCCGGGAGCCTCGGCTGCCTTAGGAAGAGGCGCCGGTGCCTTCCTGCGGATTGTGGCCCTGCACGGAGGTGATCGCGTTGCGGTTCTGTTGATAGGACTGCTCGTCGTCGCCCTGGGCGACCGGGCGGTCCTTGCCATAGCTGATGGTCTGGATGCGCGAGCCGTCTACGCCCTTGGAGACAAGGTAGTCGCGGGCGGCATCGGCGCGGCGCTGGCCGAGACCGAGGTTATACTGCTCGGTACCGCGCTGGTCACAGTTGCCGGCGACCAGAACTGCGATTTGCGGATACTTGCCCAGCCAGGCGCCCTGGTGATCGAGCGTCGTGGAAGACTCGCCGCTGATGGAGGACTGGTTGTAGCCGTAGAACACGCGATCGCCGACATTGGCGACCAGGTCCTCTTCGCTGCCCGGGGCGGGGCCGGAGGTCATGGCGGTGGCGCCTGCGCCGGTGGACACGCCTGTTGCGGCGGGCTTTGCGCACGCGGCCAATAGCGCGACGGCGGCAAATGCGCCCAGCAACTTAATGTTCATGTCGATCCAGGTCCCTAATGTGGGTGGTTGGTTACGCTACTATCGAAGTGTGGATACAGTCGTTGACGACAAGAAGAAAGACTTCACCAAAAAAGCGAAAGTTTCGCCTTAGGCGCGCATTACCGCGCCGGCTTGAGCGGGTCAAGCTAACAGAGGCTAGGGCACAGAAAAACCCCGCTTTTGGCAGGGTTTCCCGGTCTAGGTAACGATATGGCCCGAATTCAGGATAGCAGCGGTGACCAGGCTGGATCGGAGGCGCTGGTGGAGGTCCGCAGCACCTGCTCGTTGAAGCCGGTAATGTCGATGGTGACGAGCTGGGAGCCGCCGCCGCCGCCGCGCTGGAACATCAGCACGCGGCCGTTCGGGCAGAAGGTGGGCGATTCCACGTCGAAGCTCTCCGACAGGATCCGCTCGCCCGAGCCATCCGGTGCCATGACGCCGATGCCGAATGTGCTGCCGAGGCGGGTGAAGGCGATAAGGTCGCCGCGGGGCGACCACACCGGGTCGCCATAGCGCCCCGAGCCGAAGCTGATGCGCCGCGCGCCGCCACCGCTGGCGCTCATCACATAGAGCTGCTGGTCGCCGCCGCGATCCGATTCGAAGACGATCTGGCTTCCGTCCGGACTGTAGCAGGGCGAGCTGTCGATGGCGCCGGAGCTGGTGAGTTGCTGCACATTGCCGCCGCTCAATGAGCAAGTGACGATGCTGGACCCGCCATTCTGATACAGCGACATGATGATACTGTTGCCGTCCGGGCTGAAACGAGGCGCGAAGGTCATGGTGCGGAAGTTGCCCACCAGCCGCCGCGTGCCAGAGCCGAGGTCGAACACATATACCCGCACGGCATGCCCGATGTAGCTGATGAAGGCGAGCTGATCGCGCGTCGGGCTGAAGCGCGGGCCAAGCGCGGTCCAGCTGCCATCCGTCAGGAAGCGGTTATTGGCGCCGTCCTGGTCCATGATGGCGAGGCGCTTGGTCGGGTTGTTGCGCGGGCCGGTGGTCGAGATATAGGCGATGCGGGTATCGAAATAGCCCTTCTCGCCGAGCAGCCGCTGATAGATCACATCGGCGATGATATGGGCGATGCGCCGCCAGTTGCTGGTCGTTGTCGTATAGGCGGTGCCCTGCAACTGGGTGCCGGGCAGCACATCCCATAGCCTGAACTCGACGCGCAGCTGGCTGCCGGACTGGGTCACGGTGCCGGTGACGAGCGCCTGCGCCCCGGTGCCCTTCCAGACGCCGAAATCTGGCGTGCCGCCGCTGGCATTGGCGACGCCCGAGCCGTCCACGATGCGGAACAGTCCGGAGCGGTTGAGGTCGTTGGAAATGACCCCCACGAGGTCGCCGGCATCGGTGCCGCCGCCGAAAGCCGGGATGGCGATCGGGATCGGCGCGGTGCGCGCGCGGCTGACGTCGATGACGGCCGTCGGGCCGCCCGCGGCAGGGGCGGCATTCTGGGCGAGGGCGGGCAAGGCAAGGGTCGCTGCCATGGTCGTGCCGATCATGCCCCGCCGGGTTACTCGGCGAATGGTACCGGGCAGCACCAGTCCGTGAGCGGTCTCTTCGGCGAAGGCGGTCTCATTGGTGTCGGTCATGACATCCCCTGCTTTTAGCTTCACGGGCTGAAGCGGAAGGTGAAGGTTTGGTTGGCGCCCATCATGCTCTTGGGTAGCGGTAAATTCGAGCAGGCGGGATCGAGCACGGCGCGCACCGCGCGTTCGGCGAAGGCGCGGAACACCGGGTCACCCGCCGCACGGCCTTGGTCCGACGGCGCCACCTGGGCGAGACGGGCGGTGCCGGAGGCATCCGTCGTCACCTTCAGCATGACCCGCATCTGCTGCACGTTCTCGGCGGCAGAGTCGATCGTCCAGCACCGGCGGACCTGGTCACCAATAGCGCCGCGCTGTGCCGAGGTCAGCGCGGCCGTCGCGTCGGAGTTGTTTGGATTGCCGCCGCCATTCGGCGCGCCACCCTGTAGCGGGTTGTAGCGCGCGGTCGGCGCCTTCTGGTTGAGGTTCATTGATCGCAGCTTATCGAGCGTGTTGAGCACGGTCTGGCTCATCGGCGCCGGATTTGCCGTGGGATGCGGCTGGTTGGTCGGGCTCGGCGGCGCCGGCGGAGCCGGTGGCGCGGGCGGTGGCGGCATCGGCAGCGCCGGCTGTGCCTCGGCCGTCTGCTGCGGTGAGGGCGGCGTCGGCGGCGTCGGCTTGGCGACCGGCGGTGTGGGTTTCGGCGGCGTCTCGGGCTGCGGCGGCTGCGGCGCCGGGGGTGGCGGCGGCGGCAAAGGCGTCGCGTCTGGAGACGGTGTTGGCGGCGGCTGCGGCACGGGTGGCTGCGGCAGCGGCGGCGTGGGTGTCGGCGGCTGCGGTGGTGGCGGCTGCGGCTGTGGCGGCGAAGGGGCAGGCGGAGGTGGTGTCGGCACCGGCGGCGTCGGCGGTGCGTCGCTTTGCGGCGGAGGTGGCGGCGGAGGCGGCGGGGGTGGCGCATCCTCCAGCGGCTGCGGCGTTGGCGCCTGCGTCGCCTTCGGTGCTTGCACGGTAGTGGCGGTATCGGCGGGGGCCGCGACCTTGCCGGTCTTATCAGCCTGTTGCGCCGGTGCCACGGGTCCCACGAAATCGACCGAGACAGCCGCCAGTTCCTGCGTGTCGTCCGGCTTCTTGGACGGCAGTGAGATCAGCAGCGCCACCAGCAGCACTACATGCAGCACGCCGGAGGCGATTGCGCCGCGGCGCATCTCCGGGGTCATGGTGCAACTCTGCGAAGGCTGGACAAGTCGGTTTCCATCCTAGCCGTGCGTCCCGAAGTCCGCGCCCCTCACGGAGCGCTGGCGGCCGGAGCCGGTGCCGCGTTTGTGGGAGCCGTGGTGGCGGGCGCCGCACCTGTAGGCATGGGCGCGCCGTTCGGCTGCTGGGCCAGCAAGGCGACCTTGGTGAACCCGCCGGCGACGATGGTGCCCATCACCTGCATGATCTGGCCGTAGGACACGGTCTGGTCGCCGCGCACGAAGATGCGGCGATCAGTCTGCCCATTGCTGAGCGATTCCAGCTTACCGACAAGCTCGCCGATCTGAACTTGGTCGTTCTGCACGAAAACCTTGCCCTCGGCATTGATCGAGAGGGTGATCGGGGTGCTATCGGCATTAACGGGCTTGGCAGCAGTCTTCGGCAGATCGACGGTGACGCCTGAAGTCATCAGCGGCGCCGTCACCATGAAGATGATGAGCAGCACCAGCATGACGTCCACCAGCGGCGTGACGTTAATCTCCGCTAACGGCTTGTAACGTCCGCGGGCTCTCGGGCCGCCCATGCCTCCGATCGCCATCGCCTAGACCCTCTCTTCGGTCTGGCGGGACAGGATGGCGCTGAACTCGGTGCCGAAACCCTCGAGCCGGGACGCGAAACGCGCCAGGTCCGTGCCGATCTTGTTATAGGCGAGCACGGAGGGAATGGCGGCGACGAGGCCGATGGCGGTGGCGAACAGCGCTTCCGCGATGCCTGGCGCGACCACGGCGAGGTTCGTGTTGTGCATGGCGGCGATGGCCGAGAAGCTGTGCATGATGCCCCAGACGGTGCCGAACAGCCCGATGAAGGGTGCGGTCGAGCCGATCGAGGCGAGGAAGATCATCCAGCGTTCCATCCGCTCCAGCTCGCGCTGGATTGTCACGTTCATGGCGCGATCGACGCGTTCCTTGACCGCCGTATGGCTGATATCGGCACCGGCGATGCGGCTGGTGCGGCGCCATTCGCCCATGGCGGCGCCGAAAACGGCGGCCATAGGATTGGTCGGCTTCTGACCGTCCTGCTCATAGAGGTCGTCCAGGCTGCCGCCGGACCAGAAACGATCCTCGAAAGCCAGAGCCTCCCGGTTCGCGCGGCGGATGGAGGTGACCTTCTCGAAGATGATCGCCCAGACCCACACGCTTGCCACGAGAAGGCAGAGGATGACGAGCTTGACGACGATATCCGCCTCGAGGAACAGCCCCCAGAGCGAGAGGCTGCTACCGGGCGCCGCCAGCGAGGTGGCATTGACCGCCTGATCCAATTCCCGAAACCCCTTTTCCTATCCGGCCGAGCCTTGTGATGACCCAGCCGCTGTCTTCATCGCCGTCAACGCGAGTCGCCACGGCGCGGGCATCCGCTCCGCGCGCCCCGTCTCGGCGCGAATGCTGACCAAGGTCAAGCCCAAGACAGCGATCGTTTCGCTGTCGCGCAGAATGCTCTGCCGCAAAATCAGTGATGCGGCGCCCACTTCCACGGCGGCGGTGACCACGGTCAGCCACTCGTCCAGCCGGGCTGGGCGCTGATAATCCACTTCAACGCGCCGCACCACGAAGATCATGCCGTATTGCAGCATCATAATGTTATGCGGCAGGCCCATGGCTCGCAGTGACTCGGTGCGGGCGCGCTCGGCGAAGCGCAAATAGTTGGCGTGATAGACGATGCCGCCCGCATCGGTGTCCTCGTAATAGACGCGGACATCGTAACGGTGCAGCCCATCCGCCATCTCAGGCGGCAGGGGCGAGGTCATAAAGACTTCCTTATGTCGTGCGCGGTTTGGCTACAGCAGGACGTCTCTGGTTTTGACCATGCTCGTTCTACCAGGTCATGCTCAGCGAAGGCCGGGCATCCACGCCTTCCTTGCTCGACGAAGGCAAGGCGTGGATGGCACGCCTTCGCGTGCCATGACGGATCTGCGGGTCCCCGTTCAATACTGGATCATCAGGCTCTATGGCGAGGACGGCAGATCCGAGAGCAGGTCGCGCTGCTCAGGCGAGAGCGGCGGTGGTGCTAAGTCCAGATGCCGCCAGCCCGGGGTGCCCAGCATTCGCCCACGGCTGGTTCGCAGGACAAATCCCTCCTGGATGAGATAGGGCTCGATGACATCCTCCAGCGTGTCGCGCGCTTCCGCCAGGGCCGCCGCCAGCGTCTCGACTCCGACCGGCCCGCCGGCATGGTGCTCTGCGATCCGGCGCAGATAGCGGCGATCCATCGCATCCAGCCCGCGCGCATCGACCTCCAGCCGGATCAGCGCGGCATCCGCCGTATCCCGATCCACCCGCGACTGGCCTTCCACCAAGGCGAAATCCCGCACCCGCCGCAGCAGACGCCCAGCAACGCGCGGTGTCCCGCGCGACCGGCGCGCGATTTCCTCCGCACCCTCGGAGGAGAGGTCGAAACCGAGCAGCCGGGCGCCGCGCGCCACGATCAGCTTCAGCTCCTCCGGCGTATAGAGCACCAGCCGCAACGGAATGCCGAAACGGTCGCGCAGCGGCGTCGCCAGAAGCCCGGAGCGTGTCGTGGCGCCGACCAGCGTGAAGGGCTGCAGGTCAATGCGCAGCGTGCGCGCCGCCGGACCCTCGCCGATCACCAAGTCGAGCTGGAAATCCTCCATCGCGGGATAAAGCACCTCCTCGATGGCCGGCTGCAGGCGGTGGATCTCGTCGATGAACAACACGTCGCGCGGCTGCAGGTTGGTCAGGATCGCGGCGAGGTCGCCCGCCTTCTGGATCACGGGGCCCGAGGTCGCGCGGAAGCCCACGCCCAGTTCCCGCGCCACGATCTGCGCCAGCGTGGTCTTACCGAGGCCCGGTGGACCGTGCAGCAACACGTGGTCCAGCGCCTCGCCCCGCTGCCGAGCTGCCTCGACGAAGATCGCGAGGTTGCGCCGGCTGCCTTCCTGCCCGACGAAATCCGCCAGGGTTTGCGGCCGCAGGTTCCCCTCTCCAGAGTCCTCCGGCGCACGCGTCGAGGAGACTGTGCGGTCCTCGCTTTCGGGCTCGGCGGCCGGACTGCCCCGGCTTTTCCGCCCGCTCATTGCGCGAGTTCTCGCAGACAGGCGCGGATCAGGCTGTCGAGATCGGCATTATCGCCGAGCCGGGATTGCGCGCGATTGAGCGCCGCCTGCGCTTCCGGCCGCCGATAGCCGAGGTTGAGAAGCGCCGAAAGCGCGTCCCCGGCGGTGCCGCTCGGCATGCCGCCCGGTGCCTGGAGGCCCTCGGCCAAGCTGACCGGCTGCGAAAGGGCGCCGGCTTTCTCCCGCAACTCCAAGGCCAGCCGCGCCGCGAGCTTCGGCCCGACGCCGGGCGCCCGGCCGAGCGACGCGCGGTCGCCGCTGGCGATGGCGAAGGACAGCTCGTCCGCCGAGAGGGTGGAGAGGATAGCCAGCGCCACGCGCGGCCCCACACTCTGCACCGTTGTCAGCAGCCGGAACCAGGCGCGCTCGGCGGAGGTGGCGAAGCCGTAGAGGGTGATCGCATCCTCCCGCACGAAGGTCTCGATGAGCAGCCTCGCTTCCGCCGGAGGGGCGGGCAGGTTGGACAGCGTGCGGGATGAGGCATGGACGAGATAGCCCACGCCGCCGACGTCGATGATACAGCGTCCATCCTCATGGCCATCGACGGTGCCGCGTAGGCTGCCGATCATGGCGTGAGGCTCCTTTCGCGCGCCGGCTGGCCCCAGGCATTGCGGCTGGAGCGGTGGTGCGCGTGGCAGATGGCGACGGCCAGCGCATCCGCCGCATCCGCGCGCTTGAGCGTGGCGCCAGGCAGCAACCGGCGGACCATGAGGCCGACCTGGTTCTTGTCCGCGCCACCCGTGCCGACCACCGACAGTTTCACGGTTTTCGCGCCATATTCGGCGACGATGATCCCGGCCAGCGCGGGCGCCAGCAGCGCCACGCCTCGGGCATAGCCGAGCTTGAGTGTCGCGGTGGCGTTCATGTTGACGTAGGTCTCCTCGACCGCCGCTTCCTGCGGCCGGTAGGTCTCGATGAGGGCGCTCAGCGCCTCGTGCAGCGCGCGGAGCCGCTCCGGAACACCGGCGTCGCTGTCGGTCAGCACGATGCCATCCGCGATATGCCGCAGGCGGTTGCCCTCCGATTCCACAACGCCCCAGCCGGTAATGCGGAGGCCGGGATCGATGCCAAGGATGCGGATGACGGTCATGGGGCGATCCTACGCCCGTCGAAGCCTGAGGCGTGAAGCCCCGGCAGGCGGGCACTCTCAACCCTCATCCGGACAGCTTCTGCAGCACCGCCTCGGGCAGGTCGAAATTTGCATAGACGTTCTGCACGTCGTCCGACTCGTCGAGGATATCGAGCAGCTTGAGCACGGAGGTCGCGGCCTCCTCATCGAGCGGAACCGTGGTGCGCGGCCGCCAGTCGAGCTTGGCGCTTTCGGGCGGACCGAAGCGTGCCTCCAAAGACTCCTGCATCGCGAAGAAGCTCTCGATCGTGCCGGTGATCTCATGTGCCTCGTCGCTGCTCTCGACATTGTCGGCACCTGCCTCGATGGCGGCTTCGAGCATGGCATCTGCGCTGGCGGCGGCGGCGGGATAGCGGATCACGGCCAGCCGCTCGAACATGAAACTGACCGCGTTGGTTTCGCCCAGTGCGCCGCCATGCTTGCTGAAGGCGGCGCGGATGTCCGACGCGGTGCGGTTGCGGTTGTCGGTCAGCGCCTCGACGATGACGGCGACGCCTGAGGGGCCGTAGCCCTCGTAGCGGACCTCGGCATATTCCTCGCCGGGGCCAGCGCCGGACCCGGCCTTCTTGATGGCGCGGTCGACCGTATCCTTGGGCATATTCTCCTTCCGCGCCGCGAGCACGGCGGAGCGGAGGCGCGGATTGGAGGCCGGGTCGGGCAGCCCTTGGCGGGCCGATACCGTGATCTCGCGAATGAGCTTCGCGAACTGGCGGGCGCGCCGCGCATCCTGCGCGCCCTTGCGGTGCATGATATTCTTGAACTGGCTATGGCCGGCCATGGGGAAGGCTCCGGAAGGCGGGTCTGAGGAAAGCCTTGGTCTCCGCCAACCCGCCCCGCCCCGTCAAGCCGGGATCAGTCGCGGCGTCCTTCAGTGCCGGGCCTGATTTCTCCGGCTGCGGGCGCTCGAGGCTCAGCCCCGCAACCCGGTCTGGCTTTGGATCAGTAGCGGCGGAGCAGCGCCACCAGACGGCCCTGCACGCGCACGCGTTCAGCGGGAAATATCCGGCTCTCGTAACGTGGATTGGCGGGTTCGAGCGCGATCGAATTGCCGCGCTTGCGCAGCCGCTTGAGCGTGACTTCATTGTCATCAACCAATGCGACGACGATCTGTCCGGTTTCGGCGGTCTCGACGCGGCGGATGATGACCGTGTCCCCGTCCAGGATCCCGGCTTCGATCATGGAATCGCCGGCAACCTCCAGCGCGTAATGCTCGCCGGAGCCGAGCAGCGCGACTGGCACTTCGATGTGTTCGGAGGTATCGCGCAGCGCCTCGCGCGGGAGGCCGGCGGCGATGCGGCCATAGAGGGGGAGTTGCACCGCGCCCGCTTCATGCGCCGCGCGAACACCCGGCAGGCGCCCGGAGAAATCACCGCGAATAACGGTCGGCGCGAAACCAGCCTCCCGGCCCGCGACCGCTTTCGCGGCCGGTCTGATGTCCCGCGCAATCGGATTGAGCGAATCGGCTGGCATCCGCAGCACTTCCAGCGCCCGCGCCTGATGGTGGCGCCGGCTGAGGAAGCCGCGTTCCTCAAGCGCCGAGATCAGGCGATGGATGCCCGATTTAGACTTGAGGTTTAATGCCTCCTTCATCTCGTCAAAGCTCGGCGAATAGCCGGCGGATTTGAGATGGCGGTCGATGAAGACCAGTAATTCATGCTGCTTACGCGTCAACATGGTCCTGCACCCCGAAAGACGGTCACCTTGCCGCTGAAAGAGCGGAACAAATCGGCAACAATGCGACTTCTATGTGGTCGCGCCGAGCCGCGTCAAGCGAGAGGAACGTTTCGAGTCTAGTCTTTTGGCAGAGAACACTGTGGGCAGTTCGTCAATCAAACGAGACGAAGTGGCGTGGAAGTCTTGGAAGGCGGTGTTTGAGACAACCCACCCCCGACCCTCTCCTTGCAGGGAAGGGAGTTCCTGTCTCGCTTCCACCCACCTTCATCCCTCGCAGCAAGCGAGGGGTGAAGGTGGGTTCTTGCTTTGCCCTAGTCCCTGTCGCCATCTGCATACGGATTGACCGAACCACGGAAGTCGATCCGCAGCGGAACGCCCGGCAGTTCGAAGACCTCGCGCAAAGTATTGACCAGGTATCGCCGGTAATCCTCGGGCGTCGCCTCCGCACGGGTGCCAAACACCACGAATGTCGGCGGCCGAGCATTGGCCTGGGTGATGTAGCGCAGCTTTAGCCGGCGGCCCTGCACCGCCGGCGGCGGATGGCGGCTCAGCGCATCGGCGAACCAGCGGTTGAGCGCCGATGTTGGCACGCGCTTGTTCCAGGTGGCGTGAACCGCCCGCACCGCCGGCAATAGCCGCTGCATCCCCGAGCCCGTCAGAGCGCTGATGGTCACGACAGGGACGCCTTTGAGCTGCGCCAAGCTGCGCTCCAGCCGATCCGACACGGCGCGCCGCACGGCTTCCCGGTCTGGTACGGCATCCCACTTGTTGAGCGCGACCACCATCGCGCGCCCCTCGCGCTCGACCAGCCGGGCGATCTGAAGGTCCTGATCGTGCAGCCCGTCATTCGCATCGACGGTCAGAACCACCACCTCGGCGAAGCGCATGGCGTTGATGGTGGCGGCGGTGGAGAGCTTCTCCACATCGTCCTGCACCCGCGCGCGGCGGCGCAGCCCGGCGGTATCGACAAGTTCGTAGACGCCGCCCTCCGTGTCGTGCAGCGGCAAGGTGATCGCGTCGCGGGTGATCCCAGGTTCCGGTCCGGTCAGCATGCGGTCCTGGCCGAGCAGGCGATTGACCAGGGTCGATTTCCCCGCATTCGGTCGCCCGAGGATGACAAGGCGCAGCGGCCGTCCCTCGCTGGGTTCCGCTTCCTCGCCGATTTCCTCGGCGGCTGGAGGCAGGCGCTCGGCGATCTCGCTCATGAGATGGCTCATGCCTTCGCCATGCTCGGCCGAGACCGCGATCGGGTCGCCGAGGCCTAGCGTATAGGCGTCGAAAGCGTTCGCGGTGCCGGCGCGGCCCTCGGCCTTATTGGCGACCAGCATCACCGGCCGGCCGAGACGGCGCAGCCAGGTGCCGAAATGGGCGTCCGGCGGCAGGATGCCGGCGCGGGCATCGACCACAAACAGGATGAGATCGGCTTGTTCCAGCACGCTCGCCGCACCAGCTCTCATCCGGCCGGACAGGCTTTCCGGCGGCGCTTCCTCCAGCCCCGCCGTATCGACGATGCGGACTTCCCGGCCGCCCAGCATGCACGTGGCATCCTGGCGGTCACGGGTAAGGCCCGGCTGATCGGCGACCAGCGCCTGGCGGCGGCCGACGAGTCGGTTGAAGAGGCTGCTCTTGCCGACATTGGGTCGGCCAGCGATTACGACGAGCGGGGTTTCCATGCGAGACGGGCAATACTGCCGAATGCCCTAGGGGAGTAAGGGGGGTTCATGAGCGATCGTGTGATTGAGCGCCCCGGCCAGGGGCCAGGGGCTGACCCTCAGACCAATTCCCAGACTGTTCCGCGCTACGGCGTTGCCGCCGAGGGCACGGTGATGATCATTCTGCTGGCCATTAGTTTTTCGCATTTTCTCAACGACAGCATGCAGTCGCTGCTGCCGGCGATCTATCCGCTGCTCAAGCACGAGTTCAATCTGAACTTCGTACAGATCGGCTTCCTGACCTTCACCTTTCAGGTCACGGCGTCACTGCTGCAGCCGCTCATCGGGCTCTATACCGACCGCAAGCCGCAGCCTTTCTCGCTGGCCTCCGGCATGGTCTTCACTTTCGTCGGTCTGGTCCTGCTCGGCTTCGCCTGGAGTTTCGTCATCCTCCTGGTGGCGGCGGCGCTGATCGGGCTGGGCTCCTCGGTATTTCACCCGGAATCCTCGCGCGTCGCGCGGATGTCCTCGGGCGGCCGTCACGGCTTCGCGCAGTCGGTTTTCCAGGTCGGCGGCAATGCCGGCACCGCGATGGGACCGTTGCTCGCCGCCTTCCTGGTGGTGCCTTTCGGCCAGCACAGCATCATCTGGTCGGCGTCGCTGGCGCTCATCGCGATCCTGGTGCTGGCGGGGGTTGGGCGCTGGTATCATGGACGCTTGCTCGAAACCGCCCGGCGTCCGCCGCGCGCCGTCGCCGATGTGGAGAGGCTGCCAGGGCGCCGCGTCGCCTGGGCCATGGTGGTGCTGACGCTGCTCGTCTTCTCGAAGTATTTTTATCTGACGAGCCTTACCAGCTACTACACTTTCTACCTCATCCACCGCTTCCACCTCGGGGTGCAGGCGGCGCAGATCTATCTATTCGTCTTCCTCGGCGCGGTGGCCCTGGGCACGCTTGTCGGTGGCCCGATCGGGGACCGCATCGGACGTAAGCCGGTGATCTGGGTTTCGATCCTCGGCATCCTGCCCTTCACCTTGGCTCTGCCCTTCGTGGGTCTGTTCTGGACCGCCGTGCTGTCCGTCATCATCGGCGTCATCCTGGCTTCCGCGATGCCTGCGATTGTCGTCTACGCGCAGGAGTTGATGCCGGGGAAGGTTGGCACTGTCTCTGGCCTGTTCCTCGGTCTGGCTTTCGGGATGGGTGGCCTTGGTGCCGCGCTGATTGGTCTGCTCGCGGATCATGCGGGAATCGTCGTTACCTACCAGATCTGCTCGCTTCTGCCGCTGATCGGGCTCCTCGGCGTCTTCTTGCCGGATATCGGCGGCTCGGGCCGCCGCGCCCCGCGACGCGGTAAGGCGACGGGCGCTGCACTGTCATCTGCCCGCTCGCGTTAGAGTGAGCGAGCTTTTTCTGCCGTTTGTGTCGTAATGTAACGACGGCGGTTCCCGGACCGGTCAGGCATGCCTGGCGGCACGGTGTGCCGTCTCGCAACAGGCGCCAAAAGGCAGGGACGGTAGGTGTGCGGGCTCACGAAGCTGGGGGATTTCAGAACGGTGCGCGGGTCTCCGCAATGACGGTTGCGCGCCCTACACGTGCTGCGCCACGGGCAGCCGAGGCTCCAAGCAAGCCTGCATTGCTCGCCCGCATCGACAAGCTGTGCCGCGCCAATAGCACGCTGCGCCGGAAAAACCGGGACGCCCGCCTGGCCGCCGAGGAAACAGCGGATCGTCTGGAGGCGCTGCAGCTTGAGGTCGAGCGGTTGCAACGTGAATTGCAGCGCGCTCGTCAGCGCTCCGTTCCGGGCAAAGGACCGGGTGCGACGTCATCGCGCAGGACAGGCAGCGGCCAATAGAGCCGGCGCAGGCTTCGAGAGTGCGGCGCGCATTCGAATAGTCGTTCAGGCAGGCGCGCCCTCCGTCACCAGGCTCACCAGCCGAATGCGCTTGCCGCGCGTGGCGAGCGCGATCCGGCCCTCCTTGAGTGCCATGGCATCGGCGCCGAACATGCGGTGACGCCAGCCGCGCATGGCTGGCACCTCGGGGCTTTCCTCGGTCGCCAGCCGGTCGAGATCCTCCGATGACGCCAGCAGGCGAGGAGCCACGCGATGTTCCTCACTCTTGGCCGCCAGCAAGACGCGCAGCAGCGCCAGCAGGGCCGGCGAGGGCCGTGGCCCGTCCCGCTCCCGTCCAACGCCCAGTTCGGGCAAAGCGTCCTCGGGCAGCGCCTTGGCGGCGGCGATGGCTGCGAGCAACGAAAGCCCGCTTTTGCCCTCGGCGAAGCCGCGCGTGACGCCCCGGGCGCGGGACAAGGCATCCGGCGTTTCGGGTGCGAGAGCCGCGATCTCCGCGATCGCCTCGTCCTTCACCAGCCGGCCGCGTGGGATATTGACTCGCTGGGCCTCGCGCTCGCGCCAGGCGGCGATCGCGCGTAGCAGGCCAGCCTGCCGCCGGCCATTCGGCCGCAGCTTGAGCCTAAGCCACTGCGTTTCGGGATCGGCGCGATAGAGCGCGGGGTCGGCGAGCGCCGCCATCTCCTCTGCCACCCAATCCGTCCGCTCCTCCTGCTCCAGTTTCACGAGCAGCTTCTCGTAGACCGTCCGCAGGTGGGTCACGTCGGCCGCGGCGTAGGTTAGCTGGGAGGCCGAGAGCGGGCGCGCCGACCAGTCACTGAAGCGATGGGATTTGTCGATCTGCGTGCCGGTCAAGGCGGATACCAGTGCATCATAGCCAACCTGGTCGCCGAAGCCCGCGACCATCGCGGCGATCTGGGTATCGAAGATCGGCGTCGGCGGCGCGCCGAACATCAGCAGGAAGATTTCCACATCCTGCCGCGCGGCATGGAAGACCTTCACCACCGCGGGATCGGCAAGTAATTCGCCGAGCGGCGCCATGTCGATGCCTGGCACCTGCGCGTCGATAACCGCGACCTCGCTGGCGCCGCCGAGCTGCACGACACAAAGTTCGGGCCAATAGGTGCGCTCGCGGATGAATTCGGTGTCGATGGTGACGAAGGGCTCGCTCTTCAACCGGGCGCAGAGCGCGGCGAGATCCTCGGAGGTCGCAATGAAGTCGGGGGCGGGGAAGGCGATCTGGGGCGGACGGGCCATGTGGCTGTTGTATAGGCCGCATGGCCCTGGCGAAAGCCGCGCCGGTGGATGAGCCTCGCGGGCAGCCTCCGGCGCGGATTGGAGGTTATGCCGCGGGCGGAGTAGTGCTTGGGGCGCTGGCCGCGCTGGCGCCGACACCCATCTGCGCCAGTAGTGCTGCTATTTGCTGCTCCACCGCCGTGGACGAGTCTGGAGTCGTTGCCTCGTCGTTACTCGACTGTGCCGCCAGTTTCTCCTCTAATTCCTCCAGTTCTGCTTGGAAAGAGGCATCGCTATCCGTCCCGCCGGCGCTGCCGGACGAAGCCGAAGTTGAGTCGGCGGGGTGCTTCTCGGCACAGTGGGATGCTTCGTGGCCGATTGGGGCGGGCATAGTCGTTCTCCTGTTGCAACGCTGCAACTAGACACGCCGCTGTATCGGCCTCAAGATTTTCGCGCCTGAAATCACTGTGTCCGGCGAGCGGCGAAAGGCCTCACCCTTCGCAGCCGGAAAAGACTTTAGACAGCGGGCCTGAGGTTAAGGCGACGCGCTCAAGTGAAGCGCAAGACATGCTCCGGCTCAGGCCTTTCCCCCGGCAATTCCTCCGCCAAGATCTCGATGGTGGTCGCGAAAGGCGCGTCCGCATTCAGCGGCGGCGTGGCGCGGGGCGGGTGAATTCGGTGCGAATAGTGACAAAGGCTCGCTCTTCAACCGGCCGTGCGGCGCGGCGAGATCCTCGAGGTCGCAATGAAGTCGAGGCGGAAAAGGCGGCCTGGGGCGCACCGGCAGCGCGGCTGTTGATCGGGCCAAATGGCCTGAGCGAAAGCCGCGCAGGCGGACTGCGTTGCGGCAAGCCCTCGGGGGTAAACCTAGGCTGCCTGAAATCCGCGTGTAACGGTGCTACCAGCGGGTAAGCCGCCGTTCGCAGCCATCTGCTGCAGCAACAGTAACCTCTCCGTTGCGTCGTCGGTGGGGGGCTGGCCGCTGCCTGGCGGCTGCTCTGTCTCCAGTTGAGTCATTTCCCGGTCCAGTTCTGTCTGGAAAGAGGGGCCGCTCTCCGTCCCGCTGGTGCAAACGGACGCAGATGATGTCGCGTTGGCGGACTTCGTCTCGGGAGGGCGGTGCGATGCTTCGCGGCCGACTGAGGGGGGCACAAACGTTCTCCTATTGCAACGCTACTCCTACGCATACGGCTGTCTTGGCCTCAAGATTTTCGCGCCCGGAACCGATGCGTTTGACAAGCGGTGAAAGGCCGGACCCTTCGCAACTGGAAAAGACTTCGGAGTCCGAGTTTCAGGTTAAGGCGACGGGCCCGAGCGACGCCTAAGCGCCGCTTCGGCTCAGGCCTCCTCCGCCGCCAATTCCTCCTCCGCGATCTCGATCGTGGTCGCGAAACTCTGGTCGGCATCCACCGGAACCGGGGCGCGGGCCAGCCGCTCCCGGCGGCGCGTCCGCGCGCTGGCGTAGCTCGGGTCGAGCACCAGCTCGAACAGCAGAAACGACCGGCCGGTGACGGCATAGGGATGCTCGAACGGAAATGGCGATTCCTCGCCCTCGACTTCGCTGTCGAAGCCGCCATCCGCCAGTCTGGTGTCGATCAATAGCCGCCACTCCCGGCCGCCGACGACCTCTGGAAGCAGGAAGGTCACCACGTCATGATGTGCATTGAAGATCAGCAGCAGCGTCGCATCCGTGCCGCGTTGCTGGATGCCGGTGGCCTGCGCCCGGCCGTCGAGGAGCATGCCCATGCAGCGCGCATGTCCCTCGGTCCAATGATCCTCCAACATCTCGTCGTTATCGGGCGTGAGCCAGGTCACGTCCTTGAGGCCCAGCTCCTCATCCCATTCGCCGTTCAGAAAACGCCCGCGCTGCAACAGCGGAAAGCGGCGACGCACCGCCAGCAGCCCGCTCACGAAACGCGTCAGGAACTCGGATCTCTGGCCGCCTTCCCAATCGACCCAGCTGATCGGATTATCCTGGCAATAGGCGTTGTTGTTGCCCTGCTGTGTGCGGCCGAGTTCGTCGCCTCCCAGCAGCATCGGCGTGCCTTTCGACAGTAGCAGCGTCGCCAGCATGTTGCGGATCTGGCGGTCGCGCAGCGCGTTGATCTCAGGATCGTCGGTCGGTCCCTCGACGCCGCAGTTCCAGCTCAGATTGTGGTCGTGGCCGTCGCGGTTGTCCTCGCCATTCGCCTCGTTGTGCTTGTCGTTATAGGTGACGAGATCATTGAGCGTGAAACCGTCATGCGCGGTGATGAAGTTGACCGAGGCCCAGCTTTTGCGCCCCCGCCGGTCGAAGACATCGGCCGAACCGACGATGCGCGAGGCAAACTCCGCCATCATGCCCTCGTCGCCTTTCCAATAGCCGCGCGTGGTGTCGCGGAACTTATCGTTCCACTCGGCCCAGCCCGGCGGAAAGCCACCGACCTGGTAGCCGCCGGGGCCGCAATCCCAAGGCTCGGCGATGAGTTTGACCGAGGCCAGAACAGGGTCCTGCTCGACCGCCTTGAGGAAGCCGCTTTGCTCGTCGAAGCCATGCGGTTCACGCGCCAGGATGGTGCCGAGGTCGAAACGGAAACCATCGACATGCATCTCGGTCGTCCAATAGCGGAGGCTGTCCATCACCATGCGGATGACACGCGCATGGCTGAGGTTGACGGTGTTCCCCGTGCCCGTGTCATTGATGTAGTAGCGCGGCTTGTCGGGCAGCAGCCGGTAGTAGCTGGCGTTGTCGATGCCCTTGAAGGATAGGGTCGGCCCCAGCTCATTCCCCTCGGCGGTGTGATTGTAGACGACGTCGAGCACCAGCTCGATCCCCGCATCGTGAAACCGCGCCACCATCTCCTTGAACTCGAAGAAGGCGGCGTCCTGGGATTGCGCGTAGCGCCGGGCGGGGGCGAAGAAGCAGAGCGTGCTGTAGCCCCAGTAATTCTCAAGCCCTTGCTCGACGAGGTAAGAATCATCCACGAAACGATGGATCGGCAGTACCTCGACCGTGGTGACGCCCATGCGCTTGAGGTGCCGGATCATCGGGACGGAGGCGAGGCCGCGATAGGTTCCGCGCTCCTCGGGCAGCAATTCGGGATGGAGCTTGGTCAGTCCCCGGACATGCGCCTCGTAGAGGACTGTGCGCTCCCACGGCACCGCGGGCGGACGGTCTCGGCCCCAGGTGAAGGCGGGGTCGATGACCCGGCAGCGCGGCATGAAGGGAGCGCTGTCACGCTCGTCATAGGAGAGGTCGGCGTCGCGATGCCCCAGGGTGTAGCCGAACAGCGCCGGGTTCCAGGTGAGCGGCCCCACCACCGAGCGCGCATAGGGGTCCAGCACCAGCTTGTTGGGGTTGAAGCGATGCCCGCCCTCCGGCGCGAAGGGGCCGTGGACCCTGTAGCCATAGACGGTGCCGGGCCGCGCATAGGGCAGGAAGCCGTGGAAGATCTCATCAGTATATTCCGGCAGCGCAATGCGCTCGATTTCCCGCTCCCCGGAATCATCGAACAGGCAGAGCTCGACCTTCGTGGCATTGGCCGAGAACAGCGCGAAGTTGACGCCAAGACCAGTCCAGGTGGCGCCAAGAGGATAGGGAAGACCTTCCCGAAGACGACTTCCGACGCTCGGCATGGCATGCACTCCCGCTGACCCAGGCTATTTGGTGCCGCCGGCGCAGATGGCACGGCGGGTAGTCGACGCCCCGAGCATAAAGTTGCGTCGCTCCTAGGGCGAGTCGTGCTCAAGGCCAAGTCCGGTTGCCTTATTCTCCCCGATGAAACCTTGCTTTCGCCATGGCTGCGAAGCCTCGCCGTTACATCAGGCGTGCAGCCTAGCGTGCGAAAGGAGTTCCAAATGTTCTTCTCCCAACACCAGACTATCCTGCCCGCCGAGGCGCGCGATTCCGCCCGGTCGTCCCCACACCGCGCGAGGCCCGCGATGCTCCGCCTATTGGTGGCGGTCGGCCTGGCCCTAACCTTGGGCGGCTGCTTCTACCCGCCACCGGGCTGGGGCTATCACCACGGCTATGGTGGTTACGGCTATCCCCATCACGGCTGGTGATGGCGCGGAGCTGTCCCGGATCGTTCTCGCGTTGTCGCGCGCGATTCGGGGTCGCTCTACCGCGCCGGCGGGACGCGTCTGATTGCAGAACCAAGCCCAAATATAAGGGCGACCGCGCTGTACCCGCGTTCCCTTGATGTCGCACTTCAGCCACCCTACGGTAACGTACATCAAGCCGGCACCAAATAGCCGGTGACGCTTGGCGGAGGGAGACGGAAATGAGCGCAGCGCAGCTGACTCAGAAAGACATCGAGACGTTCTGGAATGACGGCTACGTCTTCAAGCGCGGCCTGTTGGCGAGCGATGAGGTCGCCATGGTCGATACCCTCATTCGCAGCGACACCTCGATCAGCAAGAATTCCGTCCTGCTCGACGACAGTGCGGGCGGTTCGACCGAACTCGCGGTGTGGAACCATCCCGGCGACGACCTGCTCGGCGTGATCTCGCGCAGCGAGCGCGTGGCGGGTGGTGCGGCGAAGCTGCTCGATGCCGAGGTCTACCACTACCATTCCAAGCTCACGATGAAGCGGCCACGCAAGGGTGGTGCCTGGGACTGGCACCAGGATTACGGCTATTGGTATATGAACGGCTGCCTGTTTCCGGACATGCTGAGCGTCGCCATCGCCGTCGATCCCGCGACGAAGCAAAACGGCTGCCTGCAATTCCTTCGTGGCAGCCACAAGGCTGGGCGGATCGAGCATGGCCGCGTCGGTGGCCAGACCGGCGCCGATATCGATCGCGTCAATGCGCTAATGACCAAGCTCGATCATGTCTATGCCGAGATGCAGGCCGGCGACGCGGTGTTCTTCCACGCCAATACGCTGCATGCCTCGGCTGCGAACACTTCCGACAAATCGCGCAATGTTCTGCTGTGCTGCTACAACGCCGCCTCGAACGATCCGGTGAAGAAGCACCATCACCCGGGTTACACTAAGCTCGACATCGTGCCGGACGCGCGGATCCGCGAGGTCGGACGCAGCGGCGTTGTCGCGCATCTGGATTTTCTCAACCACGAAGAGGACGAGACCGTCGTCGGCAAACGCGCCACATCCGAGGTGTAAGCGCGCGCTCGTCCGATCAGGAGGCTAACCTGCCAGAAGCGCTGGACTTCACCCCCGACGCGCCCATCCGCAGCCGCGCCTTTCGCATCGGCTGCGTCGGCTCGGGCTTCATCATGGCCGACGTGCATCTCGCGGCCTATCACTCGGCCGGATTCCCCGTCGCCGCCATCGCCTCCCGCAGCCGCGACAAGGCCGCCGCGGTTGCGGAACGCTGGGGCATCCCGGTTGTGCATGACACGCCGGAACAGCTCATCGCGGACGAGCGGGTGCAGATCCTCGACATCGCCTATCCGCCCGACCAGCAGCCCGCGCTGATCCACCTCGCGTTGCGTCAGCCGCATATTCGCGCGATCCTGGCGCAGAAGCCACTGGCGCTCGACCTCGCCACCGCCGAGGCGCTGGAGGCGGAATGCCGTGCCGCCGGCAAGATCCTGTCGGTCAACCAGAACATGCGCTTCGACCAGTCGATGCGCGTGCTGAAGGAAATCCTGGATCGCGGTTCGCTGGGCACGCCGGTCCTGGCGACGATCGAGATGCGCGCCATTCCGCATTGGCAGCCGTTCCTCCGCGACTACGGTCGGCTGACGCTGCTCAATATGTCGATCCACCACCTCGATGTCCTGCGCTTCCTGTTCGGTGAGGTGGAGGAGATCTACACCGGCGTCCACGCTGATCCGCGCACCGACTTTGCGCATAAGGACGGCATCTGCGCCTCCACGCTGACCTTCCGCTCCGGCGTTATGGCGGTGTCGCTGGAGGATGTGTGGAGCGGCCCGCGCGCGCCCGGATATACCGGCGACATCTACATCAAATGGCGTGTGGAAGGCACCGAGGGCGTCGCCCAGGGCACCATCGGCTGGCCCGATTATCCGGACGGTTCGCCATCGACCCTGCGCTATTCCTCCACCATCGCGACAGGCGGTGACTGGGTGCAGCCTCGGTGGTCAACGACGTGGTTTCCGGATGCTTTTGCGGGGGTCATGGAACAAGTGCAGTACGCGCTGGAAAGCGGCACGGCGCCTTTGCTCAGCGGCACCGACAATCTCCGCACCATGGCTTTGGTCGAGGCGGCCTATCGCTCGGTCGAGGAACATCGCGCGGTGAAGCTCGCCGAGTTCGGCTATTAGGGCGGGAGGTTTCCGGTTGCCCCCACGTCATGCTCGGCGAAGGCCGGGCATCCATGCCTTTGCGAGCGTGACAAAGGCATGGCGTGGATGGCACGCCTTCGCGTGCCATGACGGGCACTTTGGTCGCGGTTCGATATTAGGTTGTCGAGTTTTAGGCAATCGGACCACCGGCGCCAATTCGTCCACATCACCACAATAAACGCCAGAGGAAACATCATGCTCCAAGTCGGCATCTTCACCGGATATTTCCCCTACGATCTCGCCGAACAGGCTAAGCGCATCAGGGCCATCGGCTTCAACACCGTGCAGCTCGATCTCGCGTTCAAGGACATCGACCTCTCGACCCCCGAATCGATTACCGCCGAGAAGGCCAAGAAGATTCGCGAAACCTTTCGCGACCATAACCTGCCGATCAGCACGATCTCCGGCTACACCAACATCGTCCACCCCGACCCGGCCGAGCGCAAGCGGCGGCTCGATTATCTCAAGGCGATCATCCGCAATGCGCGGAATTTCGGCTCGCCTTTCGTGATTTCCGAAACCGGCACCTTCAACGAGGACTCGGATTGGGTCAGCCACCCGAAGAACAAGACCGAGGAAGGCTTCGAGGATTGCCGCAAGGTCATCACCGAACTCGCCCAGGTCGCCTATGACCACGGCGCCGTTTTTCTGCTGGAAACCTATGTCAACAACGTGGTCGGTTCAGTCGAGGAAACCGTGCGGGTCTTCGCGGAAGTGAACCACCCCGGCCTCGGCCTGCTGATGGATCCGACAAATTATTTCGAGGACCACAACATCGATCACATGGACAAGGTGCTGAAGCAGATCTTCGACACCCTGTCGGACCGCATCTGCATCGCCCATGCCAAGGATGTGAAACGCTCGGAGGAAGCGAGCGAGAAGCACGCCGATATCGACGCCTCGGAGGCCCATTCCTTCCGCGGCGTCGGCTCCATTGAGCTGCCGGCCCCGGGCCTGGGGGCGCTGAACTACGACTACTATCTCAAGCGGCTTTCCGAAAAGCACTCGAACATCCCCATCATCATCGAGCATCTCGATGAGTCGGACGTGCCCCGGGCGAAGAAGTTCCTGGACGGCAAGCTCCGCGCCCACGGGTTGTGATCCAGGAGCGTCGTGTGGCCGCGTTCAGCGGCGCTTGCCTTGGGTCGCTCTGCACGCCGGGTTCGACACAGGAGAAAACGGTCGGCCTGTTGCGCTAATCATGAGGCCATGAACGCCGCTCCTCCTGGGACATGGACGCAGGAACGCTTCTTCGCTTGGAGCGGCCATGGCAAGGCGCGTTACGAGTTCGACGGCGAGCGGCCGGTCGCCATGACCGGCGATAGCGTCAACCACAGCGCCATCACGGTAAACCTTCTCGCTCCCTTCGTGGCCGTCTGCGGGGGAGTGAGTGCCGTCCCCTCGGTCCGGACGCGGGTCTGGCGACGACCGGCAGGGCCATCCGGTATCCGGATGCTCTGGTGACCCTGCTCCAAGGTCATCGGGACCGCGAACACCGTGCCTGGCGTTGTCGTGGTGTTCGAGGTGCTGAGCCCAACCACCGGTCGCACCGACCGCATCGTCAAGCTCCGTGAATATGCCGCTGTGCCGATGATCCGGCGCTACGTGATCCTCGAATCCATGAGCATCGGCCTCACCGTCATGGAACGGCAGGCCGCCGAAGAGACCTGGCGGGCAACCTCCCTGATGACCGGCGAGGACATCCTGCAGATGCCGGAGATCGGCATCGAGGTCCCGGTCGCCGAGTTCTACGAGGGCGTAGAGTTCAGCGACGCTCTCACCGAGGCCGCGTCAGCCGGTTAAAACCTACTGCTCAGGCCGCCAGCCGTCGCTGTACATGCAGTCGCGGAAGATCGCGTCGCGGCCGTCCTCATTGGCGTCCGAGGTGACATGGGTCACCGAGGTATAGCGCCCGTCGATCTTCTTGCAGTTGGTCTCGTTCTTTTCGCATTTCTTGCGCGATGAATAGGTCGAGCCCGTCATCTTCTGCGTGACCGGGTTGCTCGGAAGCTGCGCGAAGGACGCCGCCTTGCACCGCGTCGTGGCGGTATCCAGCATGGCCGGGTTCGCCCCCGGCTTCACCCAGTTGGTGCACCCCGCCAGGAGGAGGCAGAGCGCCGCAATCGCGATCGCCTCAGTACGAAATCCCCACCAATCACGCCGGACAAGCATCGATTTCCCCCCTGAGACGCAGGCCAAATAAAAGTATCGCGCCTCCACGTCTCAGTCACGTTCCAGTTTTTGTTCGCCGTGAGAGGGCGCCCCCATGGCCGCCGCTTGACATCCATGGACCTCCGGCATTGTGTGCCGCCCCTCCGCGACCGAGCCAGGACCGACCCCCATGCACACCTACCGCTCCCATACCTGCGGCGCGCTTCGCGCCAGTGATGCCGGCAAGACCGTCCGGCTTTCGGGTTGGGTTCACAGCAAGCGCGACCATGGCGGCCTGCTCTTCATCGATCTGCGGGACCATTTCGGCCTTACGCAATGCGTCTTCCCCGCCGGCTCCGCGGCCTTCGCGGCGGCCGAGGCGCATCGCGTCGAAAGCGTCATCACGGTCACCGGCGAGGTCGTGCTGCGGGAGGGTGTGACCATCAATCCCCGCCTACCGACCGGCGAGGTCGAGCTCAAGGTGCGCGAGCTGGAGCTGCAATCGGCCGCCGAGGTGCTGCCCATCCAGGTCGCGGGCGATCAGACCTATCCGGATGAGCTGCGGCTCAAATACCGCTTCCTCGACCTGCGGCGGGATCGCGTTCATCGCAACATGATGCTGCGCGCGGCCGTCATCGCCTCCATCCGCCACCGCATGATCGGCCAGGGCTTCACTGAGTTCCAGACGCCGATCCTGACCGCTTCCAGCCCCGAGGGGGCGCGGGACTTCCTGGTGCCCGCGCGCAACCATCCGGGCAAATTCTACGCCCTGCCGCAGGCGCCGCAGCAGTTCAAGCAGCTCGCCATGGTCGCGGGCTTCGACCGCTATTTCCAGATCGCGCCCTGTTTCCGCGACGAGGCCGCCCGCGCTGACCGGTCGCCCGGCGAGTTCTACCAGCTCGATTTCGAGATGAGCTTCGTCACCCAGGAAGACGTTTTCGCGACCTTGGAGCCGGTGATGGCTGGATTGTTCGAGGAGTTCGGCAATGGCCGCGCCGTGACGCCCTTGCCCTTCCCGCGCATTCCCTATGCCCAGGCGCTGCTGGATTACGGCTCGGACAAGCCGGACCTCCGCAACCCGCTCAAGGTGACCGACGTCACGGAGTATTTCGCCGGTTCCGGCTTCGGCCTGTTTGCCAAGATCGCGGCCGGTGGCGGCGTGGTGCGCGCCGTGCCGGCACCGGGGGCGGGCGGTAATCCGCGCTCCTTCTTCGACAAGCTCAACGAATGGGCGAGGGCCGAGGGCGCCGGCGGCCTCGGCTATATCACCTGGGATGCGGAGGGGCCGAAGGGTCCCATTGCCCGCAACCTGGAGCCCGACCGCGCCGCCGCCATCGCCGCCGCCTGTGGGCTGAAGCCGGGCGATGCGGTCTTCTTCGCCGCCGGGGCGAAGGACACCACGCCGAAATTCGCCGGCAGCGTGCGCACGAAACTCGGCACGGAGCTTGGCCTGATCGAGGAGAATGCGTTCCGTTTCTGCTGGATCGTCGATTTCCCGATGTATGAACTGAATGAGGAAACCGGGCTGGTCGATTTCAGCCACAACCCATTCTCGATGCCGCAGGGCGGGATGGAGGCGCTGAACAGCCAGGATCCGCTGACCATCAACGCCTTCCAATACGACATCGTCTGCAACGGCATCGAGCTGTCATCCGGCGCCATCCGCAACCATCGCGCCGACATCATGCTGCGCGCCTTCGAGATCGCGGGCTACCCGGCCTCCGAGGTCGAGGCGCGATTCGGCGGCATGTTGCAGGCATTCCGCTACGGCGCGCCGCCGCATGGCGGTTCGGCGCCGGGCATCGACCGCATGGTCATGCTGCTGGCCGACGAGCCGAATATCCGCGAGGTTATTCTGTTCCCCCTCAGCCAGGGCGGCGAGGACCTGATGATGGGCGCCCCCGCCGAGGTCACGCCCGCGCGCCTGCGCGAGCTGTCGCTGGCGATTGCGCTGCCGCCGAAGGTGGTGAAGACGGAGTAGCGTGCTCGGGTGTCGTCTAGAACGCGCAGCGCGCCTTGATTTACGAAGATTTGTCTAGCGAAAGCGTCTCGGTTGCAGGGTTCGGCCGATGGCCAAAGAAATGACCGGATTAAACGGTGCGTCGAAAACCGTGTCGTCGAAAATATTGTGCTGGTGAAGGTTATCGAGTGCGCTGCGGTTCTCTGTGTCGGGCAATTCGAAGGTCGTGGCAATAGGTTTGTGCACGTCAGCGCCGCTCAGCGGTAGATGGGCGGTATCGACGACCGGGTCACCCTCGCCATAGATATGGACATGGGCGTCCGTTAATAACTGCTCGGCCGTCCTGCCGGTTTTTCGTCCGAGTGTAGTCAGATGCGCCAAAGTCTGCGGCGAATATCGCACCCCTGGTGAATCGATGGCGATCACGGGCGTGATGCCATCACGGCTGGCGCGTACCGCGGAGGCGTGAAGGGCGGCGTTGGCGCCTAGCGAATGGCCGACCAGCGTGACTTTGCCGTAGCGTGGTCGCAATGCCATTCCTTGAAGCCGTATCTGCTCCTGCGTCGCGCCCAACAGGTCTTCCGCGGCCTCGTGGACCGCGGTTTCCTTGCCAAGGTGCGCGGGGATGTTGTGCCGCCATTGCTGGAAGAATGCGCCGAGGTTGCCCAGCGCACGTTCGGCGCTACTCGTCGCTGGATTGAGGCCGGCCGTGGTGCCGGCGAAGGTCAATTGGAGGTCGGTGGTGTCGCCTCGCGCTGTCCGTCGCGTGTTCTCCGAAACCGAGAAGGCGAGGCCGTTCGGATGGAGGAAGACGCCGGGGTTCCGCGCGGATTCCTCGCAGCCTGCTTAGGTCGAAATGATTAAACTCCGATTGACGTTGCGGTGTCGTATCAGCGGGCGCCTGTGAGTTAGCGCTCCCCGAGCAGCCCCGCCGCACGCAGGCTGCGGCCGATGACGCTGGCGGGGTCGGTGATCTTCGCCGTCATTCCCTGCCACTGGCCAGCTCCGCCACGCGGAGCTTCCGCTCTGGCCGTGTCCGCCGCAGGGCGAGCGCCTTGCGTGGTCGCGCGCCGCTGTGAGGTCAGGCCCCAGCTACTCGCGATCTGCCAGGACGAGGAAATGCCGCTTGCCGAGAAATAGCCGCCCGCCTGGCCGCAGCGCGCGTCGGGGTCGGCGGCTGAGGGGTTGACCGGCACCGCGTGGCCGAGGCCGGGCACCGAATAGGTTTCCAGCACCACACGCCCCTCGGCATCCCGCCAGGCGTGGTGCGGCACGCCGTCCACCGTGTCGGCGACGCCCGGGAGACCCTCTATGCCGTGCACATCGCCCCATTGGCGCTGCAACTGGCCCGCATTGGCCGGGCTCACCGTGTGATCCGCCGTGCCCTGCCAGATCGCGACGCGCGGATACCGCCCGCCGGGTGGCCGGGGAGCGGCGGCGCGGACCAGGTCGCCCCATTCGCGCGGCTGGCGCAGGCGCGCATGGGACATCGTGCCCAGCGCCTCCTTCACGTTATGCGCGCTGCCATAGGGCAGGCCGGCGATGATCGCGCCGCCGGCGAAAAGCTCGGGGTAGGTGGCGAGCAGCGCCGCCGTCATCGCGCCGCCGGCCGAGAGGCCCGTGACGAAAATCCGCTTCGGGTCGAGCCCGTGCTCGGCCACCATGTTCCGCACCATGGCGGCGATGGAAGCGACCTCGCCCTCGCCGCGCTTGATGTCCTCCGGCTGGAACCAGTCGAAACAGACATTCGGGTTATTGCCGCGCCGCTGCTCGGGCAGCAGCACCGCGAAGCCGTAGCGATCGGCGAGGTTCGACCAGCCCGTGCCGCGATCATACTCCGCCGCCGTCTGGGTGCAGCCATGCAGCGCCACGACCAGAGGGGCGCCGCGTCCGAGATTCTCGGGCACGAAGCTCAGCATGCGAAGCTGGCCGGGATCGTCGCCGAATTGCGCGGTCTCGCGAAGCTGGGTCGCGTTGGCCGCTCCACCGGCATGCAGGCCGAAACTCTCCATCGTCGGGAGATGTTTCATGAGCTGGCTCATGAGGGCTTCGTTCGCCTCGGTCATCGTCATCGGCTTGCCTTCGGGTGTGGGCGCGCTCGTCCCGCCATGGGGCTTGCTGTTCGCTACAACGGAAAATGGTGCGTTGCAGCATAAGGCGCAACCCTCGCATTGCGCACGATCCCGGTATCAGTGATGCGGGGCGCGCCTGAGGCCCGGCCCCACCGAGATGGAGGGTCCTAAGCGACCCTAAGACGCCGTAACTCGCGAGGATGGGCCACCCCCAGAAGGAGGCAGAGGATGGCGAAAGCCACCATCCCTCCGCCGACCAGCAAGGTGAGTGCCGCGAGGCGCTCGCTGAGATGCGGCGCTTCGAGGACCGGCCGCAGCAACTGGTGCAGCCCGATCAACACGGCGCCCATGCCGACGGCGGCGGCCAGGATGCGCGGCAGGCTGCGCCGCCCCCGCGCATCGAGCGCGAATTGCCGCCGGTGGCGCGAGATCGCGATGAGACCCAGAGCATTCACCCAGCCGGCGATCGAGGTCGCCAGCGCGATCCCCACATGCGCCAGACCCGAATAGAGGCCGAGCGATACCGTCAGCACGATATTCACCGCCATTGCCACCAGCGCGACCTTGACCGGCGTCAGCGTGTCCTGCCGCGCGAGGAAGCCCGTCACCACCACCTTGATCAGCACGAAGGCCGGCAGGCCCAGCGCATAGGCGGCCAGGGTCGGCGCCACCTCGGCCACCTGATGCGGGCCGAATTTCCCGCGCTCGAACAACACGGCGAGGAGCGGATGGCTCTCGAGCAGCAGCGCCACCGCCGCCGGCAGGGTCAGCAGCAGCGCCAGCTCCAGACCGCGATTCTGGATATGCAGCGCGGCGCTATCCTCCTGTTTGCGGATATGGCGGGAGAGCGTCGGCAGGATCGCGGTCGCCACCGCGACACCCACCACGCCCAGTGGCAGCTGGTTCAGCCGGTCGGCATAGGCGAGGTAGGAGACAGATCCCACCGGCGCGAAGGAGGCGACGGCGGTCGAGACCATGAGGTTGATCTGTGTCGCGCCCGCGCCGAAGACGCCCGGCAGCATGATCCGCAGCAGCCGGCGCAGCTCCGGCGTCATCCGGGGCCTCGGCAGCCCCAGCTTCATCCCCGCCCAGCGGCAGGAGAAGGCCAGCCACAGGCATTGCGCGACACCCGAGACGGTGACGGCCCAGGACAGCGTCTCCCCGGTCACCGGGTGGTGCAGCAGCGCGGCGATGAGAAAGAGGTTGAGCAGGATCGAGGTCGCCGCCGTCGCCGCGAAGCGGTCCACCGCGTTCAGCATGCCGCCCTGGAAGGAGGCGAGGGAAATGAAGGCGAGATAGGGGAAGGTGATGCGCGTCAGTTCGACCGTCAGTTGGAAATGCGCGGGATCGGCGTCGAAGCCCGGCGCCACCACGTGCAGGATCGCCGGGGTAAAGATTTCACCAAGGATCAGGAAACCTGTCAGCGCCACCAGCAGGAAGGAGAAAGTATCCTGGGCGAAGCGCATCGCCGGGCCATGGCCTTCCTTGGCCACCATGCCGGAAAACAGCGGCACGAAGGCGGCGCTGAAGGCGCCTTCCGCGAAGAGGGTGCGGAACAGGTTGGGGAGGCGGAGCGCCACGAAGAAGGCGTCCGAGGTGGCGCCGGCACCCAGCGCGGAGGCGGTCAGGATCTCCCGCACGAAGCCGAGCACCCGGCTGATCATCGTATAGCCGCCGACAGTCGCGACGCGGCGGAGAAGAGCCATGCGGCAGCTGATCCTTAGGCCAAGGCGGCGGCCCACTTCACCCGCCGTGTCGGGGGCGTCAAGGGATATGGCTCAAAGTCGCGCCGGCGCCGCCTCACACATTCTCCGCCGTCCAGAGATCGAACGGCAGCAACACCTGCTGGAAGGCCGGCGGCGACTCGCCCAGCGCCACCACCATCGCATTCACCACGGCCGCCGCCATGGCCTGGATCGGATGCGACAGCACCAGCTTGAGGTTGCCCTCGATCAGCGCCGTGCGGTTGTCCTCCGTCAGGTCTCGCCCGACCACCACCACGCGATCGGCCGCTCCGGTATCGGCGATGGCCTGCATCACCCCCTCGATCCCGCCGCCCGCGACGAATAGCGCCGTGAGGTCCGGGTGCCGCTTCAGCAGTTCGAGCGCATTCTCGTAGGCGAAGCCGACATCCTCGAGCGTCGTCAGCGGTTCGAGCAGATTGAACTGCGGCGAATGCTCCCGCAGGTAGGAGCGGAAGCTCATCTCCGAGACGTCCTGGCAAAGATAGCGATGGCTGCCGACCGCGATGCCGACCTTGGCCTCGCCCTGGCACATATTCGAGATCGCCCAGCCCGCCGTGCGCCCCAGCTTCCAGTTGTCGCAACCGACATAGCCGGCCCGCGCCTGAGCCGTCAGATCCGTGATCAGCGCGAAGACCGGCACACCGCGCCCGCTCGCCTGCTCGATGACCTGGGAGACGCGCGGATGATCCGCCGCCACCACGGCCACCGCGTCGGCCACCTTCGCGAGACTGGCGATATGCTCGGCCACGGAAGCGGGCGAGAGGTCCTCGAGGAAATCGACCTTGAAGCGGCCACGGATGGATGGCGCACGCTCGGTCTCGATCTTCAGCGCCTCGGCGACCATGCGATAGAAGGTGCCTTTCCCCTGTTGGAGGACGAAGCCGAGAACGCGCTCAGGCCGGTCCTCGACGAGGCGCCGCCGGATGGCGCCAGTGGCGTGGAAGCCAATCCCCTGCGCCGCCGCCAGGACCTTCTCGGCCTTGGCGCGAGTGACAGGATCGCGCCCATTCAGCACCCGGTCGACCGTCGAAACACTGACACCGGCCGCACTGGCAAGATCGACGATGGTCGGACGCTTCATGGCCCAGTCCTGAGAGATTCTTTCATTCATTCCCCAAGGCTTTTGACGGGCTGAGAGATAATTACCTCAGATATTTGAAAGGTTGTGGCCTCGATGTATAGTGCTTTCACACCAGGATCACAGCAAGCAGGCGACAGTCGGCAACAGCGCCATGAGGGCGGACTGCCGTTAAGCGCCCGCGCGACGGGGGAAACGATGGCGAAGTCCAATTGGAAGAATTACTCGCTCATCGGCACCGCTGAGGGTGCCTCGGAAATGGACACCGAGGCTTTCGAGCATCGGGTGGAGGAGGAGTGGTTCTCCTGCAAGCTCGACCGGAAAACGCTGAAACAACTCACCAAGCGCTCAGATGCCGAGCCGCTGCGGATTTTCGGCCTATGGCTCGGGCTTCTGGTCGTCTCCGGCGTTCTCGGCTTTCTGACCTGGGGCACATGGTGGTGCGTGCTGCCTTTCGCGGTTTATGGCGTCCTCTACTCGGCCGCCGACCACCGCGCGCATGAGCTTTCCCATGGCACGCCATTCAAGACCCGCTGGCTGAACACCGCCTTCTTCCAGCTCTGCTCCTTCATGACGCTGCGGGAGGCCTATTTCTATCGCTGGAGCCATTCCCGCCACCACACGCATACCATCATCGTCGGGCGCGACCCCGAGATCGGCGCGCCGCGTCCAACGGATGTCCTGGGTCCGGTTCTCGACATTTTCTTCCTGAAGGATGGCCTCACGCAGATCTCCCGCATCACGCGGAATGCCACCGGTAGCCTGACGGAAAACGGCCAGCATTTCGTGCCCGAGATGGAGCGCGGCAAGGTCATCTGGTCGTCCCGGCTCTATCTGGCGATCATCGTGGCGACCATCGCGGCCTGTATCGCGGCGCACAGCATTCTGCCGGCCATGTTCATCCTCTTGCCGCGCTTTTATGGCGGCCCGCTATCGCAGGTCTTCAACTTCACCCAGCATGCGGGTCTGGACGAGGATGTTTACGACCATCGCCTCAACACCCGCACGGTGCTGCTGAACCCGGTCTTCGCCTTCCTGTACGCGAACATGAACTACCACATCGAGCACCACATGTTTCCGATGGTGCCCTTCTACGCGCTGCCGAAACTTCACGCCCTGATCAAGGACCAATGCCCGGCGCCCTATCGCGGCCTCTTCGCGGCCTATTGCGAGATCGTCCCCGCCATCATCCGCCAGCGGCGCGACCCGACCTGGTTCATCTCCCGCCGGCTCCCCGGCGACGGCAGGCCGGTCTACGCAAACTCCGTCACGGTCGCGGCATAACCTTCTACTCCCTCATGGCGCAGGGTGCGTTGCGCCATGACGGTTCCGCTTGCGCGCCCCGCTTCAACCTCACTGGTCTCCGCTCCGATAATCGCGGAGGCTGGCGCAATGCCGACCTATCCCTTCGTCACTATCGATGTCTTCACCGCCCGCCGTTTCGGCGGCAACCAGCTCGCCGTTTTCACCGCCGCCCAGGGTCTGTCATCAGCGGAGATGCAGTCCCTCGCCACTGAATTCGGCTACAGCGAAACCACCTTCGTCCTGCCGCCCCAGAACCCAGCCAATACCGCGAGGGTCCGCATCTTCACCCCTCAATACGAGCTCCCCTTCGCCGGCCACCCCAATGTCGGCACCGGCTACGTGCTGGCACGGCAGGCGGGTAACCGTCCGGCCACACTGCGCTTCGAGGAACTTGCGGGTCTCGTCGAGGTGCGCATCCAGTATGACGGGGCAGGCGAGGTGACTGGCGCCGAAATCGCGGCACCCCAGCCGCTATCCCTGGGCGCGACGCTATCGCCCGAGGCGATCGCTGGCTGTGCGGGCATCGCCGCATCCGAGGTCATCACCGACGCCCATCAGCCGGTCATGGCCTCTGTCGGCCTCGGCTTCCTCATGGCGCAGGTCACGCCCGAGGCATTGACCCGGGCCTCACCAGACCTCGCCGGTTTCCGCCGTGCCGTAGCGGATTTCCCAGCTCTTGAGGGCCGCCTTGCCCTGCATCTCTACGCTAGGGACGGGGATCGGTTGCGTGCGCGCATGTTCGCGCCGCTCGGCGGCATCATGGAGGACCCCGCGACGGGCAGCGCCAATGCCGCGCTCGCCGCACTCCTGCTCTCTGTTACCGAAGACGCCGAGGCAGGCTATGAGGTTACCCAGGGCGTCGAGATCAGCCGGCCAAGCCTGCTCCGCCTGACGGCCCGTCGCACGGCGGACGGCATCCGCGCGACCGTAGGTGGCGAATGCGTGCCCGTTCTGACCGGCGAGGCCTCGCTGGATTAGATCAAGCGCGGCGGCTGAAGCACTCCAGCCATCACTTCTTGATTTGTAGAGGTCGTGATGCCCGCTGGGTTATTGAAAATTCCACGGTTAGCCACTTACCTAACGACGAATGAGCATTGCACATCATTTGGAGTATTCGGGTCTGCGTGGGCTTCTCGGCCTGGCAGGCAGCCTGCCCCCCGACGTGGCCTCTAACGCCGGCGGCAAACTCTTCCGCGGCCTCGGCCCGCTCCTCCCCCCCTCGCGTGTGGCCCGACGCAATCTCGAGATGGCGCTCCCCGAACTTGGTGCGGAACGCGAGTCCGTGGTGCGGGGCGTCTGGGAAAATCTCGGACGCACCGCTGCCGAAATGCCCCATCTGCCGAAACTCGAACGGACGCTGTCCGGCCCAGGCTGGGAGATCGAGGGCGCGGAACACCTGCGCGTTCTCGCCGAGGGCGGCGGCCCGGCGATTCTGTTTTCCGGCCATATCGGCAACTGGGAGATGCTGCCGCGCATTGTCGCCGCCCATGGCATCCCGATGGCGAGCTTCTACCGCCCGCCGAACAACCAGCAGACGGCGAAGCTTCTCGTTGATATGCGGGCCCGCGCCATGGGCGTGCCGGTTCCGGTGTTTCCTAAAGGCGCCGATGGCGCGCGGAGTGCCGCGTTCCACCTGGCACGCGGCGGCTTCCTTGGCATCCTCATCGACCAGAAGCTCAACGATGGCATTCCGGTGGATTTCTTCGGCCGCCCGGCGATGACGGCGCCGGCACTCGCCTCGCTCGCGCTGCGGTTTCGCTGTCCGGTGGTGCCCGGCTATATCCAGCGGCTGGGCCCGGCGCGGCTGCGGCTGATCGTCGAGCCGCCGATGACCCTGCCCGACAGTGGCGACCGCGCCGCCGACATTCTGGCGCTAACCCGCGCCGTCAACCTGACGCTGGAGCGCTGGGTGCGCCAGAGGCCGGAGAGCTGGCTATGGCTGCACCGCCGTTGGCCGAGGGATGCCAGGGTCAGTTCGATCTAAGTGTTTCCCGAAACGAAATTGCTCTCGCCATCCTCCGCCCCAGTCGAGGCGTTCTTTGCCGAGGATGACGTTGTCACACCTGATCTAACATCGATCTGCGACCAAAAGACTCGTCATGGCACGCGAAGGCGTGCCATCCACGCCTTGCCTTAGTCACGCAAGCGAAGGCGTGGATGCTCGGCCTTCGCCGAGCATGACGTGGTGGAATGGGCAGGGTTCAGATCAACGACATCGCGCTCTAGGGACCGAGTCACCGCTTGCCTTCAGCCCGCGAGAAGGCTTTGAGCCGCCGACTTCGCCGAGCATCTACGTCAGACCGGCACCGCCAGCGGCAACGACGCCGCCCCGATCGTCGCCGCCACGGCGTCATCCACTGTTTCCAGCCAGATGAATCGCAGCCGCTCGCGCGCACTGACCGGAATGTCGTCGTAGTCGCGCCGGTTGCGGGCCGGCAGCATCACGGTTTCGATCCCGGCCCGCGCCGCCGCGATGACCTTCTCGCGGATGCCGCCGACCGGCAGCACCAGGCCACGCAGGCTGATCTCGCCCGTCATCGCGATCGTCGGCGGCACTGGGCGGCCCGTCATCAGCGAGGAGAGCGACACGAACATCGCGACGCCCGCCGATGGTCCATCCTTCGGCGTCGCCCCGGCAGGCACATGGACGTGCACGTCGTTGCTGGTGAAGAGATCGGAATCGATTCCCATGCTCGGCGCCCGCGCCCGGAGCAGGCTAAGCGCAGCCTGAGCGCTCTCCTTCATCACGTCGCCAAGCTGCCCCGTCAGGATCAGCCTGCCGCCGCCGGCATTGCGGCTCGCCTCGATGAACAGGATATCGCCGCCGACCGGGGTCCAGGCCAGGCCCGTGGCGACGCCTGGGATGGACGCATGCTGCGCCACATCCGCGTCGAAGTGACGCGCTCCGAGAATGCCGGAGACCTCGTCCGTATCGATCAGCACATGCGCCTCGCTGCCCTCGGCCACCCGAACCGCGACGTTGCGGAAGACCGCGCCGATCTCGCGCTCCAGGTTGCGCACCCCGGCTTCCCGCGTATAGCCGTCGATGATGAGGTTGAGGGCCGCATCGTCCAGCCCGACCTTGCTCTCCGAGAGTCCGTTTTGCTTGAGCTGCCGAGGGATCAGATGGCCGCGCGCGATGGCCACCTTCTCCTCGGCGGTATAGCCGGAGAGCCGCACCACCTCCATGCGGTCGCGCAGCGGGCCGGGGATCGTGTCCAGCACATTGGCGGTCGCGATGAACAGCACCCGGCTTAGATCGAAGGGCACGCCGAGATACGCATCCCGAAAGGTGCCGTTCTGCTCGGGGTCCAGTACTTCGAGCAAAGCGGAGGCCGGGTCGCCCTGAAAACCGCCCGCGCCTAGCTTGTCGATTTCATCCAGCATCACGACGCAGTTGCGCTCGCCCGCGCGGCGGATCGCCTGGATGATATTGCCGGGCATCGCACCGACATAAGTGCGCCGGTGTCCCCGGATCTCCGCCTCGTCATGCACGCCGCCGAGGCTCACCCGGATGAACTTGCGCCCGACCGCCCGGGCGATTGACTGCCCGAGGGAGGTCTTTCCCACGCCCGGTGGCCCCACGAAGCACAGCAGCGGTCCCTTGCCGTTCGGGTTCAGCTTGCGCACTGCCAGGAATTCGAGGATTCGCCGCTTGATCTTCTCCAGATCGAAATGGTCCTCGTCGAGCACGCGCCGCGCCTCGGCGATGTCGATCGGCGCCTCGGCCTCGATGCTCCAGGGCAGCTCCGTCAGCCATTCCAGATAGGACCGCACCATCCCGGCTTCCGCGGCACCTTCCGGCATCTTCTCGAGGCGCCGTAGCTCCCGCTTCGCCTGGGTCGCGACATCTGCCGGCATCTCGATCTGGTCTAGTTTCCGCTTCAGCTCCTCAAGCTCGGGCGCGATGTCATCGGATTCGCCGAGCTCCTTCTGGATCGCCTTGAGCTGCTCGCGCAGCAGGAATTCGCGCTGCCGCCCCTCCATCGCCGTGCGGGTTTGCTGCCCGATGTCATGCGAGAGCTTGAGCACCTCATGGCGATAGGCGAGCCGCGTGATCACAAGGTCCAGGCGCGGTAGCAGCTCGACAGTTTCGAGGAGCTCCTGCTTCTCGGCCGGAGTCATATCCAGCAGGCCGGTCACGAAATCGGCGAGCGCGCCGGGCTGCTCGATCGAACGCACGGTAGCCGCGAGTTCGGGCGGCGCCTGTTCGATCAGCCCCAGTATCTCCAGGGCCCGTTCGCGTAGCTGATGGAATCGCGCATCGATCTCCGGACTCCGCTCAGTCGGTTCGTCGATACGGCTGACGGCCACTACCGGCTGCGGCGTGGCATTGCTGAGCACCGCTTGCAGGCGGACCCGCCCGATACCCTGCACGATGGCGTTATGCGATCCGTCGCGCCCGGTGAAATAGCGCAGCAGGCGGGCCTCCGTGCCGACGGATTGCAACTCGTCCAGCTTGGGATTCTCGGCGAAAGGTTCGCGCTGAAGCACGACAGCGAGATGCTGCTCCGTGCGCGCGGCTTCCTGCAGGGCGGCCGCCGCGGTGGGGCGGCCGATCGCGAGGGGCATCACCATGCCGGGCAGCAGAACCGTATCCGTGATCGGCACCAGGATCAGCGTATCGGCGGGGACGATCGTCTCGTCGGGGGCGTCGCTGGTCGAATCCATCAATCGAGCCTTCGCAGGGTCAGAAGCAGGCAGCCATCCGTAAGGTCCTGGCCGGAGAGCTGGAATGTCCCCGGCGGCAGCGGCAATCGCCGTTCGAATCGGCCATGAGGCAGCTCGATGCGGTGAACGCGGGCCGGGCGCTGCAGCGTCGGCCAGCGCCGGGTTCCGCGCACCAGCACCTCGCCGCTGCCGATGACGACCTCGATATCGTCAGCCTTGACGCCGGGTAGTGCCACGACGACGAGCAGCCCTGCCTCGGTCTCCAACACATCGACCGGAGGTTCCCAGCCGCTCGCGGTCGGCCGGAAGGCGTCGCGGTGCAAGCGATCGGTCCGCGCCAGCATCGCCAGGGCCTCCGACCACATGACGTCTCTAGCGGAGCGCGGCATGGCTGCCTCCTTCTGATCCCCGGCGATAGCGACACATGGCTTGCGGCCCTATTCTTGGTTTGTGCGAGGCGGGTTCCGGGTGACATCTAGACACGAGATGACCCGCTCCGCACCCCGCCAACAGTGAGGAAAGCATGACCGTCGATACTCCGTCCGACAAGAACCCCCCAGCCGCCCCTGCTCCGAAGAAGGACCGGGACGCGGCCGCCGCCGAGAAGCAGTGGCAGGAGCAGGAAAGCTTCCTCGAGGAAGCCCTGGAAGAATCCTTTCCCGCGAGCGACCCGATCGCCACCGGCCATGTTCCTCCGGTCCCGCCGAAGCCCAAGCCTTGATCGGGGGCGCGCCACAAGCGCCGGTTCCCAAAGGATGATACGGTCGTCTGAGACATCAACCGACGGCAGCGAAGGAAGCGGCATGGCCAAAATACATTATCGCGTCGTCGAGCATGATGGCGGCTGGGCTTACAAGCTGGGCGATGTCTTCTCGGAGCCGTTTGCCAGCCGGCAGGCCGCCTTGGCCGCGGCCAAACGCGTGGCGATCGAGCAGCATATCCCAGGAAACACGACGCATATCGAATTCCAGGACGAAGCTGGCAAATGGCATGAGGAGATCTCAGCGGGCGATGACCGGCCGGACGCCGACGTCATCGGTTAGATCCCGGCGGCAAGCGATTTCGCGCTGCTAAGCGACAAGCAGCATTTCATTCGTATCTCGGAAAGATCGGCCCTCGTATATTGATTGCGGCGGGGAGGCCGTGGGCTGCTGCGGCGTTTCCACTCCCGTAACGCGTCATGCTGGAGGCTGTGATGGCCGTGTTCCCGGATTGGCGTCGCGCGGAGTTATGCGAGGCGCCGCTGCAAAATGGCGCAACGGCTCTCGTTAAGGTGGAGCGCGCCGAATTCGGTGGCAGCTACTGGCGCCTCTATGTCGCCGACGGCAGCCGCATCGCGCCGATTTCGGGCGGAAGCGCAGCCTCGGCGGAGGCGGCGAAACGCGCGGCGTGGGACGCTCTTAGGATCGCCCTGACAATCGAACTCGAGGACGACGGCCAAGCCACGGACTGGCCGCTGCCGGCATGAGGGCAGTGCTGGTGATTCTACCTCAAGAGGTTTCCTGCGCTCACGATGGCATCGCAAAGAGGGTGAAGCACGGGGCGCGCCTATATCGTTGCCTATGCGGTGCGACGAGAGGTGTATGCGTGATAGCTCGCGGTTCTTCTCTCCAATGTGTCAATATGTTGGAGCTTTGAATGAGTAAACCGACGTTCGTGAAGACACGTTGGAGAAATGGGGCAGCCGCCGTCAACACGAAAGCCCTCGTCAACAGTATGCCGCCATACCCGCTCAATCCTGAGTCAACTTGGTCCCACTCTTTTTGCGAACTCTATCAGCTTAATGGTGGGCGTAGCCGCAAGCTATGAGCCTGATATTTGTGACGGTTTTCGTGCGAAGATTCAGGCTGAAGGATTTGCCGTACTCTAATATTCAAGCTGCCAACATCCTGATTTAGACGCTGCAACTGCCCCGGCCAGGGAAGCTCGCGCGCCAAGATCGCGCCTTCGTACCGCTCGCATCAGGGACCGACAGCGGGGGCATGCCGGAACATAGTCCATCAGAACCGCGTTAACCTGCTTTGCAGTTAGCTCGGCCGCTGAATCCGCTTGCGGATCCTCGCACGCCAAAGGATCAACGCATGAGCAGGAGTCTGCTATCCTGACGAGGTAGTGACGACATCCATTCGCATGACGCGCGTGCCGCCCAAAGCGGTTGCGGCGCCGCCCGACCACATGCAGCTCGTCCGCGATGGCGCGAGCGGAATCGAGGCAATCCGGGCGTGCTTCTCCGGCCACGCCTGCGACTTGCATCGCCACGACGATTGGCTCGTCGGCGTCACCGAATGCGGACAGCAGGATTTTTTCTGCCGTGGCAGCCGTCGCCGCAGCACCGCCGGCCGTGTCATCCTGATCGAGCCGCAGGAGGCTCATGACGGGCAGGCCGGCAATGGCAGCGGCTTCGCCTATAGCATGCTGTATCTGCCGCGCTCCTGGCTGCACACCGCTCTTGCCGACCCGCCGGTCGGCGATCCAGGATTTTTGTCGACCCTCGTCGATGACCCGAAGCTCGCCACCGCGATCCGCGCGGCCTGCCTCGCGCTCGCTTCCCCAACCGAGCGCTTGACCCCGACGCGGCGCTCGATTCGGTCGTCGGCCTGCTGAGACCCCATTTCGGCCGCCCGGCGGGCGCGTGAACGGCTTCATGATGCTCTGTCCGAGGATATCGGCCTCGACGCGCTCGCCGACGATGCCGGCGCCGCGAACCGCTTCCATCTTGCTCGCGCCTTTCGCGCCGTCTGTGACACCCCGCCCCATAGCTACCTGGTGCAGGCGCGCCTCGTCCGCGCCCGTCAGCTCCTCCCTGAGGGCAAGCGTCCGGCCGAGACCGCGGCGACCTGCGGCTTCGCCGACCAGAGCCATCTCGGCCGCTGGTTCCGCCGTGCCCATGGCGTGACCCCGGCGGCCCATCGCGCCTGCTGCACGGATGTTCCAGACCGCGCGCCGAACCGGCTGAGATGCGCCCCTGCAAGCGGGGAGGCTTGAGGCCGGCATGATATTCGATACGAAGGTGGCGATCCTGGTTCTGGAGGATCTGGCGGCCTGGCAGAAGCTCAACGTGACGGCTTTCCTCGCCACCGGCATCGCCGGCGCGCCGGACGCGATGGGCGAGCCGTATGAGGACGCCGCCGGCCGCCGGCACGCGCGGTTACTCGGCCGACCCATCCAGATCTTCGCCGCCACGTCGGAGAGCCTTCTGCGCGCCCATCGTGCCGGGCTCGATCGCGGGCTGAGCCAAGCCGTCTATGTGAGGGCGATGTTCTCGACCGGCCACGACGCCGCCAACCGAGCCGCCTTCAAGGCGGAGCCGCCAGACGCCCCCGACCTTGTCGGTCTGGCCCTGCGCGGCCCGATGAAGGACGTGGACAAGGCAACCAAAGGCCCGAAGCTACATCCGTAGCTCGGCCGATCCGAGGTGGCGCCCGGCTAAGTCATTGAAAAGCTGGTGCTGCTGGAGGGGATTGAACTCTCGACCTCTCCCTTACCAAGGGAGTGCTCTACCACTGAGCTACAGCAGCGAAACCGACGCTTAATGGCGGCCTTGTAGGGGGAGACGCTGCGCCGGGCAACCCGCCGGACGCAATTAACTGCGACGCTGCGAGACACATGGGCGAGGCTCATCGCGGCTGGGCGAACTTCGGCGCCGAGCATTCGCGCCGACGGGTGGTCGTCGCAATCCGCTCGACCCGGCTCGCTCTGGTGCATAAGACCCTAACGCGCGGCGTTGTCTTCCGGAGACAACATCCTGCGGACCCTTCCGCTGTCTGCTGCCTCGAAGCTGAAGTCGAGGCATTCATCGGGCCGCCGCGCGCGAGCGACCTCGCGCTCGCAGTCCAATAGGGCGTGGTGACATCGTCACGATCCGCGCTCCCGGGCGGGGAGCGAGAACCGTCAAGCAACGGCAAGGAGAAAGCGGTCTCTGGTAGAATACGAGCGTCTATGACGATCCCTCGCTTACCAGCATCTTAACGAGAGCAGGGCGCGCTCTGCACTCGACAGCGGCTAACGGTCCGAGTCAGCGGGGTCAGCACCCTTGCCTCGTGATCGCCAAACAATGCAGCTCACGTCCCTCGCTTGACTGCACGCCCGCACCGGGCTTCCGTGGACCATGGCCACCGATCCGCCCGCATCCAAGCCGCATGTGACGCCCGCCGCCGAGGCAGCGCGTCTCGCGCGGGAGGAGCGGCAGGCTCAGGCGCTTCGCCAGAACCTTCGCCGCCGCAAGGCCCAGGATCGCGGCCGTGCCGAAGCGCCGCCTAAGACAACGGAAAGGCCCGACGCCGGCGAAGCCTAGCCCGCACGGCCATTGATCAGGTCGGCGATACGCTCGGCCATCATGATGATCGGGATATTGGTATTCGCCCGTGGAATCGTCGGCATCAGCGAGGCGTCGCAGATGCGCAGGCCCTCAAGGCCATGCACCCGCCCCTGACCATCCGTGACCGCCAGCGGGTCCGTCGCCCGGCCCATCCGGCATGTGCCCGACGCATGCCAAACCCCGCCCACAGCGGCCCCCAGAAAACTCGTCAGCGCCGCATCGTCCTTCAGCAGATCGTCGAGCCGGGTGCCCAGGGTGACGGCGCCGTGGATCAGTGCAGACCGGAACGGCCCCGCATGATCCAGAAGAGCGCCGAACAACCCTCGCTGCGCGGCGGTGACAAAACCCGCGCCCGCCAGCTTGGCGACGCGCGGCGAATAGCTCGTGGGGAAGGCCGTATCGGCCCAGCCCTTCATGAGCGGATGCGTCAGCGTGCGCGCGCAGAGCCTGAAACCGTATTTCAGCCGCTCCATGTCGCGCGCATCCGACAGCATGCGGAAATCGACCTTGGGTTCGTCCTGCGGATCGCGCGAAGCAAGTTCCACCGTGCCGCGCGAATAGGCTTTGTTCACCCAGAGAAACAGCGTGCCGACGCGCTGCCCGACGAAATGCCAGCCCGAGCGCGCGATGATCGCCGCATGCATATCCCCCTCCGGCGCGCCGGCCAGATCCGAGGAGAACCGCAGAATGGCGTGGTCGTGATGTTCACCGAGGTCGCGCAACCGCGCCGCCGGCGGCAGGAACGCGGAGACGGCGGTGGAGGGATGCTCCATGAGGTTCCGGCCGACTCCGGCGCGATCCAGCACCGCCGTAATGCCTAGCGCGCTGAGCGCCTGCGCGGGCCCGACACCGCTCCGCAGCAGCAGCGCCGCTGTATGGATCGCGCCGGTCGAGACGATGACCTCCTCGGCGCTGAGCGTCTCCGCGTCGCCACCCGCCGCCGGCCGCGTCACCGCGCCGGTTGCACGGGTTCCGTCGAACAGGATGCGGTCAACCAGGCGGTCCGTGATGATGCGCAGATTTGGGCGGCGCCTGACCTCGGGTGAAAGATAGGCGATCGAGGTCGGGATGCGTTCACCGTCGCGCGTGACGGCGATGGCGCTGGTGTAGATTCCGTCGGCCCATTCGCCATTCTGATCCGGCTTGGCGACATGCCCCTGCGCCGCGAAGGTATTGCTCACCGCCTTCACGAAGGGCGACATCGCGGCTTCGCTGATACGGCGGACGGATATCGGCCCGTCCTTGCCATGGAAAGGCCCGTCAAAGTCGAAGTCATGCTCGAGCTTGCGGAAATAGGGGAGGCAGGCGTTCCACGACCAGCCTTCGGCGCCTTCCGCGCCCCATTCGTCGTAGTCCCCCGGCGCGCCGCGATTGGCGACCATGGCATTGACGGCGGAGCCGCCGCCCAGCACGCGCCCCTGCTCATAGAGACGCGCGGCGCGCCCCTCGGTCTTGCCCCCGGGCGCACCGATGAAGGCTGTGAGTTTCGACCAGATATTGCCGGGATCGAGATAGGCGCGGCCGGGATAGCGGCTGCGGATGGTGGGCGACATGGTCTCGGCGGTGAGATCGCGCCCCGCCTCCACCAGCGTGACATCGTGTCGGCTGTTCTCGGTCAGCCGCGCGGCCAGCACGCAGCCGGCCGAACCGCCGCCCAGGATCAGGAAGTTCGTCATACCCTCAGTCTCCGCCTAGCCAAGCCGCTATCCGCATTCGTCATTTCGCCGCACTGTCATCCCGCGCACCCCGTCATCCTCGGCGAAGGCCGAGGATCCACGCCTGCCTAGCGGCGGCGAAGACGAAGGCGTGGATGCTCGGCCTTCGCCGAGCATGACGGTGTGGGGCGCGCCCGCTTGCTCAATGCCGCGCCAGTTCGCTCTTACTTCTTGCCGCCCCAGCGCTCCGGATAGCCCGGCAATGTCTCGCAGCCGCAGGTCGCGTAATGCAGCGGCGGCATCTTGGGATCGACATATTGCGCGAGATTCGCGCTGGTGATCAGCGGCTGCGGCAGGATCCAGTCCGGACCGTAAACCGGCTTGCCCTGCAACACATCCAGCGCGGCGATCAGCGCCGTGCGCCACTGATAGGCCGGATAGGTCGGCGCGATGCCCTTGAAGCCTTCCTGCTTCCACTTCTGCAGGTAATCCTCCTGATCCTCACCGGTGATAATCGGGTAATCCTGTCCCGCATCCTCGAAGGCTTCCGCCACCGCCACCGACATGGCGCCGAAATCGACCCATACCGCGTCGATCTTCCCGACCCGGCTGAGATAGTCGCTGACCACCGCTTTGGTCTTGGCATTATCCGCGCCGGTGAACTCGACGCCGATCGGCTTGATGCCCGCCGCCTTGAAGACCTTCGCCGCGGCGTCCGAGCGCGTCTCGAACACGTCGATCCCCGGCGCCGTCCGCAGCATCAGCACCTTGCCGCCCTTCGGCATATTCTCGACGATGAAGTTGGCGCCGGCCATGCCATAGGCATAGCCGCCAATGGTGCGAACGGCGGTGACGGGGCAATCGGTCCGCACATTGCGGTCGAAGGTAATGACCGGCAGCGACTTGCAGGCTTCCTCCACCACTGGGGTCAGCGCGTCCGAGGTATGTGGCGAGACAATCAGAACATCGCATTTTCCGCCGGTGACGAAGGCGCGGATATCGGAGATCTGCTTGTCGTCCTTGTCCTGCGCATCGGCGTAACTCAGCGATGCAATCTCCGACTTATGCAGGTCGGCCTCGGCCTGCATGACCTTCCAGCCGACCACGCGCCACGGGTTGCTGATGCTCGCATTCGAGAAACACACCCGATACGGCGGCGCCTTTTTGTATTTCGCGGTATCGACCATGTTGGTCGAGAGGCTCTGCTCCCAGGGCTTGTCGGCCGGGCCGATCGGCTTGGCGGACATCAGCGTCTGCTCATAGGCAAACTCCTTGTCGACCGCCGCCGAGTTGGTCGCCGCCGTCTGCGCCCGCGCCGCATGCAGACCGGCACAAGCAAGTGCGGCCACCGCAATCGTGCCCAGTCCGAGCCGCCAGGTCTTGGATTCAGCCATCGCCATTCTCCCCGTTTCGTTTGTTTTCATTGGAAGCTAAATGCGCCGTCCGCGCCGCGCCGAGAGCGCCGCCGCCGCGATCAGGATGATGCCTTGCACCGCGACGCGCATCGGCTCCGGAAATCCCACCAGATTGAGCAGGGTGAACAACGCATAGAGCGTGAGGCCACCGAAGACCGCGCCCAGCATGCTGCCCTGTCCGCCAAGCAAAACCACACCGCCGATCACCGCCGCCGAAATCGCCTGCAGCTCGTAACCCGTGCCGACATCCACCGAGACGCCGGAGAACCCGCCGAGAAGAATTCCCGCCGTGACAGAAGCCAGCGCGGAAATAACGAAGGTCAGCATGCGAAACCGCCGCACCGGTGCACCCGCGAGCTCGGCGGCGCGCGGATTGTCGCCGATCATCAGCAGCAGCCGGCCGAAATTCGTGCCATGCATCAGCCACGCCATGATAGCGATGCTGATAATCAGCACCACCACCGCGACCGGAAAGCGCCCGACCAGCGGCACATGCCGCCACACGTAGCGCCCGAAGAAGCGCAGATTGGCCGGCAGATAGCCGCCCGGCGCGCCGCCCGACCACATCATCGCGATACCCTTGACGGAGAGCAGCGTGCCGAGCGTCGCGATGATCGAAGGCACCTTGCCCCTGGCGACGATCACGCCATTGACCACGCCCACTGCGGCCCCGATGCCATAGGAGGCCAACAGCGCCACCCAGGTCCAGCCGGCGTCGCCGCCGGTGATCAGCGCGCAGGCCACCACCACCAGCGTGATGAGCGAACCGGACGCCAGATCGAATCCGCCCGCGATCAGCACGAAGCTCTGCCCGCAGGACAGGATGACCACCGGCGCCGCCCGTTGCAGCAGGCTGAGCAGCCCCGCCGGTGTGCGATACAGCGGACTCATCCAGCAGATCGCCGCCAGCAACACGACAAAGACCAGGATTGTCGGATTGATCCGACGCAGCGACGCGAGGCCGCGCGTCACGCCACATGCGCCTTCGTCCGGATGGTGTAGGAGGCGACAGCGCCCACCACGATGACGCCGCGCAAGACCTGGCCGAGAAACGGATCGATTTGCAGCATGTTGAAAACCGCATCGATCGTCGCGAAGACGAAGACGCCCGCGATGGTGCCCGCGACCCCGCCGCGCCCGCCCGACAGCAACGTGCCGCCGATGACGACGACCGCGATGGAATCGAGATCATAGCCGCCATCTCGCCCGACCCAGGGCGTTCCGGCACCGAGCCAGCTCGCGAGATACAAGCCACTGATCGCGGCGGTAACGCTCGCCGCGATATGCGCGCCGATGATGAAACGGTCGGTGCGGATCCCCGCCAGCCGCGCGGTCTGCACATTGCCGCCGACGCCGTAAAGCCGATAACCCGCCGCCGTGCGCGCCAGCACGAAGCCCGCCAGCGCCACCACCACGATCAGCAGCAGGATCGCCAGCGGCAGCCCGGCGACACGCCCATAGGCGAGCACGCGGAAACTCGCCGGCACGGATCCCGCCAGCGTTTCGTAGCTCGTGGTCAGCACACCCTGCAGCACCAGCCCGACGCCCAGCGTCGCGATCAGCGGGCTGACCTTCAGCTTCGCCACCAGAACGCCGTTGACCGCGCCGACGAGAATGCCGATGGCGATCGCCGCCAGCACGCCAAGCGCGATCGCATCCGTATTGCCGTTCATCACATGTGACGCGATGACCGCCGATACGCTGATGAGATTCGCCACCGAAAGGTCGATCGAGCCGACAAGCAACACCAGCGTCTGCCCGACCGCGACGATGCCCAGCGCCACCATGCGTTGCAGCAGGCCCATCACGCCCGACCAGGACAATTGCTCACCCTGCGCCGTGCCGAGCGCCGTCGCGGCATAGACGACGGCGGCGCAGATCACGAGCGCCAGTGGCAGACGAAATTTCGCGAGACCGCCGCGCGGGATCGCCGCTCCGCTCACGCCAAGGCCTCGGCTACCTGCGGCCCATGCACCGCATGCGCCATGATCGCTTCCTCGGAGGCTCCGGGCGGCAGTTCGACCACGATACGACCGCCCGCCATCACCGCGATACGGTCGCTCTCGCCGATGATCTCGGTGAGGTCGGAGGAAATCATCAGCACCGCGCCGCCGCTCTCCGCATAGTCGCGCAGCAGGCCGTAGATCGCCGCCTTGGCGCCGACATCGATCCCGCGCGTCGGCTCGGCGACGATCCATAGGCGCGGCTCAGCGGCGAGCCAGCGCGCGACGATGACTTTTTGCTGATTGCCGCCCGAAAGCCGCCCCACGGGCGCATCCACATCCGCCGCACGCATCTCGACCTTGCGGAACAGCGCATCGAAGATGGCGGGCGCGCGGTTACCCCGCGAGGGCAGTGCCAGCGCGCGCGACAGGCTCCGCCGCACCACCAGCGCATTATCCCGCAGCGATTGGCGAAGCCCCAGTCCCTCGGACTTGCGATCATCCGGCAGGAAAGCCACGCCGCGACGTACCGCCTCGCGCGGAGACCACGCGGCGGCCGCGCCACTCAACAGCGTGATCTCGCCGGAGGTGAAAGGCTCATCGCCAAAGATCGCTCGCGCCAGCTCCATCTTGCCAGAGCCCTCAAGCCCGGCGACGCCCATGATCTCGCCGGCCCGTAAGGTGAGGTTAATCCCCGCGAGATGCCCGTTGGCGCCGTCCTGGATTTGCAACACGACCGCGCCGGGCGGTCGGGTGGCGCGGGGTGGGAACAGGTCGCTGATCGGCCGCCCGACCATGAGGCGGATGACGGCATCGGGCGTGGCCTGCGCCGCCGTCAGCGTCGCCATGCCGCGCCCGTCCTTCAATACGGTGACGCGGTCAGCGATCTCGAAGACCTCGCGCATGCGATGTGAGATGTAGATGATGGCGACGCCCGTTGCACGCAGCTCGGCGATCACACGAAACAGCTTGCCGCTTTCCACCACGTCCAGCGGCGCTGTCGGCTCGTCGAAGACCAGCACGCGCGCATCGACCGCCAGCGCCTTCGCGATTTCCACCACCTGCTGCTCGGCGATGGTGAGATCGCCTGTCTGTGCCTGCGGCTCGATCGTCGAACCGAGGCGGCTTAGCGCCCGCCGCGCATCCCGGCCCATGCGGGCGCGATCCACTACGCCGCCACGGCTGGGCTCCCGCCCGAGGTAGATATTCTCGGCCACGCTACGATGCGGCAGCAGGCTGAGTTCCTGGTGGATAATCCCGATACCGGCGGCGCGCGCCTGGGACGGATGGGTGAACCGTCGCACGGTGCCGTCCAGGACGATCGTCCCCTCATCCGCCGGGAAAGCGCCGCTGAGGATCTTCATAAGAGTGGACTTGCCGGCGCCATTCTCGCCACACAGGGCATGCACCTCGCCCGCCCGGCAGTCGAAACCGATATGCGACAGCACGCGGACGCCGAGAAAGGATTTGGAGATGTCGCGCATCGTCAGCAGCGCTTCCGGCTCGGTCGTCCAGATGCTGATGGCGCCCATGGACGACACGCGCGGCTCTCCCTTAGCGATCCGGTCTTTTCCTCGGCCTCCGCCGTGTGAGCGGGAACCTAAATAACCAGTTGGTTATAAGCTAGGGAGCCTCGCGCGTGCTTGTCAAGGCGATCCGGCATCGTCATGGTCGCCACCATGCCCGCTGTTTCCAAACGCAGTCGAACGACCTCCGCCGCCGTCTCCCGCACCAAGATCGCCAAGCCCTCGGCAGCGCCCAAGCCGATCCTGATCCGCGACCCGGAACGCACGAGCGCCGCCATTCTTGCTGCATCCGCGAAGGAGTTTGCCGAGAAGGGTTACGGCGGCGCGCGCATCAACGCGATTGCCGCGCGGGCCGGCACGAACAAGCGCATGCTCTACCACTATTTCGGTGGCAAGGACGCGCTCTATCTCGCTGTCCTGGAAAGCAGCTACGTGCAGATTCGCTCGGCTGAACGAAGGCTGCACCTCTCCGAGCGCGACCCCGAGGATGGGATGCGGGAGCTGGTGCTCTTCACCTGGCACTACTACCTCGATCATCCGGAATTTCTCAGTCTCCTGCACACGGAAAATCTTCATCGCGCGAAGTTCCTGAAACGCTCGGCCCGGATTTTCGAGCTCAATTCGCCGCTGGTCGAGCAGATCGGGGATTTGCTGCGGCGCGGCGCGGATAGCGGCGTGTTCCGCCGGGAGACCGATCCCGTGAAGGTCTATATCGGTATCGCGGCTCTGGGGTTTTTCTACCTCTCGAACCGCTGGACCCTTTCGACCATCTTCCGCCGCGACCTACTGGCAAAGACCGAGACCGACGCTTGGGGCGAACACATCGTTCAGGTGGTTCTGGCTTCCCTCCGATAGGCGTCCAAACGCGCACCCGGACCGCGGAACTTCGCGGTCCCATCGGCAGTCGAGCGCCTGTCCCGTTCGCAGCCCACGCGCTTAGGCTAAGCTTGACATCCTGACCGTCCCCATGCTCGGTTAGTAACCACACGGTTACAACCAAAAAGACGGCAGGGACGGGGGAGAGGATCGCGATGGCCACCCAGCGGCTTGGCATCATCATGCACGGCATCACCGGGCGCATGGGCTACAACCAGCACCTCGTGCGGTCCATCGTCGCGATCCGCGATCAGGGCGGTGTGTTCCTCCCCAACGGCGATCGCGTGATGCCCGATCCGATCCTCGTCGGACGCAATCATGAGAAGGTCGCGGCCCTCGCTAAGCGCCATGGCATTGCCCGTGTCGCGATCGACATCGACCAGGCGCTCGCGAACCCCGAAGACACCGTTTTCTTCGACGCCGGCTCGACCCAGATGCGCGTCGCCCTGCTGAAACGCGCCATCGCCGCCGGCAAGCACGTCTATTGCGAGAAGCCGATTAGCGAGACGCTGCAAGAGTCACTGAACGTCGCGCGGCTCGCCCGCGACCGCGGCGTCAAAAGCGGCGTCGTGCAGGACAAGCTCTACCTTCCCGGTCTCCGCAAAATCGCCATGCTGCGCGACAGCGGCTTCTTCGGCCGTATCCTCTCGGTGCGCGGCGAGTTCGGCTATTGGGTGTTCGAGGGCGACTGGCAACAGGCGCAGCGCCCGTCCTGGAATTACCGGAAGGCCGATGGCGGCGGTATCATCCTCGATATGGTGCCGCATTGGCGCTACGTGCTCGACAATCTCTTCGGCGCGGTCGAATCCGTGAGCTGCCTCGGCGCGACCCATATTCCGCAACGCGGCGACGAGAACGGGAAGATCTATGAGGCGGATGCGGATGACGCCGCCTATGCCACCTTCCAGCTTGCGGGCGGCATCATCGCCCATATCAATTCCTCCTGGGCCGTGCGCGTGAAGCGGGACGATCTCGTCACTTTCCAGGTCGATGGCACGCTCGGCTCTGCGGTCGCCGGTCTCAGCCGCTGCTACAGCCAGCATCGCGTCAATACGCCGCGCCCGGTCTGGAACCCCGACCAGCCCCAGACGATGCGTTTCCAGGAACAATGGGACGAAGTGCCGGACAATCAGGTCTTCGAGAACGGCTTCAAGCTGCAATGGGAAGACTTCATCCGCCATGTCGTCGCGGGCACGCCCTGGAAGTTCGACCTGCTGGAAGGCGCCAAGGGCGTGCAGCTCGCCGAACTCGCGACGCAAAGCTGGCGGGAGCGCCGCTGGGTCGATGTCCCGGCGCTGAGCCTGCCCGAGGCGGCGCGGGCGGCGGCCTGACGCCATGACAAGCCTCATCCTGCCGCAATCCGGTGGCGGTCTCGGCTCCTATACGCTGACCGGCACGCCGCTCGCTTTGCCGAAGCCGGGCGCCGCGCCGCGTTTCAACCGAGTGGCCTTCGCGGCGGCGCATATCGTCGTCGATCCGCTGGCCGATAATGATCCCTGGCTCGACCAGGCGATCGATTGGGAGCGGACGATCGCTTTCCGCTCCTATCTCTGGGATCTCGGCCTCGGCGTTGCCGAAGCCATGGACACCGCGCAGCGCGGCATGGGCCTAAACTGGCAAGGCGCGCTCGACCTCATCCGCCATGCTTTGGCCGCCGCGAAAACGCGCCCGGGCGCCCTCATCGCCTGCGGCGCGGGCACCGACCATCTCGCAGCCAGCGCTGCCACCACGATTGACGACGTGATCAGGGCCTATGAGACGCAGATCGAGGCCATCGAAGCGCTCGGCGGCCGCATCATCCTCATGGCAAGCCGTGCGCTGACGGTCGCCGCCCGCGGCCCGGACGATTACGTCCGCGTCTATGACCGCATCCTGTCGCAGGTGAGGGAGCCCGTGGTGATTCACTGGCTCGGCGAAATGTTCGACCCGGCGCTTGCCGGTTACTGGGGCTCTCACGACCACATGGCGGCGATGGATGTCTGCGTCGACATCATCAACAGCCATGCCGACAAGGTCGATGGCGTGAAGATCTCGCTTCTCTCCGCCGAGAAGGAAATCCTCATGCGCCGCCGCCTCGCGGCCGATATCCGCATGTATACAGGCGACGACTTCAACTATGCTGAACTCATAGCGGGCGACGACGAGGGCTATTCGCATGCGCTGCTCGGCATTTTCGATGCCATCGCCCCCGCCGCCTCGGCGGCGCTTGCCCGCCTGGCTGAGAACGACGAGGCCGGTTTCCACGCCATCCTGGCGCCGACCGTGCCGCTCTCCCGCCATATCTTCAAGGCGCCGACTCGCTTCTACAAAACCGGCGTGGTCTTCCTCGCCTATCTCAACGGGTTGCAGGACCACTTCCACATGCTCGGCGGCCAGCAGAGCACGCGGTCGCTCGTCCATCTCGCCGAACTCTTCCGCCTCGCCGATCAGGCCGGTGTCTTGCACGATCCCGATCGCGCGGCGGCGCGCATGAAGCGCGTGCTCGCGATTGGCGGCGTCACGTGAAGCGCGCCGGTCTCTCGATCAACCTCGCCACGCTGCGCCAGCAATACAATCTGCCGCAAGCCGTCGATGCCTGCCTCGCCCAGGGCATCACAGCCATCGCGCCTTGGCGGGATCAGGTCCATGCGGTTGGCTTAGCGGAGGCCGCGCGCATCGTGCGGGAGAATGGTCTGACCGTGACCGGCCTTTGCCGAGGCGGCATGTTCCCCGCCGCGACACCCGAGGGACTCGCCGACGCCATCGAAGACAACAGGCGCGCGGTGGATGAGGCGGTCGCACTCGACGCCGAGTGCCTCGTCCTCGTCGTCGGCGGCCTGCCCGCCGGCTCGCGCGACTTGCCCGCGACGCGCGCCATGGTGGTGGATGGCTTGGCCGCGCTACTGCCCTATGCCCAGGCCCAGGGAATGCCCATCGCCATCGAGCCGCTGCATCCGATGTATGCCGCCGACCGCGCCTGCGTGAACACGTTGGAGCAAGCGCTCGACCTCTGCGACATGCTGGGTGACGGCGTGGGCGTGGCGATCGACGTCTATCATGTGTGGTGGGACCCGCGCCTCTACGCCCAGATCGCCCGCGCCGGGCGGGATGGCCGCATCCTGGCACACCATATCTGCGACTGGCTTGTGCCGACGCGGGATCTGCTGCTCGACCGTGGTATGATGGGCGACGGTGTGATCGACCTGAAGGCGATCCGCGCCGAGATCGAGGCCGCTGGTTTCCACGGCCCGCAGGAGGTCGAAATCTTCTCGGCCGAGGATTGGTGGAAGCGTCCCGGCGAGGAGGTCATCGCCACCTGCATCGAGCGCTTCAACACCGTTTGCTGATAGCGGCGCACCAGACGCCGGGGAGGAATTGCCATGAGTTTCGAATCACGCAATCCGGCGACGGGCGCGCTGCTCGCCACCTATCCGGAGCATGACGCCGCCGAGACCGACAAGCGGCTGCAACTGGTCTGGGACGGCTGGCAGCGCTGGTCCCGCACGCCCCTGCCCGAGCGCATCGCCTTCCTCCTCCGCCTCGCGGATTTGCTGGAGGCGCGTGCCGAGACCTATGGCCGCCTCATCACGTCCGAGATGGGCAAGCCGCTGCCGGAAGCCATCGGCGAGGTCAAGAAAGCCGCCTCGGGCGCCCGTCATTTCGCGGAAGCCGGCGAGGGCTATCTCGCGCCACAGGCCATTCCTGGCACGCCCGCTCATATCATTCACGAATCGGTCGGGCCGATCTTTGGCGTGATGCCCTGGAACCTGCCCTTCTGGCAGGTGCTGCGCTTCTTCATCCCGGCGGCGCTGGTCGGCAACACCGTCATCGTCAAACATGCCGAGACCGTACAGGGCTCGGCGGAGGCGCTAGAGACTTTGGTGCGTGACGCCGGCGGTCCGGAAGGCCTCTACGTCAACCTCGCGATCGAGCGCGACAAGTCGGCGGCGGTGATCGCGGATCCGCGGATCCGCGCCGTGACCGTCACCGGCAGTGTCGCCGCCGGCCGCGCGGTTGCGGCGGAGGCCGGGCGGCATGGCAAGAAGGTGGTGCTGGAACTTGGCGGCTCGGACCCCTTCATCGTGCTGGAGGATGCCGATCTCGCCCAGGCCGTGAAGCTCGGCGTGGTTTCGCGTTATTCCAACAACGCGCAAAGCTGCATCGCCGCGAAGCGCTTTCTCGTCGCCGAGTCGCTGGTCGAGGCCTTCACTAAGGCTTTCGTCGAGCAGGCCGCCGCTTTGCCGATGGGCGACCCGGCGAAAGACGGCATCAAGCTCGGCCCGCTGGCGCGCGGGGACCTGCGCGACAATGTTCACCGCCAGGTGCGGGACGCGGTGAAGGCTGGCGCCCGGGTGCTGACGGGTGGAGAAATCCCGGCCGGGCCCGGCAATTTCTACCCGCCGACCGTCCTCGTCGGCCTGCCGCCCGATGCCGCCATCGCGCAGGAGGAGTTCTTCGGCCCCGTCGCGATGATTTTCCCGTTCAAGACTGAAGAAGACGCGATCCGCCTCGCCAACGCGACCGAGTTCGGGTTGGGGGCCGCGGTCTGGAGCCGCGACCTGGCCCGCGCCCATCGCGTCGCTGGCCGGATCGAGGCGGGCGCCATCTTCATCAACGATTTCACCCGCTCCGACCCCCGCGCGCCATTCGGCGGCGCCAAGGGCTCCGGCTTCGGCCGGGAACTGGGGGCTCTGGGCGCGCTGGAGCTGACGAACGCGAAACTGGTGTGGCAGGGCGGCGCGTAACCCACCCCCCAACCCCTCCCTTCCAGGGAGGGGAGCCGCCACGACTCTTCACCCCCCCTGCAAAGGGAGGGGCCGGGGATGGGTGTGCCCGCCGCACCCCCAGGCGCTTTACGCATTTGCCCCCACCCTCCGGCTAGGTTAGAGCGCGTCATTCCCGCCCTGCCGGAGCCGCCGATGTCCGTCCTGCCCGATCACGTTATTCGCCGCCTGGCGATCGAAGACCGCATGATCGAGCCCTTCGTCGAGACCCAGAAGCGTGACGGCGTGATCAGCTATGGCCTCTCCTCCTATGGCTACGACGCCCGGGTTGCCGACGACTTCAAGATTTTCACCAATGTCGATTCGGTGACCGTCGACCCCAAGCACTTCGACCCGAGCAGCTTCGTCGACCGCAAGCAGGACGTCTGCATCATCCCGCCCAATAGCTTCGCGCTGGCCCATACGATCGAGTATTTCCGCATCCCGCGTGACGTGCTGGTCATCTGCCTCGGCAAATCCACCTATGCCCGCTGCGGCATTATCGTGAACGTGACGCCGCTGGAGCCCGAATGGGAGGGCCAGGTCACGATCGAGATCAGCAACACCACGCCGCTGCCCGCCCGCATCTATGCCGGGGAGGGGATCTGCCAGTTCCTCTTTCTCCGTGGCGAGGGCGCGCCGGAGGTGAGTTATGCCGATAAGAAGGGCAAATACATGGGGCAGCGCGGCGTCGCTCTGCCGCGCATGTAGGGAGCGGGCCAATGGATCGCATCAGGATCATCGGCGGCCGCCCCCTCTCGGGCGAAATCCCTATCGGCGGCGCGAAAAACGCCGCCCTGCCGCTCATGGCCGCCGGTCTGCTGACCGAGGAGCGGCTGCTGCTCACCCGCGTGCCGCGCCTCGCCGATATCGAGACCATGGCCGCGCTCCTCTCCCAGCACGGCATTGCGACCGAGTGGGACGAGACGGCCCGCACGATCTCCCTCGGCGGCCCCATCACCAATACCGAGGCGCCCTACGACATCGTACGCAAGATGCGCGCGTCCTTCCTCGTGCTCGGCCCATTGCTGGCGCGGCTGGGTGAGGCTCGCGTTTCCCTGCCCGGCGGCTGCGGCATCGGCACCCGCCCGGTCGATATCCATCTGAAGGGCTTGGAGCAGCTGGGCGCCGAGATCGAGCTCGACGCTGGCTATGTCGTCGCCCGCGTCAATGGCCGCCTGCGCGGCGCCACCATCATCTTCCCGACCGTCTCTGTCGGCGCCACCGAGAACGTGGTGATGGCGGCCAGTCTCGCCGAGGGCCAGACCATCCTCCGCAATTCGGCGCGGGAACCCGAGATCATCGACCTCTGCCACTGCCTCGTCGCCATGGGCGCCCAGATCACCGGCATCGGCACAGGCGAGTTGGTGATCGAAGGCGTCGAGCGGCTGCATGCCGCGACCCATGCCATTATCCCCGACCGTATCGAGACCGGCACTTATGCCTGCGCCGTCGCGATGACCGGTGGAGACGTGCTGCTGCGGGACGCGCGGCTGGACCATCTGGGTGCCGTCGCGCGCATCATGGAAGAGACCGGCGTCTCCATCGAACAGACCGAGCGCGGCGTCCGCATCCGTCGTCTCAACGGCCTGCACGGCGCGGATGTGATGACCGAGCCCTATCCGGGCTTCCCGACCGATATGCAGGCCCAGTTCATGGCCATGGTGGCGGTGGCCGATGGCGCCTCGATGATCACCGAGTCGATATTCGAGAACCGTTTCATGCATGTCTCGGAACTGACCCGCATGGGCGCGCGCGTGAACGTCCATGGCTCCTCCGCCATCGTGCGCGGTGTGCCCTCGCTCGCCGGTGCCCAGGTCATGGCGACCGACCTGCGCGCCTCATCCTCGCTCATCCTTGCCGGCCTTGCCGCGAAAGGGGAGACGGTGGTGAGTCGCGTCTATCACCTCGACCGTGGCTACGAGGATGTCGAGGGCAAGCTTTCCGCCGTCGGCGCCCAGATCGAACGCCTCACGGACTGAGCCGCTTTCCAAAGACCCATCTGCTATCTCAAGGAGTTCCGGCCATGAACGGATCGGATATCGACCGCGTACAAGCCTATCTTCGCCGTCTGCTCGGCACCGACCGGGTGCGCATCATCGCCCCCGCCAAGGCCGGACTCGCGGTCGAGATCGCGGTGCAGGATGAGGTCATCGGCACGGTCTACAAGGACACCGAGGAAGGCGAGACCTCCTATTCCATCCAGATCACGGTGCTGGAGGAAGACCTGCCGCAGCTCAAGGCGCCCACGGTCGCCGGGAAGCGCACGCGGCATTAACCGCGTGGCTTTGCCACGCGCTGGAAGAGCTTGAAGGTTTCGGGAATCCCCGTCTAAGATCGTGGTTTATCCGCCGATTCTCGGCCTGGGATTGGAAAATGTCGTTGCGCTTAATTTCAGTGCCCGCGCCTCGCCGCGCGGTGGCTTTTCTTGCGCTTGGCCTGTTTGGGCTGGGCGCCTGTGCCACTCATGTGCAGAACACCAGCGCCTATGTGCCGCCCCAGGCGATGGCAATGCGCAAACTGCCGCCGCCGCACAAGGTCTATGTGACTGACTTCGTCGTCGATCCCGCCACCCTCAAGCTCGATTCCGGCGTCCGCGCGCGTCTCCAGCGCGAATTCAAGGGCGAGGATCCTAACGTCACACGACATAACCTGACGCGCGAGGTTCAGACCGCCATCTCCGACACGCTGGTACAGGCGTTCAACGCGATGGGGCTGAAGACCGAGCTCGTGGCGCAGGGAACCGTTCCGCCGCCCGGCAATGTCGTGATCCGCGGCCAGATCGTGAGGATCAGCGCCGGCAACCAAACCCGCCGCACCGTGATAGGCTTCGGCGCCGGCAAAAGCGAGATTTTCGCGACCGTCGCCCTATACGGCACCTTGCCGAACGGATCCCAGCGGCTGCTGCAGACCTATGACGCTACGGCCAATAGCGGTCACGCTCCGGGGCTTGGCGTTGGTGCGGCCAGCGCCGCAGCGGGTCATGTGGGTCTTGCCGTGACGGGCGCTGTCGCCGGCACCGTCTCCCGCGCCCATAGCAGCCTCGGCGAGGATGCCGACGATTTGGGCAAGCGCGTCGCCACCAACCTCGGCCAATACTTCGAAAGCCAGGGCTGGGTCGCGAATTAGGTGGCGACGCCTAGTTTCTGAAATTGCAATCACTCTGCGACATCATCGTCGGGAAGTGACGAACGGGGCCAAATCGTATTCGCTTGATCCGCGCGAAAGTTGGAGTAGGATTTAATCCTACTCCAACGACGTCGAGGTTGTCCTGGTGCGGTCTACCCAGCAGTTCAGCATTACCCTTCCGAACGAAATGGCCGAGGCGATCCGTGCCAAGGTCGCGGCAGGTGAATACGCGACAGAGAGCGAAGTCATCAGAGACGGCTTACGCACTCTGCTTGCACGAGACCGCGTCGTCGAGGATTGGCTACGCGGACACGTAGCTCCGGCCTATGACGCGTTGATGGCAGACCCTGAGCGAGCGGTGACGTTGGACGAGTTGCGAGCCGCGCTTTCGGCTGAACACGCAAAGGCGACCGCCCGGCGGTGATCGACGTGCGGGTCGTCTTCACACCCGAAGCCCGTACGCAGATCGTAGAGCTTTACCGACACATCGCAGCCTCACGATCCCCCCGACGTCGCCGCACGCTACACGGAGGCTATCGCGGCGCATTGCGATGGCCTCCGGAACTTCCCGCAGCGTGGAATTGCACGGGATGACATCCGGCAGGACTTCGCGTGACCAGTTACAGGCGTCGTGTCGTCATCGCCTTTCATCCGAATGCGGGGCGTGTTGCCATCATAGCGGTCTTCTATGGCGGCCAAGACTATGAGGCGAGCCTGCTGGAAGGCGACGGCGACGCATTTCGATAAGCGCAGCGACATCCAGTCGTGATATCTTTGGCTAGAACCATGCCCATTCCACCACGTCATGCTCGGCGAAGGCCGAGCATCCACGCCTTGCTTGCTCCACGACGGCAAGGCGCGGATGGCAGGGGGGGCCCCGCACGCCTTCGCGTGCCATGACGGATTCTTTGGTCGCGCTCGATATTAGATCATCACGCTCTAGCTGCCGCTAAACCGAGAAGTATTTCGCCCGCGCATTCAGCACCACCAGCGCGCTCGTCGATTGCTCCGGGTGCAGTTGGTGCTCGTCCGACAGCGAGACACCGATGCGTTCGCTGTCCAGCAGCTTCATGATGGGCACCTGATCCTCCAACCGGGGGCAGGCGGGATAGCCGAAGGAATAGCGCGAGCCGCGGTAGCCCTGGGCCAGCATCTTCTCCATCTCGCGATCATCCTCGCTCGCGAAACCGAGTTCGGCGCGGATGCGCTTATGCGTGTATTCCGCCATCGCCTCGGCCATCTCCACCGACAGCCCGTGCAGATAGAGGTAGTCTTGGTAACGGTTCTCCTCGAACCACACGCGCGCCAGGTCGGAGGGCTTCTGTCCAACCGTCACCACCTGCAGGCCGATCACGTCGCGTTCGGCGTCATCGACGTCGCGGAAGAAGTCGGCGATGCAGTCGCCGTCCTCGCGCGGCTGGCGCGGCAGGGCGAAACGGCAAAGCTCGGTTTCGCCGTCTTGCGCGAACAGGATGAGGTCGTTGCCCTGACCAGCGGCTTTCCAATAGCCGTAGATCGCCTGCGGCTTGAGGATGTCCTGCTCCTCGCACAGCGTCAGCATGCGGCGCATGATCGGCCGCAGCTCCTGCTTCGCCCAGCCGAGGAATTCGTCGAGGCTGCGGCCCTGTTTCCGAAAACCCCATTGGAACTGATACAGGCTGCGTTCGTTGAGAAACGGGACCAGCGCGCGCGGCGGCGCCTCGACCGTGCGAGCGCCCCAGAAGGGCGGCACGATCACCGGTTGATCCTGGGTCAGCCTGCGCCGCCGCGCCTGCACCGCGAGCACATCGACCGGCTGGAAAGCCTTCGCATCCGCCTGCCCCAAAGTCCGCGTCGTATTGCGGGACTTGCCGACCCGGCGCGCCTGCACCGCCGCCATATAGTCGTCGAAACCGTTGCCGGTGACTTTCTCCATCAGGCTCAGCCCGTCGAAGGCGTCGCGCGCATAGGCGACGCGGCCGGAAGCATAGGCCCGCACGCAATCATCCTCGACGAAGTTGCGCGTCAGTGCCGCGCCGCCCAGCAGGATCGGCACATCGATGCCCTGCCGCGTCATCTCCTCCAGATTGTCCCTCATGACGACGGTGGATTTCACCAGCAGCCCGGACATCCCAATGGCATGCGCCCGATGCTCCCGCACCGCCGCGATCATATCGGCGAGCGGCACCTTGATGCCGAGATTGACCACGCGGTAGCCGTTATTCGTGAGGATGATATCGACCAGGTTCTTGCCGATGTCATGCACATCGCCGCGCACCGTGGCGAGCACGATGGTACCTTTCTCCTGCCCCTCGATCTTCTCCATGAAAGGCTCGAGGTAGGCGACGGCGGCCTTCATCGTCTCGGCACTTTGCAGCACGAATGGCAACTGCATCTTGCCGGCACCGAACAGCTCGCCCACCACCTTCATGCCGTCGAGCAGGATCGTATTGATGATGTCGAGCGGCGCATTGGTCTTCATCGCCTCGGCGAGATCATCGGTCAGCCCCTTGCGGTCGCCATCGACGATACGGTCCTTGAGGCGCCCCTCCACCGTCGCGGATCGCACCTTGGCGCCGGTATCGGCAAGCTTGCGATCGGCGAAGATCTCGAGCAGCTTCTGCAGCGGATCATAGCCCTCCGCGCGGCGATCGAAGATCAGGTCCTCGCAGACCTGGACTTCTTCCGGCGCGATCAGGTGCAGCGGGCGGATTTTGCTGACATGCACGATAGCGCCTGTCATCCCAGCCTTCAGCGCGTGATCGAGAAACACCGAGTTCAGCACGGCACGTGCCGCCGGGTTGAGGCCGAAGCTGATATTCGACAGGCCGAGGATGATCTGGATATCGGGAAAAGCATCACGGATCAGCCGAATGCCTTCCAGCGTCCATTGCCCCAGCTTACGGTCGTCCTCGTTACCCGTGGCGATGGTGAAGGTCAGAGGATCGATCATGAGATCGGACTGTGGCAGCCCATGCTTGTCGCAAGCGAATTCCACCAGCCGGCGCGCGATGCGCAGCTTGTCCTCGGCGGTCTTGGCCATGCCCGGCTCATCGATCGTCAGCGCGATCACCGCGGTGCCGAATTTCTTCGCCATCACCATGCGATCCGTCGCTGGACCCTCGCCATCCTCGAAGTTGATGGAATTGAGGATCGGCTTGCCGCCATGGAGCTTCAGCGCGCTTTCCAGCACGATGCGCTCGGTGCTGTCGATCACCAGCGGCGCGTTCACGCTGCCGGTGAAGCGGCGGATAACCTCGTCCATCTCACGGACTTCGTCGCGTCCGACAAAGGCGGTGCAGATATCCAGCGCGTTCGACCCTTCGGCAATCTGCTCACGCCCCATGCCGACGCAACCATCCCAATCCTGCGCTTCCTGCAACTGGCGCCACTTCTTCGAACCATTCGCGTTGCAACGCTCGCCGATCGAGAAATAGCTGTTCTCCTGGCGCAGGCTGACCTGCCCGTACAGCCCGGCAACAGAGGGAACCCAAACCGGCTTGCGCAGCACCGGCGCCGGCCGCAGCGTGCTTCCCGCGCGCCGACGCAGCATCGCATCCAGCGCCGCGATATGCGGCGTCGAGGTGCCGCAGCAGCCGCCGATGAGGTTGAGCCCGTCCTCGGCGACGTAGCGCTCGATCCAGGTCGCCATGGCATCAGCGCCGAGCGGATAATGCGTGTGCCCGTCCACCAATTCCGGCAGGCCGGCATTGGGCTGCACCGAAATCAATCCGGGCCAGTTATTCGAGAGCCAGCGAATATGTTCCGCCATTTCCTGCGGACCCGTCGCGCAGTTGAGCCCGATCAGCGGCACATCCAGCGCATTGATGACGGTCGCCGCCGCCGCGATGTCGGGGCCGACCAGCAGAGTGCCGGTGGTTTCTACCGTCACCTGCACGAAGATCGGCGTATCAGTACCGGCTTCCGAACGTGCGATCTTGGCGCCGTTAACCGCCGCCTTGATCTGCAATGTGTCCTGGCAAGTCTCGATGAGGATGGCATCCACGCCACCCGCGATCAGCCCGCGACTCTGCGCAGCCAGCGCTGCCTCCAGACTATCGTAATCGATATTGCCGAGCGACGGCAGTTTCGTGCCCGGCCCGATGCTGCCCACCACATAACGGTGGCGCCCATCCGAGAAACTATCGGCGGCCTCGCGTGCCAATTCACCGGCCACGCGATTGATTTCCTGCGTGCGATCCTCAAGGTCGAATTCCGCGAGCGTGATCGGACTGCCGCCGAAGGTGTTGGTCTCCACCATATCGGCGCCGGCCTCGAAATAGCCGCGATGGATTTCGCGAACCATGTCCGGCCGCGAAAGGTTCAGCACCTCGGTGCAATTCTCGCGATTCCAGAAGTCGCTCTCGATATCCAGCGTCAGCGCCTGGACACGGCTGCCCATGCCGCCATCGCACAGCAGAACCTGGTCGCGCAAAGCGTCGAGAAGATGCGGGCGGCTCGTCATGCTGAGGCACTTTCCTGGGCGGCGTGGGAAGAGCGGTCGGCGTCGGCGTCGCGATTGAGGTTGCCCGACCAGATCTGAACGGTAAGCGGTCCTTCGAAAGCCTGTGTGCGCGCAAGCGTCAGGCCAACGCCATTGAGCATTCGTCGCATCTGCTCTTCGTGAAAACCGTTATGCCGATGCGCGAGCCGGTCGGTCAGCTCCTTCCGGCCATGCGCCGCGAGATCCACCACGACCATCTTCATGCCGGTGCGCAGCACGCGCGCTGCCTCGCGCAACACCGCCTCCGGCTCCGCGGCGTGGTGCAGCACCATTTGCAGCACGACGCAGTCGAAGCCGGTCTCCCGGTCGCCGTCGGGGAAGGGCAGGTGATACATATCCGCCTGCCGCACGCTGCACTGCCCGATGCCGGATTGCGCCAGCCTGCCGCGCGTAAAGGCGACCATCTGCGGGCTGATATCGACGCCGATCCCGGCCGTCAGCCGAGGCGCCAGCAATTCCAGAACCCGACCGGTGCCGGTGCCGATATCGAGGAGCCGGCCGACCTGTCCCTGGCCGATGATCGCGCCCATCGCGCTTTCGACCTCCTCGGCGGGTAGGCCGAGCGCATGCATCTCGTCCCAATCGGCGCCGAGCCGGCGGAAACTCTCCGATGCCGCCCGCGCGCGTGCCGCCAAGACCTCGGCAGCGGCCCGGCGGTCGGCGGCGAGCAAAGCGTCGTCGCCCGGCAACCGCTCGACCAGGGCACGGGCAAGCTGCCCGCGTGGTGTCGCGGCATCGGGCAAGGCGAACCAGATGAAGGCGCCGTCGGGGATCCGCAGAAGTAGCCCAGCCTCGGTCAGCAGCCGCAGGTGCCGCGACAAACGAGGCTGCGACTGACCGAGGATCGCCACAATCTCAGTGCCGCAGAAGGCTCCAGTATTGGCGAGGGCGAGCAACCGCAGCCGCGTGGGCTCCGCCGCGGCGCGTAAGGCGAGCAGAAGATCTTCCATGGCGCTTGAAATAACATAAAGATATGTTTATGTCTACATGCATGCCTCTCATCGATGCACGAATCCCGATCTCGATCGTCACGGTGCCCTCCGGCACCCCCGACGCTGCCAGCCTTGTTGAGGGCGATGGCGAGGTCGCGGCAGGGGTGGCCGCTGCCTATTTTCAGGAAGTGCTACCCTCGCATGCCCCCGGCTGCGCCTGCTGCCTCCCGCGCAGCGCGGCAGGCGCGGCACTCGGCGCGCTATTCCGCGCCCGTGCCCTGGGCACCGTCCCATTCTTCACCCGTGTCGAAGTGCTGTTGGCCACACCGTCTGCCGAGGCGGCGCTGCGACAAGCGGTCGAGGCTGATCCCGTTGCCGCGAGCTATTTTCGGCTAGGGTAGTGCTGAAGCGATGAAGCGTACTGCCTGAGCATTGTCGACGGAACATCCCGGAGAGAATGAGGGGATGCTGAGGCGCAGTCAGGATAGCATTTTGGCGTCGAACATTTCGCCAGGGGGGAAATCTCTGCGCGAGTAGTCGACACTTACGAACACGCCTCCCTGATAGCGCTCCGCGACTGGGTCGTCCGTGACTTTTCCGAGGGCGCGATCAAGATGGCTGTCGGAACTGTCATGAGGGGTCCAACCGATCGTTGCCCGCGCGTCGCCTGCCCAAAAGCTGCGGCTGTTGTTCGACGCGCCCCAGATGACCGAGCAGCCGACCCGTTCCGCCTCCGCACAGCGCTGTATCAGGGAGACGAAATCGTTAGGTGACAGCCACGTCGAGAGGATTCTCTCGTTTGTGACCTCCGGCAATACGGAGCCAATCCGGATCATGATAGTCTCTACCGCGTGCTTTTCCCAGTATAGACGCCCCAGCATTTCGCCATAGGCCTTCGAAAGCCCGTAAAAGCCGTCCGGCCGTAAATTGCAGTCATGGTTCAGCACCGCTGAACGCTCGTACAGTCCAACCGCATGGTTCGACGATGCGAAAACCACGCGCGCCCGCTGCTTTCGGGCGGCCTCATAAACATGAAAACTGCCACGTAGGTTCGGACCGAGAATCGCCTCGAAAGGCTGCTCGGTCGAGACGCCGCCGAAATGTAGAATAAGGCCGCAGTTTTCAGCGAGAGCATGAACCGCGGCTTGGTCCTCCAGATCGGCCGTCGCGAAAGTGGAGTTCGGCGGAAGCGGGTCCGGAAACTCCGCAATATCCGTCAGCCGTAGCACCCAACCGAAAGCACCGAGACGCGCGGCCAGCAGGCGGCCAAGTGTGCCAGATGCACCGGTCAGCAGCACCGGCCGATCGCCAGAGGCCACCATCGAGTCCCTTCGCGTCAGAGGCTAGTTCACCACCTGCTCGCTGACAGGCATCCGGCAAGCCGTCATGAGCGACGACAACTGCTCCTCCTCGTCGCCTGTTAAGTCCACAAGAGGCGAGCGAACCGGGCCGCAATCAATGCCGGCAATTCGCGCGCCAGCCTTTACGATCGACACCGCATAGCCCGCGCGACGATTGCGAATGGCGAGATAAGGCAGAAAAAACCGCCGCATCAGGTCGTCGATCTCCGCGTTTCGCCCGCCGCGCCAGGCGTTGAAGAACGCTAAAGCGGTGTCGGGTGCGAAATTGTAGATCGCGGAGGAATAGGTGGTCACACCGATACCAGGCGTCGCGCTTGCATGCACCTCGGCGGTCGGCATGCCGCCGATGAAGATGAGACGGCCGTCCATGCGATAACGGAGCGCCGTGAGCAATTCGACGTTGCCCAAACCATCCTTCAGGCCAATGAGATTGGGGCAAGCATCTGCAACGGCCGCGAGTGTGTCGGGCAGGAGAACCGCATTGTCGCGATTATAGGCGATCACGCCAATCCCGACCGACCGGCAGATCGCGGTCAGGTGCTGGCACAGACCTTCCTGCTCTGAGTTCACTAGATACGGCGGCAAAACCAGCAGCCCATCGGCGCCATTGGCTTCGGCCGCCTGGGCGAATTCGACCGCCATTTCGGTGCCGTAGCCGACACCGGCGAGGAGTGGAAGACCTTTCGGCACCTCTTCGGCAGCCGCGCGAACCACTTTTTTGTATTCGCTCAGGGTGAGCGAGAAGAATTCGCCTGTACCTCCCGCTGCGAACAGGCCGACGGCTCCCGCGGCGCCCTGGCGGGCGACGTGGGCACGGTAGCCAGCCTCGTTGAAAGCGCCCGCCTCGTCAAAGAAGGTGACCGGGAAAGACAGCAGACCTTGACCTAGCCGGCGGGTCAGTTCGGAGGGGGGCACGGTCAAGGCGAGCACTCCATATCAGTCCGCTGCATCTCGGCTCGCGGGTCCAAATTCCACCAAAGGCTGGGGCTACGCCACAACGCGAGGCGCGAGGTCATGCCTGGCCTGGTTCAGTTTCCGCAGACTCGGCGGCAACCGCGTTTCGTCCGAGGCCTGACTTGACGATGCGAATCAGCTCTTCCTCGCTTGTCTCGGATGTGGCCGCATCCAGAACGATCTCGCCGGAATGTAGAAAGTTAATTCGATCGCATACTTCGAAGATCTGGTTGTAGTTGTGAACAATCAGAATGATCGAGACGTTGCGCTGCTGGCGAAGACTTTGGATAAGACCCAAAACATGAGCACTTTCCCTCACACCAAGCGCCGCTAGAGGCTCATCGAGGATGAGTATGGTGGGCGAAGCATAGATCGATCGTGCTACGGCAACACATTGACGCTGTCCGCCTGAAAGCAAATCGACCGTACTATTGACGCTGGGGATCGAGATTCCAAGCGTCTTAAGATGAACCTCAGCGAGATCGCGCATCTTCTTGTTGTCGAGCAGTTTTAGCCCAAGAACTCGCTTGTGATATTCACGGCCCATGAACATGTTGTGATAGATGCTCAGATCGCCGATCAGCGCGAGGTCCTGATAGACGGTCTCGATGCCGATAGCGCGCGCATCGCGTGGTGAGTTGAAGTGAACCTGCTTGCCTTTGGACACAATCGTCCCCGTGTCTGGCTGATGATAGCCGGACAGGATTTTTATCAGCGTTGACTTACCGGCGCCGTTGTCGCCGACCAGAGCCAGAACCTCTCCTTGGCGGAGCTTGATGCTCACATCGACAAGTGCCGTGACCGCACCGAAGCCTTTGCTGATGTGGGACATTTCCAGGATGACCGGGGCATCGGGCGCCAGCGGCGGAATAACTGCCGGGCTCATATCCGCCTCCTCGCGCGAAGGCGGTTCACCTGCACGTTCAGTATCATCGCCAGAAGGATCGCGATGCCGAGGTAGATGTCGGAGACGGTTGCCTGAGCGCCGACCATGACAAGCCCATTGTTGAGCGTGGCGACCACAAACGCTCCGATGAGCGAACCGATTGCCGTGCCGGAACCGCCAAGCAGCGAGGTTCCGCCAATGACCGCGGCTGCTATGGCTTGCAGGGTGAGAAAGGGACTGCCGGCCTGTGGGTCAGCCGACGAAAACTGTGCGGTGTTGATGATGCCGGCAAAAGCCGCGAATCCTCCGGCGATCATGAAGTTGTAGACTTTGATCCGGTCGGTGCGCACACCGATCTCCCGCGCTCCGACAATGTTGCTGCCCGTCGCGATCGTATGGAGTCCGAAGGTTGTCCTGCTCAAAACCAGTGCGAGTGCGGCGACCGCGAGCACGGTCCAGAGGAACGGCGTAAACGCCGTGATCGCATGCCACGAGAAAAGCGAATCCGAAGGGCCATACAGACTCTGCCCGAAGATCGCATTAAAGGGCTCCTCCACCGGCGCCACGATCGGCTGACTATCGTCAATCCAGACGACGATGCCTTGAAGCAGAAAGAGCGTGCCGACCGTGGTGATCAGGGACGGCACGCGGAACCGGACGGTGATGATTCCATTGAGCACACCGACCAGCACGCCAAGCACAACCCCGATCAGCGCACCGATAGCCAGAGGAACGCCGAGATCGATCGACAGCAACACCATGATATAAGGTGCAAGCGAGAAAGTGCTGCTGACGGAAAGATCGATTTCCCCCGTGATCATGAGCATGACCTCCGCCACAGCTATGAGGCCAAGGCGGCCCGTGTCGCGGAGGACGACGCTCAGGAATTGAGAAGTGAGGAACTCGCCATTGCTGCCGAACTGGAAGTAGATGACGAGAATGATCGCAACGACAGCGATGCTGGCCTCCCGATAGCGGGACAGGATGACCAGCACCTTCTCGTAAATCGAGTCGGGGGTTTTAACGCCGACCCGGCGCGTTGTCGCCCCGATCGTAGCCGGTGGGTGAGGTTTCGTAGCGAGGACCATCTAGGCTTTCTTCGTTTCCCACTGGGGACCGTGGATCGCGCTCCCGGCAGCCACCTCGGCATGCCGGGTTTCGCGAGACAATCTCAGACTGGTTCGGCTCGAACGCTTCCCTCGAACCGGCTTTTGGTCAGATAGTGATCGACATTGTCTTTCGTAACATAGGCTTCGCTCGTATTGGTGTCAGCGGGACCCACGAGGCCATTCGACAGTTTGTACATGTACATCTGCTGGACTGGGAGGAAGCCCTGGAGATAGGCCTGCTGATCCGTCGTGAACGTCATGTCGCCGCTTTTGATATAGCCCAGCGTCTGCGGAAACAGATCGAAGCCCGCGACGATCACACCTTTTTTCGCCAAACCATATTGTTGCGACACGAAGCCAGCGGCATAGGTGTCGGATCCACCCGTGGTGAATATACCAGCGACATTCTTGTGACTGAGAACATAACTTCCGATCCGGGAAATCTCTGTCGCCGCGTCAACGCCGGTATTCACGACGTCATAGGTAATGCCGTCTCCGTGGTCCTTGATGGCCTGGATATAACCATCGAGCCGCGGCTGCTCATTCAACGAACCCGGCATGCCGATGGACAGCATGACGTGGCTGCCCTTCGGCACCATTTTCAGCCACTTCAGCGCGATATTGTAGCCAGCCTGATACAGCGGCTGTCCGATATAGGCCAAACGCTTGTTGGGGCTGCCAACCGGCACGTCTGCATTGAAGGCGATTACCGGAATGCCTGCGGCAGCGGCTTTGGCCGTCGATGCATCGAAAGCCGTCGGATCGACAAGGCAGACGGCAATTCCATCGGCCTTTTCAGCGATAGCGGTCTCCATGGCGTTGACCATCTCGGAGACGACATTCTTTTGAGAGCCTGTCCACTGGTAGTGGCAGCCGAAGGCGGCGCAGGCGTCCTGGATGCCATACACAGCAGGCGTGAAGAACTGATCCAGCGTGACGTGACAGACAAAGACGAACTTATAGGGCTTTTTAGGCAGGCCCGCGCTCGATTGCGCAAGCGCCGGAAATGCCGCGCCGATGCCGCTGGCCAATGCCGCGGTTCCCAGACCCAGTTTTGCCGCCACGGAGAAGGCGCCGCGCCTGCCAATCGCGCTGACGGCCTCCGTCGTTATCGCCGATGCTTTGATATCGTCCGCCACCTGCAACCTCCCTCGCCATTTTCTTTTCGTGGGACTTCAGCCTCATCGGCCGCATGCCGCTAGGGCTTCGGCCGTCGCCTGTCCTCTGGTTACATTGTAATATGACGAATTTTGTGTCAACGTCTTTCGGCGCCGGGTTACCGAAGCCGGCGCGTCGCCAGGGAGATACGGGAATGTCAAAAGCAATCAGCAAGCGCCAGATCGGCAGGACGAGCCTCTCGGTCACCGAGCTTGGCATGGGTGGAACACCGCTCGGCAATATGTACAAGGCGATGGAGACCGAGGCAGCGATTGCTACGGTTCACGCGGCGGCGGAGGCGGGCATCCGCTATTTCGACACGGCTCCTGTTTACGGCTTCGGCCTCAGCGAGACGCGGCTTGGTCAAGGCGTCGCGAAACTGCCGCGCGAGGATATCGTGATCTCATCCAAGGTTGGATATTCTCTTGTGCCGATCGATCCTTCAGAGCTGAAGCCGGGACTTTGGGACAAGCCCCCTCCGGTGCGCGCCGATTTCGACTATTCGCGTGATGCGGTGTTGCGCGGCGTCGAGGCCAGCCTGAAGCGACTTAACACGCCCTATATCGACATGTTGGCGATCCATGATCCCGATGAGGCGGTCGATGTCGGCGCTGGCGTCGATCCGTTCAGCCGCAGCCATTTCAGGGCGGCGATGGACCATGCGTTTCCGACCTTGGCTGAGCTGCGCAGCCAGGGCGTCATCAAGGCGATCGGCGTTGGCATAAACCAGTGGCAAATGCTGTGTGACTTCGCGACGGCGGGGGATTTCGATTACTTTCTCGTCGCCGGTCGCTACACCTTGCTGGATCAGGATTCGATGGCTCGCCTTCTGCCGCTTTGCGAGCAGCATTCGATCAGCCTCGTCATCGGCGGTCCGTATAATTCCGGCATTCTGGCGACGGGCGCGGTTACTGGCGCGACCTATGACTACCGGCCGGCGAAGCAGCAGGTTCTGGAGCGCGTGCGCGGAATACAAGCGGTCTGCGCGCGCCATGGCGTCTCGCTCCAAGCGGCGGCGTTGCAATTTCCGCTGCACCATCCTTCGGTCGCTGCCATCATTCCCGGAGCGCGTTCAATCGCGGAGGTCGAGGCAAATCTTGCCTTCTCGCAGGAGCCGATCCCGCCGCAGTTTTGGCTAGAGCTTAAATCCGAGCGGCTGATTGACCCGGCGGCGCCCGTCGGGCTCGACGAGCCAGCCGAAGCCACGTGATAGGCCGATTGCACCATGCCGGATCGCCTTGAGCCGCTCGCCCCAACACTAAGCCGCACGGCCCAGCTCGCCGAGCGGCTTGGCCGGGACATTCGCAGCGGAAAGCTGGGCGCGGGTGAACGTCTGCCGACCGAGCAAGAGCTGATCGCGCATTTCCAGGTCAGCCGCACAGTGGTGCGCGAGGCAATGGCGTCGCTCCGCGCGGAGGGGCTGATCGTCAGCCGGCAAGGCGCGGGTGTTTTTGTCGCCAGCAACGCGACCGGCCGCCCGTTTCGCATCATCTCGGACGAACTGCGATCCCTCGTCGAGGTCGAGAATGTTCTGCAACTTCGCCTCGCGGTCGAGGTCGAGGCCGCCGGCATCGCGGCGGAACGGCGGACCAAGGCGGATCTTCTGGCGATCAGCCATTGCCTCGAGATGATCGACGGTGCGATTGCCAGAGATGAGACCGCGGTAAAGGAGGATCTCGCTTTCCATTGCGCGATTTCGGCGGCGACCGGGAACCCCTATTTCGAGCGGTTCATGCATTTTCTCGGCCCGGTCATCATCCCTCGGCAGACCATCCGGTTGGGGCTGGAGACTGCCACGGAGCGCCGAGCTTACATCGGCCAGGTTCAGAACGAGCACCATCAAATCTACGCCGCCGTCAAGAAGGGCGACAGGGATGTCGCGCGGCGTTGCACACGTGAGCATCTCGAAGCGGGGCGCGACCGATATCGCCGCCTGGTGGCACTCAAACCCTAGTCAGGCTTTTCGGCCCGGCTCTCGCGACGTCAGCAGCTCCACATAGCGGGCGGTAGATGCGGTACGCTTCGCATAATCGCAAACCTCCGGCGGCGCACGGCGCTGGCTCTCGACGGCTCGTTTCGACCGAAGGTAACAGGCCGCGGCGGCTTCCTCGGAACTTTGTCGCATCGGATAAGAAACAATCTGGGTGGTGACCAAGGCGCGAACGATCGACGCGGCCGGTGAAATTTCGTGACCGAGCCTTGTCGGGGGAAGTTCCTCATCTCGTATTGAAGCGGCATCGTAACGAAATGGCAAGAGGCCGCCACTATGGCTGTTTGAAATTGGCCGTCCCTATTTCGAAACCGCCCACTCAACACCAATTTCAGGTGACTCTTATGACAAACAGCGTCGTCAGCAGCGGCATCGTCAGCAGCGGCCTGATCCTCACGAGCGGCGTCACATACACTGTTCTCGCCGGAGGGACAGCAACAGCGACGCTTGTCAGCGGTGGCGGTGTGGAGATTGTCTCGTTTAGCGGGACAGACACAAGTGGGACCATCTCCAGCGGCGGGATCGAGACGGTCGCGTCGGGCGGCACGTCGCTCAACGTGACCCTATCCTTGGGCGGAACACTCCTGCTCGCGGCCGGAGCGATCGAAAGCGGCGGCACGATAGCCTCCGGCGCAACGCTGTTCGTGTCCTCGGGCGTGACCGTGAACGACATGACAGTGCTGCCCGGTGGGTCGCTCGTGGTTTTGGGCGGCGGGTCGGATATTGGCGTGACCGACCTCGGCACGGTGGTGGTCAGCAGCGGCGGGGTGGAGAGCGGAGGAACGATCGGATCGGATGCGACCCTCATTGTATCGAGCGGCGCGCAAGCAGACGGTGTCACAGTGGATTCTGGTGGCTCATTGGTCGTCCTCGAGGACGGGTACGCCAGCGGCACCATCGATAGCGGCACAGTAGACATCACCGGCGGCGGCACGGGTTTCGGTGAGACGATCGCGTCAGGCGGGATCCTTCTTGTTTCGGGCGGGTTGGATACTTCCGCGACTCTGTTCTCCGGCGGGTTGCTCAGCCTATCGTACTATGCAACCGAGCAGTTTGGCACCTTGTTATCGGGCGCCAGCCTCACGGTATCGAGCGGCGGTACAGCGAACGGTGTGACGGTCGATCTCGGTGGGTCGCTCACCATCCTCGCCGGCGACTACGTCAACGGCACGATCGATAGCGGTACCGTCGTGGTCAGCAGCGGCGGCATGGAGTTTGACGATACGCTTAACTCCGGCGGGGCACTCCTCATATCAAGCGGCGGATTGGAGACAGGAGCGACTCTGTTGTCCGGGGCGGCGCTTGCCGTATCGGACGGCGCAGTGGTGACGTTCATCGATATTGTTGCCGGTGCGACGCTCACCCTGAAGGCGGGCGGGTATTCCTATTACGACTCCAATTCCGGTCTCGTTATCGTAAGCTCCGGCGCAACAAATAAAAGAGAAACCGACTTCGGTTCTGGAACGGAGCACGTATTGTCGGGTGGCCTGACCGAGGGTGAGTCGATGAACAGCGACACCATCATCATCATCGACAGCGGCGGCACGACACTTAACGAAGCGATCGCTGGTCAGCTGGACCTGGCGGCGGGCGCGGTGGAAAGCGGCGGAGGCGTCGAGCAGGGCTGGGCCCTCACTGTCTCGAGCGGCGTCACCGTCAACCGCGACACCACGCAGTCAGGCAGCACCCTGGTGGTGCTGGCGGGCGGCAGCGCGGTGGACACGCAAGACAGCGGCGGCGTGATTGTGAGTGGCGTTGCTCTCGGCGACCAGGTGGTGAGCGGCGGCACCGAGGTGGTGGCGAGCGGCGGCATCGCCTCGGGGGCAACCCTTGCGGGCGGCACGCTCATACTCACGGCTGGCGGGTCGGCTGATCTGGCACCTGGCTCCAACCCCGGCGTGATCGTCTTCAGCGGCAGCGGTTCCGAGGTGTTGACCATCGACGGAACACAATCACCGGCCGCTGCCATCTCGGGGTTCACCAATCCGGCGGCGGGCGGAATGGCCATCGACATTACCGGGATTGGCGCGGCCGGGACGGCCTCCTTCGACTCCGGCACCGACACACTCACCGTGGTCGGCACGACCAGCACGACCGTGCTGAACCTGGCGACGGGGGATCCCGGTCCCGTCGAGCTCATCTCCGACGGTAACGGTGGCGTCCTGGTGGTCTGCTTCGCCGAAGGCACGCGGATCGCGACGACGCGCGGCGATGTTGCTGTCGAGACGCTGCGCGAAGGGGTCCGGGTTTTGACAGCCGCGGGCGACGTTGCGGGGGTGAAGTGGATCGGCCATCGCCGCTTCAACCTCGCGGCGCGGCCGGATGTGGCGCCGATCCGCTTCGGCGCGGGGTCGCTCGGAGAAGGTGTGCCGTCGCGCGATCTTCTCGTCAGCCCGGAGCATGCCATGGGCCTGGACGGCAAGCTCGTTCCGGCGCGGCTGCTGGTCAATGGCAGCACGATTACCCGCGACACCAGCATGGCGGCGATCACCTACTACCATGTCGAACTGCCGCATCACGACCTGCTGCTGGCGGAGGGGGCGGCGGCGGAAAGCTGGCTCGATACGGGCAATCGGGGAATGTTCGCCAATGCTCCGGGCGCGGTCGATCTCCATGCCGACCTTGAGCCCGATCTCGCTTCCGAGGCGTGGCAGACGCAGGCTTGCGCGCCCTTGGTGGAAGGCGGCCCCGATCTCGCCGCCATCCGGGCGCGGCTGGAAGGCCGCGCGATCACCCTCAGTCATAGTGCGGCCGCCGCGTGGACTTTGTGGCTCGAAACCGAGGGCAAGCACTCCGTCGTGCTGGCGGTGGGTGGCGGCCTCGTCCGCTTGGCGTCGGTGGCCGCCAGAGCACCCGGCGACCAGCGCCGATTGGGGGCGGTGCTTGCGGGGGTGGCGCTCGACGGGGTGGCGCTAGATCTCGAGGATCATCGCCTGGCGCTGGGTTTCTACGCCGTCGAGCGGCGGGGCGATACCTGTTGGCGCTGGACGGATGGCCAGGCGCTCCTCGACTTCGGGCCAAGCGAGGTCGAGCGTGTGGTGACGGTGACGGTCACCGTCATCGCGGCCGAGCAGGATTGGGCCGTCGCGGCCTGAAGCATGGGGGGAGCGGCAAGGCTCCTCCCTTCTCCGACACGGCGAACGAAGGCGCGCCGAGCCGATCGGGCGCCTTTTCTCATTGGTTACCGCGGATGCGCCTCCACCCAATCCTCGCAGATCACGACGCCTTCGCTGTGAGTCCCCTCAGGTTAAGACACCCCTGGCTGTACCATGAGTTTAGTGACAGCAAATCCCTGGCGTAGGGCGTACGCGACAGAGGCAGGGCGATGTAATCGGCGCGTCCGCCAGCGCAAGCGCCGCGTCGAGCTTGTATTCCAGTTCGGGTCGTTCCTCGCGCTCGCCCCGATGCCGCAAGCATTCGACCAGCCCGTGCAATGCCCACACGTTGTCGGGGTGCTGCGCGCAGCGTTGCACTTTTCCAGATAGGCCGAGGTCGTCGCGACAGACCTGTTCTGCTTCCTCAAAGTGGCCTTGATCGAGCAGCAGTGCCGCTAGCGCGTGGCGCGGCGGGTGCATCCAGGCCCATGGCTCAGTGTAGGACAGATTGTCGTCGAGCTCGACGGCACGGCGCAGATGCCCATATGCCGTTTGATGCGCGCCCTGATGGTAGGCAAGCTCGCCGTCAAGCAGCGCAGCGCCAACTTCCAGTGAAGCCCGTGCTGGATTGCTCAGAAACCGGCGCTCGGGAGCGATGGTTTCGACGTGGCGATGGAACAACTCGCGCTCGATTTCGGCTCCGGCAATGTTCTGGAGCGTCGCATGCGCCACGCCTTTTGCGTAGTGTTGCAGCGCGGTGGTCATCACGTGAAGGTGAGGGTCGCCGACCATCGGCTCATCGATGATGTCGCGCCAGAGGCCGAAGCGCACCTGCACATGCGATTTCATGGCGCGGTAGCCTTCCACGGTGTGGGTGAATTTTGGCCGGTCGGGCAGATTGATGACCTCGCGCGTCACGAGTTTGCGCACCTCCTCGGCGGCCTTCAGCGCCGGCCGCGCCTGCCCGAGGAACATGCACGCGTACATCATCAGATGCAGATCATGCCCACAACCGAGCAGATAATAAGTCGGCGCATCGGCATAGGCGAGATAGAGGTTGTTTGCCTGAATCGCTCTTTCGCTCGCAAGTTTCGCCTTCTCGTAGTCGCCGCACAGCGCATATATATGCCCGGGCATATGGTTCATATGGCCAGCGTCGGGGCACATGCCACCGAGCAGATCGGCGGAGCGCATGGCGCGCTCAGGCATCGCCGACATCTCGAGAAGATGTATATGTAAATGAAGGATTGCGGGATGGTGCGGCACGCCCACTTCGTCGGCTCTGACGATCGCGCGTTCGCAGACTGCCAGCGCTTCAAGTGCATCCGAGTTCGCCGCCGGTTTGCCGGTCTTCAGGTCCCACAGCCTGCGCACAGTGCGCATCATCAGCGCTTCGACAAACAGCGCCGTTACATCGCGATCGTCCGGACATCTGTGATGGACACGGCGCATCTCGGCTGCATAGGCATCATCCCACTGCGCAAGCTCGGCCAGAGACACCGGATGAGGTTTCTGAAACCGGAACGAAAGTGCTTCGATCAACTGCTGCTCGGCTTCGGTGGCCCGACCAGCCTGCGTTTTCGCGATCTGCACATGCTCGAAGCAGCGCTTCGTCGCGACGCTTGCCTCGACCGCTCCGTGTTCCTTCCACGTCAGGTTATAGAATGGGCCGGCCGCATAGGCGATTCCCCAATGAACCATCGGGCATGTGGCATCGGTCTCCAACGCTCGCTCGAAGCACCGGATGCCTTCTTCGTGATTGAAGCCGTAGCACCAGTTCAGTCCAATATTGAACCAACGTTGCGTTTCCGCAGAGGCGGTGGAGATAGAGCGCTGGTAGGAGCCCAGGTTGAAGCGGTACATTTAGCAAATCCCCCTTCCGGCTGAACGATATGAGTTTGTGGGTCACCCGCATACCCTCCTGAAGAGCGGCTAGGTCTGTTTCAACGGGGGCCGGCCGCAGTGTCATCGCCTCTCGAGCAAGAGGCATACCTGCGCCGGGAAATCATTGAAGACACGGTGGCGGTCGATCCTCCCACCCGCCGCTCGTTGTCACAGATAATATTCGTCAAATTGGATACTTGTGAAACGAGTTAATGATCGGCTCGTCGCCACGAGCATAACTGGTAGCAGATGGTTTCGGTGAACGGGACGTGCTACTTGCCGATGCATGTCGACATATGAGTCATTGAAGAAAGCGGTCAACACTAACTCATTCCTCGACGGCCGAGATACTGAGAGCGCGATCGTGCGCAACGGAAAATGGGTGCCGATCAAAAATCTCCACCTTATCCTTGACCTGACCGACGCTGAATATGACTTGGTCAGGCTGGAGAGATCGCGCGCATCTCATTCCGAGGAGATGCAATCCATCGAAACCGTGCTCAATCGCCGCTCCGGCCCCCTAACCAAGACAGGATTATAGCTGCGAATCGGTGACGAGCTCCTGGAGTTTTTTGACTATGTCATTGATATCTCGGTGATTCGAACGCATAGCGTCGTCTGAGGTAGCCCTCGACCGATCGGCGCACTTCCGGGTAATCAAGCAACTGCTTGAGGCTGATCACCTAACCATCTCCTAGCTAGCCGAGTTCCTCGGTAGTGGGCTTCCGATTGTCGTCCTGTCCCTGTAGCTCGCCTTCCGGGAGCTTGCAGAGGAGCTGAATTACTCACCCCTACCACGTCCATCAATCTGACGAACTTGACGGATGGTGCCATATTGGGCTACCCTTGGGCATGTCGGTCATCAAAAGCATTGGGTCAACTCGCCGCGTTGGACTTAAGGCCTCGTCCGCGCGGCTCTCAGTGCCGCGAGGGATGGAGCTGTCCGTGGCCAAGCAAGTGTTGTCGCAGCTCAACAAATTGATCGCCGACGATCGTGATGTGACGCTTAATCTTACTGTGGTACGCGGAAAAGTGGTCTCGGTCCGCGAGGCTCCGCCGACGACGCCGGAGCAGCGACTTGCCGCTGCAATGGGTCGTGCGGCGGCTCGCGGTGATGTTCTTATCGGCACGCTATTCGACGATCCCGAGATGCTAAATTCCGACCGCATGGCGCGGCGGCTAGGGATCACCCGAGAAACTGTCAACACAATGAGACATGATGGTCGTCTACTGGGATTGGAGGGAGCTCGAAGGGGGGTTCGCTATCCAGCTTGGCAGGTGGATAGTGACGGTCACATGCTGAAGATCATGCCCGTACTCATCCAGGAGCTGGGTGACGCTTGGGCGGTATATCGCTTTCTGCTGCAGCGGCATCCGGAGCTTGATGGAGTGACGGGGCTTGATCTAGCGCGAGATCCAGTTCGGGAAGCCGAGGCGGTGAGGCTTGCTCGTAGCCAGGGCTTTGCTCCGGCCGCATGAGGATCGCAAAGCGTGACCGGCCTCCAGCTGATCTTCAACTCGTCACAACGGAAATCTTACCTGACAAGCCTTGGCTGCGATTTGTCTTGGCACGTCATCCCGATGCGCTCGGGTGGGGTCCCGGGTCGAAGAGTCGTTTCGCTGATGCAGAACTCGATCAGGGTGGAGCGGCGCGCTTCAATCCGCTTTATCTCGGCTCGTCCTTCCGATGTTGTTTCGTCGAAACGCTGCTGCGTGACCAAGCCAATGGCCAAGCTGGGGATTGGCCGCTGTCACGAAGCGCACTAACGACATGGACATGCGCACGGGTGGAATTAACACGCCCTCTGACGGTCGTGGACCTGACCAGCACGGGGCCGGTCGGGATGCGCATGCCCTCTGACGCGGTGAGAGCTCGCCACCAGCAACTCGGTCGACTGTGGTCCAGTGCGTTCCACGCTCACCCCGACGGAGTTGATGGCATCCTCTATCCGTCAAGGTTCATCCAGGACCCTTGCCTCTGCGTTTACGAAGACCGTGGCATCGGGGTGTTAAAGCTCACAGACCGAGGTTCACTCGTCACCTTTCAAGATGAATTGGCAGACGCACTTGATACCTTCAAAATTAGCCTCGTCGGATAGAGCCCCATCGACACGGGGCACGACACGGTGCCTTCATCCTAAAATGCTGTGACACCCCTACCCTGTTCCTGGGCGAACTGCATGGCGGCCTTGGTAACTGCTACAAGCTGATGCGGCCAATCAGGGTTGGCTGGAGTACCATTGCGCAGCCTCCTCCATCTCCGAGGGGGTCATGTTGCGCGCGACGTTGCGCATCTGCTCGCTGATGTCGTTATGGCGCTTGCCCTCGGCAAATGCCGCGAGCTGGCGCTGGAGATAGACGGGAGACTGCCCTTCCAACCAGGCACTCCCGACCTTGTAGGCCAATGTGCCGTGGCACGCCGCGCAGGGAGCGATGTTGCGCATCGGTGCGCCACTGGCGACGATCTTTGGGGGCGGCCCGGAGGTCGGAGGATGGTAGGGCGGCAGGCGGGGAAGATAAGCGTAGTAGGCTGCGAGATCCCGGATATCCTGATCCGACAGATTTGTCACCCGGGGGCTCATGACCGCATTTGTTCGTGCCCCGGACTTATAGTCTTGAAGTTCCTTGTAGATGACCTGGGCGTATTGTCCGGCAAGATTAGGTGAGTCGGCCTCGCTGAGGCCCCGGGCGCCGTGGCACATTGTGCAGCGCAACGCCAAGGTGGCTCCCAAGCCGATCGACATACCACTTGCCCCATGCAGCATGCGTGGTGTCACGATCACGTCCGTGGTCTTGTACGCCGCTGCCACCGGAATGCCCTCGTCCGGGATCGCGCGAACCAAGCCGGCCGCCGTACAAATCGCGTACCAGAGGCTCGGATTGCGCGCGTCCGGTTGGAGAGACGGCAGCCAAATGAAGCCGATCGCCGCTGATGAAACGGCAATCAGAACCGTCAGGGCGATCGATCCCGTCAGCCACGGGTTGCGGAATGACAGGAGACGAGGTTCGCTCATCTCGCGGCATCGATGTGAATGACGGGGACCGACGTGCTCGGGAGTGACATGAGGTGAGCGATCGGGAACCCATAATTGACGATGGTCAGCGCCAGCATCAGTCCGAACCAGAGACCCAGGCCGTTGAGCGCGGCAGGCATCGTTCGTGGCTGATGAACCGCAACGCTGAACCGGTATTCACCAGGTTCCACGCGCAACGCCCGATGGCCCCGGACGAGCACGGTCAGAAATATCGCGCCGGACACCACGAGGATGGCGCCTCCGAGAACCGACATGATCACCGAATCCGCCTGAGAGGCCAAGGCAGGGTTTGTGTAGTCATAGAAAGCCATGCGCCGCGGCATTCCGAGAATGCCCACGAAATGCCAGGGGATCGTCAGCACCATCATGCCAACGAACCAAATCCACAGTTGAATCCGCATGAGACGGTAGCTGTTGAGGGCGCGTCCCGTCAGGTGCGGCCAGATGTCATAGGCAATCGCAAAATACATGATGACTATTGCGCCACCGAAAATCAGGTGGAAATGCCCCGTCACCCACTGCGTGTTGTGAATGCTGGCGTTGAGCTGATAACTCATGTTGATGAGGCCGCCAGCGCCTCCGAAGCCGAGCATGACGAAGGAAAACGCCAGCGCCAGCATCATCGGATTTTGCCAGGGGAGAACCTTCATCCATCCGAACACGCCACGGCCCCCGCGCAGACGCGCCGCGATTTCGACCGATGCACAGATTGTGAACACGGTGAGCAAGGTCGGCAGGGCAACGAGTGCTGTGAAGACTGAATGCAGGAACTTGAAGCCGGCGCCGACTTCCGGATCGGCAAAGAGATGGTGAACCCCGATGGGCATCGCCACGACTAGGAACATTGCGAAGGACAGGCGAGCCATAGGGTCACTGAACAGGCGACCGCCGATCGCTCGCGGGATGATGGTGTAGTAGGCGATATAGGCAGGCATCAGCCAGAAGTAGACGATGGCATGAAGTGTCCAGGAAAACAGCACGCGGGAAAGGCCAGCGTCGATGGTGTTCGTCAGGCCCAGTGCCGACGGTATGATCTGGAACAGCAATTCGAGGGCAGCCCCGACCGCTGTCCAGCCCCATAGAAGGGAGCCAGCGACAGTGGCAAACATTGCCAAAGGCACTGGAACGCCCTTGTTCGCCCGTTTCCACATGTAGAGATTAACCGACATCAGGACGACCCAAACCCACGAGCCGACCACAACGAGGACGAGGCCGATATAATAAAGCGGATTGCCGACCATGGGTGGATAGAAGGTGTAAAGCACAGAGTCGACGCCGAGAGAGACGGGAACAATCGCTGTCACCGTCCCGATAGCGACTAGCGCGAGACCTACCCAAGCCCACCGCCGGCCAATAAGCGGTCTTCCCAGAGAGGCTTCCGCGACCGCATAGCCGAAAGCCATGGCGACAAGTGTCGGGAAGACATAGGCCATGGTGGTGCCGTGCGCCGTCACCGAGCGATAGTAAAGTTCCGGGTCACCAATCCATGCATGCAGCGGACTGCGGATATACATCTGCCACTCGCCGAGGAGCAGAGCGAAGCCGAAACCGCCGAAGGCCAGCCAGAAATGTGCGAGGATGAGCCGCTTATTGTGCAACACAGCTCAATCTCCGCTGGTTCGCCGCCAGTTTCAAGAAGGCTGCCTTGTCGATCACCTGAATCCTGCCCCACATTCCTTCATGGCCCACACCGCAGAACTCGTGGCAGGGCATGGTAAGGTTGGCCGTCCTTGAGAAACGCGTGGAGGCCGTGGAGATGTAACCGGGGACCAGCATGAGGTTGACGTTGCTGTTTTCAATTAGAAAGCCATGGACGACGTCCGCGCTGGTTGCCCGGATGGTGACGGGTGTGTCCTTCGGAACCAGGATGCACTGAGGCGTGAATGAATACTGCTGGCCTATGGCCCTCACCATCACCGAACCATCCGGTTGCAACGCGCTTCCAAGATTACCCTCGGTGAATTCGCCGCTTATATGCAGGCTTCGCGGATCAACCGTTTCCACCTTTGCTTGCGGCATGATCGCCTGATGTGCCCCGGCGATGGCCGCCATGACCACCAGCAGGAGGAGGATGACAAGCGAAACTGTCGCCCACCGGCGTTCAGCGCCAGCCGCGACATGCTCGGCGGAGTTCTTGCCAGCAGGGGGCAACGTCACGGTCCCGCGCTTCTTGCGAGAAAGACGAGAAAGTAGAAGGCGAGCCATATGCCCACGACGACAGCTGTTGCGAGGCCGGCGAGAACGACCGCGCCGGGCATTCCAGAACGCAGAATGCCGTCGACCGCTTCGTCCGTTGAATCGGGGAGGCCCAGCTCTTTGGGTTCGGAGTTGATCATGGGCGTCCTCAATTCAGTGGAACGGAACGCAGGGCGTTGGCGTTACGCGCGGAGACTGGCGCTCCAAGATTGCCCCAGGACGTCCGGATATAGGTAACCACCGCCGCGACCTCGTCATCCGAGAGGACCTGAGCAAAAGGCGGCATGCCGTAAGGCTTGAGGTTCCCGAAGGTGCCTGGCGGAAATCCGCCATTCAACACCATGCGAATCGGATTGACCGCTGACGCCATTTGGATCGACTGGTTGCTGGCGAGCGGGGGGTATTGGGGCGGCATTCCACGCCCTTCCGGCCCGTGGCAGACAGCGCACTGCTTGTCATACATGGACGCGCCCAAAATCATCAGAAGGCTGCTTTCCGCCGAGGATACTTTCGAGCTGGCAGGGGGAGGAGGGCTGCCCTCGCCGAGGCTCTTCAGATACACGGCCATCGCAAGCGTATCCTTGTCCGTCATATACTGCAGGCTGTCATAGACGACCTCCGCCATAGGACCGTAGACGGCGCCGCGATGAGATATGCCATCCCGCAGATAGTCGGAAATCTCGGCCAGGCTCCAGTTGCCAAGCCCCGCTTCCTTGTTGGACGTCAATGACGGCGCGTACCAATTCTGCATCGGGATCAAGCCGCCTTCGAAGGCGCGCGATTGCGAATTGCCGCCAAGTGCGTTGATGGCGCTATGGCACATTGCACAATGCCCCAAGCCACCCACGAGATAGGCGCCGCGGTTCCACTGCGCAGGCTTTGAATCATCCGGCCGGTAGGTGCCCTCATTGAAGAACAGCGTTCGCCATCCCAGGATGAGCGCGCGATTATTATAGGGGAACTGCAGGTCGTTTTCTTTGTTGGGCAAAGACACCGGTGGCACTGACTTGAGATAGGCGAAGATCGCGTCGGAATCTGCCCGCGTAACCTTGGTATAGGAGCCGAACGGCATGGCCGGGTAAAGCAGGCCGCCGTCCCGGGATCGTCCTTCATGCATCGTCCGGTAGAAGTCGTCTGCCGACCAGCGGCCGATGCCTGTATCGGGGTCGGGCGTAATATTCGTGGAGTACAGGGTGCCGAAGGGTGTAGGCATGGCATGACCGCCGGCGAGGAGTTTTCCCCCTGGCGCTGTGTGGCAGGCCATGCAATCACCCGCGCGCGCAAGATACTCTCCCGCAGCCACAATGTTAGGTTGATTAGTCTGAGCCAAGACCGGCTTCAGCCCGCAGACCAACATGGCCAGAGCAAGCCCCGAAACCAGAGGGAGTCTCCAGGAGCGCGGTATCAAACGCCTGTGCAAAACCTTCCTCCTCAATTCGGTTGGCTTCCGCAGGGCAAAGGCATCGCGAGACTGCCCTGCGGAACCTGCGTCGCATTGACGGGAACAGGAAGCGAGGAAAGCCAAGCCGACAAGGCTGTCACATCTGTCTCGGTCAGATGACTGGCGACCATCTGCATGCAGTCCGGCTCGGCGGAGGTCCGCGTGCCGTAGCGCCAGGCACCGAGCTGCGCGCTGATGTAGTCCGAAGGCAAGCCGAGCAAGCCGGGAACCGCAGGCTGCATGCCGGTCAGCCGAGGATTGTGACAAGACGCGCAGGCGGGGATGCCCCTGGCGACGTCTCCGTTTACCGTCAAGCCGCGGCCGAGGGCGAGGAGTTCCGGGCTGACGACTGGTGTCGCCCGGGGCGGGAATGGGGGATTTTGCTCAGCGAAATAATCGGCGATCAACCGGAGAAACGAGTCCGGCTGAAACTCTAGAAGGTAGTTCATCGGCGGATACCGGCGCCGCCCGTCGCGGAACGCTACCAACTGATTGTAAAGGTAACCTGACGGCTTGCCGGCAAGACGCGGGAAATAATCATTGTCTGTGCCACGTCCTTGCGCACCATGGCAGGATGTGCAGCCGAGGACGCGGGCAGCCATCGTATCGGGAGGATGATCACCGGTCTGGGCAGCCGCAGCATGGGACGAGAAAACGACCCCCGCAAGAATCGCGGCCAATCTTCGCATGGGGCTCATCTGGCCGAGACTCCTATTCACATCGGCTACCTCCCGACCTCCGGTTCCCCTCGACTTCGTCAAGGGATGGCTAGCCAGTCAGCCGCGAACCGGACTTGCGGACAAACGAGTGACGTCTCGCGAAACTATGCCTGCTTTCCTTAATCATTTCGAGTGGCAAATTGGCTTCGCTTTGCGGCTCCAGTCTGCTCGATAGTGCTCCCCTCAGGTCATCGATTTAGAAAATCGTCGGTCAGGCGGATGGAGGGAATAACCGTCGGCATATCCGAATGAACCTTGCTCCGCCGGGTCAGATACCAGCCGCCGACCAGCAAGACGGCAAGCAACGGCAGGCCGATCATGAAGATATAGAACTGCCCGGATGCGAAGATCATCAAGTAGAAGACGATCGCCAGAAAAGCCAGCGTCAACCAAGAGGTGACCGCGGCGAAGGGCATCTTGAATTTGACCGGGGCAATCTCCCCACGATGAATCGCCTGCCGGAGTTTCATCTGGCAGACGATGATGAAACCCCAGGTACTGACAATCCCGATGGCGGAAATGCTGATGGCCATCTCGAAGACTTCCGAAGGAATCACGAAGTTGAGGAACACGCCGATCAGATAGAGCGAGATGGTGAGGAGCAGGCCACCATAGGGCACACCCGATTTGCTCATAACGCTGAGTGCGCGCGGCGCAGAGCCGCCCATAGCCAACGAACGCAACACGCGTCCCGTTGAATAGAGCCCGGAATTAAGGCTGGACAGTGCCGCCGTCAGCACCACGAAGTTGATGATGCCCGCGATATAGGCGACGTGAAGGGAGGCGAAGACTGTCACAAATGGGCTGGTGCCTGCGTGATAGGCCGTGTAGGGCAGCAACAGCGAGAGCAGGACCACGGAGCCCACATAGAACAACGCGATCCGGGCAATAACGCTGTTGATGGCACGAGGCATAATCTTCTCGGCATCCTTAGCCTCTCCCGCCGCGGTTCCTATGAGTTCTATTCCGGCGTAAGCGAAGACGACGCCCTGCACGATGGCAAGCGTGCCCCCGAGTCCCTTTGGAAAGAAGCCGCCGTTTTGTACGATCACATGCAGCCCGGGATGGTGCCCCATGACGTGCAGTCCAAGTAGCAAGATGACCACGCCGACGACCAGGAACGCTGAAATCGTCACGACCTTGATGAGAGAGAACCAGAACTCCATTTCGCCAAAATACTTGACGCTGGTGAGATTCATGACCGAGATCACACCAAGGGCAAACAACGCCAACAGCCACTGGGGAACATCTACGAATATAGGCCAGAACTTGAAGTAGAGAGCGATGGCTGTGATATCGACGATGCCGGCCATTGCCCAGTTCAGGAAGTAGAGCCAGCCCGCAACATAGGAAGCCTTCTCACCAAGGAACTCACGCGCATAAGAGACGAAACTGCCGGAACTACGCCGATACATGGCGAGTTCACCGAGCGCACGCAGAATGAAAAAGGCGAAGATGCCGCAGACCGCATAGACGAGAGCAAGAGATGGCCCCGCAAGGCCCATTCGCTTTCCGGCGCCCATCAGCAGCCCAGTGCCGATGGCGCCCCCGATGGCGATCATCTGGATCTGACGATTGCCGAGGCCCTTCTCATAGCCTGCATCCTGCGATTCCAGAATCGCTCTATGTTCGGCAGACCCGATCGCACTCTGCGTTGGAGAAATAGCCATTGTGTTCCCTATGCTAGATTGCGCTTTCCTTAGGCCGATCCGCTAAGGTCACGACGCTACGCGATCCTGCCGATTAGTCTACAAGTTTTTTGAGAAGATGATGAAAGGGTCGGCTACGCGTCATCTTGCATCGGCGGCCATGGGCGAGTCTCTGCGAGTTGCAACAAGATGGCGAGCAAACGAGCGCAAGGGTACCGGATTACGCTCGCGGCGATACATGAGCTGATTCCCTTATGTGCAGTGCAGTGGGCGACCCAATCAATCTCTCCCTACAATCCAAGGGACTTTTCGTTTCGATCACTGGGTTTAACCAAACGAGAAAAGCTGTGACGGCTTCTTGGCAACGGCTAGTCACGTCCGTGTCATTTATCTCGCCAGCAGTTTGTCCCGATACGTCAGCCTGCGCCGCAGAATGCTTATTTGCCCGGGTGGAAACAAAGGCTAAAACGGGCTTTGTCCTACATCGCGTGAAATCATATAACGATTAGGGAACAAAAGTCGCAGCGCGTGGCGAGCGTGGTTTTTTTGGAGGCAAGAAGAAAAGAGAAATTCACGAACTTTGCAAGTTTATTTCGGGTCTTGGCGCCCCCATTTGCTTTCTGACGGTTTGCTACGCCGCTTAAAGTGCTACCGTCTTGAGGTGCTGATTGAGCCGAAGGTAAGGAGCTTACGATGGAGGACCATGGATCTCGTATAGTTGTTTGGGGTGCCGGAGCGATTGGCGGGACAGTGGGTGCCTTCCTTGTGCGGGCGGGCCTTGACGTTTTGTTCGTCGATAACGCCGAAGACCACGTCCAAGCGATGCAGACAGAAGGGCTGAGCATAGAAGGGCCGCTTGAGGAATTTACTGTCGCGGTTCAGGCAGCGACCCCGGACAGAGTCATGGGCCATTTCGACCGCATTTTCCTCTGCGTAAAGGCTCACCACACCAAAGAAGCCGCAATGGCCCTGGAGCCGCATCTCTCGACCTCAGGCTATGTTGTTTCTCTTCAGAACGGCCTGAATGAGCGGGAAATCGCTGAAACAGTCGGCGCCTCTCGCACGATCGGAGCATTTATCAATTTTGGTGCTGACTATTTGGCCCCAGGCCGAATCCTTTACGGTGGACGCGGGGCCTTTGTTTTGGGTGAAATCGACGGTCAAAAGTCAGATCGCATCAAAGCGCTGCGGGACTTGGTATCGGCATTCGAGCCTGGGGCCATCGTAACCGATAACATCTGGGGCTACCTTTGGGGAAAGATGGGGTATGGAGCCTTGCTCTTCGGCACGGCGTTGACAAACGCCTCGATAGCAGATGCGCTGGATCATGATGCGTATCGGCCGGTCTTCACCGCGCTCGCACGAGAAGTTGTGGCGACCACCGATGCTCTAGGCATTCGTTCGGAGCGCTTCAACGGGTTCGATCCCTCGGCTTTTAGGCCAGGGGCACCCGATGCCGCGGCTACCGCATCGTTTGACGAGATGGCCACCTTCAACAGGCGTTCGGCCAAAACCCATAGTGGAATCTGGCGAGACCTGGCAGTGCGCAAGCGGCGCACGGAAGTTGATGCCCAGCTCGGCCCGCTGATAAGAGAGGCAGCCCAACTCGGCCTTGCCACGCCGGTCACCGAAGCCCTGATTGCCCTGATCCATGACATCGAGGAGGGCCGGCGCCCGCTGAGCGAGGCCAATCTCGTGACGTTGGAGGAGGCCATGAAGTGATTGCATCGCCGATCGCAAGCGTGTTCTTGACGCGATGACGCGCTATCTCGTGGGCCGCATTGGCCAGCTTGTGCTCGTGCTCTTCGGCGTCAGCGTCATCGTATTCTTCACGATGCACGTGCTGCCTGGCGATGTGGCGACGCTCCTTCTGGGTGAGCGGGCGACGCTCGCCCAGCTTGCGAGCCTTCGTCACCAACTCGGCCTCGACCAGCCCATCTTCATCCAGTATTTCTACTTCCTGCTCCAGGTTCTCCAGGGCGACTTCGGCATGTCGCTGCGCAGCAACCACGCGGCTCTGGCGGATGTCTTGGTTGCCTTCCCGGTGACGCTTCAACTTGCTCTGGCGGCCCTAGCCCTGGCTGTTGTCATAGGTGTTCCAGTTGGAATCATCGCGGGAACCCGCCCCAGCGGCCTCTTGGACAATCTGTTGATGACCGCGACGTTATTCGGCGTTTCCATGCCCATATTCTGGCTTGGCTTGATGCTGCTACTACTGTTCGGCGGTTTGCTCGGCTGGCTGCCCATTGGCGGATTGATGCCCACCGGGCTCGACGCGCCGCGCGTCACCGGCATGACCGTGATTGACAGCCTGATCAGCGGCAGGCCTCACCTCATCTGGGAGAGCCTGCGCTATCTCACGCTTCCTGCGGTCACCCTCGCAACCATCCCGCTTGCCATGATCGCGCGCATTACCCGCTCCGAGATGCTGGCGATGGGGAGCCTCGACCATGTCCGGACCGCGCGCGCGAAGGGAATGCCGGAACGGCGCGTCATCCTGCGGCATATACTCCGTAATGCCTTGATCCCGGTTGTGACCGTCATTGGCCTGCAGCTGGGCCTTCTGCTCTCGGGTGCTGTGCTCACGGAAACCATCTTCTCGCTGCCGGGGCTTGGCAGGCTGATGGTCGATAGCATCCTGTCGCGCGACTATCCGGTGGTTCAGGCAGGCGCGCTCTTCATCGCCTTCGTGTTCGTCCTCGTCAATCTGGTCGTCGATCTGACCTATGGATTGCTCGATCCGAGGATCCGCCGCTCGTGACGACCGAAACCGTCCAGGTTCTCTCCCCGACCCGCAAGCCCCTGGGTGTGCGGCGGGTGTTGCGGCGGATTTCGGCCCGGGTCGGTCTGCTGATTACCGTGGTCTTTCTGCTGCTGACCGTCTTGGCGCCCCTCGTCGCGCCCTACGACCCCTATGACCAGGACCTGTCCAGCGCGCTCTCTCCGCCCTCCTGGATTCATTGGCTTGGCGCGGATCAATATGGCCGGGACATGCTGAGCCGGGTGCTCTACGGCACGCGGACGGCGCTTCTGGCCGTCGTCGTCGCGGATGGACTGGCCCTGGTCGCGGGCTGCACCCTGGGGCTTCTGGCGGGTTTTTTCGGCGGGTGGGTCGAAGCCGTCATCATGCGTATTGTCGATATGGTGCTGGCCTTTCCCTATCTGCTGCTCGCCTTGATTATCGTGGCCGCGCTCGGGCCGGGGCTGACCAACTCGATGATCGCCATCGGTATCGTCTATACCCCCCAATATGCGAGACTTCTCCGCGGCCAGGTTCTGGCGGTCCGTCAGGCCGATTATGTGCGGGCGTCGCGTGCCCTTGGCGCCTCCCGGCTGCGATTAATGCTGCGCCACGTTCTGCCCAACAGCGTGACGCCGATCCTGGTCATGGCGACGCTGCAAGCGGGGTCGGTGGTCGTGGAAACGGCGGGGCTGTCGTTTCTCGGGCTGGGCGCCCAGCCGCCATCGCCTGACTGGGGAGCACTGCTGGCGGATGGTCAGAGCTATTTCCTCACGGCGTGGTGGATCGCGACCTTTCCGGGGCTCGCGATTTTCCTCGTGGTGCTCGGCTTCAACCTCTTGGGGGACGCTCTGCGAGACCATTTCGATCCCCGGCGAACGGCATGACCCGGCCGCTGCTTGAGGTGCGCGACCTCTGCGTTGATTTCGCCGGTGAAACAGGGGTTGTCGCCGCGGTAGCCGGCGTCTCCTTCTCGGTCAGCAGGGGCGAGACGCTGGTGATCGTGGGCGAGTCAGGCTCGGGAAAATCGGTGACGAGCCTGGCGATCATGGGGTTGATCCCTAAACCGCCCGGCCGCATTTCCAGCGGGGAAATCCTGTTCCATGCGCGCGGCGGCGGCACGCATAACCTGACAAGGGCGGATGCGCGCACCATGCAGCAACTGCGCGGCGCCGAGATCGCGATGATCTTTCAGGAACCCATGAGCGCCCTGAACCCCGTCTATACGATCGGCGACCAGATTATCGAGACACTGCGTCTGCACGAGCCACTGAGCCGCAGGGCCGCGCGTGTGCGCGCCATCGAGATGCTCGCGCTCCTCGGCGTGCCGGACCCGGCGCGCCGAGTCGATGCCTATCCCCATGAGTTGTCGGGCGGCCTGCGCCAGCGCGCCATGATCGCCATGGCGCTGTCGTGCAACCCCTCTCTCCTGATCGCCGACGAGCCGACCACGGCGCTGGACGTTACCGTGCAGGCGCAGATTTTGGAGCTCATAAGCAAGCTTCAGAGGCAGCTTTCCATGGGCGTCATCTTCATCACCCATAACCTCGGGGTCGCGGCCGAGATCGCCGACAGAATTTTGGTCATGTACGCCGGTCAGACCGTGGAAGCAGCACCGGCGCGCGCGATCTTCGAGGACACGCGCATGCCCTATACGCGCGGGCTGCTGAACTCCATTCCGCGCCTCGGCATGGATCGCGACGCGGGGCCCTTGCCGACGATCCCCGGCATTGTTCCAAATCTCAGCGAGATGCCGGCCGGCTGTGCCTTCCATCCGCGTTGCGCCCATGCCCGGCCGGAGCCATGCACTGTCCGGCGCCCGGATTTGGAGCAGGTGGGGGACCAGCATGTCGTCCGCTGCGCCCGTTGGCGAGAGATCGCGCGGGAGATGTCATGACGGCCCTGCTCGAGGTCGCGGAGCTCGTGAAGCATTTTCCGACCAAGGGAAGTCTGTTTCGCGCGGGACCGCCGTTGCAGGCGGTTGCCGGCGTGTCCTTCACGGTCAAGCGGGGTGAGGTCCTGGGACTGGTCGGCGAATCTGGTTCAGGCAAGAGCACCCTCGGCAACATGGTCCTGCGGCTCGATCAACCGACGGCGGGCCGGATCGTTTTCGACGGGCAGGACATAACGCATGTGCCGGATTCCGCTCTCGGCGCTTTCCGCCGCCGCGCCCAGCCGATCTTTCAGGATCCCTACGGCTCGCTCGACCCGCGCATGACGGTGGAACAGATCGTCGCCGAAGCGCTGGTGATCCATAGGCTGGCCCAGGGCCGGAAGGCGATACGCGATCAGGCGGCAGGCTTGCTTGAGCTCGTCGGCCTGAATGCCAGCCAGCTCTCTCGCTACCCGCATCAGTTCTCCGGCGGGCAGCGGCAGCGCATCGGTATCGCCAGGGCGATGGCGGTCAAGCCCGAGCTCATCGTCGCCGACGAAGCGGTCTCAGCGCTGGATGTCTCGATTCAGGCGCAGATCGTCAATCTGCTCCGCGACCTCCAGCGCCGTCTTGGACTGGCCATGATCTTCATCTCGCATGACCTCGCCGTCGTCGAATACATCGCCGATCGCGTAGCCGTCCTCTACCTCGGTCGCATCATGGAAATCGCGCCGGCGCGCGCCATCGTCAGAACACCTAAGCACCCCTATACCGAGGCGCTACTGTCTGCTGTGCCGGAGCCCGATCCTGGCCGGGGCCGGAAGCGAATTGTCTTGCAGGGCGAGTTGCCCAGCCCGACCGCTCCGCCATCCGGCTGCGTCTTCCGGACCCGCTGCGCTTACGCCATCAGCGACTGCGCGAAGGTGGTTCCCGAGCTTCTCGAAGTCGCGCCCGGTCATCGGGCGGCCTGCATTCGAACCGGGATCCTGTAGGCGACAAAATCCCGTCGGACTAGCCCATCGTCATGGCATGCGAAGGTGGGGCCGCCCGCGGCATGCCATCCAGGCCCTCTTCGTCCCGCAAAGAAAGGCGTGGATGCTCCGCCTTCGCCGAGCATAACGAATCAGCTGGTTCAGTTGAGCGAAACATTCTCCATGCCGAAGAACATCTGCGTCGGATTAAGCTGGTAGCCTTTGACGTTCTTTTGGATCGCACGAATCTGCAATGTGGAGTTCACGAAAATCCAGGGCGCGTCATCCAGGACCAGCTTCTGTGCCTGATCGTAAAGCGGCGTCCGCTTGGCTGGATCGGATACAACCAGCGCCTGCGCGAGCAGGCTCTCAAAAGCCGGGTTCTTGTACCGCGACCAGTTCACGACCGGGAAGTTCGCTTCTCCCCATAGCTCGCCGAGGAAATTGTCCGGATCGCCGTTATCACCGGTCCAACCCTCCATCATCAGGCCCTTGTAGGTACCAGATCGAACGACGGTGAAGAAAGCGCCGATCTCAAGCTGGCGAACGCTGGCGATGATTCCAACCTTCTTGAGGAACCCCTGGATCGCGATAGCAAGATTCGGCCCGGCGGGGTTATAGCCACGTGGCGAGTTATAGGTCAGCAACTCGACATGCGTGCCCGGCTTTACTCCAGCGTCCTTTAGCAGCTCCTTGGCTTTGGCCACGTCATAGGGATAGCCAGGTAGCGATTTATCGAAACCCCATTGTGCCTGCGGCAGAGGTGACGTCATCGGCACGGCCAAGCCCGCATAGAGAGCCTTGTTGATGACGTTCTTATCCACGGCGTAGTTGAGTGCCTGGCGCACACGCTTATCGGTGAACGGCGGCACGTCCACGGGAATGGCCACGCCGGAGACAGCGAGTCCGGGCTGCGTCAGCAGCGTGATATTCGGGTCGTTCCTGATGACGGGGACAGCCTGAGTGCTCAGATCCCCGAGAATTTGAATCTCGCCCCTCTTCAGCGCCAGGACCGCGGCCTGAGGATCGGGCAGCTCCTTGAATATCAGGTGATCTACCTTTGGCTTGCCGCCCCAGTAACTTGGGTTCGCGTCTAGTATGATCTCGTCGCGCTGGCGCCATTCGCGCAAGATGAATGGTCCGCTTCCAACAGGATTGTTGCGATAGTTTTTGCCCCACTTGGCGGCGGCGGCTGGACTGACCAGGCCGTTCCAGACCATCGCCAGGCTATTGAGAAAAGGCGCCGAAGGCCGTTTGAACTTGAACTCAACCGTATCACCATCAATCGCTTTGTAGCTGGCGACGGCACCATAGGTGAAGTCGATGTAGCCTTCGACCGGTCCGGTATTATAAATATACTGGGGATTGGCTTTATTCAGAAGACGATCCACGTTCCAAATGACGGCTTTGGCATCGAGCGGCGTACCGTCACTGAACTTAACGCCTTTGCGCAGATGGAAAGTATACGTCAGGCCATCGGCCGAAGTCTCCCAACTCTGCGCAATTCCCGGCGCCACTTCCGTCGTGCCTGGTTTGTAGCGCAGCAGGCTGTCATACAGGGTCGACATGACGAAGCCGGAAGTATTGTTTTCCACCGCTTCAGCGTCGAAACCCGTTGGATCCGAGGCAATGCCGATGATAAGCGTCGTATCGGCCCGAGCCGCGACAGGCCCCGCTCCAATCGCCAAAACGGCCGCCCAGGTGAGTAGCTTTAATTTCATATTAGCCCCTCCTCGTGCTTCAAAGCGGTTTTCTCGTCGGACCTACGCCACGGTGAGCCAGCGCAACGCTCGGCAAGTAACAAGGTCGGCGATCCGGCAATAACAGGCCGGATAATGGGCTGCCACCACATGACCCTACGAGCCCTTCACAGTGGCGCCACGATAGTGCCGGGCGTCCAAGTGTCAACGAGACCATCTCCTTGAAAGGGATGGCGCTGTTTCCTCCGGAGCAGAGGCCGGCTCGCCCTGTCTACAGTGCCTGGGCGGCCTGATCACGGCACCATTCCGCGACCTGCGCATGGGTCGCGAACCAGCAGCCACCCTTCTGCTTCATGTGATCGACCAGACGGCTGAGCAGGGGCATACGGCTGCGATGCCCTATGACATGCGGGTGCATCGTCAGTAGAAACAGGCCGCGTTCTTCCCAGGCTCCATCGAACTCGGCACGGAAAATCTCCTCGACCGCAGAGGGCGGCGTATAAGGCCGCAGGCTCGAGAAGCGGATCATATTGAAATACACGGCATCATCGCGAATCCACTCCGGAGGAAGCTCGACAATGCCGGTCGGCTCGCCGTCCGCGACGATCTCGTAGGGCTCGTCATCCGCCATCAGGCTGCTGTCATAAAGCAAACCCATCTCGCGGATGATGCGTAGGGTGTTGACCGAAAAATCCCAGCTCGCGGTCCGCATCCCTACGGGGCGCACGCCTGTCAACCCTTCAAGCACATCCGCTGCTCTGAGCGAAAGGTCGCGCTCGTTCTCATAGGGCAAATCCGTGTTCTTCTCATGGATCCAGGAATGTATGCCAATCTCGTGGCTTTCCTGCGCAATGCCGCGCACCTCATCGGGGTGAAGAAGAGCCGAGACGGCAGGATAGAAAAAGGTTGCCGGAATAGAATGTTTTGCGAGAAGCTGCCGGATACGCGGTATGCCTTGCCGGCTGCCGTATTGCCCTTGGCTGATTCGCATTGGACTCTCGTCATTGTCTCGCAGCGGTATCGTCTCGTGATCCGCGTCGAAAGACAGCGCTACAGCGCAACGGGCGCCCCCCGGCCATTGGCTTGGCTTCAGGCTGCGACCCGCCCGTGCCCGGCCGACAATCTCGCGCCAGGTCGGCTCCTCCCATCGCCACGGCTCACCCGCACCGCTGACCGAACTACCCATAGCTGAAGCTCCTCGTACTGCGTCGGCTGTCGTGGACGCGGATTGCGCTGCGGCTCATCCTAGCACTCATGCCCCGATTCTGGCGGATGATGCATGTCATAGCCAGGCGTGACCAACCTCAGCGGCGCGTCGTAGTCTGGCGTTTCCGTTGGCCAGATCAATCTGGCCGAGTAGCTTGTTGTTGGAATGCCCGGGAGATCGCGAATTGTCTGACTGGAAATTCGACCTCGTGCCAGCCCCGGCGCCCGGCACCAAGGCACAGGGAAATGTGGTTTGGGGAGACCCCCTTCTGACGGGCTGGGACTGGCCCTATGTTGCCATTCGCGGAGCGGAACCGGGTCCCGCGGTACTCGTGACCGCGGGCATCCATGGGTCCGAGTATCCGGCAATAGATGGGGCGGTGCGGCTCGGAGCGGCGCTCGATCCAATGTCGATCCGAGGCCAGGTGCTATGCCTGCCGCTGATGAACCCTGAAGCCTTCTGGCGCCGAGCGGCTTATGTTGTGCCGACGGACGGCTTGAATTTAAACAGGGCATTTCCTGGGAAAGCCGACGGCAGCTTTTCAGAACGTCTGGCTTGGCAGCTCGTGCAGAAAGCCATTCGTCACGCCGACGCCTATATCGACATGCACGGCGGTGATCTACCCGAGGCTCTCGTCCCCTTCGCCATCTATCAAGAGACCGGGATAACGGCGGTGGATGCCAAAAGCGACATGATGGCACGTGCATTTGGCCTGCCATCCCTGCTCATTCAACAGAGCACCGGAGGACCGGCATCGGGCATGACCTTGGCCGCCGCGGCCAATTTGGGCGTCCCGGCCGTAATCGTGGAGGATGGTGGCGCTGGGCAATACGACCCTCGCATAGCTGCGGCGATGTCAACAGGTGCGCAGAATGTGCTTCGCGGCCTCGGTGTCCTGGATGGTGGGCCGCCTGACCTCGCCTCGCCGAACCGGTATACGCGGTTCTTGTGGCAGAGATCGAGGAACGCGGGCTTCTTCAGGCAATCCGTCTCGGTTGGTCAATTTGTTTCTGTTGGCGAAAAGATTGGCGGGTTGAACGACTTCTTCAACTGCGAAATTGAGGAGATCGTAGCGGTGGCGCCTGGCCAAATACTATTTCTTATTACCAGTCCTGCAATCCCAGAGAACGGACTCATTTGTGGTATTGGTCTATCGTCTTAACGAAAATGCGACTGAAGATCGTCGAAGTCAGCCAGGGATCCTTGATCGCATCCAAGGGTGTCGACGAATTGATTGTTGCAAGCACCCCGTTGCTGCCGACGTTGGACAACGGCGCGCGGCTGCGCTGGCTATCAGGCGTCAACGTCAGAGGGGTGTTCTGCCGCGGCGTTTGAAGCGTCGCCAAGTTCTGCACGCCAATGATCGAACTGTCGCGCACTGTCATGGGCTGTAGCCCGAACACCTGCTCCACCGTTGCGGGGATGGCGGAACGTTCAAGCTTCCGATGCTCGATGATGCCTTGCGGGCACAGGGGAGAAATTACAACGGCTGGAACCCGTGGCCCATATTGGTCGAACATGAAACCGTGCGCTTGCCCCCGCGAACCTGTCGGGGCGGCGCGCGGCGGGCGCACATGGTCGTAGAAGCCACCGTGCTCATCCCACGCGAGGATAAGCATGCTCTCATTCCAATGGGGAGAACCGCGAATGCTTTCATAGACTTTCTTGACGAGAGACTCTCCTTCAAAGACACTGTTTCCGGGATGCTGCGAGTTTATGGGCTGTGGCGCCGCCAACAAGCCAGCTTCCTGCAACAGTGCCTTCAGCTCCTCAATGGCGACTCTCTCTAAGTCATCCTTCCAGCCGGACCCTAGACCTTTCAGGTACTGATCCAAGGTCCCATAGTAAGGTTCGATGAACGTGAACGCCGCGTCGTAGCCGGGATCCCTGACATCCTTTTCGAAATCCTCGAAAAGATCGACATCAGACAGCCCTATACCCTCGAGCAGGGCCACGTTAGGAACGCCGTCTCCTGAGTAAATCCGGAATGGTATTTTTTTGTCGCGCAAACGATCGTAGAGGGTGCCAGTGTCGAAATGGATGCCTTTGGAGTCGAAAACCTCGTCCTTAAGTTGGTCGCCAGGGCCAGGGGAATCGTCCCAGAGACCCGACGTAGCGGCATGGGCAAACATTCGATTCGGCTCCGTGGGGCCCGCCATAGAACTGTACCAGTGATCGCACAGCACAAACTCCTTGGCCAACTGATTTAGAATGGGGACATACTTCTGAGCAAAGCAACGCATGGGTTCGCCCGGGTTGGACTTATCTGAAAACGCGGCGTAGTCGGTGACGAAGCCTGAGTTGTCGACGGTAGGGTATGGAGCGCCATCGAGCTGGAGGTGCTCGGTCCCGCATAGTTGGACCGTGACATCCGAAAATTGATGCAACACGTCGTGCTGGCCGACCGTCGTATCCCCTGCGGATTGATCAACCTTGAAGGTCGGGTGAGACGCATCGTCAGTGTTGCTATTGGTTTCGTTTCCGGTCAGAACCTCAGCCGCGCTGGGTTGGCCCGTCTGCGAGTCGGTGCCCGTGATCCCGGAGTATCCGAGAAAGTGGTCGAAAGACCGATTTTCCATCATCATCAGCACGAAGATGTGCTTGATGCCGGTCTGGCCCGAGCGGCATCCAAAATCGTTGAGAACGAACTGGGCATCAGCGAAGGCGCCATCGCCCTTGTTCTGGGCGACCCACACGCCCGCGTCTCCGAAGCCCACGATGTCGGGCAGGCCATTACCCGTGGTGTCGGCCAGGAAGCGAGGGTGGTTGGAGACGCTCCAGCCTTGGTTGACCCCAAAGTTCTGCAATACGAACTTGGGCGCCGCGAACGTTCCGTCACCGTTGCTCAAAGCAGTCCAAACGCCGTCGTTGCCGAAGCCTACGAGGTCGGCATGCTTGTTGCCGGTCAGGTCGACGACGAAACGCGGGTGTAGGATAGTCTGCCAAGCTTTTCCTGGCACAGAAGTCTCCAACGACCATCTTGGCCGGGGTGAAACTTCCGTCGCCTTGGCTGAGAGCAGTCCAGACGCCGTCATTGCCGAAGCCAATGAAGTCAGCCTTGCCATCACCGGTCAAGTCGGCCAGGACTCGCTCGTGCACGTCGGTGCGCCAGCCTTGATTGTAGCCAAAGTCGGCAATCACGAAATTGGCCGCTTGAAAGCCGCCATCACCGTTACCGAGCGCAGTCCACATGCCATCATTGCCAAAACCGACGATGTCGGTGCGCTTGTCGCCCGTGAGATCGGCCAGTATGCGAGAATGGTTGGCGACGGTCCATCCCTGGTTAATTCCAAAGTTCGACAATACGAATTTGGGGGCTTCGGCTGTGAGACCGCTACTGAGTGAGGTCCACACACCGTCGTTGCTGAAGCCTACGATGTCCGAGAAGCCATCACCGTTGACATCCGCGAGCAACCGCAGATGCTGACCGACCTGCCAGCCCTGATTGACCCCGAAATCCTGAAAAGCCAGTGTGGCTGTGGTGAAGCTTTCGTCTCCCTGGCTGAGCGCTACCCAGACGCCACATCGCCGAATCCGACTATGTCCGCGCCATGAATGCGCGCGAACGAGGATGGTGCCGCAACGGATGTGGCCGTAGTACTCTTGGCGACCGCCGCCTAGGTGGCCGTGAACGCCGCCTCGGGCCTTGGTGCTTCCGCGGTCTTGAAGTTCAAGGGATTGACAGCATTGCCTAGCTTCGTGCGCACCGGATCGGTCTTCAAGTTTAAGGTGCTGACCGCATCGCCAAGCTTTGCGCGCAACGAGTCGGCGATTTCACCCAAGGTCCGAACATGTTTCTCGATCCGCCATTCCCCGCGCGTAACCGAACTGGCCCTGCCCCGAGCTGTCGTTAGGAACAAAACTGGGAGTCGAGAAACGTCCCCCGCCGTCGTCGAGCGACACCCATACTCCGTCGGTTCCGAAGCCAAGGATATCCGCCTTGCCGTCGCCGGTGAGGTCGATGGTGAATCGAGGAAACTCAGCGCCCCAATTGGTACCAGATCAACCCACGATTTCCCCCTGCGCCCAAGATGCACCGCGCATGAAGCCGCGCCGCCATGGCAGGTCCAATGTCTGGCGTTGCAGCCGCAGCCGCATGGCCGCAACTTAACATCGTCGGTGCCTTCCGCCAAGGTGCGTAGGGGATCTCGCGAGACTGAATGACGCGCTGCGACAGGCGATGATGAGAACTACGGCTCAGGACTCATTGATGGCAAACACAACATTGGCTGCGCCCGCGGCGCAGGTTGCGGCGAAAGAGATCCGGGCTCATCATTCGTAGGGATGTGGATGCGGCGCCAACTCTTGAGGCGACCGAACATAATTTTCATTGTGGCGCGCGGAATGGACGCGGCCAAGTTGGTAGGGCAGCGCCCCCACTGTAGCCGAGATCTTGTCTCGCTTCCAGTCGGGCACGTGAGAAACGGGCCATTTCCCAAGCGTCAGATTTTGCCACTTGCGTTTGGCGACAACTCTCGTTTTCCTAATTGGGCTCTCGCCATTACTGTCGAGCGCGAAAACGATTACTAACGCTAGAAGCGTCATCACCAACTTACGTTGATATTTGCGGAACCCCCGAAGCTTTCCCCCGACTCCGAATCTAAATGCTTTGCATACTGGAAAGCCCCAGCAAGGCTGACGTTCTGTGCAAGCTGCGCCGTTATTCCGATCCCGGATTCTGCCGATGGCCCTCCGGAGCCGCTCGAGAACGAGGCAGGGTCCGAGCCCTGTAGATCAGAAAACGTCGCGCGATTTTGATCCCCCACAGCCTGCCACAGATTGGTTTCTATCCATGCCGAGAGCGGATGGCCGTTTGCTAGTTGCCATGCGCGGCTGAGACGCACACCTGCTCGCCCGTAACCAGTATCCGTCGCACCAAATGTAACTTGCCCAAAGCTATCGGCGCTCCCCCCAAAGGCCAAATGTTGATAGATCGCCTGCGCCTGTGGTTCAATATTCCACTTCGAGCCCAGAGCTATCGGATAGCCAACTTCGAGCGAAGAGATGAGGCCCCAACCGGTGGTCATCAGGCTCTGATTCGCGGTCGATGCAGTATTCGCCTGACCGTAAAAGGTGCCTTGGACTACAGTATCAATATACCACCCCGTCGGAGCCAGCCGCGTCCAATAGGCGCCGAGCGAATATGCGTTCAGCGTGGCATTACCGGCATCCCCCCCATAAACACCGTTCACCGACGCATTGGCCGATCCACCTCCGACGAAGACTCCACCGACATCGCGAGCGCCTCGATCCGTTTCGCTCTTGACAAGGTCAACCCCAACCTCGACGCCCGCCAGCCCGAAATCGTAGCTCGGCCCATACTTGTCGAACCTCTGGAGTTGAGCGGATGCAGTGCCGCCAGACGATCCCCATGATCCCGTCTCACCGAAAGCGCGTGTCCAATAAGCATTTTTGCCGCTGCCGTTGAGGTCACCAGCAGTGCGGGCATCTGCGCGCTCACTGTAGGACCCCAGGAGAGCCAGGCCATAGCGGCCTGCAATTGCCGACATGGCAAGGTCGAGAGGAACCTCGGGACGCAGGTTCGGCAAGACACTATTTTCCGGCAGGGTCGAGCGTAGGAACCAGTCTCCGGCTCCGCCCGTGCCACCTTGATACAAGCTATAGTCGTAGGCACCGCTCGCGACCCGGCTACTCAGGGTGAAGGCTCCCGGATCAGTCTGGCCTCCATTCTCGGTTTCGACCAAATTGATTCCATCGCCGGTTGTCAGCGCCGCGCCGCCCATAGGATGGACGGTGATGGCCGTTCTGCCCGTCGCCGTGCCGCCGTCTATGACGAGTTGGTCAGCACCGCCAATGCCCGCTCCGAGTGAAGCGTTCATCGCAATCGCCGCACCGGCGCCAGCGTAGTTGCGCGTCACCACTTGCTGATAAGGACCCACAGAGGAAGGCGGCGGCGTAAAGAATATGCTGCTATTCTGGCTAGAGAGATTGGTGAGTGACGATGATGCTGCGATCGCTCCGGAAGGCAATAGCCACACGCTTCCATTTTTCAGCGCCAGGTTCAGCGTCGAGTCATTCGCTTCATAGAAAGCACCCGCTATCTGGGAAGCCGATGCCGAAACCGACAGGTTGCTCGCGGCATAGACAGCGATATTGCTCGCATCAGACAGGGTGCTGTCCAACAGAATGAGGTTGGAGACTGAGGTTCCTGCTCCGGCTGTTGCCGATGCCGAGTCCGGCCCCCCGGGTACGGCTGCAACGGCAGCCGCGTTATTGCCCGCGACTTGTACGGAACTGTCCGTCAAAAAGGCTGTTGCCCCATCGTTCAGAACGACGCCATGCGCGTCGGCACCCAAGGTGACGATTCCGGAATTGGCCAAAGATACTAGCGCCCCGTTTCCTTGCGCGACGAGGCCAAAACTGGAAGGAGCATGAGTCTCGACTGCCAAGCCGCTGCCATCGATGACCGCAGGTCCGTCCGCGCCACTCGCGATAATCCCGTAGCCTGCACCTTGTAGAGTTATGTTGCTATTGGACAAGCCGATGATGCCACTATTGGTGGCGACGACACCGTGGCCGCTGCTGAGCGCGATATCGATGCCAGTTCCGACAATTCTGGCCTCCGCATCGCCCCCTGCATGGAGACCCGCCAATGCCGAGCCGGTAATTTGCATGTTGTTGAGAACCGCCGTTCCATTATCGGAGGCATCGACTCCCGTGCCTGTCACCGCGTCCCCGTTCAAGCGCACCGTCACCCCGGAAAGTGAGAGAGACGCCCCTCCCCGACCACCGACGACATCCGCGCCGTCTCCACCAATTGAGGCGGTGATAGTCCCGCCGCTATTGATCGCGACGCGCCCGTTCGGCGCGACATATATTGCGGGAACATAAAGCCCGATTGGCGTAATCTGAACTGGGCCATTGGCGATGGCGGTGCCGCCGTCTCCGGCATAAATCGCGGCGCGGGCATTGAAGGGACCGCTGACGAGACCCGTCCAGACCGTGTTAGAGCCAATGGTTGTGCTTTCGTTTTCAGCCACGACCTGGGTCTGATTGGGTTCGTTCCACCCAAGCACTTTGAGCAATTCATGAAACAGATCTGCAGGCGCCTCCGGATTGGCGTTGCTTGCGTTGAATAGCACGGCGATTGTACGATCAGTTAACGGATCGTACATCACGAGCGCTTCATACCCGAGACCGTTCCCTGTATGACCGACCCATCCAGAAAGTTCGCCAATACCAAAGCCGTAGCTGTCATACTCGGGACTTTCCGGATCAGCTGTCGTCGAACCGAATGACTTCATACGTTCAACATATTCCGCTTCGGTCAACGTCGCGCCGGTGCCGAGAGCTATTCCCCACCGCGCCAGATCGCCGATGTTACCCGCGAGGCCACCCGAGGCCCCAAGACCGGTCGAATTAAAGGCCGACAGCGATTCCGGCCCCTCCCCGACATTTTGATATCCGACCGCGGCTGGCGCCGGCAGCGGAGCAGCTCCCGGATAGGTCACGGCGGTCAGACCAAGCGGTCCAGTCACATTTCGCGAAACTGCCTGATCCCACGTTTTGCCGTCGACAGCCGCGATGACCTGGCCAAGCAAGAGAGTGTTGGTGTTGGAATATTGATAGGAAGTGCCTGGCGCGAACTGCGTCTGCCCGGCTAAACCAAAGCCGATGAGTTCCTCGGGCGTCCAATCCCGACCGGGATTCGTGGTGAATCCTTCTCGAAAGCCGTTTGAAGACGAGTAGTTGAAAAGCCCGGAACGCATTTCTGCAAGCTCGCGAATGGTAATTTGATTGCCCCCTGGGACGCCGCCGACATATTTGCTGATCGGATCGTCCAAATTCAAACGACCTTGGCCGGCGAGCTGCAGAATAACGGTCGACACGAAGGACTTCGTAATGCTGCGATACGAAAAATTGGTGTTCGCAGTCGCGGCGGTTTCGCTTTGGATATCGGCGAGCCCCGCCGTCGTGGTCCATTGTGCCGAGCCCTCGCTGATTGAAACAGCGGCGCCTGGAATCTGCTCTACCTTTAATATTTGATCGATTGCGGCTTGAACCTGCGACGCGCTACCCGGGCTGTTCCATGGCCCTGACGCGATCGCGCTTTGCGCTCGTGCAAAAGAGCTTTCCAGCACCGATACAAATATGAGGGTGGTAAACAACAATCGCCGTCGAAATCGTGACCTAGCCAGCCGGCAAGCCGTTCGTCGCACTTCCATGGGATTTTCTATCCAAACCGATGGCAACCAAAACCTAAGGTGACATGCCAAAGGGTTCGTTGCATAGTCTTGCTGAGACAGAATTAGCAGTTATCAACTTAGCGACGCGATAATCTTCGCCTTCTGGTGCCCTAAATTTTTCCAGGAATTCCTGGAATTCCGAATGTTCACGTGCCGGATTCTGGAAATTTAACAATTGCCATTGAAACTGTAGATGTCTTGCTGGTCTCGAGTATGGCCACGGGTCATTGATGAGAGACTTTAGCACGCGTTGACGCGCATATTTCTTCCTCTATCTTTAGAGAGTCATTGCATGGCTGCTCCAGAGGCGACATCTGCTTCCAAGGTATTCTGATCGGAACCGTGTCATCGACTTGCTAAGAGACCGTTTGAAAATGCTTGTGGCGGCTCGGGGAGGGATGATTCAAGCTCGGGATGTGGACCCGAGAGAACC
>NZ_LMUG01000007.1:0-228539 GCF_009766125.1 Acidisoma sp. S159
CCATGCGACAGCGGAAAATGCGGCGATATCCGCGCCATTTGCCGGTTGCTGAGCAGAAACAGTTTGTCCATGACGGTACCCTCCCGCCATCTCCAGAATCACAATGCGCCGAGCCGAAGCAAGCAATTAATGGGTCCTGGCCCTAGTCTTTCACCTCGACCAACCCGGCACCCCGCATCTGAGACTCCGCAGCCGCGTCGGTTCACTCAAGTCAGTATGACAATCTTACCCTCGGCCCGGTTCTCATCCATGCAGCGATGCGCTTCAACGATATCGTCGAGTTTGAAGACTGGCCCTTGCTGGAACCGAAGAACGCCACTCTCGATCTTGCTGAGCAGATCTTCCCATGGCATGTCCAGCATGACATCGACGCGACTGCCATAGGTGGTGAGATAGGTGCCAGCGGGGATAGTGCTCATCGGCGAGAAGTGTTCTATCTCCCAGCTATCGCCCAGTCCACCGGCCAAGCATACGATACCGTGCAGCGCGGCGCAGGCCAGGCTATCCGCGAGACTGCTGGTGCCCACCAGGTCCAGCACCCCGCCGACACCGTCCGGGAAGATCTTCTTCAGCTCGGTGCTGATCGTTTCGTTATCGATCAACGCGTGATCAGCCCCATTTTTTCGCAGCAATGCAAGCCGCTGCTCGTTGCGTGTCGTGGCGACAACCGTCAAGCCTTCGTGCTTGGCCAGCGTGGCCGCGGCGAGCCCGATTGAGCTCGTGCCTCCCCGGATCAGTAGGGTGCCCCCTCGCGCGACCCGCAGCGAGCGGTGAAGTGCCCCCCAGACCGTCTGCAACATCTCCGGCAAGGCGCCAAGCGTCGTCCAATCGAGCTTTGTGCGAAGTCCGCGGATCTGCCCAGCCGGAACACAGACGAACTCGGCATAGCCACCATCAAAGTCCCGCCCCATGCCCCCCATCACCGTGGCTACGGTCTCGCCAATTGCGAATCCACTATCCGGCGCGGCGTCGACTGTGCCGGTCGCCTCGATACCGAGTATGCGGGGAAATCTTACGCCAGGAGAATCGCCTCGTCGCGTGTAGACCTCCGATCGATTCAAACCAAAGGCGTGAACGCGGATGCGAACCCAGCCTGGAGCAGGCTGAGGAACCGGTCGCTCCTCGATCCGGATTGCGTCGGGGCCGCCCGGAGTGTGAACGACCGCTGCCTTCATTCCGACCATTGCATCACCTTTTGGATCCGGCCGAAGCTGCCGCCTGTCGGGGAAGGAAGCCCGAACACTTAGAGCAAGGCAAGTCCGGCTCGCGTGGTCACAGCTTCGAGCCGCCGTCGACGCGGATCGTGTCGCCGGTAATCCAGCGGGCCGCGTCTGAGGCGAGAAAGGCGATCACATCGCCGATATCGTCCGGCTGCGCGATGCGCTTCAGGGCTTGCAGGCTGAGCGTGAAATCCCGGCCCGCATCCGTCTTCGCGAAGGACGACATGTCGGTCGCGACGACACCGGGTGCGACAGCGTTGACACGGATTCCCCGCTCGCCGAGTGCCGTGGCGAAGTGCTTTACCAGGGTGTCCACGGCTCCCTTGGTCGCAGCATAGGCCGAAAGCGTGCCGACAGACGCATGCGCCGCGAGCGAGGAAAGCAGCACGATGCTGCTCCCGGTACCAAGTATCGGCAGTAGTTGCTGCACCAGGAAGAACGGCGCTCGAACATTGACGGCGAATAGCCTGTCAAATTCCTCGACTGTGGCGTCCTCAATCGTCACCGATGCGGTGACGCCCGCATTGGCGACGAGAATGTCCAGCCGGTCACCGATGATTTTGCGGACCTGAACGGCGAGCTTGTGCGGCGCGTCCGCGACCGCGAGATCAGCGCCCACCGCGTCGGCGCGGCCTCCGCCGGCCCGGATTTGTCGCACAACTTCGTCTGCGTCAGTGGCGGAACTTCCATAATGGACGAGCACCTGAGCACCAGCCTTGGCGAGGGCGAGCGCGGTCGAGCGGCCTATGCCGCGAGAGGCGCCGGTGACGAGAGCGGTCTTTCCTGAGAGCCTAGTCATGATTGGGCCTCTTTCTGGCGATGTTTGCCGGACGTCAACGCGGCTTGGTTAAGCGTCCATACCTCGTGTCGTCCCGGTCGTTCCTTAGCGGAGACACCAGGGAGCCGATCCGCTACGTCGCGTGGACCAGCCCCTCGCGATGTCTGGACATAGGTTCCACTGGCGGTCTGGAAAAAGACTTTCTAAGGTGCCCCTCCGATACCTGACAGGCATGGGGCCGACCGGTGGAGCTTCGCCATCTTCGCTACTTTATTGCAGTCGCCGAGGAAGGCAGTCTGACGGTCGCGGCGGCACGCCGGCTGCACACGGCGCAACCGTCGCTTAGCCGCCAAATCAGGGACCTGGAATACGAGGTAGGCGCCCAGCTCCTGACCCGCAGCGCCCGCGGCGTCGAGCTGACTGCGGCCGGCCGGGCGTTTCTGGAGCATGCAAAGCTGGCCCTGGCGCAAACGGAAGCGGCGGTTGACGCGGCGCGGCGGGCGGAAAAACCTGCCAGGCCACTCTTCGCTCTTGGCTTTCTCACCGGTCAGGAGATGGAATGGCTGCCGAGGACGATGAACATCCTTAAGGACGAACTGCCAAACATCGACGTTACCATCTCGAGCCAGTATTCGCCCGACCTCGCCGACAGCCTGATGCGGGGCAGGATCGACCTCGCGTTCCTGAGGCCCGAGCCCCAGATGCCCGACCTGGAATATCGGATCGTTGCGAAGGAACCTCTCCTCGTCGTCCTGCCGAGCGACCACCGCCTTGCCTCACGCGCAGCCATTTCCATCCAGGACATCGCGCAAGAGACGTTCATCGGCATGTCCAAGACGGCGCCGACCCTGCAGGTGATCATCGACGACTACTTGAAGCGCTCAGGCGTCGACATCCATGCTGCGCATCAGATCGACAATCTCGGCATGGCGATGTCGCTGGTCGCTTCGACACGGGGTGTCACGCTGCTGCCAGCCTATGCGCGGAATTTCCTGCCTTGGTCCGTCATCAGCCGTCCCTTGGAAGGCGAGGCACCGACGATCGACCTCGTGATGGGCTATAGGAAGTCCAATACATCTCGGATCCTGAAACTGTTCCTAGCGCGAAGTGACGAGTTGATTTCGCGTGCGGCGCACGAGCTACCTCGCCCGAGCGAGAGCACCAGGATGACGGCCTGATTCTTTGGCTGCTCCGAATGGTGCAGCCAGCCTGCTGCCGACGGACGCGCAATTTACGATCCTCCGTCTTTCTCTCCATCATACATGGCATGCGCTGCCTCGATCTCAGGCAGATGGTGATACGCTCATAGCCCGAGAGCCTGGACCGGTTTGGCCAGTGAATGCCCTAGCTCAGTCAGCTTGTAATCCACAGGCGGCGGGATCGATGGCGTGACAGTTCGCCTGATCAATCCGTCAGGCTCCAAATTGCGCAGAGTAAACATCAGCATTCGTTGCGAAATATCCTCAACGACGCGCTTATCGCAAGACTCTTCAGTAGCAGTTACATTCGGTTACGTCTAATATCAACGCCTAAACGGCGAACTGCCTCACTGCGTGCGGGCCCGTCGCGTCCATGCGGCGAGCGAGTGGTGGACCCACCGAGGGCGGTTCATACTACTCGGTCTCGACAAGTCGTGCGAAGCACATTCGGCCGTGGCTGCCTAACCCAACGATGAACCTTCAGCAGGGAGCCGGCGGTATGGGGACGGACAAGTCTGGACACTACCCACTTGAGCACCGGGAAGGCGAGATTGAGCGTCTGCACGTCCAGGGGCTTGCTCTTATCCATGAGACGGAGGCGATGCTGGACCGCATTGGCGTCGGGCCGGGCTGGGCATGTCTTGATCTGGGCTGCGGCCCCGGCGGCATCACCCATCTCCTTAGCGCCCGCGTCGGTAGTGCCGGCCGCGTCGTCGGCCTGGACGCCGACGCTATCTTCCTCGACCATGCGCGTGCGCATCGGGCCGCTAATGTCGAATATATGCTGGCGGACGCCTATCGCTCGAGCCTCCCGGATGGCTCGTTCGACTTGGTTCATGTGCGCCTTGTCGCTGGCACGGCCGGCCTGCCAGAAGCGCTGATCAGCGACGCCATGCGTCTCGCTCGTGCAGGCGGCACGGTCGCGTTGCAGGAACCCGACATGACGACGCTCGATTGCTATCCCCCGCACACGGCCTTCGCCCAGTTGAAGGACGCCCTAATCAGGGCGTTCGCCATTTCCGGAGCCGACATCAACATCGCCCGGCGCCTGTTTGGTCTGGCTCGTGCCGCCGGCCTTCATGATGTTCATTACCGCCCCTTCCTCCTCGGCTTCCGCTCGGCGGATCCAATGAGCGATTACCTGCCTCTCACTGCGGAATCCCTACGGGGGACGATCGCGCGAGCAGGGCTGATGTCAGCCTCCGAGATGGACGAAGCGCTGGCGGGCTGCCGGCGTCACTTGCGCGACCCGGGCACGGTTTCGACTCTATTCACAGTTGCTCAGGTCTGGGGATCTACCCCGATCGCCTAGTAAAGCACCAGCAATCACCAACCATCGCGAGAGCGGGTTTCTATTGGCAAGTTGAGATCAGAACGTCGCGCGATGTGACGCAAGACTTTACTGGGTGGCGACAGCGCCGGGACCGGCTAACTTGGCAATATGCATCGATGCGCGGTTCCGCGAGTGTGGCCTGCCGTTCCACCCAAATGCAGCCACTCATCCCAACGAGGCCAAGTCCCTTGAAAATTCGTACGATGGCTACGTGACATCTCTCGCAAGGCGAAGGCCAGAGAACTGCCAACGAGCATTGGGCGGGAAGAAGTTGCGATAGGTGAGCCGATCATGTCCCGCCGGTGTCGCGCAGGACCGCCCGCGGAGAACCATCTGATTTATCATGAACTTGCCATTGTATTCCCCTAGCGCTCCGGGGGCCGCATGATACCCCGGATAGGGAAGATAGGCGCTTGCCGTCCATTCCCAGACATCCTGCCGAACACCGGCATGCAGCGGACGAGGATGTGGCCGCACGGTCTTTTGCTCTTCCGCGCCGCCGCCATACAACTTTCCAGCAACCTCCCACTCAAACTCGGTCGGCAGACGGTGCCCTGCCCACTCGGCATAGGCCGCAGCCTCGAAATAGCTCACATGGCAGACGGGTTCGTCCAGTCGAACGTCCTGCAATCCATGGAGTGTGAAGACCTGCCAAGCCTGGCCATTTCTGTACCAGTAGGCTGGTGCTTCCCATTGGCCCGCCTGCACCGCCGCCCATCCTTCGGACAACCAGAGTCCCGTATGACGGTAGCCGCCGTCCGCCATGAAGGCCAAGAATTCGCGATTGCTGACAGGCCGCTCGGCGATAGCAAAATCGCGCAATAGAACGTCATGCGCTGGCGTCTCGTTGTCAAATGCAAACGCACCGGCGGTTTCAGGCGACTGGTAGCCAACCTTGTAGATACCGCCCTCAATCCTCCACCACTCCACCGATGGCGACACCTCCGAAACGGAAGCGGGGGGCGCGGGCCTGTAGGCGGGATACAGGGGCGAACAGGAAAAAGCGTGCTTGATGTCCGTCAGCAGCAATTCCTGGTGCTGCTGCTCATGATGCAGACCTATGACGACGAGATTGGCGACCTCGGAGCTGCAGTTCGCAAGAAGTCGCGTCATTGCCGCATCGACATGCGCTCTGTAGTCTGACACCGCCTGTATACCTGGCCTGCTGAGAACGCCGCGTGATCCCCGCGGCGGGCGGGGGCCGACGGCCTCATAATAGGAATTGAAAACGTATCCGAATGCCGGATCGAAGACCTCGTAGCCCGGCAGATTCGGAAGCAGCACGAAGGTTTCGAAAAACCAGGTCGTATGCGCGCGGTGCCATTTGGTTGGGCTAGCATCCGGCATAGACTGGATAGTCTGGTCCTCGGGCGACAACGGCGCCGCCAGCGCCTCCGTCTCAGACCGCACGCGGAGATAGTGGCACTGCAGCCATTCAATGGGTTGCGCTTCATCACGCGCAAATGGCGGTAGCGTTTCGTCGCAAATGGCGGGCATCACTCGTCTCCTGATTCGCATGGCCAGATCATCACGCATGTCCTGCTGGGTGACAGGCTCTGTCCACCTAAATCATGCTTTGCTTCATTGTGGAATTCTAAATGCTGTTAGCTGTTCTATGCGAACAAGGGGACATCCTGAAACCCAAGGCCGAGCGTAGATTGATGAGCAGCAAGAAGCCAGCGCGCCGGCGATCACAAGAAAGCTTCAGAGCGTAGGCGGTATACAACGCCGGCAGTCATTGTGTCGATTGGGCCCTCAGCGCTGAACCCAAACCTTTATGCCTCCCAGAGGGCGTCGCAAATACGTCGAGAGACCCGAAATATGTCAACACACTCCGCCCGCCCGAGGGTACTAGATGCTGGCTTATGACTTCCGTCAGGTGCGTGTTTTTGCAGCCAGCTAGATCACGATTTCGTCATCAAAGAAGGTCCTGAGCGGCGGCTAGAGGTGCCCGCCGGCGTTCCTGCTGACCGGGCTTAGTATCAACGCCGCACATCGTCAGATCCAGGATGCGGCTCCCAACAATCCCACCTAGCGCATCCGCCGATGGAAGAGTCTGCTTAGCCCGGTCGCTGTCGGCGCCGCGAAGTCATCGAGCGCTTTTCAGAAGCGTCACTCGCGCTTTCGCCACGCGGGGAGCGCTCTCCTCGACCAGCCCGGCACCGCCGACCGCTTCCCGAAAGCGCTTGGCGGCGCAGCGCGGCACATCGCGTATTACGAAGACGGCGCCATCCGGAATAGACGTCGACCACGTGCTCGGCGACGTGAGGCATCGTGGCTTCCCAGCTAGAAACTGAATGCCCCGACCTGGGCGAGCGCCACGCAGATTCCTGAGCGATGCTGCGATCTCGCGCCCTACGAGATAGATCGGCGTCTCATGTGCTTCGAACACAGAACGAAAGGGCACGACCTCCCCGACCGTGATTTGAAGATCAATCACGTCTCCCTTGGCTGCGATCGTGCCGTCAACCGCCCATATGTCTAGACACACTGCGCGCAATGCCTGTTCCTGTTCGAGCGGAAAGACCCAACCGATTGCCGCGCCGAGCCACACCCCACCGATCTGCCTTGCGCGAAATGGCAACGTCGGATGATAGGGTGCCTTGAGTTCTAGTCGCGCCGACGCGGCGCTAATGACAACCATGTCAGGCTCTCCCCCGAACTGGGCGAATCCTAAGCGACGGCGAATCGCGTGCCAAACCCGAACTCGAAGCAATCTGATGAATTCGATGAATCAGCCGCGGCCGAGAAATCAGCAAAACGAATCAATGGGGACAACCCGATCGCAACGGCACCCGCTAGACAAAGCTTGACTCGATATTGTATATGCAACACAAGGTGGCTCATGAGAGAGAATAGCAGTCCTGTTGAGGGCGAGATCATCGCTGATATGAACAGCGGCTGCGTGCTCATGCGCGCCCGCCTGATCTCGAGAGTACTTACAGCCATGTATGACGAAGAATTGCGGCCCTTCGGGATTGGTTCACCTCAGTTCGCGTTACTCGTAATCATATTCGGGATACAGCCCGCGACCCGTGCGGCAATAGGCCGGTACCACCACCAAGATCGATCGACGCTGACGCGCAACCTCAAGATTCTAATTTCCGAAGGCTGGGCAGCGGAAGTTGAGGACGAAGGTGGGGGTCGAGGTCGACCAATCATTCTGACGAAGGCAGGCAAAACCCTTTTAGTGCGAGCGGCGCCAGCATGGCGGATGGCGCAGGCGCGAGGCAAGGCTTTGCTGACGGAAAACGGAACGACCGCCATCACGGAGATCGCCAATGGCATCATGAATTCGCCGCGCTAAGCATTTGCCTTGAATATTGCGTACGCAAAAGAGACAGCCCGAAACAGAAGGCCGTAACGAAATGGGTATCGAGCCGAGCTTCGACGAACACCTTGTCCCACGCGAGCAAGGAGAAGTCTATGCGCGAGACTATGCCGGCGCCGCCCCCGCCTTCGTATTGTTGCACGGATTTCCCGACAACCTCCATATCTATGACCAGCTGGTTCCGCATCTGGTTGCCGGTGGGCGGCGCGTTGTCACATTCGACTTCCTCGGATACGGCGCTTCCGATAAGCCGGCCGGCAATCGCTATGGTTTCAAGCAACAACTGGGGGATCTCGAGGCCGTTGTCGAAGCATTGGGTATCGATAAGATCGTTCCCGTCGCACACGATGCCGGCGGTCCCGCAGCGATCAACTTCGCCATCGACCACCCGGACCGCGTCGCCTCGCTATGTATTCTGAATACTTTCTACGCCGCGGCTCCGAGCCTTCGGCTGCCGGAACTGATCGAGCTCTTCGCGACCCCTGGCCTCAAGGCGCTTGCCGACGCGATTCTGCAAAGTCCCGAACAATTTGCCTGGCTGCTCAGGTTTCAGCAGAGAATATTCCTTGAGACCTTGCCGGAAGAGCACAAGGCGGCCTTCGAGGCTTTTCTTGCTCCTATCATCAACAATAATTTCAATTTCGGGCGAGCGGCCGGTTCCGGCCCGGCCTTCGCGCAGATGACAGCGCAGATTTTCGAGGAAGTCGCGCGAAACACGCTGCGCCTTGCCGAGATGGAGGCGCTTGATATTCCGGTCAAGCTGATCTGGGGAGGCGCCGATCTAGCCCTCAACACGGGTGTCGCCGACGATTTTAAGTCTCATTTCAAGCATGCCTCCCTCAGCGTATTGCCGGCAGGACATTGGCTGCAAGTCGACATGCCCGAAGCCGTCGCGAGGGAAATGCTATCGTGAAACGTGACATGAAGAGCTTAATCTGGCTGGGCAACTTCGCAGCTTTCGCAGGGGTTCTCGCGCTGGCAGGCCCCGCCGCCTCGTTCGCCCAGGCGGCAGCGCCGGTTGAGCCGCCGGCGTCCTCCGTCCCCTCGGTGCCCACCACCAAGATCCTTGCAATCGGCAACTTCACTGCCAAGGCGACACCGAAATTGTGGATGCCGATCCTGCCCTTGGAAGTCCGCGCGACCGTGCACCTATACCTCGATGGAAAGATCGACCAATGGTACATCAAGCAAGACCATAGCGGGGTCGTGTTCGTCATGAACCTCACTGACCCTCAAGAAGCCCTCGCGGTTCTTGACAAACTGCCGCTAGGCCAAGCTGGGTTGATGGCATTCCAGCTCATACCGCTCGGCCCGATCAGCCCGCTTCGCCTGTTGCTCTCCGGACCAGCCAGGTAATACCGACCGCGAGGGCCGCCACTACTGCCTCGCCCAAGCCTTGCTGCCGCCGCTGAGCAAGGCCGGCTGCCGCGCAGGTCAATCCAATTGCTCAACCGTGGTCTTCAGCGAGGAGATGAGACCATTGCCGGTGCGGATGCCATCGTCTGTTCTCCTACGACGCTATCGGGATTGGCTGCTTCGGCGCGCAGCCGGTTGCCCGTGCGGTCGGCCCTCAAGAAATCTCCCGGTCGGCGCCGTATTGGGCGTCGGTCACTTTCTCCATCCAATCGACCGCCCTGCCGTCAAGCGTTTCCGCGATTGCGACATGACTCATGGCCACCGTCGGTGACGCGCCGTGCCAATGCTTCTCACCTGGCTCGAACCAGATGATGTCGCCGGGGCGAATCACCTCAATCGCTCCGCCCTCACGCTGGGCCCGGCCCAGACCCGAAATCACCAGCAGCGTCTGACCCAATGGATGGGTATGCCAAGCCGTGCGTGCGCCGGGCTCAAAAGTGACCGTCACGCCGGTTACTCGTGCGGGCTCCGTCCCCTGGAACCGTGCATCGATCCGAACCGTGCCCGTGAAGTAGTCGCTTGGCCCCCTCGCTGAAGGGATCGACCCGCTACGCTTGATGTCCATAGTCATTCTCCTGGCTGGCCAGCCCACTCACCGATCGCTCTTACCAGAGCAGCTCTGCCGGTCCAATCACCGAGGTGTCCCTGTGTCGAGGCCAGCCGCGGCTATCCGAAGGAACAAGGGGCATACATCGAGGCTGACCGTTCAGTGGCCGGAAAGATGCCCGCGGTTTTTGGCACGCCCGGGTCGGGTGGGGCGGGCGCCAAGCTATGCATGCGTGATGAGAACCGTGAACTGACATTTTATCCAGTGCCGCGAAACTAGGGGTCCAGCCGAATAGAATTACGACTATTGTAAGAGAGCTCGATATTTCGTCGATAAATGCGGAGCTGGCTGGCACGAACGGCGTTGATGCGCATAGCGTCAGCGGCTACCTCGGGTGGTGCGACAATGCCGCGCCAACCCACGAAACGAACATCCTGTTGTCGCCACAACGATCTATGTGCCGAAGCGCTACTTCTCAATCGAAGAAGGCGCTCGCGGCTTGGAGCCATAGCATGAGCACGAGCGAGCCTTCGGCTTGGAAAACCCTTGGCCTGGGAATATCGGCGACATTGCTCTTCATTGGCTATGCTCGCGCGCAAGATACGACCTCCGGCGCGGCGCATGCCTCAGCGTCGGCGGCCTCTCCGGCGCTAGGGTCTTGGGAAAACACGATCAAGCTTTCGGCTCAGTTCGAAGCGTGCATCGCTGGCAACCCCGCGGGACCTTCCAACGGCCTAAACCTTGGTCAGCTCTATACCGACAAGGCCAATAAGTTCGAGCTTAACTCAACTACATTCGCGACGACGCCTTTCAGGCGGACGGCTACGGTGCCGCGCAATACGCATCTTACGCCCTCAACGACCATCTCACCTTGAATGGGTGGATCGAGGTGTAGCGGGACGACAAGGGATTCTTTGTCGCAGGCTTCCCAGGCAACCACAGTTTTGTCTATTCGGAACCCGGTATTCCCACAACGACGATCGCAGCCACGCCGACCACATACAGCGAATTCACCGTCGGCGTCACATACAAGCCTGGGCTACCAAGCGCGATCCAGACATTGATGCTTCGCCCCGAGTTTACGATACGATCGGTCATTGACCGGCACCACACCGTTCAATGACGGCCGCGACAGCGGTGCCATTACCCTAGCCGCCGATGCGATAGTCGGCTTCTGACAAGGAAGTAGCGAGTACTGATGCCATCATATCGACCGGCAGCTTGCCACCGTTAAGCGGCCATCTGCCTTACGGTTCTAACGATTTCGCTCGTTCGGTAAGGTTTGCGGAAGAAGAGGGGCGGAGGAGCGAGGCTGTTGAGGCGCTCTGTCAATTGCGGAGCATATCCAGACACGACGATCACAACAATTGTGGGATGAAGTTCGCGGGCACGCACCGCGACATCTATGCCGTCCATTTTGCCAGGCATCCGCACATCGGTGAGAACCACATCGATTTCGTCTGCGTCTACGAGTAGCAATGCCGCCGCATCACCAGTTTCGGCCTCTATAACATCAAAGCCCTCGTCCTTGAGAGCCTCCGCGGCCATTTCCCGGACTATAGGTTCGTCCTCGACCAACAGTACTCGCAACAAACCCATCGACGGCCTCCTATCAAGTAGCTCTCTCTCTACGTTCCTATCAAATGGCCATAATTGGACCGGCAAAACACGATAGCGACAGAGGAGCACGAATTGCCGTGAGGCTACCGTCAGGCTCCCCTCCGCTCGTGCCACGCGCCGGTTCCTACGGTCAACTTCGCGTGACCCTGTGCCGCAGTAACGCCGATTGCCGCTCGGACGCAGAGTCCGAAGGGACTTCGTATGCAAACGCTTCTGTATGACGATTCGGCTTTGAGGCATGAATAGCGGCAGACGCCAGAGGAACAGGCACGTGTCATCCGCGGTCGATACTTACGAACTGCTCGTCCAAAGCGTTGTGGACTATGCGATCTACATGCTTGATCCCAATGGACGAGTGGTGAGTTGGAATGCCGGTGCGGAGCGGATCAAGGGTTTTAGCGCTCAGGAGATCATCGGCGAACACTTCTCACGCTTCTATACGGACGAGGATAGAGCCGCAGGTGTCCCCGCGCAGGCGCTGAAGATTGCCGCCGAGAGCGGTCGCTTCGCCACTGAGGCCTGGCGGCGCCGTAAGGATGGCAGCCGCTTCTGGGCGATGGTGGTCATCGACCCTATCCGAAAGGGCGGCGAGCTAGTGGGCTTCGCCAAGATCACCCGCGACATGACCGAGCAGCGAACCGCACAGCTCGCAATGCTGGAAACTGAACGCGGTTTTCGTCTGCTCGTTCAGGGGGTGACGGACTATGCCATCTACATGCTGGACCCTGATGGCAAGGTCACCAACTGGAATGCAGGGGCCGAGCGCATCAAGGGTTATGCAGCTTCCGAGGTTTTAGGGCAGCATTTTTCCCGATTTTACACGCCCGAGGATTTCGACAGCGGCCTGCCATCGACGGCGCTGGAAACGGCGCGGCGTGTGGGCCGTTACGAAGCAGAAGGGTGGCGGCTCCGGAAGGACGGCAGCCGCTTCTGGGCCAGCGTTGTGATCGATGCCATTCATGACAAGGGGAGGCTCATCGGCTTCGCCAAGATAACCCGGGACCTCACCGAACGGCAGGAGGCGCAGCTTCAGTTGGAACGATCGCGCGAGCAGCTGTTCCAGTCGCAGAAGATGGAGGCCATCGGCCAGCTCACGGGGGGCCTAGCGCATGACTTCAATAACCTATTGACCGGAATCACGGGCAGCCTCGAACTGATGAAGGCCCGGCTGGCTCAGGGCCGGATTGGCGATCTCGACCGCTACATCACGGCCGCGCAGGGTGCCGCCAGCCGCGCGGCGGCACTGACGCATCGGCTCCTCGCCTTCGCGCGGCGACAGCCACTTGATCCTAAGCCGACCAGTCCGAACCGGCTGATTGCCGACATGGAGGAACTGGTCCGGCGCACGGTCGGGCCGGAAATCGTGGTGGAGACGGTGCTTTCGATCGGACTCTGGCCAACCTTGTGTGACCCGAACCAGCTCGAGAATGCGATTCTCAACCTTTGTATCAATGCCCGGGACGCCATGCCGAACGGCGGCCGGCTCACAATCGAAACCGCCAATACTTGGCTCGACGAGCGCGGCGCAGGCGAGCGTGACATGCAGCCCGGTCAGTATGTGGCGATTTGCGTGACCGATACGGGAACAGGAATGCTGCCTGAGGTCATCGCGCGAGCCTTCGATCCTTTCTTCACCACCAAGCCGCTCGGCCAGGGTACCGGCCTAGGCCTGTCGATGATCTACGGCTTCGCCAAGCAGTCCGGCGGACAGGTTCGGATTTATTCGGAGGAAGGCGCGGGCACCACGATGCGCATCTACCTCCCCCGGCATCGTGGTGAGGTGGACGAGGAAGTGATCCCACCCAGGCTCTCCGACGCGCCCCGAGCGCAGGCTGGGGAGACAGTGTTGATCGTCGATGACGAGCCGACCGTGCGCATGCTGGTCACCGAAGTGCTCGATGAACTGGGCTATGCGGCGATCGAAGCGGCAGACGGAACGTCCGGGCTGAAAGTGCTGCAATCGGACGTAAGGATCGACTTGCTGATTACCGATGTCGGTCTACCAAAGGGCATGAATGGCCGCCAAATGGCGGATGCCGCCCGGGAGGCCCGCCCGACGCTGAAGGTCCTTTTCATTACGGGCTACGCCGAGAACGCCGCGGTGGGCGATGGCCACCTGGAGCCGGGCATGTACCTGCTGACCAAGCCCTTCGCGATGGAAATGCTGGCCTCCAGAATCAAAACCATCATCACGGGGTCATAGCGTCATGCACGGGCAGTTCCTTACCGGTGGCTGGATAGGCAACTCGCCCAGCATTAGAGTTAGCTTGTAACTTGTTGAAATGGCTTCGATGCCACCGAAGATAGGAGCGGAGAATCAAATCAACGGCCATTTCTTGCAAATTTGCAGCAATCGCCCTATTTTATGCAAATCAGGAGTGACGCGATGCTGCAAACCCAGGAACGGATACGGCTTGCCCCTCAGGGCATCGATCCAGCCGCCGCTCTCCGCGGCTTCTTCGCCATCGTGCAGGCTTGGGGGCTGAGTGCAGAGGATGCACGCGCATTGCTCGGCGCGCCGGCCGAGCGGACCTTCTATGCTTGGCGCGCCGGGAACGCCGTGCGGGTGCCGATGGATACGCTGCGCCGCATCGGCTACGTCGCCGGCATCTACAAGGCGCTCGAGCTGGTCTATTCCGACCCGCATCTCGCGGATGACTGGATCAAGCGACCCAATCGCGCTTTCGGCGACCAGACGCCTCTGCAGCGCATGCGCGCTGGGGACGTCACCGATCTTGCGGCGGTGCGCGGCTATCTCGATGCCGCCCGGGCGCCGTGGAGCTGAACAACCGTGCCTCTCTGTCGGATCAACTGGCCGCAGGCTTGGCGGGTTATCGCCTCGCGCTATCCGCCGATTAACCTATTCGAGCGGCTGACCGCCGATCCCGCCGTTTGGGACGCGCTGATTGCCTTGGAGCAGCTCACCAACCCTCGGGTCCGCGATGAGATCGGAGAGATAGCCCTCGTGCCGCCGGACGAGCGCGTCAGCGGCCCCGGAGCGAGCTACCTGATGGCCGCCTTCACCCACATCAACCCGAAAGGCTCGCGCTTCAGCGACGGCACCTTCGGCGTCTACTACGCCGCAGCGGCAATGGAGACGGCGATCGCCGAGACCGTGTTCCACTTCGAGGCCTTTGCGCGCGACGGCGCCGACCCCCCGCGCAGCGAGGATATGCGCGTGCTCGTCGGAACTGTGGCGGCCGAGTTCGAGGACGCCGCCGCGCTGCCAGTCGCGCAGCGGCGCGCGATCCTGGACTCCGAGTCTTATGCGGCATCCCAGAGCTACGCAAAGAAGCGCCGGGCGGCCGCTGCAAATGGCATTGCCTATCCGAGTGTGCGACACGAAGGCGGTCACTGCCTCGGCGCGTTCCGGCCGCGTGCGGTCGGGATTCCCCACCAGGAGCGGCACCTGAAGTATCGCTGGAACGGTGAACGGGTCGATCGCTTTTTCGATTACGCCCGTGACGAATGGATTGATCTCTAACGCTCCGCAGCAGCGTCTAGGCGCTCGATCACGACGTCCGTACCCCGCCAAACAGCCTGTCGAAAAATCCCCGGGATCTCCGGGCCGTAGGCGTGACCGGCAGCGGCGGTGGCTCGGTGGTTTTGGCAAGCAACCTGAGCCACCCCAGCTGTTTCGTCATCGCCGGATCGCCGGGGTCCAGCTTCAGGTATTGCTCAGTCGCCACCAGCGCCAGACGTGTCTCCGAAACCTTGACCAAATCCTCAGCCAAGAAGCGCAGCCAATCGACGCGCAGAGTCGATGCATCGACTGGTTTCAGGACGTCCTTGGCTTCCTCTAGCTCACCAATCTCGACGAGGAGCCTGCCCAGCGTGACGCGTGAAGCATTCGTCCATCCGGCGGCCATGGGCGCTCGTCGGGCAACCTCAAGCGAGGCCTTGATCTGCTTGGTGTCGCGCAGCAGTTCGGCGAGTCTGAGCCATTGCGATGACTCCGTCGGCTCCAAGGTCCTCAGAGTGACATCGAGTGTGGCGCGTGCCCGCTTCATCAGCACCAGCCCAACCTCTGCCGTCGCAAGCATGATGCGGTTCCCGACGCTTGTCGGATCGAGCGCGACGGCGCGTTCAGCCGGCGCCAGGGCGGAAACCCGATCAGCGACCAGTGGCTTCGGCGTGCCCTTCTTGGTCTTGCACAAGCTCTCATAGATGCGGGCGACCCGGGTGTAGTGATGGCTCACGGCGGCGAGTTGGTTGGCATCGTCCATCGCGTGTCGCAGCGTCGCTTCAAGATGGTTGCGCACCGAGACTAGATTGCGATTCTTGAGATGACTCTCGATTAACTCCTGCCGCACCTCGAAAATCTCTGGACGTGTCTTTAATATTCGCTCGGCGAGCGCCTCGATGCGATGGTGGGCGCCAAGTTCCCGATGCAGAGTCATGAGGGCGCGAATGTCGCCGGCCCATTGCAGATCGAGGCTATCGGCCTCCTCCGCCTCCATTTTCGCCTCCACCCGGAAGCCCGCCTGTCTCCGCGCGCGGGCCAATCGGATGCGGACCCCAAGGTCAGTTGGGGCTTGGCTCTTCCGGCACTCCAGGAAGGCGATTGCCGCCGCCGCTTCGCCGCTGCCCACCAACCCATCCGCGAGGAAATCCAGATCAGCGGCATCATCCGTCGCCTGAGGCGTGATGGTATCGAGCAGCCCCCTCGCCTCGTTCTTTGCGTTGGTCGCGACCAGCACCGCGGCAATGCTGACAGGCGTGAGCAGGAGCAGTCCCGGAACCTCTCGTGCGCGCGCCATGAGATCGCGCGCGATCTCGGCTTCCTTGGCGCGCAGCAATTCTTGGAAAAGCTTGCGCTGAACCCCCGGCCGCCGCGACAACAGCGGCGCAGAGACGAGAAGGTATTCGACCGCTTCCCACTGACGCCCCGCCGCTCTTAGTTTCTGCGCATAGTTGGCCAGAATTCGGTGAGCCTCAGGTTGTAGCTCCGCCGCGAAAAGGGCGGTCTTCGCCGCCGCCTCGGCGAGGCCGCGCCCGGCGAGTACTTCCGAAAGACGCTCGTGATAGCTCGCGGACCGGTTGCGCGCACCTCTGATGCAGCGCCGCGCGCGCTTCGGCTCACCCGCCATAAGCGCGTCAATGACGCCCATCACATCGTCCTCCTCGCCGAATGCGGCGAGCGTTTCGTGCCCGATCATTGGGAAGAGAACGCGTTCCATCGCGGGAAATGCTGCCAGCCGGTTCGCATGCCAGCGGTCATGATGGGAATGCTGGTCGTAGATGACGTAGTTGCGCTGCGCGATATGCCGCGGCTCCAGCGGCATTCCGCTTCGAAAACTGGGATCAATCCTCGGCCAGAATTTGTTCGGCACCGAGGTTTGTCCCGGGTCGATCGTCGTGATCGGCGAGAAGGCGATTGCCACCTCGGCCTGCAGCTCGGCCGCGAAGCGCAGAGCGCCGTAGCCGCCCATGCCATGGCCGAAGCAGATCACATGGCTAAACTCGCCTTCGCCGATGACCGCTTGAGCCGCCGCCAGGATGCTGGCCATTGCCGTTTTGGGATACCAATTGGCGACTGTCGACATGATCCCAATAGCGGGCCGCCCGAGGCGCCTCAGCAAGCGATCCCCCGAGAAGCCTAGGCCCTTGGCCCGCTCATTCTCCGAGTTGAAAGTGATGTATAGGACATCGCCTTCTCCCGGCTGATAGATTGCGACGGCATGAGCCGTCTCGGCGATGAAGCGCGCTGTGGCGATTTTTCCGCGTTTGACGGAGGGAGACGGTGTATCAAGTATTGGACGCGGTTGGTCCCGCAGGTCCTTTTTCGCGGAACTCATCGGGAGTGCTCCATTGCGACAATGACACTCCAAGTCGTTTACTATTCGGATCGTTACGACACAAGAGCGTCTGGATCAGCCTAAATCCATGGGGTTCGCGCCGAGACATTGAAAGAGTCACGCCCGTCGAAGCTGGCGCCAACTTGCGCGCCGGTTGTCTACTCATGTCCCGGACCACGAGGCGCCTTGTCGACGCCGGCTTCAGGAAGACGACGCCAAGCGATGTCAGTTGATTAAATGGACCGTGCCGGAACATTCTCGAGCAACGGCCCCAAGCCTTCGGCAAAGGTGAGATGGGTAATGACGGCATCGCGTAGCTTCGTGTAGGGGAGTTCAGCAAGTATCGCCGTCTGAACTGCCGCCATTACCTCACCAGCCTCGGCACCGATCATGGCGAAACCTAGAATCCGATCGTCATCAGCCGCCACAAGCGCCTTCATGTATCCCTCGACCTGGTCGGTCGCGAGTGTCCGCAGGACTCGGCGCATCGGCAGGGTTGCCACGCGAACAGGGATGCCTCGTGCGCGTGCTTCACTTTCCGACAAACCGACACGCGCAAGCGGCGGCTCCGTGAACATGACATAAGGAATAAGCCGATCGTCGGTCCTGCGATTCCCACCGGCCATATTGTCCCGCACGATGCGGAAATCATCGACCGAAACATGCGTGAATTGCGGGCTGCCGGCGGATTCGCCGATGGCCCAGACGCCGTGCGCCGTCGTCCGTAGCCCTTCATCAACCTGAATGAGACCCCGCGCAGTCAAAGCGATTCCGGCGATATCGAGACCAACATTCGCCGTATTGGGCACCCGCCCCGTCGCGACCAATAGATGGCTGCCTTCGATGCTCCGTTCTTCGGATTTCGTCTCCGTCTTTACGCTGACGGATGCGCCGCTGTGGCCATCCACACGAATAGGGTGAGCGTTCAGGAGGATGTCGATTCCCTCTTCCTTGAGGATTCTGCTGACCTCTTCAGCCAGATCGGGGTCCTCGCGGCTCATAAGTTGCGCACCAGGCTCGATGACCGTCACGCGGCTGCCAAATCGGCGATACGCTTGCGCCATTTCGATACCGACATAGCCACCGCCAAGCACGATTAGATGCGACGGTACCTCATCGAGTTCGAGCGCCTCGATGTGAGTGAGCGCGTTAGCCTCCTTCAGTCCGGGAATATCGGGCATGGCGGCGTGCGAGCCGAGATTGACAACGACCTCGGTTCCGACAAGCACGCGCGAGCCGCCCTCGTTGAGCGCGACCTCGATCGTCTTCGGGCCGACAAACCGGCCGCTTCCCATGATGAGTTCGGCACCTGTTTGTCTGTAAAGATCAAGATGGGCACGGATTTCGCGCTCCACCATGTCCTGCTTGCGGCCGCGCACGGTCGCCATGTCGGTTCTCACCGTTTCTGCAATGGTGCCGAACTTCGCCGCATTCCGAACCATATGGGCTACGTGCGCGCTCCAAATTTCGTTCTTGGACGGCAGGCATGCTACGGCGGGGCAAGAGCCGCCGACCCATCGGCGCTCGACGACCGCAACTCTTTTGCCGGACTGTCCCAGATGCCAGGCAAGGTGCTTGCCGCCTTGGCCGCTTCCAATGATGACGACGTCAAACGTTTCAGGCTGAGACATGGCTATTTCCTCTCTTCTGACCCCAGTAAGGCCTAAACGGTCCGGCGCTTATGTCGCTGCCGGAAACGATGGATCGGATCTGCCGCGCCTCGATCAGATCGACTTGACCTCGCCGCCATCCATGCGCAGCGTCGAGCCGGTCATCCAGCGCGCGGCGCGCGACACCAGGAAAGCCATCAATTCGGCAATCTCCTCCGGCTCACCATAGCGGGCGATGCCTGCCTCCTTCGGAAAGTTCTCTGTCGCCTCCTCAACCGTCATGTCGTGCACAGGCGCCCAGTGCTCGAGATAGGAACGCCGCCGATCGGTCATCACGGGGCCAGGGAGGACGCTATTGACTTGCACGCTGTCGGAGATGCCGCGATCAGAGAAGGCCTTCGCCAAGGCGACAATTGCGGCATTGATCGTGCCGACGGCGGCGTAAGGCGCCTTCGGGAACAACGCCGAATTGCCGGACATCAGCACCACCGAACCCTTCGCCGCTTTCAGGGAGGGCCAAGCCGCAATAGTGAGTCGCCGGGCGCCGTGAAGTTTCAGGGCGAGTCCAGCGTCCCACTGCGCATCGGTCATCTCGAACAAATCGATTTGCGGCACCGCGCCCGCGATGTTGATCAGAGCGTCGATGCGGCCAAAGGCGGCCAGCGTCTGCTCTACAATGCTCTGCGCGGCATGAGGCTCGGCCAGATCCGCATCGACCACGAGCGTCTCCGCGTCAGCCGCCCTGGCGGCACTCGCTGTCTCCTCCAGCTTGTCGAGATTCCGCGCAACCAGAACGACAGCCGAGAAGTCGCGCGCAAGGCGGATCGCGGTGGCACGGCCGATGCCCTGGCTGGCCCCTGTGACGATGGCAACCGACTTGGACATTCCTGGTCTCCTTCTTTAAGGGCGACTAAAGGGTACTAAATCACCGATCGAAAAACTCGCGGATTGCCGCCGCGATTTCCACAGCGTGGGTTTCCAGCGCGAAGTGCCCAGTGTCGAAGAACCGTACGACAGCATCTGGCATGTCGCGCTTGAACGCCTCGGCGCCCGGCGGCAGGAAGAATGGATCGTGTTTCCCCCACACCGCCAGAAAGGGCGGCTTGTGCGTCCGGAAATAAGTTTGAAAGGTCGGATAGAGCGCGACGTTGCTCTTGTAATCGCCGAACAGGTCGAGTTGCACCTCATCCGCGCCGGGCCGGGCTAGATAGAAGTTGTCGAGGGAATAGCCGTCTGGAGAGACGCGCGTCGTGTCGGGGACGCCGTGGGTATACTGCCAGAGAACCGCCTCGGGCTTCAGGAAGGCGCGCAAGGCCTCGCGGTTGGCCGCTGAGGCGTCCTGCCAATAGGCCCGGATCGGGTTCCAGCCGTCGCTGAGCCCTTCCTCATAGGCATTTCCATTCTGTGAGATGATCGCAGTGATGCGGTCCGGGTGCCGGACAGCGAGTCGAAAACCGGTCGGCGCGCCATAGTCGAACACATAGACGGCGTAGCGGTCGAAGCCGACGACCTCGGTAAAGCGGTCGATCGTCTCCGCGATCCGATCGAAGGTGCAGCCGCGGCCCGGCATGGTGGAGTTTCCGAAGCCCGGCAGATCGGGAGCAATAATGTGGAAGCGGTCGGCAAGGAGCGGAATGAGGTCGCGGAACATGTGGCCCGCGCTAGGGAAGCCGTGCAGCAGCAGCAGCTTCGGCGCGCCCGGCGCGCCCGCCTCGCGGTAGAAAATCTTGGAGCTGTCCACATCGGCAGTACGATAGGTGATGGCGGTCATAACATTTTCCTTTTGCCTCACGCTAACCTAGCGAATATACATCAAGGGGTTAGCAGTGAGATCGGCTAGGGCGGTTCATTGCTCGCTTTGAGTCATTCGCGGTTACTCGCGCGAACCGTTGCAATCGCGTCGCGGAGCACGTCCAGCACGACCGCTGGCGCGGTCACGATTGGCATGTGATCGACAGCATGCGAATGCGAACGGGCCTTCATACGCTCGGCCATGAAGCGCTGAGTAGCCTGAACGATCATGCGATCCTGTTCGGCCACCAGGAACCAGCTCGGCCGATCCTTCCACAGCGGCCGTTTTACGGCGACGGTGATGCAGGCGGGAGATATCGGCCGCTGGACGGCCGCAAGCACCGCCAATTCCTCCGCCGTCGCGTTTTGCGCGAAAGCAGCGCCGAAAGCTGTATCGGGCAGATAGATGAGACCGTGTTCGTCAGGCGCGAGCTTTGGGGCAAGAGGATGCGGATCGGTTCGGTAGAACACGTCCGCAACGGTCTCGCCTTCGTCAGGAGCCAAGGCTGCGACATAGACAAGCCCCCTCACCTTTTCGCTGCGCGTGGCGCCGATTACGGCGCCAGCATAGGCGTGGCCGGTGAGGACAACCGGCCCCTGGACGCGCTCCAGCGCGCGATCGAGAGCTGCGACATCGTCTTGGAACGAGGTCAGCGGCAAAGGTGCCGCGCTTACCGCGATACTATCGGCCGCCAATGGTCTGATTATTTTCGCCCAGCTCGATCCGTCGGCCCAGGCACCATGGACGAGCACAACACTGACATCATTCGAGGACATTCTTGCTCTCCTTCGAAGGGGACCGGAAGGCCCGTAACCATCTTAATGACAGTGAGAGGGTTACTGAAGTGGAGGTAACTTGTCAAGTGGCCCTGAAGAGGTTAGTCTTTGTTAGTGTTTTTGATGGCTGGTCGGCGCATAGAACGCTCACTTTAGCAGAGGGATTTATCATGGAGGCTCGGCCTCCCGCCATTTTCGTCGGCGACTCTCCTGGGCTGGATTTCCTGAATTCAATCGCGACACCGGTCGATACCGCGGTGGACTGGATCGATGACGGCGAGGGGTTTCTGAGCTGGCTCGAACAAGGCCAGTTGGTGCCGCGTGATGTGCTCCGGGACATGAGAACGAACGCCCTGCCCGGCGAACTCGACCGGGTCGCGGATCAGGCGCGGAGCCTGCGGGAATGGTTCAGAGGCTTCGTGCGTCAGCATAAGGGTAACCCATTGACGGTCGAGGCGCTCGAGGAGCTGGGGCCGCTGAACGGTCTCCTCGAACGTGATGAGACCTTCAGCCGGATCGTTCGGCCGCCGACTGCCCAAGGGGCTTTCGAGCTTCGAACCATTCGCCGGTGGCGTAACCCCAATGCGCTTTTGCTGCCTATCGGAGAAGCGCTTGCGGGGCTCGTCTGCTCGCAGGATTTTTCACATGTGAAGGCATGCGAGGGCCCAGCCTGCACGCTGTTGTTCGCCGACCATACTCGGGGCTACACGCGACGGTGGTGCAGCATGGCGCTATGCGGCAATCGTGCGAAGCAAGCAGCGCACCGACAGCGGTTGAAAGCGCATCAACATTAGCTCGGCCGCTTGATGCGCTGCTCATCGCCGCTCAGCGGCGCTATGGGGAACCTTTTCTCATCTGGGCAGTTCGCGGCCACTCTGCTCGCGGACGATGTATTCGGCGTACCAATCTGGCCAGTTGTCGTCGTGCTGGCCGGTCCGTTTCTCGTGTTCGCCATGCGCTGCCGCCGCACGCCGTAGCGCGGCCGCGAGTTCAGGCGATGACGTGAAAGTTGTGTCGCCTGTTTCCACGCGTCCGGGCAAGCGTTGGGTGATCTCCTGCAGCGACCAGCCGGTGCCGTCCGGATCGCTGAACGAGGCCCAGGAGGCGTAGCTGCGCCGCTCCGGATCGGGGCCGCTGACGCGGCGTCCGTCCGCCGCATAGTGATAGACTTCACTGATATCGACACCGCTACCGGCGAGTTCGGCGCGTGCTGCCTCGATGTCCGACACGATCAGATAGTTGGCCGCCGTAATTCCTGAGCCGAAGATGGCCGAACAGGGCGAGCCCGGCGGTGTGAACTGGAGAACCCGGAACCCCTCACCCGCGATATCGGCGTCGAGCCTCCAACCTAAGTCGCTGTAGAAGCGCTTGGTGCGGTCGACGTCCGCGACGACGGTCGCGATGGCCTCGAGCTTCAAGTCGATCTTCCGTGCTCTTGGGGTCTCGACTGCAGCTTCGCCCTGATTGTCAGTGATGCTCATGCCCAGCTCCTCACGTTTGGGCGTCTGCAAGATAGCGACACCCGTCTATGCTTGGAAAGATATTCGCGCAAACGCGGGCAAATCGCTTGTTAAATGTTACTTAAGATCGTCAGCTATGCCGAGAGCTGAGCCCGCGGCCTTTGTTGAAGCCTGCCACAGAGTCCCTCTCGTAAGTCTTTAGTCCCGCAGACGGGGAATGGCGGATCGCAGGTCATCAGACCACGGCTCCGACGCGTCGTCCCAGCAGCAACCGCAGGAGCCGCCCATCCACGATAGCCAAACCGATGCCGATCAACGCCATGCCGCCCAGCGTGCGAAGTCCAACGGGCTCGTCCAGCGCCAGCCACCCAAGCAACAAGGCGGTGACGGGCAACAGGAAAGTCACAAGCAACAAATTGGTCGCCCCGGCCGCGCTCAGTATTTGGAAATAAATTGCGTAGGCCACCACCGTGCAGAGCACAGCGATTCCAGCCATTGCTCCCCATGAGGCGGCCATCGGCATAGGCAGCCGCCACGGTTGGTCGACCAGCGCCACCAGCGGGATCAACACGAGGGAACTCCCGGTGATCTGCCCCGTTGCCACCTTCAAGGGCGCCAGACCTTTGAACCGGCGACCAAAGATACCGGCAAAGGCGTAGGATATGGCGCCAAGCAGGCAGGCAAGTTGCCCCACGAGATTGGTGTGTCCCAGGCTCGACAAAGCATCCGGCCCGACAAGTACCGCAACGCCGGCGGAGCCTAGTAGAATGCCGCCTCCCTTGGCGGGTGTCAGCTTCTCGTTCGCTGTTAGCCAATGGGCGAGCAGGATGGTGAACAACGGAGTTGTCGCATTCAGGATTGAGGCGATACCACTGGTTACGCGTGTTTCGCCAAAAGCGATGAGCGTAAAGGGAATGACGTTGTTGAGAATCCCCATAACGGTGAAAGACAGCCATAGTCTAGGCGAGGCTGGCATGAAATCGCGGCGAAGTATGAGCCACAAATTCATGATCACAGCCGCGATGCCGACGCGCGCGAGTACCACCGTCAGCGGCGGCAGCGTCTCGACCAATATTTTGTAGAAGAAAAAAGAACTCCCCCAGATCATCGCCAGGACGAATAACAATGCCCATTCGCGATTTCCCATTGTGGGTGGCATTCCTGTTCCCAAGTCGCGATCCGGCATTTCGCGGTCCTCTCAAGCACGGTTGAGCATATTGAGCTGGTCCGCTGAGGAGCCGCACTCCGCTTCTTGCTTCGATACCGAAAGGCGAACGAAGAAATGCCGCCCGAGGCTAAGCCGTTCGTTCCTATTTCGGAACCACAAACATCATTGGAGCCGATAACCCTTCCGTTTTTCAGATCTTGACAGGGCCGCCATTCGTCCGCATCACTTCACCACATGGTGAAGTTTCAAGAGATGCAGCTCGACCGCACTTTCGCCGCTCTGGTAGATCCCACGCGCCGGGCGATCCTGGCACGGCTTGAACGGGAGGAGAGCCTGTCCATCGGCGAGCTCGCGCGCCCCTTCGCGATCAAGCTGCCGGCGGTGATGAAGCATCTCGACGTGCTAGGAACGGCGGGGCTCATAACGAGAACAAAGACGGGACGCACCGTCGCTGTGCGCCTCGCGCCGAAACCCATGGAGGAGGCGATGAACTGGCTGCGCCGGTATGAACGCTTCTGGTCGGCAAGCCTCGACCGCCTCGCCGCCTATGCCGAGGCCGAGGAGGCAAAAGCAAAAGCCAGACCGGATAAGACTGAGGAGAACAAGACATGACGAGCCTGACCCTGGTGCGCCGGATAGCGGCCCGCCCCTCGATCGTTTTCGATGCTTTGACGACACCCGATGGCATTGCCCTCTGGTGGGGACCGGACGAAGGTCCCGTCCTGCTTGCCGAAACCGATGTCCGCGTCGGCGGCCGCTTTCGCGTGCGGTTCCGGATGCTGGACGGCAGCGAGCATGAGAGCAGCGGCGAATATATCGAAGTCGTCAAACCCAGCCGCCTGGTCATGACCTGGCGCTGGATTCACGAGGGCGAGCCCGATGAAGCGGGCCAAGAATCGCGCGTCGAAATCGACCTGCGCCCGGTCGATACTGGCTCCGAACTTACCTTCACCCATTCGCGCCTGCAGACCGAGGCGTCGCGGGCCAGCCACGAGGATGGCTGGAACGGCGCAATCGACAAGCTGGTGCGGCATTTCGCGGCGAGCGGGGGTCCTGAAACCTGAGATCGCCGGCCGAACGGCTCCCCTCAGCGTCAAGACAAACACCGAGACAGTGACATGAACCCTACCATTACTACCTTTGCCTGGGTCCCTGAATTCGCGCGCGGTTATGTTCGCGACATGCGCCCGCGCTGGGCCTTCGAGGAAGTCGGTCAGCCTTACGAGGTCGACTTGATCACCGATTCGAAATGCCCTGAGCATCGCCGGTTTCAGCCCTTCGGCCAGGTGCCGACCTATCGGGACGATGATGTCGCGATCTTCGAGTCTGGCGCGATCGTGTTGCGTATCGCCGAATGCGCCGGCAAGCTGATCCCCGTGGAACCCGCCGCGCGCATGCGCGCGCTGCAATGGGTGGCGGCGGCGCTTAACTCCGTCGAGCCCTACGTCATGGCGCTCGCAACCAATGATTTCTTCGAGGCGGATCACGATTGGTCCAAGGCACGCCACCATAAGGTAGCCGATGATCTGAAGACACGGCTCGCCGATCTGGAGGCGGCGCTCGGCGACAGGCTTTGGCTGGATGGGATCGAGTTCACGGTCGGTGACCTGATGATGATCTCCGTGTTGGGCGCGCTACGCGGCACCCCGGAACTTGCCAGCTTCCCGAAGCTCTCCGCGTATGTCACACGCGGAGAAAGCCGGCCGGCCCACAGGAAAGCGATGGCCGATCACATGGCAACCTTCGACGTGCCAGTTCCCGCCTGAATTCGCTGAAGCATAAAGGGAGAGCAACAAAAATGTATTTCCAGGGATTCGTGGTCCCCGTCCCAACAAAGAACAGGGATGCCTATCTCGCAATGTCGGGGAAGGTGGCGCCGGTCTTCGCAGAACTTGGCGCGTTGCGTACCGTCGAATGCTGGGGCAACGACGTGATGGACGGCAAAGTCACCGACTTCAAGAAAGCTGTCCAGGCGAAGGATGATGAGACGGTGGTGCTTGCCTGGGTCTTGTGGCCCGACAAACCGACATGCGACGCCGCCGCCGCGAAAATGATGGCCGATGAGCGCATGCGTCCGGCCGGTCCGATGCCGTTTGATGGCCAGCGGATGATTTATGCTGGGTTCGAGGCGACTTTCGACAGTGGTGACGGCGGCGAGTTCGGCTACGTCGATGGCATGGTCGCGAGTGTTCCAGATGGCAATCGCCAGGGCTTCGTCGCCCAAGTGACTAAGGCTGCCGAGTTGTTTCACGAGAAAGGCGCGCTGCGCCTGGTTGATGGCTGGGGCATCGATGTTCCCGCGGGCAAGGTGACGGACTTCAAGCGCGCAGTACAGGCGAAGGATGGTGAGACGGTCGTATTTGGCTGGATAGAATGGCCCGACAAACCGACACGTGACGCGGGCATGGGCGCACTGATGCAAGACCCCCGTATGCGCGAAATCCCCCCCGCGTGGAACGGCCAGCTCGCGATCTTCGGCGGCTTCACGCCGATCCTCGACACCGCTCACGCATAGGGAGAGCCGTCATGGCGAGTTTCGACATGACCCAAAGAAAGATCGCGCCCTGCTTGTGGTTCAATCATGGCGAGGCGCGCAAGGCAGCCGAGTTTTACGCCGCGACATTCCCCGACAGCTCGGTAAACGCTAGCCTTGCGGCGCCATCGGACTACCCTGATGGCAAGCAGGGGAACGAGTTAACCGTCGAGTTTACCGTGCTCGGTATGCCATTCGTCGGGCTCAACGGAGGCCCGCAGGTCAAGTTCGATTGGGCGGTCAGTTTTCAGGTCTATACGGACAGTCAGGAAGAAACCGACCGCTACTGGAACGCGATCGTCGAAAACGGCGGCGAAGAATCGCAATGCGGCTGGTGCAAGGACAAGTTCGGTCTGTCCTGGCAAATCGTGCCCCGAGCGCTGCTCAAGGCCATGACCGATCCTGACAAGGCGGCGGCGAAGCGCGCCATGGACGCGATGATGGGCATGAGGAAAATCGATATCGCCGCCATCGAGCGCGCGAAGACGGGAGCGTCTGCCTCGTGAGCCTGCAACTTTTCGGCCACCCCTTCTCGTCCTATACGATGAAAGCACTCATCGCGCTGTACGAGAACGATACGCCGTTCGAGTTTCGAATCCTCGATCCGGATCATCCGGAAAACATGGCCGAGCTGACGCGGCGCTGGCCGGTCGCGAGGTTTCCACTCCTCATCGATGGTGAGGCGACAGTCTTCGAAACCAGCGCGATCATCGAACATCTCGCGGCATTTCACCCCGGCCGGGTGCCGTTGATCCCGGCGGACGCGAAGGCCGCCATGCCGGTACGGATGCTCGATCGCGTATTCGACAGTCATGTGATGGGTCCAACGCAGACAATCGTCTTCAACGCGCGTCGCCCTGAAGACGTCCGCGATCCTCACGGCGTCACGGAGGCCCGACAGGCACTCGATACGATCTATGCCTGGCTTGACGAGACGCTTGCCGGGCGCGAGTGGGCCGCCGGTGATGCTTTCACGCTGGCCGACGCCGCCGCCGCGCCTTCCTTGTTCTACGCCGACTGGACGCATCCGATTGCAGATAATTGCAGCACGCTCAAAGCCTACCGCGCACGTCTGCTCGCGCGCCCCTCGTTTGCCCGCTGCATCGATGATGCTCGGCCTTTCCGGCCATACTTCCCCCTCGGCGCGCCCGATCGTGACTGAGACTGAGGAGAACAATCATGACCACCGAGAACCTCGAACTCTCCGTGAGCCGCCTGATCGACGCGCCCGTCGGTACCGTGTGGAAAATCGCCACCGAACGTATGCCGGAATGGTGGTGCCCCAAGCCTTGGACGGTCGAGATCGTCGAGCAGGATTGGCGCGCGGGAGGCCGCTCCGCCATGGTGATGCGCGGGCCGAATGGCGAGGAGATGCAGCATGAGGGCGTGTTCCTCGAGGTCTCTCCCGGCAAGCGCTTCGTCTTCACGGATGCGTTCACGGCGGGCTGGCATCCGCATGGTCCGTTCATGGTCGGCACCATGGAGTTCGCCGATGAGGGCGGAAAGACCCGCTACACCGGCAGCGCGCGCCACTGGACCAAGGAAAGCTACGAGCAGCACAAGGCGATGGGCTTCGAGCAGGGCTGGACCCTTGTCGCGGAGCAACTCGCCGCATTAGCCGAGACAAAGCCGCCGGCACGCTGACGAATTAGAGCCGGATGTCATTGGTGAACCGCGCTAATTCCACAACGTCATGCTCGGCGAAGGCCGAGCATCCACGCTTTAGCCTGCGTGACGTAGGTGAGGCGTGGATGGCACGGGGTGCCCCGCACGCCTTCGCGTGCCATGACGGAACTTTTGGTCACGGTTTAATACTAAGTCGTCATGCTCTAAGATCTGTTGAGGGTCACTGCTGCAAGTATAAGCGCCTTGAACGCATCCACGTCGATCTCATCGCCCTCACGCAGGTCTATCGCGCGCCTCGTGTTGCCTTCCAGGCTCGAGTTGAACAGCCCTGAAGGATCCGCCAGCGAGGCGCCCTTAGCGAAGGTCAGCTTCACGACGCTTTTGTAAGTTTCGCCCGTGCAGATTATCCCATCGTGAGACCACACCGGCACGCCTCGCCACTTCCATTCCTCGACCACCTCGGGGTCCGCTTGCTTGATGAGCGCGCGGATGTGGGAGAGCGTCTTGCCCCTCCAGTCGTTCAGCTCCTTGATCCTCGCATCGATCAGCCGAGACGGGGATTCACCCTTGGTTGTTGCGCTTTCTTTCATCTCGCTTGTCCTCCTTCCGTCTTCTAGCCTGCGGCCGGTAGGACGGGAAGGTTAGGCACAGGGTCGAGGAACGGTGAGGTCTTAGGAGCGAGAACCAGAGCTCCCGCCTCGCTCTTCAGTGGCGATCGCGGCTTCAATGATGTCGAGTGCAGCCGCCATCTGCGCCTCGGTTACGATAAGCGGCGGTGTCAGTGTGAGCACATTGCCCATCGTGGTCTTGAAGTTGAGCCCAGCGTCGAGGCAGCGATAGAGAACCGCCTCCGCGGTATCCGTCGCCGGCGCTTTGGTCTCCCGATCCTCGACCAAATCGATACCCAGCAGCAGACCACGGCCCCGCACGTCGCCGATTTGCGCATGGCGGGCCTTCATGCCCAGTAATCGCTCCAAGGCGAAGGCACCGACGCGGCGGGCGTTCTCCACCAACTCCTCGTCCTCGATGATCTCGATGGTCGTCAGGGCGGCGCGGGCGGTGACGGGGTTCTTCTCGTGCGTGTAATGGCCGAAGGCATAGGCTCCGGCGACATCCAGGTCCTCGCGGCACAACGCTGCCGCAATGGGCAGAATACCGCCGCCGAGCGCCTTGCCCATGACCAGGATATCGGGCGTCACCTCGTCATGGTCGCAGGCGAACATCCGCCCGGTTTTGCCGAGGCCCGTCGGGATCTCGTCGAAGATCAGCAGCGCGCCATGGGCATCGCAAGCATCACGCACCGCGCGCCAATAGCCGGGCGGCGGCAGATAAGGCACGGCGCGCGCGGGTTCAGCGATGACGGCGGCGACATCGCCCTCGCGTTCCAGCACGTAGCGCAGATAATTCGCGCAGGTCATGTGGCAGAGGCCGAGGTCGGGGGCGCCATCGCGATCCGGATAGCCATAGGGGCAGCGATAGCAGGCAAAGGGCGCGACATGCTCCGTCCCCGCCAGCAACGGCCCGATGGGACCGGAGCGGAACAGCTGCTCGCCGCCGACCGAAGCGGCACCGAAGCCTGCACCGTGGAAGGAATCCCAGAACGAGATCGTCTTGAAACGGCCGGTCGCGGCGCGCGCGACCTTGAGCGCGACCTCAACCGCATCCGAACCGCCTGTGGTGAAGAGCATCTTGGAAAGCCCGCCGGGAGCGATAGCCGCAAGCTTCTCAGCCAGCAACACGGCCGGCTCGCAGGTGAAGCGGCGCGGGGCGAAGGGGAGTTCGTCCATTTGCGCCGCGATGGCCGCTTTCAGCCTGGGGTGGCCATAACCGATGTGATGGACGTTGTTGCCGTGGAAATCCATGTAGCGGCGGCCCGCGACATCCTCGATCCAAATCCCCTCCGCGCGGCGGATCGCGTTGAGACAGGGCGAAGAAACGGATTGGTGCAGGAAATGCCGCGCATCGCGATCGAGCAGCGCCCGCGTCTCGCCCGCGATGTTCCGCGCCGCCCATCCCGCGCGCCGGGGCGAGTGGTTGACGTCGCCCTCCGAAGCGAGCGGACGTGCGTCCCCCTTCATAACGGCGGCGTCTCGCCCCGCCCGAGCCGCGCTTCGATCGCATCGAGCACCGGCAACAGATCGGCAACGCTGTCGATGACATAATGCGCGCCCGCGCCGCGAAGCTTGGCGGCGGCGGCATCACGCAGCCGGGCTTGCTCGCCAGGCGCCGCCGCTTCCCATTCCGGCAACGAGAGTCCAACGCAATTGCCGCTGACGGAGACGCCGACCGTCCAGCTGCCAGCGGCGATCCCCTCCGCGATGCCGGGCTCCGTGTCATCCACCTTCACCACGGCGGCCGGGGGATAGACGCCGAGATCGGCGAAGCAGCGATACATCATGAGCGGCGTCGGGCGCCCGTCGGCGAGGTCTCCGGCGCAGACAAGATTGTCAGGCACATAGCCTTGCGCCTCGGCCAGGGGCAGCAAGCGATCCATGATCGCGCGCACATAGCCGGTGGTGGAACCGATCCGCAGCCCGCGCGCCCGCGCCGCCTGCGCCATCGCCAAAGCGCCGGGAACGAGATCCGCATAGTCGGCGACAACATCGGTGTTGAGCGGCACGAAGACCGCGTAGACCGCATCGATCGCCGCATCATCCGGCAAGGCGCCGTGGGCGACGCGCCAGCGTTCGGCGATGTTGGGCTCCGCCATGAGGGCCGCGATATGCGCGCGCTTGGGCAGGCCCATCGGCACGCGCGCTTCGGCAACCGAGAGCGGAACGTCGAAACGCCGATAAGCCTCGACGAATGCACCCATCGGGGCGCGAGAGCCGAAGTCGATCATCGTGCCAGCCCAGTCGAAGATGACGGCCTTGAGCTGTGTCATGCGAAGATCTCCCCGATAACCTCTTCGGCGATGGCGAAGGATGTCGAGGCGCCGGTGCCGCTCGTCACCATGACCAGGCGGATATCGTCCTCCGGCCGGTCGATCAGCACGAGGTCGGACGCCGAGGCATAGGTGCCAATCCAGCGCTCCGTCACGTCGTAGCCGACACCTGGGAAGACCGCCTCAAATTCCTCCAACACACGCTGGTCGAGCGCCGTATCGGAGAAGGGGTCCATGGTGTCGCCATAGACATGCGTATCGCCAACAACCAAACTGCCATCCGCGGATCGCACGACGATCAAATGCACGCCGCCCGCGAGATGCGCCGGCTGCTCGCGCGCCAATACGTGGCGCAAGGCTTCGGCTTCCGGCAGTTCAGCGTAGCCGAGATAACGCGTGAGCGAGAGATCCGTCATCACCGCGCAGTTCAGCGGCAGTGGCGCATGGGGCCGCAGCCGCATCATCTGTAGTTTCGAGCGTCGCACGCCATGTTTGGCAATCCGCTCGGGAAAAAGGGTCGCGAGGTCGTCGCCGGGACAGACCACAATGCGGGCGGCTTCGATTGCTCCGGCCGTCGTGGCGAGGCGTCCGCGCTGCACATTATGAACCGCTGTCGCGCGCAGGAATGTAACGCCATGCGCTTCCTGCAACCAGGCCGCGAGGCGCGGTATTGCTTCACGACTTTCGACCCGCCTGTCATGCGGGCTCCAAAGCACAGTCTCGACAGTGCCGCGCAACCAGGGGAACCGCTCGCGTCCGTGCTCGGCACTCAGCAGCTCGCATTCCGCGCCCATTTCGGTTTCGCTGAAGGCGGCGAGCACCGACGCCGCCTCCGGCCGGCGCGCGACGACGGCGAGGCCTTGATGCAGGATGGTGATCCCTGCTTGCGGAGCCACTTCTTCCCACACGTCCCGCGAACGCATGGCGCGGCGCCAGCAGGCACCGGCTTGCTGACCCGTCACCGTTACAAATCCAAAATTGCGGATGGATGCACCGACCGCGTGATGGTCGCGATCGACCACGACGACACTGAGGCCCCGGCGCGCCGCCGCCAGCGCATGGGCGAGGCCGAGAATGCCGGCGCCGACGATCGCGACGTCATAGGTCATAGTCGCCTCACGCGAAGAACCACGCGGAACTAGCGGCTTAGGAAGGAAACAGTCAAATCCGAGATGTTTCAAAATGATGACATCTCTCGGAGTCACGGTTCGAACCATTGCGACCCATGGGACGGGTCTCATAGAGAGCGGGCAACAATCCAGCGGGAGTGCGCGCATCATGTCGACCGGAATTGGCGCCCTTGCTCGCCGCGGCGGGCTAGCGCTCGGCGTGGTTGCCTTGGCCTTGGCGACAACCAGCCTCTCCAGCCGCGCCCATGCCGCCGGTGTCGTGGTGCTTTATACCGCCGACGGGCTTGAGGATTTCTACAAAAGCGTATTGCCCGCGTTCGAGCGGCAAAACGGCGTGCGCGTGGAAACCGTGACGGCAGGCTCCGGCGAGGTCGTCAATCGCGCGACGATCGAGAAAGATAGCCCGAAGGCCGACGTCATCGTGACCTTGCCGCCCTTCGTGCAGAAGGCCGCGAACACGGACATCCTGACGCCCTATACCTCGCCCGCCGACGCCCATATTCCGGTAGCCTCTCGTGCCGCTGATGGCCGCTACCGCACCTTCGTCGATAACTACTTTTCCTTCGCGATCAATCCCGACACGGTGAAGACGCCTCCACAGAGCCTCGACGATCTGCTGAAGCCGGAATTCGCCGGCAAGATCGCCTATTCCAATCCGGCCACGGCGGGTGACGGCATGGCGGTCGTGCTGCTGTCCACTTCCTTGCTCGGCGAGGACCAAGGTTTCGCCTTCCTCAAGAAGCTTGAGCCTTCGGTAAAGTTCCACACAAAGGGCACCGGCTATCTCGATGTGTTGTTGAGCCGCCAGGAAATCTCGGCGGCTAACGGCGATCTGCAGATGGACCTCGCCGACGCAGCGGGCGGCGGGCTTTCGCTGCAACCAATCTTCCTCGCGGCGCATGACGGCGGCAAACCGACGACCTTCGCGCTGCCCTATGCGATAGGGCTCGTCACTCACGCGCCTCATGATGCCACGGGCCGCAAGCTCATCGACTACCTGCTCTCGGTTCCTGTGCAGGAGAAGGTCGCCGACGTTTACGGCTTGCCCGCGCGGGATGACGTGAAGCTGTCGGGCCCCAATGCCGCGACGGTCGAGAAGGCGACAGCCGGCGTGGTTCTGATCCCGGTCGATTGGGTCAAGGTTGCCGCCAACCAGGCGGCCTGGACGCAGCGCTGGAAGTCGGAAGTCATCGGCGGCGCCGACAAGCCGCTGGCGGTCGTGAAGCCGGCGACCTGACGCGGATGGCTCAACCGGCGGCTGGGGTCGAGATCGAGGGGCTGACTGTCCGCTTTGGCCCCAAGACTGTCTTGTCGGATCTCGACCTCGCCATCGCGCCCGGCGAATTCCTCACCGTCCTCGGCCGCAGCGGCTGCGGCAAGACGACGCTGCTGCGCTTCGTCGCGGGTTTCACCCAGGCGGCGAGCGGACGGCTACGGATCGGCGGAAAGGATCTGACCGCCGCGCCGCCGCATAAGCGCAACCTCGGCCTGCTGTTCCAGAACTACGCCTTGTTTCCGCATATGTCGGTCTTCGACAACGTCGCATTCGGCCTGACCGCGCGCGGGGTGGCGGCGGCTCAGATTCGCATGCGCGTCGAAGCGGCGCTGCGGCTCGTGCAGATGGAGGCCTCGCTGCGTCTGCCGCCGGCCTCCCTCTCGGGCGGCATGCAGCAACGCGTGGCGCTCGCCCGCGCGTTGGTCATCGAACCCGACGTGCTCCTGCTCGACGAACCGCTCAGCGCGCTCGACGCCAATCTGCGCGCGTCCGTCAGGACGGAGCTGAAAGCGCTGCACGAACGGCTGCCGCATCTCTCGATCATCTGCGTGACGCATGACCAGGAAGACGCGATGGTCCTGTCCGACCGAACGCTGCTGATGCGCGAGGGCAGGATCGCCCAGCTCGGCACGCCGCAAGAACTCTACGACAGCCCGAGGGATCGCTTCGTCGCGGGCTATTTCGGTGCCGCGAATTTCCTTCCGACCTCGCTCGTGCCCCGTATCAACGGCCATGCGGCGGATCACATGATCTGCCTGCGACCCGAACAGATGCGCCTGGCGCCGCTCGGTGGCGGAGTAATTGAAGGCACCGTCAGCAATATCGAATGGCGCGGCGCCTCCATCGCGCTCTCGGTCGTGCCCGATGGAGTGCCGGCGGATCCGATCCTCATAGCCCTGCCGCGTGGTGAGACGGTGCCCGAGCGGGGTGCCCGCACAGGCATCATCTTCCGCCATGAGGACGCCGTGCTTGTCGGCGTCTGACGCAGCCGCGATCACCGTGACCCGCGCCTCCACCTGGCGCTGGGGAGCATCATTAAACCTCGCGGCGGTCACCCTGCTGGTCCTGCTGCCCCTGATCTTCTACCCGTTGCTGCGCCTGCTACTGCTGAGCGTGACCGGAGACCACGGATTAAGCCTCGACGGGTTCACGAGTTTCTTCGGCGGCGGCACGGTCTGGAGCGTATTCGGCACCACGATGCTGATCGTGTTTTGCAGCGCCGGTCTGGCCTCCCTGCTGGGCATCGTATTGGCGGGACTATTGTTTTTCTTTCCAGTCCCCGGCACCGGCATTCTGGTGCGATTTCTCGAGCTCTTCGTCGCCTTTCCTTCGTTCCTGGTCGCCTTCTCGATGATCTTTCTCTACGGCAGCCAAGGCGCGATCAGCCTGGCGCTGATGCATGTATTCGGCCTGGCCCACCCGCCACTCAACTTCCTCTTTGGCTTCGGTGGCGTCGTGCTGGCGGAGGTCATGTTCTACACACCCTTCGTCGTGCGTCCGACAATGGCGTCGCTCTCACTCCTCGACCGCCGGCTGATGGAGGCCGCGAGCAGCCTGGGGGCGCCCCCGGCCATGGTGCTCCGGCGGATCGTCCTGCCGCTTGCGCTGCCCGGCATAGCCGCCGGCGTCATCCTTTGCACCTTGCTCACGCTCAACGAATTCGGCATTCCGCTGGTGCTCGGTAGCGTCAAGCTCGTGACCTTGCCGGTCGCGATCTACAGCGCCGCGACGGTCGACCTCAATCTTCACGCGGCCGCCGCTATGGCAGTCATCATGCTGGCGATCTCGCTCTGCCTGTACGGGCTCTATCGCCACCTCGCGGGCAGGCAGCTTCGTCTTGCTCGCTGACCGGACCCGCCATTGGCGGCTGCTCGCCGCGGCCATCGCGACACTGGCTTGTGCCTGGCTCTTCATCCTGCCGGTCGCGACCGTCTTGCTGTCGAGCTTCGCCAAGCGCTGGGGCGGCACCGTTCTCCCGACAACCCTCACGCTACGCTGGTTCGAACGCCTCGGCGCCGACGACTGGTCCGCTCTGGCGACAAGCCTCGAGGTCGCCGCGGCGGTTGCCGTGCTCGGCACTGTCCTTGGCCTCTGGCTGGCGCTGACACTTGAGGAACGAGGCCGAGAGCGTGGCGGCGCCTTGCTCGATCTGCTCGTCATGGTGCCCAATGGGATCCCAAGTGTCGTGCTCGGCCTGGGCATCCTCATCGCCTATCACGACGTGCCGCCCGGCTTCTCCGATTCCGGCCTGATCGTCGTGGCCGCGCAACTCGCGCTGGTATTGCCCTTCTGCTACCGCAGCGCCGCCTCTGCCCTTCGCCGCGAACTTGTCGTGCTGCGGGAAGCGGCGAGCAGCCTGGGCGCTCCGCCGGCGATGGTGCTGCGCCGGATCGTGCTGCCCCAGATGGCACCGGCCATCCGCTCCAGCCTCGCCATCGCCTTCGCCATCTCGATCGGCGAGCTGGGCGCCACGATGACGGTTTATCCGCCCGGCTTCGCGACGGCGCCTGTGCTTATACTGGGTGAGGTCGAGCGCGGCTACTACCTCCCCGCCTCCGCTCTGTCAGTGCTTCTCCTGGGCTGCGCCCTGCTCGTCCTCATCGGCATCGCCTTGCCCTGGGGCCGAGCTCTGGCGTGGTCACGCACTGGCCGCCCCTCCCCGGCCGCGAAGCTCGCAAGCCGGTAGCGTACGATGAGCAAGTGGTGAACTGGTACTAACCGGCACCGAGAGAACCGTCATGGCACGCGAAGGCGTGCGGGGCACCCCGTGCCATCCACGCCTTGCCTTTGTCGAGCAAGCGAAGGCGTGGATGCTCGGCCTTCGCCGAGCATGACGCGGTGGCATGAGCGCGGCTTAAAAAACGAGCCTGCCGGCGAGCACTCGGCCCGATCAGCCTGAATGAGTGCCGCCACGCCGTCTGGAAATCAGCCTCAGCCAAGGCGCCGAATGGAAGGCGCTCATCAGCACATACATCAGGACCATGCCGTTCAGCAGTGACGGGCCCGCCATGGCCGAGCAAAGCATCTGCGGCTGACCGCCGCCGAGAACACCGGTAAGCAGCGCCATGAGGGCGAAGGCGGGCGCGGCGGCGAGGCATAGCCAGTCGGCCAAACCGAACCCGGCCGCCTTGCCGCCTTCGCAAGCGGCCGCCTCGCACCGCGGAGCCGATCCGGCCCACGGGAACGCGAATGTCTCGGTCGAGTGTGTCGTCATCGCCGCTAACTCCCGGCTGTTGTCGCGAGTTAGACTGCCCCTGAGCTGTCGAGGCGCGGGAGTGACAAGTGTGGCGGGATTCGGTTGGACTCGCTGATCACGGCCGCCGCCCGCGCCCTCGCGGCAGGTGATCCCCTCGGGGCATTGAAACGAATCGCCCTGCGTGAGGACGCGCCCGCACTCGCCCTCCGAGGCATCGCAATGGCCCAGCTCGGCGATCTCGTTCGAGCAAAGGCCCTCCTCCGGCGTGCCGCCCGCGCCTTCAGCCCAAAAGAAGCTGTGGCCCGCGCAAGATGCGTCGTCGCCGAGGCCGAGATCGCTCTCGTGTCGCGCGACCTCGCCTGGCCCGCGAAGACGCTCGAGGCAGCGCGGGCGACGCTCGAGGCGAATGGCGACCGGGTGAACGCCGCGCATGCGCGAACTTTGGCGGTGCGCCGCCTGCTCCTGATCGGTCGCCTGGACGAGGCCGAGCGCATGCTCGCCGAACTCGACTCGACATCCCTGCCACCTGCGTCGAGGGTCGCCCACGAACTCGTTGTCGCCGGGATCGCGATGCGGCGCCTGCGGACGAAAGCCGCGCGCGCGGCGCTCGTACGCGCCGAGCAGGCGGCAATCGAGGCCGGCATTCCCGCGCTGACGGCGGAGGTCGAAAGCGCATCGCTCGTGATGAGGACGACCGCGGCACGCCTGATCGCGAAAGGCGCGGAACGGCCACTTCTGCTTGAGGAGGTCGAAGCACTGCTGGCGTCGGAGGCTCTCGTCGTGGACGCCTGCCGCTATGTCGTGTGTGACGCCCGCTCGACGGTCTCGCTCGCGACACGCCCCATCTTGTTCACGCTCGCTCGGGCATTGGGAGAAGCCTGGCCCGGAGACGCACCAAGGAACGCGCTCATCGCACGCGCCTTCCACTCAAAGCACCCCGATGAAACCCACCGCGCCCGGCTGCGGGTTGAGGTCGGGCGGCTTCGGGAAGCGCTTCGGACGCTGGCGGAGGTCAACGCGACGAAGGAAGGCTTCACACTGACGCCGTATCGCGCCACGCAGGAAATCGTCGTATTGGCGCCGCCCGTCGAGGAGCCGCATGCGGCGGTCCTCGCTTTCCTCTCCGATGGCGAGTCCTGGTCGAGCTCGGCGCTGGCGATCGCGCTCGGCGTCAGCGCGCGCACAGTGCAACGGGCGCTCGATGCGCTTGCGGGCACCGGCAAGGTGCAGTCCTTTGGCGGCGGTCGCGCGCGCCGCTGGATGACCCCGCCGATGCCGGGCTTCCCGACAATCTTGTTACTCCCCGGCCCCCTGCCGAGTAGCTAGTTTGACCGCATGAAACGATCCGCAGCCGAAATCCTCCGCGAGTATGGCCCTTTTCCGGGAACCGATAGGGTGAACGGCGTCACCTTTGACGGTCAGCACATCTGGTTCGCCGCTGGGGACACGCTCAAAGCGGTAGATCCGGTGAGCGGCGAGGCGGTTCGGTCGCTCGATGTCGCTGCACATGCCGGAACCGCCTTCGACGGCGAACATCTCTTCCAGATCGCTGAGGATCGCATCCAGAAGATTGATCCGAAGACCGGTCAGGTGCTCGCCACCATCCCGGCGCCTGGCGAAGGCAGCGATTCAGGACTTGCCTGGGCCGAAGGAACACTTTGGGTGGGCCAGCCCAGGGAACGGAAGATCCACGAAATCGATCCCGAGACCGGGGCAATTCTTCGCACCATCAAATCCAACCGCATCGTCACCGGTGTCACGTGGATCGACGGCGAGCTCTGGCACGGGACCTGGGAGGGCGAGGAGAGCGAATTGCGGCAGATCAATCCTCAGACGGGAGAGGTTCTGGAAAGTCTCGAGATGCCGCAGGGCACTGGCGTCTCCGGGCTCGAATCCGATGGCGGCGATCGGTTTTTCTGCGGCGGCGGAAGCAGCGGAAAGGTCCGGGCCGTCCGCCGGCCGAGCGCAGGCTCCACGACGGCCAGCCGCTCCACGGAAAAGTAGTCAGGCGTCAAAGCTGTTACCCCAGGGCGCGGTATAGCTCACGCTCAAAGCCACCCAGGACGTTCAAGCTACGCGCATCGCCAAATGGCAAAATCTGAGTGAGGAACAGCGCGGCGAGTTCTCGGCTTGGATCCAGCCAGAAATAGCAGTTGGCGAGGCCGCCCCACGCAACACTGCCCGCACTGCGACCATTGGGTCCAGGCTTATGCGTAATCATGCCGCTCAAGCCCCATCCCTTCGGCATGCCCGGATAAAGTTCGAAATCATTCGACAATGTAGGCTGCGCGGTCCGCATCGGGTTGACCAGAAGTTCGCTGATCTGATTCTCACCCATGAGTTTCACAGTTGCTGGGCTCAAAATCTCGATCGAACCAACTCGCCCTTCATTGAGGAATAGCGACAGGAAACGGAAAAACTCCGGTGCGGTGCCGTAAAGGCCTCCGCCACCCGCCTCGTATTCGCCAGGGCGGCTGGAGCGGCTGGTGGACTCGGTCGGCCGGAGAGTTCCGTCCTGTTCACGTTGATAGACTGATGACAGGCGGCCGGCATGCTGAGGCAGGATACCGAAACCCGTGTCGTGCATACCCAAAGGCTGGAAGATATTGTCGTGGAGATAGCTGCCCAACGTCATGCCGGTGACGGCTTCGATCACCTTGCCTGTCCATTCGAGTCCAATGCTGTACCGCCATTGTTCACCGGGCTCGGAGAGAAGTGGCATGTTGAGAGACGCGTTGGTTCGACTTGCTAGACCCGGAGTTCCGGTCATCGCCTGATAGCGAAGGAGAGGCGCATCCCAGATTTCGTGGCCAAGCCCCGATGTGTGACTGAGCAAACGCCGCAGCGTGATCTGTTGCCGCGCCGAGCGAAGGATCGGCGCGCCATCCTCCGCAAACGCCTCCAGCACCTGCGGCTTCGCCAGATGCGGCAGGACCCGGCCGATCGGCTCATCCAGATCCAGTATTCCGCGTTCGACAAGCTGCATCGCGGCAACGGCGGTCACGGTCTTGGTGAGAGAGGCGAGCATGAAAACATCGTCGATGGCCGACTCTCTGCCGGTCTCGCGGTCGCGCCAGCCGAAAGCGCCCTGGTACAGCAATGAGTCAGCCGTACCAGCCATGGCGACACCGCCGACCAAGTCGCCATTCGCAATGGCGGCACGAAAAAGTTGGTCCAGCGAATGTCCGAGCTGATCGATGGAAATACCTTCGATCGGTGAATGCGAGATGGCCATCCCGAGAATCTCCCTTCAATTATTTTTCTTGCCTGGGCGCAGACGACTAACTCGACATCAGATCTTCCGTCGACTGGCTTAACCTCCGAAGCACGCTAGAGCAGGATGTGTCTGGTTTGAACCATCCTCATTTTACCTCGTCGGTCACGGCAGTACTGAATCATCACGCGCTAGGAGGAGGGTTTGAAGTAAGGCGTGCCGTCCTTATGCACGAAACGCCCGTCGGCATTGGTGCTCATCATATCGATGTCGGAGCATATAGTAATGTCGGCCGGCGAGCGTGTGCCAACCTCGAGATAGACTGCCGTCATGCTCGCTCTATTGACCATGTGATGGCCGTTGCCGGAGCCCTTCGGAAAGGCCGCGCAGTCTCCTGCGGCAAGCACTGTCTCGCCGTCATCTTCGATCAACGTCAGCTCGCCTTCCAGGACATAGAGAAATTCATCCTCATGCGAATGCCAATGTCGCTGGCTCGACCAGTTGCCGGGTGGCAGGCGCATGAGATTGACGCCGAAATCCGTCAGCCCGCCAGCATCGCCCAGCCGCTGCCGCACGCGAGCGGCACAGACTGCGTCGAATGGCGGCGGGTACCCTGAGCCTTTCCGCTTCGCCACCTCGCTGATTTCAATTTTAGGCATGGCAATCTTCCCACAATCGGTAACCAAGCTTATGCTTGGTCAAAGCATAGCCCGATCTTGTGAAATTCTCAGAGCCCTGCCTAGCAATATCGGCAAACGACCGCTTTGCACCAAAAGCGGCGAAGGACCGTCAGATGGGACGGATTGCCGCATTCGCGTATGACCACGTCAACCCGATGCGGAAAGGCCCCTCGTCATGGCGTCCGAGACCCAGCGCTCTCCTCAATCCTATCCCGACGCCCCATCAACGATGATGGCCTGCCGCGTGCATCGCTTCGGCCCCCCTGAGGTCATGGCACTCGAACAAGTCGAAACACCAACTCCCGGTGCGGGGCAGGTTCTCGTTCGAGTACAGGCCGCCGGGGTGGGGCCTTGGGATGGTTGGATCCGAGCCGGCGAAAGTGTGCTGCCGCAACCCCTGCCGCTGACGTTGGGGTCCGATCTATCCGGCATCATCCAGGCGGTCGGGCCGGATGTCGTGACACTTCAACCTGGAGATGCTGTCTTCGGCGTCACGAATGCGCAGTTCACCGGCGCCTATGCGGAATACGCCCTCGCGTCCGTCTCAATGATCACGCACCGCCCGGCCACTCTAGCGGCTATCGATGCAGCCTCCGTCCCGGTGGTCGCCGTCACGGCACAACAGGCGATCGAGCGGGCAGGCACCATCGCTAACCGCAAGGTGCTCATTCATGGCGGCGCCGGCAGCGTGGGCGCCTATGCGGTCCAACTTGCCCGTCGTGCCGGCGCCCAGGTGATCGCAACCGCCGGGACCAACGATCTCGGCCACGTTCGGGGACTCGGCGCCACTGAGGTCGTCGACTATCGTTTGGGTCGCTTTGAGGACGTCGCAAGCGAAGTCGATGTGGTGCTGGACTTCGTTGGCGGCGAGGCTCAGCGGCGCTCCTTTGAGGTATTGCGATCAGGCGGCACGTTGATTTCAGCGGTCTCGGACCCCGACCAAACCCTAGCTCAACGGCGCGGCGTGACGGCGGGATTCTTCCTGGTCGAGGTTACCACCGAGCGTCTGTCGTCGCTCTCGGCGCTGATTGAATTGGGGCAGCTGTCCATGAATATCGGCACGGTCCTGCCCCTCGCTGAGGCGCGGGCGGCGCATGAAATCCTGGAGGGCACGCGCCCCCGTATCCGTGGCAAAATCGTCCTGCAAGTTGGTGAGTAGTAGGCCGCCTCTTGTCAGCCACCTCTCCTCCGACCTGGGCTTGAGCCGTGTTCAAATAGCTGAAGGTATGTATTGAACCGATCCTGCCTCCACCAAATTTCCTGCCGACAAGCCAGCGAGCCTGGCTTTGCGGGGGGAACATGTTCAATCGAGAAGAGATCCGCCACTTGATGGCGGCCCAGGTCGAACTGCCCGTTGAGCGCTTAACGGATCAGGCCCGGCTCGCTGAAGATCTCAACCTCGACAGTTTCGAGAGACTGACCCTTCACATGGCGATGGAAATGGAATGCCAGGCCGAGTTCGAGCCAGACGACAGTGTCATCACCACGGTGGGCCGCATGCTCGACGCGATAGAGGCGGCAAATGCCCGGACGGCAGTACACTCGGTTCCATCGGCAACGGTTACGCCGCTGAGGCAGGCCTAGCTGCGGTGTTCGGCGGTCCCGTGGCTTGACCGACGCTATCGCCGGGCGAGCAGCTGGTCGGCTTGCTCCGGTGTGAGATAGCCGGTGCGCGGCGCCGGTATCGTGCGTTGATAAGCACGAATGACCTTGCGGGTTCTCTCCCCGGGAATCCCGTCAACGTCTCCAATCCAGTAGCCGCGCCTGGCAAGCGCCTCCTGAACCCTTATCCATTTCGCCCGAGAGCTTCCGTGTCCCTGGGGCACCGGCGCGGCCTGGGCCACGTTGACTGTGATCTGACGCGGTATGGCTGCCTTAAGCTGGTCCAGAGATGTCGCGATCGCGGTCAACTGCGGGACGATGCTGGGTGCAGGCGCGGGAGGCTGAACCGCCGGAACTTCCGGTGTGCGGCTCGCCTGAATTAACGTCGCTGCTTGTTGGTCAACGCGAGCACTCACGGAATCAATTCGGTCTTGCAGCGCCCTGACCTGAGTTGTGGTGGTATTGCCACCTCCCCCATGCCAAGCAATGACTGCCAGAGCGAAGAAGACCAGAGCAAGCACGCCAGTCAGGGATTGAACGCCAAGGAGCCAGCCAAAAGGCCTGGTTGACCAGGGTGCCCCTCGCCGGTCCGCAGGCTGCTGCCCACGCCGATAGGCTGTTCCAATTGCCAGAAGACCCGTTGCGACGCTCACGACCGTCAGGACGGTCGAGACGACCAGGAACAGAAGGGTTTCCGTGAACCCGGAACTAATGGAGGACCGAAACAGGAGGATGAACGCAGCAAGTGCTACAAAAAACGCGCCGCCGACGCCGATCAGGCTTTTCGCGGCATCGACGGCGATCAGAACTGCGACGCGCGCGTCATCCGGCTGACCGCGCAGGAATGCCTTGAGGTTCGCGATATATCCGTAGGGATCGTTGACCCCAAGTGCTTCGGGATCGTTTTCAACAACCCTTACGGCTTCAGGAAAGGAGAGAGCCATCGGCGACCAGTCCCTTACACCAACTAACGAACTGTCTGCGCTACCGTGTTGATCCGGCGAAAGATCGCAGCCTAACTGTGAGTAATTCGAAACGCAACCCAAAGAACTACTACGCCGAAAGAGTTATGCTCGACAGAATAACATCCAAAAGGCGTAGGTCTGAGCGAGGTTAGTGCTGCGATTCGCCAGAAGGATTGCCAAATGATCCGTTAAGTAGGCTGGCCCGCAAACCGCTCTTCGGTTTCACGTCCCGGCAGATCGGGCCCGCAATCGGCCCATGGCAGGCGGCTTTCAACGCCATAATGATGGTCCGGCTTGAAAGCCGATGGGTCGTCGAGGCTGCCAACGGTCATGGAACGCACTGGCTCCGCATCGGTCTCAATAAAAAGCGGCGAGCCGCACGCAGCGCAAAAGCCACGTGTCGCGATGGGTGACGATCGATAAATGGTCGGCGCGCCTCTCGTCCAGGTCATGGTACTCCGAGGCACCTCGAACAGCATCGCGTAACCGCCACCGGTCGCTTTGCGGCACATCGAACAATGGCAATAGCTGCCGTCAATGACGGAAGCGTTCAGCGTCGTATCGTCGCCCGTTGCAATCTCGTAGCGCACCGCTCCACATAAGCAGCCGCCTCTTAAGCTCGCCGCCATCGATACCTCCCGGCCGATCGTCGCGCTTGAAACCACAATCCTGACTTTACTGTACCGATCTACGTTTTTGTAAATCTCCACAGGCCAGACTCTCTCCGCACTCTAATTGTCAGGAGCCGCGACGATGGTCTGCGTATGGCGTCACGCTTGGTCAGAGAGCGCCCTGCCCGTCTGGCCCATCGCGGTTCAGCAGCTTCACAGTGAGCGTCACCACCTGAGCGATTTTGAACGGCTTTCGCATAAAGGCTGTATAACCCGAGCAGCGTTCAGCCACGGTTGCTTCGGGCATGGAACTCATCAGCACCACAGGAACCTTCGCGACGGATGGGTCGCCGGCCATGGCGCTCAGCACTTCGGCTCCATCCATCACGGGCATCATATAGTCGAGAAACACCAGATCCGGCCGCTCCTTCGCCATCATCGCAAGCCCCTGCCGTCCGTTGATGGCGGTCAGCACGCGATGGCCTTCATCCGTGAGTACAGCATCGATGAGTTCGGCGATGCCGAATTCGTCATCCACCACGAGAACAATCCCCGTCACAAAAGATCGCGCCCTTCCCGCGGTTGAGTGATGCCGTCTTGTTCGTCCTCCCTTAGATTGGCAAGCCCGACCATAATCCTCTCGGCGCTGTCGGCGGTTGCCTCAATGACTAGCCCCTGATCGCTGGTGACGTATTCATGAAGCGACCCGTCAAACTGACTGTCCCTGACTTTGAGAACGGAGATCAAACGGCGGAGGCGTGCACCTAGTTCCGCAAAGCGGAGCAAAACCAAGTTCTCGGCCAAACTCGACAAGTCACCGATCGGCGTCCTGATCGAAGGTCCCATGATATCGGGAACCTCAAGCGTATAGACAGTCGTCACGCCAAGCACGCGCATCTCGTTCATCAGCGCGGTCAGAAAATTGCCGATGCGATTGGGTTCGATCCCTGAGGCCTGCCTGAAGGCACCTAGCCCATCAATGAAAAGCTTCTTGACCTTGCGGCGCTGCACCGCCTGAAGAAGGCGCTCGCCGTAAGCATCGAGCAAATCTTCGGTGGGCGGCTGCCATATCACCTCCACTGCGCCCTGATCGATCAAGCCCCGTAGCGGCCGGCAGACCCCTGCGATCTTGGCATCGAGGCGCGCGGGAGTTTCGTAGAAGCCAAAGAGAAGGCCCGGCTCAGCTTCGCTACACCTTGCCAGAAACTGAAGTCCCAGTGTCGTTTTACCGGTGCCCGACGGCCCCATTATCATGGTCGTCGAGGAAGTCGGGAGGCCGCCGCCCAACATGACGTCGAGTTGATCGAGGCCACTCGATACTCGCCCGGTGCCGCCTACATCAGGCCGCGAAGGCCGCGCGAGCAAAGCCTCGATTCTTGGATGGACCACGATCCCTTTGCCGGTGATCTTGAAGGCGTGGCGACCGCGCAGTGAAGCACTTCCGCGAAACTTTATAACCTGCAGGGAACTTTCGGCCGACCAACCGACGAGCTGGTCCGTGAACTCTATGATCCCGTCGACCATCGTGTGCTCGGGCGTAACCTGGGTGCCCCGACTGCTCGTGAGCAGAAACATCGTGCAGTCGGTCGCGATCGCAATAGCCTGGAGTTCATGAACGAACTGGTTAAATGCTTCTTCGTCCTCCGCCGCCCGTCGCGCCGACACGATACCATCGAGTACCAGGATGGAAGCGCCGCGCGTCGTGATTTCTCGGCGCAAGAGTGCCAGAAGGCCCTTGAGGCCCTCGTCATGCAGCACCTGTAGACAGTTAAAGTAAGTGAGCTGATCCGGTATTTTGGAGATGTCGAAAAATGACATAATGCTCAAGTGCTGCATCATGCGCGCGTGATATTCAGCTAGGAGAGTAACATACAGCGCTTGGCCGCCGCCAGCGACGTGATTGAAGCAGATCTGATTGCCGAAGGTCGTCTTGCCGGTGCCCGGCTGCCCTTGAATGATATAGAGGCCCCCCGCGAGGAAGCCACCGCCCAAAATGATGTCGAGACCGGTTACGCCGCTCGATAGACGTTCAAGGCCGCTATCACCGCCTTCTTTCATGCTAGACTCGTATCCGAGTAACGGGGCAGGGTCACGGTGAAGAGCGAGCCTTCGCCTTGGGCGTCATCCACCACGATCGTTCCCTCCATTGCCGCGACAAGCTGTCCCACCACCCACAGGCCGACTCCGAAGCCACTGCGCCGCTCTTTCGGCCCGACCGCTCGCTCGAAACGTTCAAAGATACGAGCCCGGTCACCTGAGGATATGCCAGGACCGTAGTCCCGCACCGTCAGCCTGACCAGTGACCCAAGATTCTCGGCACTTACGATTACTGGCCGGGACGGGGCATACTTGATCGCGTTGGAAATTAGATTGTCGAGGATCTGCTCAAGGGCTAGCCGGTCCCAAGCCCCGGGAAGGGTTTCGGGTACATCTACTGCGATGGAGCAACCGGAATAGCGCGCCGGCTCGGAAAAAGTCTCGACCGTCTCACGAACCAAGTCAGACAGATCGCAGGGCGTGAACGAAAGCTGGAATCTGCCGCTGGTGATCCTGGACACATCCAGCAGCGTCCCGGCCCGTTTGATGAAATGGTCCATCGCTGTTCGGATGCGCCGGACACGGTGTTCGACTTGAGCGGATGAGTATTTTCCAGCTTGCAGTGCGGCCAGGAGAAGGTCGATTTGGCCGACGATCGGCGTCATCGGGTTGCGCAGCTCGTGCGCCGCCACCGCGATGAAGGTATCGCGGGCAGCAATCGCCTCCATCAGCTCGGCGTTCTGCTGCCGGAGCGCCTGTAAAGCAGCCTCGGTGTTTTCCATTCCCGGAGGCTGAGCTTCCGGTGAACTCATAAGGAGCGGTCTTGCCACCACGTTGCCATCAATCCCAATATGACGCCGCAGAGGACATGCGCAAGTTTGGCGCTCACCTGCCCGAAGGCGTCGGTGTCACCATGGCAGCGGTGATTAGCCGAGAGAGCGGCGGAAGAATGTAACGATGTCGCGATTGAACTCGGTATGGAACGCCGCGCGGTCGAAGCCCAGCCGGTCGGCACAGATCAGCGGCGCCCTTGACGCGAGGCGCGGGCCGCAGGGCGGCAAGAAGTCGAAATGTCCCGCGCCGGGGACGACGTGGTATTCCGGCGCCTGCGGCAGAGCCAGGCGCACCGCCTCATCGTACCAGGGATTTGGCTGGTGGGTGTCGTCGGCCGCGCGCCAGAGCTGAATCGGGATGCGCACATTCTTCAGCCCCGCGCGGCCAAAGGCGAAGCCGAAGGCCGGGGCTGCGATGACGGCGGCCCTGACGCGCGGGTCGGGGGTCCAGGCGTCAGCAGGGGCATCGCTTCCGAGATGCCAGGGATTGACGCCACCCTGCGTCAAGGCCCGACAGAGATCGTGTTGAGGATGTGACTGGCAGTAGGGCCCGGCTCTGGACAGATCCGGAACTCCGCCTGCAGCCACCAGAACGGCAAAGCCGCCATTGGAGAAGCCGAGCGCGCCGACCCGGCTACCGTCCAGCCGGCCGTGTTGAGGCCATTCGTGCAGCATGTAGGTGACCAGCCGACGAAGCTGGGCAGAACGGCGCCAGAATCGCAAGACCTGGCTCTGATCCTTGTAGGTGTCGCCAGCGTGGCTGACGGCCGCGGCGACAAACCCCGCATGGGCCAAAGCGAGGGCAGTGTCATAGCGGTCTTTGTATGAACCGCCGCCCCCGTGCGAGAGTTCCACCAGCGGCAAGCCTTGTCCGACAATCGACGCGCCTGGAGCCACCGTCTGGGTAAAGGGTCCCAAGGCGTGTGCCGCCGCCGGCGCGTCGGTGGGGTACCAGATCCCGGCCGTCAGGGGCGGCTCCGTGCCGTTTGCGATCTTGACCTCCTCGAAGCCTACATTGGCGGTAGCGGCCAATGCGGGAGCGAGTAGGAGCGCGAAGCCCGCGAAGATAAGTGCGGCAAGTCTCACGAGTGGATTCACTGCTGTTGCGCCGGCGATGGCTCACCGGCACGGCGGCACAGAAACCATGTGCCCGTTCCTAACGGCAATCCCCGAGAAAAGATCCGACGGGGTCGCTTCGTGTCGCGCTGGATCCACCCCCGGCGCCGGTTGCCTATCTTCATTGCTTGTCATTGGCGAGCGACGTGAGGATCTTGTAGGCGATGCTTACCCTCTCGCCGTTGGGATAATTCTTGTTTGCCAAAATAACGATCCCCAGATGTTTCCGCGGCACGAATGCCACATAAGTGCCAAAGCCATTTGTTGAGCCGGTTTTATTGATCCAGGCGTCCTCCTCCGGCTTCTGTGGCGGCTTGATTTCGGAGACAGGCGTCGCATTTAAGCTCATCGCCGATGAATTGCCGTCCAACAGTGTCTGCAATGCAACCGGATATGGATATTGTTCCCATATCAGATCCTGAGTCATTGCGCCGGCCTTAAAATAGCCGGTGTGCGTTTCTTCAATCGCCCGCTGAACCTGCGGATCCAATTTGACCAGATCCATATTGGCTTCCACGAAACGGATCAAGTCGGAAGCCGTGGTCTTTATGCCGTATGCCTCAGAGGACAGCTCGCCCGTCGCCATTCGTATCGGGGCATTGTCCTTTGTATAGCCATGCGCGTAGTCAGGCATGCGGGCAGCCGGAACATCAATGTAGCTGCTCGTCAGGCCGAGTGCCGGAAACAGCCAATTTTGTGTCAGCGGGATAAAGTCCTGGCCCATGCTCTTCGCCGTTATCAGGCCGAGCGTTCCGATGCCGGGATTGGAATAGGTTCGATATGTTCCCGGCGGGTAAGCGGGCCGCCACTCCCTGAAATACTGCATGAGTTGCGCATCGTTCGCGATTGCATCCGGCACCTGCAATGGGAGTCCACCAGGAGTATGCGTGCCCAGATTGAGAAGGCTCACTTCACCGAACTTGCTTCCATGCAAAGACGGCAGGTGTTTGCTCACTTTGTCTGTGAGAGACAGGTTGCCCTGTACCTGCGCATAGGCCGTCAGCGTCGCGGTAAATGTCTTGGTGACCGATCCGAGTTCGAACATTGTATCGCGCGTGACAGGCTGGTGGCTTTCCATAGAAGCCACGCCATAGTCGAACACATACGGCTTGCCTGCGATGGTGAGAGCGACCGCCATGCCCGGGATCCCGTCTTTCGCCATCACTGGCCGAATCTCCGAATCCACCATACTTTTTAATTTGCTCTGCGAATCACCTGCCGCGTGGCTGGTGGCCGCGCACGCGCATGTGGCGAAGGTTGCCACAACAAGGCTTGTGGCCTTCAGTTTCATGTGTTCGATCTCCTCCAGTTCCGTGGGATGCCGGCGAGCCTGCTCGTCATCTGTCAGCGGGCGGAAACTGCGCGATGGGCAGCGCAACCGGCAAACCATCATTTCTTGCAAGAGACCTAAGAAAAACTAATGGTAGTGGGCATGGCTCTGTCGCAACTCCCTCTCAACGCCTTACGCGCTTTCGAGACTTCGGCTCGGCAATTGAGCTTCACACGGGCCGGGCTCGAATTGCGTGTCACCCAGGCGGCCGTCAGCCAGCAGGTCAAGACCCTTGAGGAAATCTTGGGTGTCCCCTTGTTCCGCCGCCTGCCGCGCGGCCTCGCGCTCACTGAGGAGGGCGAGGCGCTGCTACCGGTGCTGACCGATGCCTTCCGCCGCATCGCCGGCACGCTGGAGCGTTTCGAGGGTGGGCGACTGCGCGAGATCCTGACATTGGGCGCCGTCGGCACCTTCGTCACCGGTTGGCTCCTCCCCCGCCTGCCAAGCTTTCAAACCGCCCATCCTTTCGTGGACCTGCGGCTGATGACCAACAACAACCGCGTCGATCTCGCCGGTGAAGGATTGGACTGCGCCATCCGCTTCGGCGACGGCGCCTGGCACGGAACGGAGGCGACGCAGCTTTTCGCCGCCCCTCTCTCGCCGCTTTGCGCCCCGGCTTTGGCGCGGACTCTCCGGTATCCCAAGGACCTGGCGCGGAAAACGCTCCTGCGCTCCTACCGCGTCGACGAGTGGGAGCGTTGGTTCGCCATGGTGGACCTGCCCGCGCCGGCTATTCGCGGATATGTCTTCGACTCCTCGCTGACAATGGCGGAAGCCGCGGTTCAGGGCACGGGTGTCGCCCTGCTTCCCGCGCGAATGTTCGAGCGCGACTTGCGCCAAGGGCGCCTGGTGCGGCCCTTCGCCGCGGAGGTCGAATTGGGCGACTACTGGCTGACCCGCCTGAAGTCGCGCGGCGAAACCACAGCAATGGCCACCTTTCGGGCGTGGCTACTGGCCGAGGCCGAGATTGCCGCCGCCGCATAGACAAGATCCATGTAGGGGAACCACTGCGCTCTGCTCACCAACCATAAAGAACATCTCCTTGCGGAAAGGACTGCTGCTTCTCTTTTCAGCACCCGCAATCACACTTGAACGATCTTTGACCGGAAACCGTGCGATCAGTTCCCGCGGTGATCGTATCGGCGTGTCTGGCGCCACGCGCTGATGCGGCCGGCTGTCAACTGGAGGTTGCACGAAAGGTTGATTTCAACTTCTGGGGGAAATGTGGATAGTCGAAGCTGCTTCGATAAGGCCAGCGAATTCGACCCTCGCTGGGGCGGGGTGCCCGTAGTCCAGCTCATGGGGTGCTGGGAACCGCGAGGCGACCAGCAATTGGCCGCTCACCCTCCATACGCCGAAGGCGTCCGGGTCCTCTCTCTGAATGGTCTGACCCGGACGCCGAAACCCAGCTATAGCTCGCACAATCCCGGCACGAGCCTGCGCCACGGATGGCTGGCAAGCGGCAAGGCTTTCGGTGACACTACCCAGCATCCGGTTTGCGCAGAAAGCCATGGCATCGTTATATCCAAATGGGAACACCGCCATCGTAACGGCGATGAGGTGAAGCAGGGGGCTTAGACATGGCCAAAGTTCTGTGCGTTCTTTATCCGGATCCCGAGGCGGGCTACCCGCCCCACTACGCCCGGGACGGAATCCCGACGATCAGCGGCTACGCCAATGGACAGACCGCCCCGGCACCAAACAACCTCGGCTTCACGCCAGGAGAGCTTGTGGGCTCCGTCTCCGGCGAACTAGGCCTGATGACCTATCTCGAAGGCTTAGGTCACGAGCTTGTCGTCACCAGCGACAAGGATGGCCCGGATTCGGAGTTCGAGAAACATCTACCGGACGCCGAGGTAGTCATTTCGCAGCCCTTCTGGCCCGCCTATCTGACGCGCGAGCGGATTGCCAAGGCCAAGAAGCTGAGGCTTGCCCTTACCGCTGGCATCGGCTCCGATCACGTTGACCTGGATGCTGCCGCGCGGGCGAAGGTGACTGTCGCCGAAGTCACAGGCTCCAACAGCATCAGTGTCGCCGAGCATGTTGTGATGATGGTGCTCTCGCTTGTGCGCAATTACCTCCCATCACACGAATATGCCGTCAAAGGCGGTTGGAACATCGCCGATTGCGTCTCTCGTAGCTACGATGTCGAGGGCATGCATTTCGGCACGGTGGCCGCAGGGCGTATCGGCATCGCGGTGCTACGTCGGCTGCACCCTTTCGGCCTGCATCTCCACTACACCGACCCGCATCGGCTCAGCGAAAAGGTCGAGAGCGAGCTTGGTCTTACCTACCATCCGGATGCCGTGTCCCTGGTGAAGGCAGTGGATATCGTCAATCTGCAGATGCCGCTCTATCCGTCGACCGAGCATTTCTTTGATGACAAGATGTTCGCGCATATGAAGCGTGGCACCTATCTCGTCAACACTGCACGCGGCAAACTCGTTGACCGCGACGCTGTGGTGCGCGCCCTTGAGTCGGGACAGCTGGCCGGATATGCAGGCGATGTCTGGTATCCTCAACCTGCCCCGGCCGATCATCCGTGGCGGACGATGCCCTTTAACGGCATGACCCCGCATATTTCCGGCACTTCCCTGTCGGCGCAAGCTCGCTACGCCGCAGGAACGCTTGAGATCCTTCAAAGCTTCTACGAGGGTAAGCCTATTCGGGAGGAGTATCTCATCGTAGATGCAGGGGCGCTTGCTGGCACCGGTGCGAAATCCTACAAACTGACCTGAGGCACGGCTGCGTGTCCGGCCTTAAAACCAGGGTCGCCGCCATGACGTCAACGACATGTATTCGCGCTACCGCGCAGCCCGGAACTCCCAGCGAGAAGCCCTCGATCCGGATTGCGGATCCGGGATTTCCGGTCGTTGCGCAGCACATGTATATGCTCATGCTACGAAATATTACGACGGACGGCTATGTCGTGAACGACCCCTATACCGGGCAGGCATCCCAGCCCGGCTGTGTCATCGCCGCTCCCTCTTACCGCGGCCATACGCCGAACACCGACCAGGATTATGTCTTCAACTGGATGCGTGACGCTGCCATCACGATGTTCGAGATCGCCGCGGCAGATCTCTCGGATCAGGCAATTGGCGGCGTACAGACACTGACCGACTACGTGAATTTTGCCGCGCTCTGCCAGAGCAAGGCGCAGCCGACCCTTGGCCATGCCTGCTTCACCGTCGGCGGTGACCCGCGCCCCTGGACCGAGCAAAGTGATGGCCCGGCGCTACAGACGCTTGCCATCCTCCAGGCCTATACCAAGGTGGATGCGCCGACTCAGGCGACCGCGCGTGCCGTCATCCAAACCAATCTCGACTATCTTCTCGCGCAATATCAAAACCCGACCTTCAATCTCTGGGAAGAGCATCAGGGGCTTTCATTTTTCGCGCGTTCCGTCCAACTCCGTTGCTTTCAAGCAATCAGCGCGAATACACTCGGCATCGCGAAACCAGCGGGACTCGCAGCCGCCATCACCTGGTTGCAGGATGCTCTGGGCAGGCATTGGAACGGCTCCTACTACATCAGCATGCTGGCGCCTCCCGCGCCCGGCAGTGCCCTTAGTCCGCTTTTGCCGGAGAGTGTTGGCTATGATACCAATATCGACATCGTTTGCGCCTGCCTTTACGGGGCTATTCCTTGCATCGACACGCAGCTGCTGGCGACAGCGGCGTTGTTGCGCAGTCAATGGGCGGACCCGAACTCCGCCGCCTATTACCCGATCAACGGGGATGACGCAGGGCGCGGCCTCGGCCCGATGCTCGGCCGCTATCCCGGCGACGTCTATGATGGCGACATGGCCAATCAGCAGCGCGGCGATCACCCCTGGGCGCTCTGCACCTGCAATCTCGCAGAGTTATACTACAGGGTCGCCAATAGCATCGTCTCCAGTAACACCATTCCCTTCGACGACAAGTCAGCTGCGTTCTTCACCGCGCTCGCGGCGCCGAAAGGCACGAGCGTGGAGGAGACCGCGCAGGTCCTGCGCGATGCCGGCGACAAAATGCTGCGGGCAGTGCTCTTCCATAGCGACCACCTCGAACTTAGCGAACAATTTGATGGCGCCAATGGCTTTGAGAAGAGCGTCAGCAACCTGACCTGGAGCTACGCCGCCTTCCTCTCGGCCGTGCGCAACCGCTGACCGCGAAGCAGGACTCCGCCGCGGCGGAGAGTCCCGAATAACGCCTCCAGCTCTCCGCAGGCCTCACCGGCTTCCCGCCCGTCCGCAAGACCGGCGCGGCGCTAGCGTCTCCCGTTGTTGTAGCGCGACGATGCCACCGAGTTTCAGGATCGCTTTCGCGTCTCTAGCCAGGCAGCCCAGCCACCGAAGCTTGTGATGTCGATTGCGTCCGTTAGCTCTGTATGTTCGGCGATGAAGCCATGACAAGGACCGTCGTCCAACTGCACAGTGCCGAGGCCGAGCGGTGGCGCAATGCTCACAAGCAAAGCCGCCAGCGCTGAGGTAGGAAGTGCCCAAACTTCGCCCGGCAATCCGACCCCTCCCCGCGAAACGCGGCATAGGGCCGGGCGCGGGAGGGGACCCGACAAGGCAAGCATGCGGTAAGTGGGTGCGGTCAGGCATGCCCTTTGTCGCGTCGCACCAAGGGCCAGGAGCGAGGGGTTAAGGGGCTGCCCGCTTAGATGCGCGCCGAAGACCGCAATATCGATGGTCGGATAAGCGGGTTGCGGCTCTGGCCCGGCCGCGTTGGAGGTTCTGTCGAATCCGTCTGTCATCGAGGCAATCACTCCGCTGCGGTAAATGGGCCGAGGACGAGGCTGTCCGCGCTTATATACCGGCGGCCCTGGCATGGTGACCCTTGCCGGCGGAGATTTCGCTCGTCATGCTGTGCATCCATGAGAATGGAGCGGGACGTGACGCGGCCAAGCATTGAAAACACACTGAGATTCCTTTGATCCTCCCTCAAATGCTGCAGATTGCCGCTTTGCGGACTGCCTATGACAAAGGAGAGCTGACACCCGCGCAGCTTGTTGAGGAGGTGTTGGGGCGCGTTGCGGCCTATGCGGACCCCGCTGTCTGGATCAGCCGCGTGGCGGACGTAGATGTGCGGTCGCGCGCCGCCGCTTTGACCGCCGATCCAACGGCGCCGCGGCTGCCTTTATACGGCATCCCCTTCGCGGTGAAGGACAATATCGACGCTGAGGGGTTGGATACGACCGCCGCATGCCCCGCCTTCGCCTATCGTCCGCGCCAGAGCGCGACCGTGGTGCAAAGATTGCTGGATGCGGGCGCGATTCTGATAGGCAAGACCAATCTGGATCAGTTCGCGACCGGGCTGGTCGGCGCGCGCTCACCCTATGGCGCACCGCGCTGCGTTTTCGACGATCGCTATGTTTCCGGCGGATCGAGTTCGGGCAGCGCCGTCGCTGTCGCCGCTGGGCTTGTGTCGTTCGCACTCGGCACGGATACCGCCGGTTCAGGTCGCGTGCCGGCTGGCTTCAACAATCTTGTGGGGATTAAACCCACGCGTGGCTTGCTGAGTACCACCGGCGTTGTGCCTGCCTGCCGCTCGCTGGATTGCGTGAGCGTGTTTGCCGCGAGTGCCGGGGATGCCTGCGATGTCAGCAAAGTTGCGGCAGGGTTCGACGTCACTGACGCCTATTCGCGCCGCGGTGCGGCTCATCCCTTACCATCGCGCGGCCTCCGGTTTGGCATTTTGCTCCCAGCCGACCGAGAGTTTGGCGGCGATGCCGAGGCGGAGGCGCTTTACGACTCCGCGATAGCACGCCTGACAGCGCTCGGTGGAGAGGCAATACCCTTCGACTATGGACCGTTTCGGGAAGCCGCTTCTTTGCTCTATGGCGGCCCTTATGTTGCCGAGCGACTTGCGCCGATCCGCGAATTCTTCGGGGCACACGCAGAGGACATGGATCCGACGGTGCGCGACATTATCGGCGCCGCTAATGCTTTCTCCGCCGCCGATGTCTTTTCGGCTCAGTACAGGTTGCAGGCTCTCATCCGTGTGACGGCGCCGGAATGGCAGCGTTTCGATGTGATGTTGCTGCCGACTTCGCCCACTATCGTGTCAATCGAGGCCTTGGCCGCGGAGCCTGTTCGGCTTAACAGCCTGCTTGGCACCTACACGAACTTCGTCAACCTTCTCGATCTTTGCGCGATCGCGGTGCCGGGCGGTTTCCGTGCCTCGAATGGTTTGCCCTTCGGAGTGACGCTGATCGCGCCGGCCTTCGCGGATACAGCGCTCGCTGGGGTGGCGGACAGATTGCATCGCGGTCTTGGTGAGGGTGCGGGCTTGAGCCGCGAAGCACTCGCGGCCTCCCCCCTCGTCACGTAGCGCGCGGGATGAAGCCTAGCCGCGTTTACTCAGCCGGCTCGGCATGCATGACTTCCTCGAGCGTCGGGTGCTCGGCATTTACCGGAGCACGCATGAGGACGACGAAAAGAACACCCAGGATCGCATAGCCCAGGGCGACGCCAGGGGAATTCGCGAAGCCGAGCGCGGTGCCGTTGATGAAACCAAAGAAGGCGAGTACCGCACCAATAAAGGCGTAGATGGCGGCACGATCAAATTTGCGATCGATCACAAAAGCGGCGATCGCACCAAGGACAAGACCTGCAAGCGTCGCGCCGCCACCAAAGAGCTGCATGCCGTGATAAACCACGCCGTTCATGCCGAGCTTCGCCATGCCGACCTTCTCGGCCGAGGTGCCCGCCGCCGACAACGCGCCATCAATCTGGCTCTGCGCCCAGTTGGCGATATTGGGCAGCATCGCGAGGATAACCGCCGGAGCATATCGACTGGGCGTCGCCTCGAACGCCTGGGCGCCGATGACGAGGCCGATATAGAGCAGGATCGGCAAGATCGCGACGAGTGGCACGATAGCGAGCAGAAGGGCTGTGAGGCCCAGGAAGCAGACGACGGCAATGACCACGCCTGTAGCAAGCGAATAGCCGATGCGTCCGCCGACAGCCTTCCAGCCCGGATGGCCGATATAGACGGCTGGCGGAAACGGGCTGCCAAGAATGGCACCGGCGACGGCCCCGATACCGTCGGCGAGTAATACCTGGCGCAGATTGTAGTCATCCCCCGCTGCCGAGGCGCTCTCGACGTTGTTCATGCCCTCGGTAAAGTTATAGATCCCGAGAGGGACGGCGGTGACAAGCAGCGGGCCGATATTCGACAGGCCGTGCAGGAAATGCGCGCTCGGCACCGGCAGGTGCAGGCCGAACTGGGCGAAGGCGGAAGCAACCTGGGCGGGCTCCATGACCGGGCTGATGCCGGTGAAGGTCACGATCCAGGCGAGGATCGTGCCGACAACCACAGCGAGGAGGCCACCAGGAATGTTGTAGGGCATGCGGACGCGCGCGCACCAGCTCGCCAGGATGATGCCGAAGGACAGGAAGCCGAGCCACGGAACCTGGAAGTCCTGGAACGCCGGACGCATCGAGATAAAGGCAATGGAAATGCCGGCGAGGGCGCCGAGCATGGCCGCGCGCGGAGTGTATTTGCGCACGGTAGGGCCAACAAAGGCGCCGAGCAGCACGATGACGCCGATGACGAAGGCCCAGGCGAGACCAGCCTCCCAGGCGAGCACCGCGTCATGCGTCTTGATGTAAGTCGGCAGCATGATGACGAAGACGACGAGGAACATATGGGGCACGCTCGGCCCGTATGGCATAGCGGTTACGTCCGACCGTCCGCTGCGCGCCGCCAGCTTATAGGCGAGGTAGGCGTAGAAGAGATTGCCGAGCGGCAGCGCGATGCCGAGCGCGGGCAGGATACGGCCGAATACAATGCCAGCCGGCATCTGGACGACACCAAGGCAGAGCCCCGTCAGTACGATGACGTTCAGCACTACATTGGTAAAGAGACCAAAGAAGCCATTCCAATCGCCGGGAACCCACCACGCCGGTCGCGTCATGACCGTGCTCGACATCGCCTTCTCCTAAACGGTGGAAAGTGCGGAGAGCAGCGCCGTCGAGGGCGCTACCCAGCCGAAGATACCGCCTTGGGCCTTGATCATCGCCAAGCCGGCTTCGTGGAATTCCGGGAAATAGGACCCTGTGCAGTCCGACAGCACAAGGCATTCGAATCCGCGATCATTGGCCTCCCGTACCGTCGTGTTGACGCAAACTTCGGTCGTCACGCCGCATACGATGAGCTGGGTTATTCCTCTGCCGCGCAGGATCGCTTCAAGGTCCGTGGCGAAGAACGCGCCCTTGCCCGATTTGTCTATCACCGGCTCGCCCGCGACGGGGTAGACCTCGGGGATGATGTCGTGCCCCGGCTCGCCGCGCACCAGAATGCGCCCCATTGGCCCGGCATCGCCGATCTTAGTGAGAAAATTCCCGCGCTCATGCTTGCTGGGCGCGAGATCAGAGAGGTCTGGGCGGTGTCCCTCTCGCGTATGAACGACGACCATTCCCGCCGCGCGCGCCATTGCAAGCACGGCGACCAATGACGGCACGGTTTTGCGCAGCAAGGAGACGTCATTCCCCAGGGCGTCGCCGAAGCCGCCTTCCTCCAGGAAGTCTCGTTGCATATCAATAATGAGAAGCGCGGCTTTGTCGCTTGTGAGCGAGAAAGCGTAGGGCTCGGCCTCCACGGTCGCCATCAGCAGCGTGTTGCTCACATCAGTTCCCGACCCAGGTCGATGCGAAGCCTAACTAATAGACAAATCATAATCAATCATGGATTAGCAATCTAGGGCAGCTTAAAATTCAGGCATTTTATGATGATTTAATGAGCAAGTTGTATAGTTGGGTTTCAGCACACGCTACTTTTTCTGCAAGAGCATCAATGCGCCAGGTCGGTGAGGGTCTCGGGTTTTCGGAGAGTGCTCCCGGCGTAAGCCGCGGGAATGATCATTGCTGAGTGTTTGGCTGACGAAGGAATCGCACGCTGCTTTGAACGGCGCCATCGGAGTGCTTGCCTGCGCATGGCCACGTTCAACTTCGAACCAACCTATCTCCGCCCCGACTGGCGTTGGAACCGGACCTGCTCGCCGCCAGACTGGGCCGAAGGAAATGCGGTCCCAGGTCGGCTATCCGGGGGCAGCCAATCTGTCCAAGAACAATCGCTAGTTCTTGCGAAAATATTTCTAGTGTCTTTCTCACTCCTTTGTCGCCACCTGCTGCAACCCCGTAAAGCGCGGGTCGACCGACGAAGACCATTCGGGCGCCCAAACACAGCGCGATCACTACGTCCGATCCTCGACGTATGCCGCCGTCTAATGTGATCTCGATTCTGTCGTCCACCGCCTCACGGATGGCGGGCAACACTTGAAGCGGCGATGGGGCACGGTCCAACTGGCGACCGCCATGATTAGAAACCATGATGCCGTCGACGCCCATCTCGGCCGATCGAAACGCGTCGTCCGGGTGCATGATCCCCTTGATGAAAAGCTTTCGCGGCCACAACCGGCGGATCTTCTCCAGGAAGGTCCATGTCAGATCAGGCGCAGGGAAGACGCTGAACACCAGGTCACCGACCGCCTCGGCAGACGCGCCGCTTGGCGCATAAGGTCTGAAATTGCCCATGTATGGCAGGCCGCCGTTTCGGAGATATTCCAATGTCCAACTAGGATGAGCGATGGCCTGGAGGATCATCGACGGCGTCACTCGCAACGGCTGCGAGAAGCGATTGCGCCGATTGCGTTCCCGATTGGATTGTACCGGGACATCAACCGAGAGGACGAGCGTCTTGACCCCGAGATCGGCTGCCCGGCGTACCATGTCTTCCGTCATTTCCAAACTCTTGACGCCGTAGAGCTGAAACCAGGTGTGCTCCGGTGCCGCTTCTACCGCTTGCTCGATCGACGCATGGCTATTGATGGACAGGACAAAGGGCACATTTGCCGCTGCCGAGGCGCGCGCAAGCAGCCGATCCGCGTCATGGCGAAACATGCCCGCGGCGCCGGTCGGCGCGAGGCCCAGGGGCATGGAGAAAGCTTGCCCCGCCAATTGCGCCGTCATATCCACTTGGGAAACATCCACGAGGTAGCGCGGCATGAGCCGATAGGCCGCGAATGCAGACTCGTTTTCCGCCAAGCCGTCCTCGTCGTCGCAGCCGCCCTCAATGAAGTCGAAGGCCATACGAGGCAACCGCTTCATCGCCAAATGCCGAAGATCCGAGATGTTAATGGCTCGATCGAGGGTCATATCAATCCCTTCCTTCGCGTGCTTCGACGGCAATGCGACACTATGTAGGTCTCACTACCGGCGCCAGCACATGAAGGCCCTAGCGCAGGAGATCCGTCATGTATAGGCGGCGGCGCGATCAAGTGCTTTACTCATAAACTCATCGACCAGGAACTTGAGCATGATCGGCGAGCCGCCCCTCCTGAGAATTCAACGCCACTTCAAGCGGCCAAGTGCCGAGCAGATAGCGGCCTTCACCGGACTCCAGACGGGTTTCGTCGTCGACGCCATGAACGGTCGCGGCGCACTGGATGGACGGATAAAGTCCTTTGGCGCCGTCCACTCCTTCTGCGGCGCAGCCCTGCCCTGCTATACTGGCCCAAACGACAATTTGGCCGCCTTCGGGGCGTTATCCGTCGCCATGCCAGGCGACGTCATCATGTGCGCTACCGACAATTTCGAGCGTTCTGCCGTTACCGGAGACCTTTTGCTCGGGATGATGAAGAATTCGGGCGTAGCGGCCTTCGTTACCGACGGGTTCGTGCGCGACCGCGCCGGCATTCTGGCGACTGGCCTGCCATGCTTCGCCGCCGGTGTGACGCCGAACTCCCCTGTTCGCAATGGCCCTGGAACCGTCGGTCTACCGGCTGTCGTGGGCGGCGTAGCTGTGTCCACCGGCGACATCGTTCTTGGAGACGAAGATGGAGTCGTCATTATTCCGGGAACGCAAATCGATGCCACGATCAAACGGCTCGAGGTCGTGCGAGCCGCCGAGTTAGATCTCGATACCAAGGTAAAGGGCGGGCTGACCGTCCCGGATTTCATCCTCAAACTTATCGCGGCCGGCAAGTTCGAAGAGGTCGATTAACTGAGACCGCGACCCGCTGAGCACATATCCAGCGATATTGCGATGTCACGTGCCGGCTTTGGCTAGAGACAGCGGGATGTCGCATCCCAAACTTGCGGCGGCGGATTGGATTCCTTCGATTGTCTCCCTAGAAAGCAATATGCCCTCCTGCCTATATAGTTCCTGAAATTCAAATTCGAGTTCACCGGGCACGAGGAGGCGGGCCGTCTCGCTCGCTGGCCTCGATTCATGCACCTGCCGCACGATTTCATCGACCCTCGTCTTGACGGCTGAAATTCCCTCAAAAAAGTCGGGGTTGATCACAGCAAAAAAGTGCCCGTCAACGCCCGGCTTCGCGCCATCGATCATATTGCCGGATTGTGTGCCGTAGGCAGCCCCTGACAAAAGCGTTGACAGCATTCCGATCGCCATCGCCAGTCCGACGCCCTTATGCTGCCCAATGGGCTGGATCAAACCTTCCAAGGCAGCCGCGGCAATAGTGGTGGAACGCCCATGCTTGTCGAAGGCCCAGCCTTCCGGGATTGGGCTGCCCTTTTGCTGATAAACCCGGATCTTGCCATGCGCCGTCGCACCGAATGCAAAATCCAGCACGAGGGGAGGTACACTCTCCCCCGAAAAAGCAATGGAAAGCGGGTTAATGCCAATGATTTTATCAATGCCGCCCCAAGGAGCCATAGTCGGCAGCGCATTGGTCCCCGCGATGCCTACCATACCCACACGGGCTGCCATGAGGGTATACCAATCCAGCGCGCCGCAGTGATTGGAACCGCGTACCGCTGCAAAGGCGACGCCGATTTCGCGTGCCTTCTCGATCGCTGCCTGCATCGCAAAGGTTCCAGAGAGCTGACCCATCGCGTTGCACGCATCGATAACAAGCGCCGCACCTTTATCGCGCACAACACGTGGTCGGCCTCGCGGATCAACCCCATCGCGCGTGAGTTTTTTCACATAGTCCGGCACACGGAGCGTGCCGTGTGAATGAACGCCTCGCAAGTCCGCATGAACGAGGGTTCTGGCCAATAGGTCCGCATCCGCCTCCACCATGTTGCAAGCAGAGAAGATGCTGCTGGCGGCCTTCTGCAGGTCCGCAGAATCGACGCGGCGGTCCGTCGTATTGCTTGGGTAAATTGCCATGTTCGCTCCGCGTCGGTCAGATTCGATAGAACTGAGTGGCGTTGCTGCGATAGTTTGTGCAGATCATCCGATCAGCGGCGAGTAGCCTGCCGCTCGCGTCGCCGCGCGGCTGTTACGGAGAGACCGACGGCTAGTACTAACATCAAGCCATTGAACAAGGGTTCGACAAAGAATGGCGCGCCAAGCTGGTTTAATCCGGCAACGGTAACCGCAAGAACGGCGACGGCCAGAAGCGTTCCGATGACATTGGTCCGGCCAGGCCGGATCGAAGTCGCGCCGAGAAGCGCCCCGGTAAACGCCGGCAAGAGGAATTCCTGACCGACAGTGCTCTGGCCTACTTGTAGTTGTGCCTGCAATACAAGGCCGGCAAATGCTGCGATCAAACCGGAGAGCATGAAAGCTCTGGTCACGTACTTCGTGCTGGCAATTCCATTGAGCTCCGCGGCCCTCGGATTCTCCCCGAGCACATAAAGAAAGCGCCCGAAAGGCAGGCGCTCCAGCAAGATCCACAGCAGGGCGCCCATGACCAAGACGTAGACGAAGGCCAATGGAATGACGGTGGATCCGACCCGACCGGCAAGCGCGACGTATGCCGGTGCGAGCGTGCCGATAACCTGCCTCCCCTCCGAGTACCACTGCAAAATTCCGAGCAAGGCGGAGCCTGTTCCGAGCGTCGCAATGAAGGAGCTTATACCGACGCGCGATACCAAGACGCCGTTGACAAGGCCGACAAGGACACCCAACGCGAGGATTAGCATGCACACGAGCCACCAAGGAAGCATTTGCTGGGTCTGCAGCCCGATGGCGAGGATTTGCGAAATGCCGATCATTGATGCGACAGACAAGTCGAACTGATTGGCGGCCATGGGAACCATCACGGCGAGTGCCGCGAGCGCGTAGATTGATCGATTGTTGGCGAGCGAGCTGAAGGTGAAAAGCGTCGGAAAAGTGTGCGGAGCGAGAAGCGAGAAAATCCCGATCAAGAAAGCCAGCAGGATCAGTAGCCCCCAGGTTGAGAGAGCTTTGACGAGTGATGATGACATTCTCTGGCTGCGAGAAGCCATGGCCAGAGGATCTAAGATCATTCCACCGCCCCTGCGGAGAGCGTGGAGACGCGGCCAACGGTCAATTCCGCCGACTCAATCACGGCAATCTGCATGCCGCGGTCAAAAGCGATAGCCCGGTCGCTGAGCCCGACCACTTCATCGAAATCCGAGGATATGAGAACTACCGCTAATCCGTCCGACAGCGCGTCCTCCAGCATTCGATAGATTTCCGACCTGGCTCCGACATCGACGCCAATCGTGGGTTCCTCGAGAACAAGAACTTTGCGGCCTACAGCGAGCCAGCGCGCCAAGACGATTTTCTGCTGGTTGCCGCCGGAAAGCGTAGCGATAAGACGCTCGGCTTCGGGCGGCCGGACATCGAAGTCTCTCAAGACCCCGTCGGACATCGACCTTTCGTGACGCGTTCCTATACTAGCAAGATTGGCGGTGCCGGGATGGATGAATAGGTTCTCGCGCAAGGAGAGACCCATGCAGATGCTTTCCTCGACACGCTTACTCGAAACAAAGCCCAGGCCGGCGGCGATCGAGTCTTCGGGAGACCGGAGGGCCACGGTTTTCCCGTCGACCGAGACACTGCCGCTTACTGGCGTGATATCACCGAAGAGCATCCGTCCCACCACATCGTTCCCAGAGCCACGTAACCCGACGAGGGCAACGACCTCACCTTGTGCGACCGAGAAAGAAGCGGGTCCGACATGAGAGGAGCAAAGATCGCGCACCTCCAGGACGATCTTTCCCGCGCTGCGTGATCTTTTCGCAAAGAGCTGGTCGAGATCCCGGCCGACGATGTGCCTCATCACGCTCTTCGGCGTGAGCTTAGACAGTTCTGCGGTGACCTGGAGTCGGCCGTCACGTAACACGCTGGCGCGATCGGCGAAGCGAAACACCTCGTCCAGCCTGTGGGTGACGTAGAGAATTCCGAGCCCTTCGGCCTTAAGACGAGCCAGCACAGCGTGGAGCGTCGCGACCTCTCGTTCAGGTAAGGTTGCCGTCGGTTCGTCCAGCACAAGGATGCGAGCCCTGACTGCCACAGCCCGAGCAATGGCAACCATCGATTTGTCGGCCGCCGCCAGCCGGCCGACCAGCTCGTCGGTTCGAATATCGCAACCCATCGCGGAGAGCGCGTCTCTCGCCCTGCGATCTGCCATCGACCAATCGATAAGTCCGCCGCGCCGCACGAAACCCGTGCCGAGAGCGATGTTCTCCGCAACGGACATCGTGGGCACAAGACCAAGATCCTGGTGAACGAAGGAGATACCCGGAATAGGCTGCAGTGGCGGCGTGGAGCCGCAAGGGCCCGTGATTTCCCCGCTGTCCGCGGTATAGATCCCGGCGAGTATTTTGATGAGCGTCGATTTGCCTGCGCCGTTCTCGCCGAGAAGCGCATGAACTTCGCCAGAGCGCAGCGTGAAGCTAACACCTTGCAGGGCCTGCGTGCCGCCGAATCGTCTGCTGACTCCCTCGACCAGTAGCAGCACGCCTTCCCCGTCTTGATGGGTAGCTGGCACCGTCATGTTGCGATTATCTCGACAGACTCAGGGTTCGATGCCCCAAATCTCAAGGTAGTGCTTCTTGTAGTCGTTGCTCGGCGCAAATGCGTCTTTGTCGCCCCCCTCAGCGTTAACATTCTGAGGTGTGACAAGATACGGCGCTTGAATAAATCCGCTCGGCGGCATGTTGTGAAGCGCACGGTTCAGCTCATCAATCGCCTGATACGCTTGCATTTCTGTTGGTTCAGACACTGTTACCGCCTGATACTGACCACTACGGATGCGCTCATAGGCTGAGCGCTGTCCATCCGCGCCGATGAGCTTAACAGCCGAATGGTCGATCATCGCGCCTCGCAAAGCGGGAACCTGGAAGTCAAGCGTATAGTCAGCGACGGCCGTCACATAGAGCGGAGTTCCGTATCTCTGTACCCAAGAGAGAACCAGTTGGGGTTGACGCTGGGCGACTTCAGCGATGGGTGAGTTAACATAGTCGAGAAGTTTGCACCCGGCGCAGGCTTTCAGGCGCTCCACAACCGCTCGGCTTTTAGTTTCAGCGATAGCAAATTCATTGTGACTGGTTACGACAACCCTTGCATGGCCATTCGAGTCCGCGATGATCCAATCGGCTTGTGCTTTGCCAATGTCGCGAGGGTCCTCCTGAATGTTCGTGAACAATCCAAGCTCCTTGTCTGGCCCTGGAAGCGCCGCGGCATGAATGCCGACAATTGGAATATTGCGTGCCTCTGCTTCGGCGATCGCATCCTTCAGACTTTTTGCGTCGGCGGAGGTGATGATGCCATCGACCTTCAATGCAATTGCCTGATTAAAGGCCGTGTTCCAGCCTACGGGAGTCGCTTTGCCGTCGATGACAGTCACATCCCAGCCGATTTTCCTCCCGGCTTCGGTGATCGCGACACCCCAGGCATGGTTGGCATCATTGCTTTCATCGTTTGAGATGAACGCGATCTTCTTTCCGGCGATCGGTTTGGGCGCGCTGGTTGGCCCATGCCAGCCATTTTGCGGCCCGGCATAGATGACGAGATCATGCTGTGCGCTCGCAACAATGTCGTCAGCGAAGGCGACGCCCGATATCGTGGAAAGAAGTATCGCGCTTGCGACAAACTTTAACCCCGTTCTCATCCCGGCCTCCCAAAGGGGTCTTTTGCTCAGACCCTTCCACAGCACGCTCATATCAGGCGCGATTGATATATGGTCTTACAGGATTTTTCGCGTTTTTCAAGGGAGATGATAAACCTTCTGGGCTGAGACATGGACGGTTTATTCGCTATCATCAACCGAGACGACGACCACCACCGGCCGAACACTAGTCGGCCTGCCGGTTTCGCCCAGGATGGTCTGACAGGTGTGATTTTCAGCGCACGTGCGAGTTGCCGCCGCCTGACGGGCGGCCCTGTCCAGCGTCAGGCGGCGACCTCGGCTAGTACTCCGTCCCCGTTTCCAGCGGCTGAAGGGCTTTCCAGTAGTTGCGGTACACGGCCGCGAGATGCACCTCCATTGCCGCCTGGGCGCCGACGGGATCGCGGGCGAGGATGGCGTCGTAAACGGCTTTATGCTGTTGATACACCTCCATCCGGGTTGCACCTGCACGCGCAGACATGGAGCGTTGTTCAGCAAGCCATTCGTTCAGGGCGTGGTTTAGCGACGTAAAAATTGGATTGTGGGCGATCATCGCGAGCGTGTAGTGAAACATGAGGTCGGTGTGCTCAAAGGCTTTCTGGCTACCTTCGATAGCCGAGCGATTAGCCTCAAGTGCCTCGCTCAGAGTCGAAAGATCATCGTCACTGGCGCGTAAGGCAACCTCACGCGTAAGACCAATTTCCAGCAGAGCACGGGCATGCTGGAGATGCCGGGCACCATTGGGCTGATTCAGAAAATGGCGGGCAGCGCCTGAGAGATCGCTGACAATCGTTTGCGGCGTCGGCTTGGTCACGCGAGCCGCGGCACCAGCACGAGCCGAGAGAAGTCCTTTGCGCTGAAGTGAGAAGAGCGCTTCCCGCACCGTCGATCGACCAACCCCGAACTGCTCCATCAATTCACGCTCGGATGGAATCTTTTCTCCCTCCAGGAGCCGACCCGAGAAGATCTGCAGTTCAAGGTGTTCCGCAATTTCCTCATAACGTTTGCGGCGCGCGGCTGGAAACCTTGCCGGTGTATCAGCCATCGTCAGTCGCCCTGCCCATGCTTCGAGACCCTTGACCTGTCAGACCAGATTATGCAGTATCGCGCCTAACGATAAAAGCCCCTGTAGAGGGCTAGCGCGGAAAACGGGGGAAATTCTGTGCCAACGCCTTGTTCTGGTCAATGGACCGGAGACTTGTCTCCGATCTGTACAATCGACTACCGGCGTGAGATTAGCCGTCTCGGTCAATATCTCATCAGACCGGATGGACGGAACACGCTCGCAGATCGCTTTGCGGCTTCCCATTGAGCGAGCCGCGCGCCATCGATCTTGACCCAGAGATTGCAAGCTTCGTCCGACTGGCCGAAGGGTTGGGGCAGATTGACGCCAGTGCAGTGCCGTTGGAGACGCTGCGCGAAAGCGCGCGAGCGCTACGGCTCCCCTGGAATGATGGGGGACCAACGATGGCCGCGACGCGGGAGATGGAGCTTGAGGGCCTGCGTTGTCGCCTGCACCATCCCGTTAGCACGGACGCTCTTGAGCCGGCCACGATCTACCTCCACGGGGGAGGATGGACGCTGCTCGACATCGACACGCACGACAACTTGGCTCGAAGGCTTGCACTGGAGAGCGGAAGGCCCGTCATGTTGGTCGACTATCCGCGGGCGCCCGAAAGCTCGTTTCCGCTACCACTGCTCCGATTGCAAGATTTTATCGCAGAGCTTACCCGACGATCCGCCGATTTTGGTTTGGCCAAGAGTTTCGCTCTGTGTGGAGATTCCGCTGGTGCCAATCTTGCGCTGGCCCTCGCGCTGATGTTGCGAGATGCGGCCGAGAACAACCTTCGCGCGCTAGGCCTCATCTACGGTTCTTATGTTGATCGATACGACTCACCATCCCACCGTGCGTTCGGGGGTGGCGATCTACCGCTATCCACAGCGCGCATGCGCTGGTTTTGGGATAATTATGTGCCGAATGCCGCTGAGCGCGGGGACCCGCTAGCGAGCCCGTTGCATGCCGATCTTACTGGCTTGCCGCCGGTCATGATGACCATCGCTCAATACGACATACTCTATGACGAGAACATCGCCGTCGCTGACAGGCTGGGCGCTGCGGGGAACGAACTCTCGGTGAGAGTGTACCCCGGAACCGTACACGGCTTCGTGGAAGCCGCTGGCGCCGTGGGAGCCGTCATAGCTGAGCGCGCTATTCACGACATGGGAAAGTTCCTTCGTCACCAAATCGGAAATCACGAATGATCATCGATCCTCTAGCCACCCGGGAAATCGGAACGACGGGTCTGAGGGTCAGCCAGCTTGGGCTGGGAGGCGCTCCTCTTGGCGATTTCTCGAGCCGTCTGGTCGAGGAGGAGGCTCTCGCGACGGTCGAAGCTGCATGTCAGATCGGGCTGAAGCTTTTCGACACCTCTCCGTTATACGGTCACGGCCTGTCTGAGCATCGCTTCGGCCATGTCCTGCGAAGCAAGGAACGTAACAGCTTTGTTCTGTCAACCAAGGTCGGGCGCTGGTTGCGTCCGCGACCGCCGGGCGAAATCGATCGGGGCTGGTTCGTCGGCGGTCTCAACTTCGAGCCGGTGGTTGACTACAGCTATGACGCCACGCTGCGGTCTCTGGAACAAAGTTTCCAGCGCCTTGGGCTGAACACCATCGACATACTGCATATCCACGATGTCGACGTTTGGACCCACGGACCTGAAAGCTACGAACGGCACTTTCGTGTCGCTGTTGACGGGGCATACAGAGCACTGGAAGAGCTTCGCCGCGCCGGAGTGATCAGGGCCATCGGACTCGGCGTCAACGAGATCGAGCCATGTCTCCGCTTCGCACGCGACTGTGATATCGATTGCTTCCTGCTTGCTGGACGATACACCTTGCTTGAGCATGCGGCGCTCGACGAGTTATTGCCGCTCTGCGAGCGGCGCAACATCAGCATCCTTCTGGGCGGACCCTATAATTCCGGAATTCTTGCAACCGGTGCTGTGGCTGGCGCGACTTATAATTATAAGTCTGCGCCGCCGGAGATCATGGAGCGCGTCTCGGGGATCGAGGCGGTCTGCCGACGTCACCGCGTTCCGATCGCCGCGGCGGCACTTCAATTTCCCTTAGGCCACCCCTGCGTTGCGTCGATGATCCCCGGCGCCATTTCTGCGGAGCAAGTGCAGCGAAACGCTGGCCTCATGCGGACGGAGGTTCCGCCGGATCTTTGGGCCGAGCTAAAGCGCGAAGGGCTGATGCCGGACGCCGCGCGGGTGCCTGCGTGATAGCCACGCCCGGTACGGTGCTGGAAGGTTCAGCCGGATCGGGCGTGGCCCGGCTGTCCGTATCGCAGTTAAGCAAAAGCTTTGGGGGGATTCACGCCCTCCGCGCTGTCAGCTTCGACATTGCGCCGGGCGAAATTCATGCCTTGCTCGGTGAAAACGGGGCAGGAAAATCGACACTGGTCAAGATTGTCTCCGGCCTTCACGTCGCTGACCACGGCGAAGTCTTCCTAGACGGTGTTCCCCGACTATTCCGAACACCCATGGAGGCTCGGCGGGCTGGGGTTGTTGCCGTCTACCAGGACCCGAAGCTGTTTCCACATCTTGATGTGACTGAGAATATCTTCATGGGAGTCCAGCCGCTGCACCGCCTGGGCACTATCGACCGGCGACGTATGTATGACCGCTCTGCCGAACTGCTTTGCGATCTCGAAGCCGGACTTAGCCCAACCGCAATGGTAGCCGGCCTTTCGATCGGGGAGATGCAGTTCGTCGAATTCGCCCGAGCAATGGCCGAAGGCGTCGATCGGCTCCTTTTTCTCGATGAGCCCACGGCGGCTTTGACGCCTTCAGAGACCGAACGCCTTTTTCGGGTGGTTCGGCGACTGCGTGATCGAGGCACCTCGATTGTCTTCATCTCCCATCGCCTTGAGGAACTCGAGGACCTAGTCGACAGTGTCACGGTGTTACGCGATGGTCAGCATGTAACAACAAGGGCGGCAGCCGAGCTCGACGAGGCCGCCGTCGTTCGCCTAATGGTTGGCCGCTCCATTGAGGACCTCTATCCCGGCCGTACCGAATTGGCGGCTGAGACGCCACGCGCTGTGCCGAGCCATCTCGGCGAGGTTCGTCTCAGCGTCCGCGGTCTTGCCCAGCGTGGAGTCTTCGAGAACGTTTCATTCGACGTTCGGGCAGGTGAAGTCGTCGCGATGGCTGGACTGGTCGGCGCAGGGCGTAGCGAGATCGCGCAAACGATCTTTGGCGCGACACCGCCGACTTCCGGGCAAATCTTTGTCGACGGCAAACTGACCAAAGTTTCCAATCCGCGTCAAATGCTATCCCTGGGCCTGGCCTATCTACCCGAGGACCGTGACGGCGAGGGCCTCATTCCCCGCCTCTCCATCATGCGGAACCTTGTGCTGCCGATAATGGGCCGGCTTTCGCATTTTGGTGTCGTAAGCCCGGCCCGAGAGCGGGATGTGAGCCGCCGCTACGCCGCGGACTTACAGATCAAGGCGCAAACCATCGATCAAGCTGTGGCGACGCTCTCAGGCGGCAACCGCCAGAAGGTCGTTCTCGCAAAGTGGCTAGCGATGAATCCGGGCGTGCTGATTCTCGATGAACCGACGCACGGTATAGATATCGGCACCAAGGCGCAGGTCCACGCTATCGTGCGTTCATTGGCCGAGCGCGGGCTCGCCATCTTGCTTATTTCCTCCGACCTGCCGGAAGTTCTGCGGATGGGAGACCGCGTTATAGTGGTTGCGGATGGACGCATCACGGGTGTCTTCAGCCGCGCCGACGCGACGCAAGAGGCTATCATGAGCGCGGCGTCGCGGCGCAGAGAACTGGGCCGATGAAAAGGCGCTCCACACCGGGCGCCCTGCAGGCGGAATCCCTCGTGGTGGCGCCCCTGAACCGGGCAGGCGTTGGCCTATTGCGGAACCGGGCCCTTGGAGTTTCGGTATTCCTGGTTCTGCTCGGATTGCTCTTCTCAGGGCTCGCGCCCAATTTCGCGACCCTCGGCAACGTCAATACCATCGCGCTAAACGGGGCAATCCTGGTCGTCGTCGCTTGTGCTGAGGCGATTGTCGTCATCACGCGGAATTATGATCTTTCCATTGGCTCAACCGTCGCACTCGCCTCGTATGTCGGCCTCGACATTGTGCGACACTTTCCCCACGCCGGACCTATTCTGATTTTGGCGCCAGTCGCGATCGGCACAATCTGCGGGGCGATCAACGGCGTGCTCGTAGCTTATGGCCGCCTTCCTTCAGTGGTGGCGACGCTCGGCACGATGTCGGTCTTTCGAGGTCTCGCTTTCCTTTACGCAAATGGCGGCCAGATTAACGGGTCGGACCTGCCTCCTTGGGTCGAACGCACGGCGACCAGTCACATATTCGGCATATCGACACTTTTGCTCGTTGCTAGCGCCGTGGTCGTACTTGCGAGCCTGATGCTTGGAAAGCTGCGCATTGGTCGTCAAATCTACGCAATCGGGTCGAACCCGGAAGCCGCAGTGTTCTATGGCCTCAATGCACGCCGGGTGGTTTTTACCGCTTACACGATGGCCGGAATGCTCACCGGCCTCGCCGCCTTCCTTTTCGCGGCGCGCGCGAGCTGGATCGTGCCCTATCTGGCTCAGGGCCTGGAACTGACGGCGTTGGCGGCTGTCGTCGTGGGCGGTGTCAGCGTTCTCGGTGGATCCGGCACAGCGCTTGGCGCGGCCATTGGTGCGGTCACGCTCGCGACGCTCGACAACGGTCTCGTCCTGCTCGGGGCATCGGAGTTCGCCCGCGAGCTTATGCAGGGCGCCGCGATCGTTGTGGCGGTCGTCGTTGACGCTTTGCTGCAGCGTCGACTCAGGATGGTGCTCAAAATGATGCGCGATCGGAGATTCTCGTGATACGCCGCCTTCCTGGCTGGGAGACAACGCTGGTCGTTCTCCTTGTGTTCGCGGGTGCGGTAGCTAGCTTCACCTCGCCCTTTTATCTCTCATTCGACCAAATTTCCTATTCGTTGCAACAGTCAATCGCGGTTGTCGGGCTGATCGCGCTGGGGCTGATGGCAGTCGTCGTGATCGGTGAAATCGATATCTCGCTCCCCGCCATTATGGCGCTTGGCAATATCCTGTTTGCCCAACTCTCCCAGGCCGGGTTCTCGGTCTGGCTCGCATTTCCCCTAGTGCTCTTTGTCTGTGGACTGTGCGGGCTTCTCAACGGCGTCTTGGTGGTCCTTTTGGGTCTTCCGTCCCTCGCGATTACGCTCGGCGCAATGGGTGTCTACCGGGCGATCGCCTTGCTGCTAGGCGGTCAGCAGGGCTTCGCAGACTTCCTCCCCGGGTATTTCTGGCTAGGTTCCGCGTCCATATCGGGCATCGTCCCCGTTCCTTTGGTCGTATTGTTGATCGCGGCGCTGCTGTTCGGGTTTGTCATGCACTGGACAGTGCTCGGCCGGGCACTTTTTGCCTGCGGTTTAAACGCCCGGACAGCCTTTCTGTCGGGCATCCGCGTTTACGCGGTCAAGATTGTGGCCTTTACCATCGCCGGCGCAATGAGCGGACTCGCGTCCCTTGTCTACATTGGTCAGTTCCAGTCGGCGCGCGCCGACAATGCGAGCGATATGTTGCTCTTCACTGTCACCGCGGTCGTGCTGGGAGGCGTGGACATTTTTGGAGGGAGGGGAAACGTCGTTGGACTCATCCTATCGCTGTTGCTTCTTGGCACATTGGAGAATGGCATGGGACTCGCGAACGTTTCCGGATCTGTGCAGACTCTGGCGATCGGAACAGTGCTGATCGTCAGCGTGCTCATCGCGCAGGCCGGGTCATGGTCCACCGTGATGAAACGGCTGGGCGTGAACTCGTAGAACTAAGATCTCATAAATCGCTTTAGGGAGAGCTAAGATGGATAAAGAAATGATCCGGCGCTGCACCGAAGCTATGAATGAAGGGAGGATGTCGCGGCGCAAATGGCTACAGCTGATGCTGGCCAGCGGGCTTTCGATGTCCACTATCAGCGCCATGCTGGCAAATACCGGTGTCTTGGTTGGTCGTGCGGACGCAGCCACGCCACTGAGAGTCTTCAACGTGCCAAAGTTCACCGGCTTTGTCTATTTCGAGCTGGCCAAGGCCGGAGGCGAAAAGGCTTGCAAAGAACTAGGAGCGCAGCAGATCTATATCGGCACCACAACCGCTGATGTGGAGGGTCAAGTCCATGTGTTGCAAAACATCGTGCCTCAAAGGCCGGACTGCATAGTGATCGCGGCGCTTGATATCAACGCGCCCGTTCCGACCCTGAAGCAGGCGCGTCGGCGGGGCGCGATCGTCGTGACATTCGACGCCGATGTCGCTCCCGCCGGTCGAGATCTCTTCATCAACATGGCACCATTCGACGTGCAGGCGAGGGCGATGCTGGAGTCGGCTCTGGCTAACGCCCCTGACGGCGGCAAGGCGATCTGGATCGCGCCGACGCCCACTGTGGCGAATTTCATTTCACAAAAAAAGGCGATCGACGATCTCATCGCCAAAGACCCAAAATTCAAGTCGATCCAATTCGTGGATACGCTCTACGCCAACGACGACGCCGATAAGAGCTACTCCATCGGCACATCTGCGATGCAGGCACATCCTGACCTCAAGCTCTTCATATCCGGATCCGGCATCAGTACTCCAGCAATCAACAAGGCGATTCAGGATACGGATCGTGTCGGTAAGGTCTTCGCGACGGGTTTTGCCCTACCAAGCACGATGAAGACCTATCTGAGCAGCGGCACTTGCAAACAATACGCGCTCTGGAGCCCATACAAATACGGCTACATGGCGACCTACTTCGCGATTCTTCTCAAGTCCGGCAAGATCAAGAACGCAGCGGGTGTTGCCGTCGACGTGCCGACCATAGGCAGTCGAACAATCGAGGAAGGCTCAGTCGCCGATTTGTCTTCGATGCTCTTTTTCAGCAAAGGACACGACGACTTCGACACGGCTACTCCGATGACCTGACCTCAGAGGCTCCACCGAGCGGTGCGAACGGACGGAACGCGGGATACGGTGTCTTGTCGACCGGTTGGTGGGTCTCTCGATTGGCTGTCGGACTTTCGCAATTCCTTGATCGACATTCGTCTGGTATCGTTCGTTCTCTCAGGTTCGCGTCAAAGGACGCGTGGCGGCTGTTACAATCAGAATGATGATGGCACCCGTTAGCAGGTAACGCAGGCCCACGGGTGTCCGGAACGAGTTCAGCATGATGGTCAGCAAATTAAAGAAGAGAGCCGATCCCCAGATGCCGATCGCATTAGCCTGGCCGCCCGCGACGCTCGTGCCACCCAACACGACGACAGCAATCGACTCCATCAAATAGGTATCGCCCATGTTAAGGGCTGCCCCGCCGGTGAAACCTGCGAGAAGGAACCCCGCAAGTCCCGCAAAAAGCCCGGCGCCCGCGTAGCTGATCAACCGCACCTGCCGTGTCCTGATCCCCGCGAAGCGCGCCGCAGCCTCACTTTGCCCGGTTGCCAGCAAGCGCCGGCCGAACAAGCTGCGCTTTAGCCCAATCGCGAGGCCAATCGTGAGTAATACCACCAGGACGGCCAGAACACTCACCGGTCCGACGCTCAAGCTCGTGAAAGCTGACAGAAGCGATGGCGGCTTTATCGTCGCATCGCCGCCGGCATTCATCGCAAGTGACTGGAAGACAAAACTGGAAGCTAGCGTCGCGATGATCGGCGGCAGGCGCAACAGCAGAATCGCGGCATAGTTAAAGGCGCCCGCAAGCAAGCCCACGGCCGCGACAACCAGCAATCCGACAGGTATCCAGGCGTTGGAACCGTGCATCACGCCCATGCCGAGATAGGCACAGAGCGTCAGAACCGCGGGCACGGACAGGTCGATATTACCCGGACCCGAGGTGATCACGAGCATCTGACTGATCGCCACGAGAACACTGAAGATGCTGAATGCCATGGCCGCATGGAAGGTCGCACTCGCACCGCCCCCGCGGGAGACGATAATGGTCGCGACAAACAAAACAGCCGCGCCGATGAAACCGAAAAGCCAAGGGGATTGGCGGATCGAGTGGCTTTGCATGATTAACGCCCACTGCGCCCGATGAACACTCGGCCGGCAAGAACCAGAAACAGAATGACCCCTTGCGCTCCGACCTGCCAAACTGGCGGAACATTGAGAAAACTCAGAAGTGACCCGGCGAGCGAGAGCGTCATCGCGCCCACCACCGTTCCGACCGGAGAGACGAGGCCACCTGTGAAACTGCCACCGCCCAGGATGACGGCGCCGACGCCGAGCAGGGTGTAGGTCGGCGCGATGTTGGGGTCGCCCGAGGTGGTGAGGCCGGAAAGCGCAAGGCCGGACAGAACGGCAAGTCCCCCGGCAGTGCCGTACATCATGATCCGGGCCTGCAAAAGCGACCAGCCGGCGCGCGCGGCGGCACGAGGATTCGCCCCTGCACCCAGCAGAACAACGCCATAGGCGCTTCGCTTCAGTAGCCAGTGCCCAGCCGCCGCCAAGGCGACGGCAATCACCAGTGGTAGAGGAATCCAGGGCGTTTGCAGCGCCATCGTGGCCGTGAGCCAGTCCGGCGCCGTGCCCCCAGGAGACGGCAAAATCAACAAGGCGAGGCCAAGCCAGACGAAGGACATCCCGAGCGTGACAATGATCGAGGGTAGGCTCCGAAGCTGAATCAGCACGCCGACCGCGGCATAGGCGACGATGCCCGCGGCCAAGAGCAACATCGCGATGAACGGCTTGTCCCGCAGGAAGACAGCCACGACGCAGGTAACAAAACCAACGAAGTTGCCCACCGAGAGATCGATGTCACCGAGGCAGATGACGAGCATCTGAGCCATAGAAGCCAGAATGAGCGGGACCGCCAAATTGAATAGCAGTCCGAAGCCAAAATAGCTGAACGCGGCGGGGCGGATCGCGAAGATGACGACCAGCATGACGACGAGCGCGATAAAGGGCAGCGCGAGCTGCAGATGGTCAGGGTTCATGCGATGGCCCGCGCGACGAGCGGGCTGGCGCTTCTTGCCGATCCCCACCGACGGCGGCGGGCGGACTACCTCAGACAAGGGCGTCCTCCCCGAAGGACGCCTGCACGATGCGGGCGGAAGTCACCTCCGTGCCCTGCAACCGTGTCGTCGCTCGCTGCTGATGAAAGATGTAGACGGTATCGCAGTTGGCCATTTCCTCGATCTCGGAGGCGAACCAGACGAAGCAGCGGCCGGCGGCCGCTTCCTCCCTGATCATGCGATAGACCTCCCGCTTAGTACCCACATCGACGCCGCGCATGGGATCGTCGAGGAAGATGATCGGCGCGTCCGTCGCCAAAGCACGCGCGAACAATACTTTTTGCTGGTTGCCGCCGCTAAGTGTGGTGAGCAAGCGGTCGATCCCGTCGGTTTTGACCTTCATGCGGTCAACCCAATCCCGCGCCATCACACGCTCCCGCACGCGGGAAATCAGTAATCCGTCGCGCAAGGCGGCAATGCTGCGGATGGTCATGTTCTCGCAGATCGACCAGAGGGGAAAGACGCCTTCAGCGCCGCGGTCTCCCGCGACATACGCGGCTTCACCCTCACCACCGGCGGCGAAGAACAGCATGCGCAGCCGCTCGCGCTGACCATGACCGTCTAGGCCGGCAAAGCCCACGACCTCTCCAGCCGACGCCTCTATCGGCAGTTCCTGCCCAGGCGTGCCCGGTGTTGCGATGCGCTTGATACCGAGGCTTCGCCGCGTCGCCTCCTCCGCAAGCGGCGTCTCGATATGGCCCATCATCCCGACGAGATCCCGGCGCCTGAGACCAGCCGCTTCACGACGTCCCACCACCTCGCCGTCGACCATCACCACCACGCGGTCGCAGACTTCGAGGATCTCGTCGAGCCTGTGGGAAATCAGGATGGAAGCAACGCCGCGATCGGCTGCACGCCGGATGAACCGCAGCAATTGTGCGGTGGCCTCATGGCCGAGAGATGATGTGGGCTCATCGAGGATGACGAACCGCGCCGGCAGGTCGGTATCGGTATAGGCGCGGGCAATCTCCACCATCTGGCGCTCCGCCAGAGACAGGTCCTCCACCTTCGCCCTGAGCGGGATGCCATGCTCAGGAAAAATATCCTCGAGCATGCCGTGGATCAGTCGCCCTGCCCGTCCGCGCCAGCCGAAGCCGCGCAGGCTCGCATGCAACATGCGTGTATTCTCAGCCAGATCCAGATTCCGGCACAACGACAATTCCTGGAATACGCAGCGCACACCATGGCGCAGCGCCTTGGCTGGACTGTAGTCTGCGCCGATCGCAGTCCCGCCGATCAGGAAGTCGCCTGCATCACGGCCGACGACACCCGCGATGATGTTCATCAGCGTGGACTTACCGGCACCATTGTGGCCGACAAGCCCCACCACATCGCCGGCAACAATGGAGAAGTCCGTCCCCCGGAGTGCGCGAACAGGTCCGAAGGATTTGGCGGCTGCCCGAAGCTCAAGTGTGGGTCGCTCGCGGAGAGTCGATAGCGCCATCAAACGACCTACCCGTTCTCGCTGTCCGTTCCGATTGCACCAATAGTTAGGGAGCCGGCGGCGGAACCGGCGGCATGGCCGAGTGATTGGTGTTGGCATCGATGATCTTGACAACAAGATCTTTGGGATAGGGCGGGTTGGCGACTCCACCAGGCGGAATCGTCCTGAGATAGGCGTCGAGATTGGTTTGATCTACGCGCAACAGAGGCACGATCACTTTCTTCGGCACGGTTTTGCCGGCTAGGATCTGCTGCGTGACCCAGAAACTGATCTGCGAAATGCTAGGCGTCGCGGAAATGGCGAAGGTCTCGTAGCCATTCTTGTCGTGTTCCTGCTTCCACCACGCCAGTTCGTCCTGCCGATTCCCCATGATGATGATGGGCACCTTGCGATTGGAATTCTGGAAGGCGATGGCCGCGCCGTAGCCGTCCCCACCTTGGGTCACGACGGCATCCACCTGCGGCAGCGACGGCAGGATTCCGCTCACCTCCTTTTGCGCAACCGTTGAGGTCCACTGGCCATAAACCGTGCCCACGATCTTGAGGCCCGGATAGGCGGTCATGGCGGCATGTACGCCGTCGCTTATGTCCTTGTCCGTGGAATCGCCCGCGATGCCGCGAATTTCAAGGATGTTGCCATGCCCATTGAGGCGCTTGGCGATATATTCGATTTCCTGTTTGCCATAGGACGACCAATCGTAGTTGACCTGCCAAGCGCAGGATGCGGTCACGATGCCTGCGAAGGAAACCACGGTGATCCCTTGGGCACAGGCGGATTTGACGACACCATTCAGTGCGGAAGATGACGCGGCCAACACGGCGATGCCGTTGTAGCCCTGCAGAATCATGTTCTGAATCTGCGACGCTTGTTCAGTGACCGAGCTGTTGGCACTGACGACTGTTGCGCCCTTGATCGTCTTAGCGGCGATTTCTTGCGCGGTGACATTCTGCCAATCTTTGACCATGACTTGCCGGAATGAATTCCCATTGTAGGAATTGCTCAAGGCGATGGTCTTGCCCGTGGTGCTGGTTGTGCCGGGTCCATCCGCGGCCTCCGCTGCAAGCGGCATCGCCACAAGAGCAGTGAAAGCTAGAAGCGCTTGCCTGGTCAGGCCGATGCACAGACCACGTAGCGCTTCAGCAGCGTCTGGGTTTACTTGGCTATGGATCAATGGTCGCACTCCCTGTTGTGCGGCGCCGCGATTCGCGCGGCCGAATTTTGAGCCGGATCTCAATCCGAAGAAGCAAAGTATACTACCATGGCAGTTTACCGAAGTGAACTAAATCACAGCGGCAGCCCATCGATTTCCGCCACCGCATTCATGACGCCGCGCAATTCGGCAAGCCCCTTGAGACGACCGATAACCGGGTAACCCGGGTGAGTTTTCTTGCCAACATCGTCAAGCAACTCGTGCCCGTGGTCGGAGCGCATGGGGATGCGCCAGCGCGGGTCGCCCGCCGCACGGCGTCGGCCGGCGGCCTCCAGCAGCGCGCGAACTACCGGCACCATGGCAACGTCGCCACCGAGATGATTGGCCTCCATAAACGAGCCATCCGGCTCCTTGAGGACATTGCGCAGATGAGCGAACCAAGTCCGGTCCGCGAAGCGTCTGGCGATGGCGGGCAAATCATTCGCCGGTCCCGCGCCAAGCGAGCCGGTGCAGAGCGTCAAGCCGTTCGCCGGGCTGTCGATGGCACTCAAAATAAAGGCGATGTCGTCTTCGCTCGAGGCTATGCGACTGAGGCCGAACATGGGACGGGGAGGATCGTCCGGATGGATGCAAAGGCGGATACCCGCCTCTTCTGCTGTGGGCACAACCTCTTTCAGAAACCGTACGAGATTGGCGCGTAGCGCGGTTTTGTCGATACCCTGATAGCTGTTGAGTATGCGTCGCAGACTCGGGACGTCATAGCGGTCGTACGCCCCGGGCAACCCGGCCATGATCGCCGCCAGCAGCGCGTCTCTCTCCGCCTCGTCCGAAGCGTTGAACCAGACCCGCGCGCGGTCAAGCAGCGGCGCGTCATATTCGTCCTCAGCATTGGGACGCGCGAGAACGAAGCAGTCGAAGGCCGCGATCTCGTGGGCATTGTAGCGCAACGCATTGCCGCCGCCCGGTAGCGGGGCCCGCAACTGCGTCCGTGTCCAGTCCAGGATCGGCATGAAGTTGTAGCAGACGGTCCGAACCCCCACGGTGGCCAGGTTCCGCAACGACTGGCGATAGGCGTCGAAATGCCCGTCGAGAGCGCCGCTGCCGCGTTTGATGTCCTCATGGATCGGGAGGCTCTCCACCACGCTCCAGCGCAGCCCAAGCGCAGGATCCGCCTCAATCAACCCCTTGCGCGCCTCGATGCTCTCGAGGGTCCATAGGACGCCGTAGGGAATGTCATGCAGCGCGGTCACTATGCCGGTGGCGCCGGTTTGAGCGACATCGCGCAGCGTCACGATGTCGCTCGGGCCGAACCATCGCCAAGTCTGCTCCATTCGTTATGCGTCCTTCTTGTGCAGGAGATATCGTTCGACGGTCACTCTGGCGCCATCGCGCGCCAGGCGGGCATAGGCGCCTTCGATTGCCCGGATGAAGCCGTCATGGCGCTCAAGGTCGGTGCCAAAAATCGCTTTTTCGGACAGAAGAGCGCGAACGGCCCCTTCGGACCCGGCGCCCTCAATGCGGGCACGGAGGCCAGCGGCAAGAGGGTCGCGCACATCGATCGCAGCGCCTGTTTCATCGATGCCGCCGACGTAGCGGCACCAGGCTGCAATGGTCAGCGCGAGGCAGGGGATCGGCAGGCCACGGGCCAGACGATCGCGGACCGAGCCTAAAAGGCGCTGGGGCAGCTTCTGTGATCCGTCCATGGCAATCTGCCAGGTCCGGTGCTGGATGGCGGGGTTGCGGAAACGCTCCGCCAGACCGCGGGTATAGTCGACCAGATCCGTCTCAGGTGGCGGCGGAACAGTCAAAAGCACCTCCGCCCAGAGGCGATCTACGAACGCCGCAAGAACTGGATCAGCCATTGCCTCGGCGATTGTCTGGCGCCCGGCCAGATAGCCCACATAGGCGAGCGCGGAATGCGCGCCATTGAGTAGACGCAGCTTCATGAGCTCGAAGGGCTCGACATTCTCGGTGAGCATCGCGCCGACTCGTTCCCAACGCGGCCGCAGGCCATCAATAAAATGGTCCTCGATCACCCATTGGCGGAAAGGCTCGTGCGAAACCGGCGCCGCATCAGCGAACCCGGTGAGCATCGCAGCTTCAACCGCATCCTCGGGCACCGCCGCCGGAACAATCCGGTCGACCATGCTGCAGGGGAACGCGCCGTCTGCTGCGATCCAGGCCGAGAGGTCAGGGGCACCGACTTCGGCGAAGTTGGCGACAAGTCCCGCGAGCAACCGGCCGTTGGCGGGAAGATTGTCGCAACTCAGCACGGTGAAGGGTCTGACGCCCGCAAGGCGCCGACGACGCAACGCCTCCACAATGAAACCGACAGCGGTCCGCGGGGCATCAGGCTTGGCCAAATCATGCACGATATCCGGGTGTGACAGATTCAGGCGCCCGCTGGCGGGATCGTGGCAATAACCCTTTTCTGTCACCGTAAGCGTAACAATTGCCGTTGCGGGTGCCGCGAGCGCGTCTAGCACGTTGCTCGGGTTCTCGGGCGCCACCAACACCCCCGAGAGGCAATTGACGATGCGGGCGGTATTGCCGCGAGGTCCGCGCTCGATCGCCGTGTAAAGATAGTCCTGCGGGGCAAGGCGGTCCCGCTGATCCGGTCGCTGCAGACTGACGCCAAGGATATCCCAGGCCTCTCCACCCGCCGCTTCCGCGTCCTCGGCATAAAGTGCCAGGTGAGCGCGGGCGAACGCCCCGATACCGAGATGGACGATACGCCGGTCAGCAGGACCGCGCGGCGACGGATGCGTCTTGCGGGACAACCGTGGTGAGGTTGAGACGTCAGGCATCGAACGCCAACTGTCCCCTCGCTTGTTGCCCACAAATCCCGGTCCTGCTCACGCGAACCAGGACGTCTGTTGCCCCAAGCGCCTCGTCGGGGCCGGAAATCAGCGCCAGCCGATACGGCTGTTCGACGATGACCTCGACCATTTGCCATCTCTCATACTAGTCGGCTAGATTGACCATAGGGGCGCCACCAGGTCAAGCAGACTTGTCGAAACTCGGTGGAGCACTGAAACGGTCAATGGTCGGCGCCGCGCTGTCGTGCCTCGCGTTCGTCGCCTCAGTCTGGGAGTTAGTCGATGAGCATTGGGATCGCCCAGCAGCTTGGACCGTCTGAAGGGCTAGGCCCCATTGGCCTGCATGTGCGTAAGATCATCGAGGAGCGAATTGTCACAAACGTCTTCCGGCCCGGCGAGCGACTCTCGGAGAACGATTTGGCCGAACTTCTCGGCGTCAGTCGCCAGCCGATACGTGAGGCGCTCATTCGACTAACGGAAGCGGGGCTTGTGCGTGTCATGCCCCAACGCGCCACGATCGTGACCCGGATATCCGTCGCGCGTGTCAATAGCGCACGGTTCCTGCGTGCGGCAGTGGAACGGGCGGTCGTTCGTGAGGCCGCGCTTCAGGCCAAACCTCACCACATCGCACAGATGCGCGCGCTGATTCGGGAGCAGACGACGGCTATTCGGGAGGGTGATCATGCGCGTTTTCTCGCGCTCGATGACGATCTTCACCGGGCTTTCGCTGTATCCATGGCCCATGAGGGCGTTTGGCGAACATTGCAGAACGTCAAACTACAGATGGACCGCGTGCGATACCTCAGCCTCCCCGACGCAACGCCGGCATCACGACTGATTCGCCAACATGCTGCAATCGTCGACGCAATCGCGGCACGCGACCCGGATGCGGCGGAGGCCATGATGCAGAAGCATCTGGAAGAGCTTCTCAGCTCCCTCCCCCGACTCGTCGCACGGTTGCCGGAGTATTTCGATAGTTGCGATGTCGCCTGAGGGATCCGGAAAGGAGGTCAATGATGCGCGTCTCGCGCGCCTCCGCCGGTCCTCATGGTATCGCCACGAGGGGGCGGACCTGTGTTCTGTGCCACCCTTCTGCGTGTCGCTGCCAATAGACCTGCTTCAGTTTTGACGAAAGTGCACCGGGTCGGTCGTTGCCAACTATCCGCTTTCCGATGCGTGAGACCGGCATTACGCCACCGGCCGTAGTGGCGCAAAAAACCTCGTCGGCGTCCTCGAGCAAAGCGCGCGGGATTGGCGCAATGGTCGCTGTGATCCCCATTTCTGCACAAAGTTCCAAGACGGACCGACGCGTGATCCCATGCAGGCTGCCGCGGTCCGGGGTCAGAACCCGACCGTCCTTCACGATGAAAATGTTGAAGCCAGGTCCTTCAGTAACGAAGCCATCTGCGTCGCATAGCACGGCGGTATCGTAGCCATTATCGTGGGCCTCAAAAAGGCCGGTAGTCAGATCACTCCATTGATAATTCTTCACCGTTGGATCAACGGAGGCGTCAGGAACACGTGGTGTGCTAGCGATCCAAAGATGGGCACCACGAGCCTGCACGTCCGGCGGAATGACATCAATCCATGGTAGCGCGTAAGCGACGAGATGGTTCTCGCAATCGGCCGGCCGCCGTGAACCGGCTGTGCGCGGCCGCCCTCGCAGCGCGACCATTGCTACATAAGCATCTTGCAATCCGGTGAGAGCAACGCAGCGATGGAGCACTGCCTCAATCGCAGACCTGTCTTCCGGGGGACGAAGACGTCGGGATTCCATCGAACGCTCGAACCGATCTAGGTGGTCACTAAGTCGAAAGAACCCGCCCTGGAATACATGCACAACGTCATAGACCGCATCGGATCGTGTAAATCCCCAGTCCGTCACTGGAATGGCGGCCTCTGCGATGGGGAGGTAGCGGCCCTTCACATAGGCTGCTCCAGCGGTATACGAGGATTGATCCATACTGAGTGTCTCCAAGCAGTTCACGGTCGGCGAACATGGCTGCGGCTGTAATCTCTAGCGGCCAACAAACGAACAAGCCGCAGCAGCCACGACCTCATAGCGCGGCATCGATGGAAACAGCAAATTGGCCGACGGCCAGCGCTGAAACGGCACCTTCCGACTAGAACTGGATGACGAGCCGTCCTCTCGTACCGCCAGCCTCTAGCCGGCGATGGACGTCAGCCGCCATCTCCGGCGGATAGACATCTGCCACGCGAAGCGTGAGTCTGCCGGCCTCGACCTCCTGTCGGAGCCGATCGAGCTTCTCCAGCTCCTGCGCGTAGGAACGCACAAAGGTTGTCGTGAAGTGGATGTCCCGCTGCGGGATGCCTTGGAATCCGCGGACAGACGTGAAGCCGCCTCCGTCACGAACAGCGGAGATGACAGGCTCATTGAGCACCGCTCCGTCTGCTAGTCCGTCGACCCCTTGAGGAAAGTGGCTGCGAATCCGCGACGCGACGTCATCGCCTCGTTTAACAACGATGTCGGCCCCGAGCGATGCAACCAGCTTTTCGTCTTTTTCGGAAGCATCGGCGATGACCGTGAGCCCGTCGGCTTTGGCGAGTTGGATGACGTAGCCGCCGTAAGCGCCCGCAGCGCCGGTCACTGCGATGACCTGGCCCGGAGACAGCTTGAGCAGATCAAGGGATAGCCGGGCCGTCAGACCGTTCATCGGCAAGGTGCAGGCCTCCGAGTGAGGCTTTCCGGAAGGTGCCTTCACAACCGATCGGGCATCAAGCACAATTTGCTCGCGATAGGCACCATGGCTGCCTTTGGGCAAAACGATCGCGATGACGGCGTCCCCAACCTTCAGCCTGTCGGGAACGCCACTTCCAACTTCATCGACGATCCCCGCTGCCTCCATTCCCGGCACGTAAGGCGGCGGATCGGCCTTCTGCTGTTCGGCGCGTGTCCCGTCTCGGGCCAGCACGTCCGTAGGGTTGACCGTCGCTGCACGCACGCGGACCCGCACCTGTCCAGAGCCGGCGTGAACTTCGGGCAATTCGACGACCCGTAGAACCTCAGGACCGCCATGAATGAATAATCCCACTGCGCGCATCGCTTCGTCCTTCGTCCAATAGGCCAAGTCGCGTTTGGCACCCGCAGGAATGGTAATGGACCGACCCGCCTAAGGTCCAGGATGCGATCGGTCAGCGTGGAACTAGCGGTGTCCTGCGGAAGCCGAGATCCGCGGCGCAATGGTCTTGGATCGCGAACTTACCTTGCAACACGCCACGTCGGAACATGATTTTTCGGAAGATGTAGCATGTCCGGCTCAATAGCCGTCGAAAGGGCCGGAGCCCGGAATGAAAGAACTGCCGCCCAGTTCCTTACGGCGCGGGTTCAGCTTGCGTCCCGACCCCGACAGCTACCTTATTTCCGAGCGGGTATCGTCTCTCAAGGCGCTCTGCGCAGCTGTGGCGGCTCACATGGCCGTGAAGCCGTCACGGCAACGCTGAAGCGCGGCACTTATCTCATCAACACGGCACGCGGCAGACTCGTTGACCGCGACGCTGTCTTGCGGGCACCGGTGCGAAATCCTACAAACTGATCTGAGGTACAGCTGCGAGTCCGGCCTTACACAAGTCGACCAACATACCTTCTCTGGGTGGCGTCAAAGGTGTTCGATCTGGAATGCGAATAAAGAGGGGGTCGAGGGCTTTGGCCAAGCCGAGGTCTACTATTGCTGTTGCGCGGGAGAACATCGTGGCGCCATCTCAGGCTTGAAAGGAAAGAGTGTCATGTCCGCGGGAAATGCTGCGACGGAGGAGGATCAACGTGCATCCTATCTGCGCGATGCGCAGAACAAAGCAATTTGCCTGTTTGACGAGATAGAACGCGACCTGATCCGGCCAGGCGTCAGCGAGCAGGGACTCAGCGACCAGATCCACGCGCTTGCCGCCGAGCGCTACGGCGTGACCGCCCATTGGCACAAGCGTGTGATCAGGAGCGGGCCGCATACGCTGATGCCGTATGTCGAAAATCCGCCGGACCGCATAGTCGAGGCGGACGATATCCTGTTTGTCGATCTGGGACCGGTGTTCGAGGCCTGGGAAGCGGATTTCGGGCGAACCTTCGTGCTGGGGGGCGATCCTGTCAAACATCGGCTCCGGGACGCGCTTGAGCCGGTTTTTCTTGCGGCAAAGTCCCACTTTCAATCCAATCCCGACATCACCGGCGAAGCCTTTTATGACATCGCGTGCGAATTGGCGAAACAGGCGGGGTGGGAGTTCGGCGGCCGCATTGCTGGACATCTCGTTGGCTCTTTTCCGCACGAGACGATCCCCAACGACCGGATCACGCTGTACATCACCCGGGGCAACCTTGACGCCATGAGCCGCCTCAATCCGCTGGGACAAAAGCGGCACTGGATATTGGAGATCCATCTTGTGGACCGCGCTCGCCAAATCGGTGGATTCTACGAGCAACTCCTGACAGTCGATTGAGTGGCGACGTCAGAGTTGCCAATGAGCGCAACTATACAAATCGCAGCAGCCGTTGTGATTCGAGAGAACGGGCACTAGCCCGCGCAGTCATGCCGATCGGCCGCACCGAAATTTAAACGACGCTAGAAGAGAATGACGGCCTTTTCCACTACCTCGGGCTTCGCGAGCGCCAGCTCGATCACGTCCGACGCGTCTTTAAGCTCAATCCGGTGAGTGATGATGGTGCGCACTTTGCTTTGATTCTCGCGAACCAGCTTTAGCGCCTCGGGAAACATACGAACGCTATTACGCGAGCCGAAGACCGCCAACTCCTTTTTGGAATAGGTGATAACTGGCACTGCGACGTCACGATCCGAGATCCCTACGATGACAATCCGCCCAGCCGCCGAGACGACATCGAATGCGCTGCGTATGGCGGCCGGCGAGCCTGTCGCATCGATCACCACCGTCGGCCCATCTCCTCCGAGCCAGCGTCTAATCTCGGATACCCAGTCGCCACGCGCATCGACAACTTTGTCGGCCCCGACTGCCGCGGCACGCTCAAGGCGAGTTTGAACAAGATCAGCGACAGCCACTCTCGCGCCGTAGGCCTTCGCACTCAGCAGCAACGCTTGGCCGATGGGTCCGGCGCCGATAATCAATACGCTGTCCCCATCATTCACGCCCGCGCGTTTGACCGCTTGTAGGGCAATGGTCATCGGCTCGGCGAAGGCGGCCAGCTCACGATCGAGATCGCCGGCCTCATTAAGCAATCTCTCCGGTACGCATAGCAATTCCTGGAAGGCGCCAGGTGAGTGCACGCCGATGATATTGAGGTCGATGCAGCAGTTGTATCGCCCGAGGCTGCAAGGATAGCAATGTCCACACCCGATGAGGGGTTCCACCACGACACGGCTTCCGACTGGGATTAGCCGCTCGCAATCCGCGCCGAACCCCAGAACCGTTCCGCAAAATTCGTGACCCTGAACCTGAGGGAAGCGGGAATAGGGATGATCACCGAGATAGAGGTGATAATCCGAGCCGCAAATCCCCGCGGCCTCGATTTTGATCAGCGCCTCCCCGCTAGCTGGCCCTAGAGGCTCCGCTGTCTGGAGCACCTCCATATGCCGCGGTGCCGTCGTCACGAGCGATTGCATCAGGCCGATCCTTACCTTACTCGTGCGGGCACACCACCCGGCTCGACAGATTTCCTCGGTCAGAAAAGATCCCAGTAGTGATCGCGGGCTCTGGCCGCTTTGGCCGATTCCTCTAGGATGATTTTGCCCATCCTAAGATAGTAAACCCGTGAGGACAGCCGTAACGCGCTGCGGACGTTCTGGTCAACGAGGAGAATGGACACGCCGGTGGTCGAGCAGAGGCGGGCGATTTCGGTCATGATCATGGCAGCCGTCGCTGGCGCCAGCCCGATCGAAGGCTCGTCGAGCAGCATGAGGCGGGGTCGGTTGACGATCGCCATGCCGATTGCAAGCATCCGCTGTTCCCCGCCGCTGAGCGTGCCGGCGAGCTGGTCACGACGTTCGCGCAAGCGAGGAAAGATCTTGAATATCTCGTTCAGCCTGTCGTCGAGATCAGGCGGCGAGGTCGAGTAAGCGCCAAGACGCAGGTTGGTTACAACGCTCAGCGGCCGGAAGACCGGTGACTCGGCTGGCGTCATGGAAATCCCGGCCGCGACGTTGCGATAGTAGGACCGGCGGGAAATGTCATGACCGAAGCTTCGAACCACGCCTGAGCGGTCACGCATCATCCCCATGATCGACTGTAGAAGACTGGTCTTGCCCGCGCCGTTGTGACCAAGCACGGTGACGATCTCGCCCTCATCGACATGAAGATTCACATCTGTCAATACCACCCGCTTCCCATAGCGAGCGCTAAGGCCCGATACGGTGAGCGGCGTTCCGCTGTGGTCTTTTGCGAGATCCACAGCTCAGGTCCCGAAATACAAATCGACGAGATCGGGACGCGTGGTGATGGCTTCAACGGTTCCTTCCGCCATGATGGCACCCGCGTTCATAAACAAAATTCGATCCGCCAGTTCCGAGACGACGTGCAAGCTATGCTCGACGATACAGATCGACTTGCCGCTTTGCGCAAGCGTTCGAACGAGCGCGATGATCTGGTCAGCCGCCTGGGGATCAACCCCCGATGTCGGTTCATCGAGCAGGAGAACCTGCGCACCTGTTGCCAGCAGGCGCGCGAAAGCGACAAGCTTTTGCTGGCCGAAAGCGAGATCTTGGGCGGTGCGGTTCGCGTGCGGTGCGATTCCGACATTCTCCAACTGACGCAGCGCCTCGGCCCTCACCTCGGCTTCGCCCCTAGCTACCCGCATAGGCGCAAGAAATGTCATAGCCAGGTTCTCGCCAGCTTGACGAGGAACGCCGATCGCAACGTTGTTGAGGGCGGAAAGACCGGGCAAAATGCGTACATGCTGGAAATATCGCGCCATGCCAGATCTGGCCACTGCGCAGGGATCAGCACCCGCTAAGGATTGCCCGTGCAGCGTCACCTCTCCTTGGTCCGGGCGGATCGCGCCCGTCATCAGATTGAAGATCGTGCTTTTGCCAGCACCGTTCGGTCCGATCAACGCGACGATTTCTCCCGGATGCAGGTCGAAGCTGACGTCCTTTACCGCCTGCAGACCACCGAAACTCTTCGAGAGATTCCTGACCCGGACAATTGGCGAGGCGATCATCGGACTGGGCACGCTACTTTTAGCTAAGGCCGGTTGATCCCGCTCGCCCACCGTCTTTAGGAGCGTGGCTTGTACGACCCTAGGTACTGCGGAGATCGCCTCCCGAGGAAAACGGCGCATCGCAATCAAACCTTCCGGCAGCAGTCCTCGTGGCCTGAAAACCATACCGGCAACTAGGATCGATCCGTAGATGACGGTCTGCCACGGGACCGCGCTGTCGCTCGACAGCGAGGGGACGTTTTCCAGGATCGGGCGCAACGCACCGATAACGATTGCCGCGACAACGCTGCCCAAGATGTTTCCCGGACCACCGAGGGCGACGCAGGCCGCAACCAGAATCGCGAGATCGAGGCTGTATGTTGTAGGCGCGACGAACTGCATATAGGCGGCCGAGATTGCGCCCGTCGCGCCTGCCATGGCGGCCGTCATCGCGAAAGCGAGCGACTTCGGCGCGATCGTCCGCTTTCCTAGCGCCTGGATCGCGATCTCGTCCTCACGAATCCCGCGCAGAAGGCGGCCAAATGGTGATCGGCCAATCCACCAACACACCAGCGAGACAAACGCGGCCCAGGCAAGCAGGAACCAAAAAGCTTGATCGGTGGTGTTTATCTCGTAGCCAAAAAATCCGATTGGCGGAACCACGATTCCGTTCGGACCACCCGTCAGCCCGACCCAGCTCGAAGCGATCGTAACGAACAAAAAATGGAAAGCAAGTGTCAGCAGGATCAGATAGTCGCCCCTTACGCGACGGGCCGCTGGTGCCGCGACCACAAGTCCGCCGACGAAGGACACAACGATCGCGCTGGCTAGGCCGCCAAGAAACGGCCAGCCTGGTCCGATGACCGCGGCGCCGGTGAGGGTCATTCCCTGCGCGGTCATGATCGCGCAGGTATAGGCGCCCAGGCCATAGAACGCCGCCGTCGCCATCGACATCTGGCCGGCGAAGCCGAGAAGCAGGTTCAGCGAAACCGCTAGCGCCACCAGGAACGTGATCTGGTTCGCGAGATCGGCGATATAGGACCCACCCATCTTCTATCTCACGCGCCGCTGGGGCTGCGCAATAACCCCTCTGGCCTGAACACGACTACTACCAGGAGCACCGCGAAGACCAAAATCACGCCAAGATTCTGCGACAGGAAAAGGCCGCTGAAAACAAGTAGAAATCCCAATACGAAACCACCTAAAGCCGCGCCACGAATTGATCCGATGCCGCCAAGGAAAACGCCGATCACGCCGAACATGACAGGTTGCAATCCCATCGTTGGATAGGCCACGAAGCTGATCGTCTCAAAGAAGGCGGCAAGCCCCGCCATCGCGCTGCCAATGCCGAAGACGAGGACCGAGATGCGCTCGACCGGGATTCCAACAGCCATTGCCATCGTCGGATTGGTTCGCACCGCCGTTATGGCGTTGCCGGTCCGGGTTCTCGTGATGAACAGGAAAACGAGGAATATCGTCGCGGCCGCGCAGAAGGCCGTCAATACCTGCAGCCTCGTCACTGTCACGGAGCCGAGATAGAGCGTCGCGTTGGGAAATCCGGGGACTTGTTTGACGAGCGGACCGAAAATCAGTTGCAATGCCGCTGCCCCCGCGGCCGCGACGCCGAGTGAGGCCAGAAATATCGAGAGCACCGATGCACCGCGCGCGCGCATGGGCCGATACAGGATTGCGTCGATCGCGCAGCCGACCGCTGCGGCGCTTATCACGGACGCGAAGGCCCCGAGCCAAAGAGACAAGCCAAGCTGCACCGAGATGACGAAAGCCGCATAGCCGGCGACCGCGTAGGTTACGGAATGCGCCAGGTGAAACGTCCGGGTCGTTGCGTAGATGAGCCAGAAACTCGCAGCGAGCAGCGCATAGGTCGCCCCTTGCACAATCCCGAAGGCGATGAGCTGGAGAAGCTGGTTCATCTGCTATGACGGCTCGGCATCTGGCGCCCTTCGCGAGCGCAAAAGGGCGCCATGCTCCTTAGGCCGGACCGAGCGTTGTGGAATTCTTCTCGATCGTCGCGACCTTGGTCAGAACTCCGCCCAGGCCGATCTGAAACACGCCCAAAGGCTTTGTCACCGAGTGGTCCTTCAGATTGAAGGTCATGACGCCCGCTGCCGCTGCGGATCCGCCATAGACCGATGGGAAGCTGGGACCCGCTTGGAACGCGTCGCTCAAAACACTGCCCCTGCCCGGTGTCTTCCCGGCTTTGATAGTGCGACCGATGAGGGCGGCCAGGATATTCGTGGCTTCGAAGAAGTTGGCGGCGAAATAGTCCGGCGGAGTCTTGTATTTCGCCTTGAAGGTCTCGACGAACAAAGCGTTATAGGGATTCGGATTTTGCGGCTGATAGCCGTCTACGGCGAGAAAGCAATTATTGGCGATGGCGCTGCCGGCGATGTCCGGTACGGTTGGTGTTCCGAGGTCGATCGACATGATGGGAATGTCGACACCAGCCTCGCGCACCTGCTTGATGAAATAGCCCTGATCATTGCCATAGATGGTCGTGAAGATGGCATCCGCCTTGGCACTTTTCAGCCGAGCAATCAGCGAGCTGAAATCGGTCGTGCCGATATTGACGAATTCCGTGGAGGCGATTTGACCGCCACTGACCTGAGGCCAGACGCGCGGCGCGATCTCATTGATCGCGGCTGTCCCATTCTCTTGTTGGCCGATGAGTGCCAGTCGCTTGGCGGAGGGAAACCGCTTGGCCAGATAGGCGAGGCCGCCCGTTGCCGGATCGAGCGCGAAAAGCGCCATCGTAATCCAAACATCGGTCTTTCCAAGACCTGTTGGTCCCGCGCCGCCGCTCCAGAATGTGGTGAGGCCGACATTCGCGATCAGCGGAAACAGCGCTTCGGTCGCGGGTCCATAGGAGGAACCAAGCGACTGAATCCGCTCCTGAGAAATAAGGCGACGAACGCCCGTCACGGCAGGTGGAACGAGGCCGCCCTGATGGTCGTTCAGCTTCAGCACGATAGTCGGCCCACCCGACGCCCGAATGAGATCCGTGGCCGTCGTGGCGCCTCGAGTCATGGCTTGACCGAAGCTGGCGCCCGTTCCCGTCAAAGCAAGATTAAGACCATGATTCCACGTCAATCCCGCCCCGGCACTCTTGCCGCCCTTGCCAAACCAGGGCTCCAGAGGCCCCGAAACATCCTGCGCCCGCGCTACCCCCGAAACGCCCAGAGACGCGCTTATGGCCATCGCACCTGTCCCAAGCATTACTGCCCGACGTGACAGTCCGTCCTGCCACTTTCCTTTTGTCGTCACTCGATGTTCCTCCCTTTTTTGCTTTTTTATGCGCCGTCACCCTGCGCATCACGCCTGTCTGAGAATTTCCGCGATCTGGTCGTTCGTCGGCGGACCCATATTGGGATCGCCGCCGATAATTCCGCCGTCCACGGGCAGTATCTGCCCCGTCACGAAGCCCGCATCGTCCGAAAGCAGAAACGCTATCACAGAGGCAACATCGGCTGGCTTCCCGAACCGCGCCATTGGTGTTCGATCGAGCAGCGCTTTCCGGTATTTCGGCATACTTAGAATTCCTGTCGTGAGCGGGGTCTCGATATAGCCGGGGCTAACAGCATTGACGCGAATGTTGTCGCCGGCCCATTCGGTGGCGAGGCAGCGGGTGAGCATGGCAACACCGCCTTTGGACGCGGCATAGGAGATCAGATTCGTTGTTCCGAAATGGGCAAGCATGGACGCTACGTTGACAATCGCGCCGGGCAGCCCTCTTTCCACCAGAATCCGCGCGAATGCGCGCGCTGCCAGTAACGTCCCGAGGAGATTGACATCGAGGACGCGCCGCCAATCCTCCACTTTCACATCGAAGGCGGAGGCCCTCACATTGGTGCCGGCACAATTCACAAGCCACTGGGCGGGCTTCGACCGAAACGCGAGATCGGCAAAAAGCGCGTCACAGGCTGCCTCCTCGCTGACATCGACGCCCGCCGCCTCGACGCTCAGACCCTCGGCGGCAAGCACCGTCGCAAACGATCGCGCGGCTTCCTCTGAACGGTCCGCGACCACGACGACATGCCCGCGCCGCGCAAGCCACTCCGCGGTTGCCGCCCCGATTCCGGATGCGCCACCAATCACCACGACCACAGGCGGCGAATAAGCCGACTTTTGCATGAAGTCTCTGACGTCTCCCAGCGTTGAGGTTTAGTTGTCGCCAATTTCCGACAACGTATTCAGATCATTGTTCCCCGGTCAAGCGATCATAGGTTCTACCTTCCAAGACGAGCCGTGTTATATCCGTTGATGACAGATGAAAGGGAGAAACCATGCCGAACGCAATCTTCGGTGAGGGAATTGTCGAGGGCGAAGGCCCGGTCGCCATGCAGGATGGCACTGTCTGGGCCGTCGAGATGGCTGGATCACGCGCTTGCGTCACCAGTGTCGATTTGGATGGGAAGGTTGAGACGCGGATCAAAGTCGGCGGGCGGCCGAATGGCATGACCGTCGATGGCGATGGTCGGATCTGGGTGGCGGAGGCCAGGGAAGGTGTGGTGCTCTGCTTCGATCCGGACGGACGCCTGGCGAAGCGCATAACCCATCCGACAGACCGCTTCCTCTGGCCGAATGATCTGAGGTTTGGTCCCGACGGGCACTTGTATTTGACTGATTCAGGAATTCTCGACACTGTTTTCATCACAGGCCTGGATATCAACCCAGACTATGCAACGCTTCCTTATCGGGGCTGCTCCTACGAGATTGATCCAATAAAAGGTCAGGTCGTTCGCCAATTCGATGAAAACATTAAATTCACAAATGGCATCGCCTTTGGTCCAGACAATTTTCTCTACGTCAATGAGACCTTGGGGGGTTCTGTGTTCCGCTACGATATTTTCGGAAGCAAGACGCCACAGCGGGAAGTTTTCGGAAACGTCAACAAGCTGGGCGACTCTCCCGTTTGGAGAGGGCCGGATGGTATGGCATTCGGCACTGATGGCAACCTGTATTGCACGGTTTACGGCCAAGGCGATGTGACGATACTGAACCCCGCTGGCGAGGTCGTCGGCCGTCTTCCGACGAATGGTCCGAAGCCCACGAACATAGCTTTCGCGTCGGAGGGTCGACGAGCCTTTGTCACGGAGGTTTCGGCGTCGAGAATCGAAGTCCTAGAGACACCCTGTGAAGGTCTTCCTCTTTTCAAGCCGCGTCTGGCCATCTGAGGAGACGGCCGTCGGACTAGGCCTCTCCTGATATCCGGGCGGCGGGACTCGCCCGGATACGTCCCTGCACTCCCACAAAATGCCCCGGACATAACGACTCCAGCTCATACCGAAGGAAAATTTTCGAGCGGGTAGGCGTCGCTCGGCGCGCCCCAGGCGCAATAACCGCCATCGACAGGCAGCGTCACGCCCGTGATGAATTCGGCGCGGTCAGACGCCAGAAACAACATTGCCTCGGCGACATGTTCGGCTTTCCCTAGCTTCCCCATTGGGGTCCGGCGGCGAATGCGATCTCCATCGACTTTTCCATCCTCGATTAACTTGGCGAGCAACGGCGTCAACATATAGCCAGGCGCGACAGCATTGACTCGAATGCCGTGAGGTGCCCACTCGCAGGCGAGCACCTGTGTCAGCATGCCGATGCCGGCCTTGGCCGCGCTATAGGCCGTCCGCACCGGTAGGCCGAGAATACCCGCGATCGAGTTGAGATTGAGGATCACGCCCGACCTCTGCTCGATCATATGTGGCGCGACCGTTTTGGAGACGAGGTAGGTGCCTGTCAGGTGGATATCGATCAGCCGCTGCCAGTGTGCGAGGGTCTGATCCACCGTCGGCACGAAGCTATCCGGAATGCCCGCGTTGTTGACCAGGATGTCGATGCGGCCAAAGCGCGCCGCCACATCGGCGACCATGGCGGTGACCGAGGCCTCGTCGGCAACATCGCCGGCAATGGCATAATGTTTCGGTCCCAACAACCGGGCCGCCGTTTCAGCTGCTTCGGCACGCAGGTCATTGATGATGATCAGAGCGCCCGCACCTGCGAAAACGCGAGCAGTCGCAAGGCCCAGGCCACTACCCGCACCGGTGATCAGCGCGACCCTCCCCTCCAATTCGCCCATCATCGGTTCCCTATTTTCCTTGCTTGTAAGGGCGCTTCCCAGGCCACGGTCGCAAGCGCCCAATGCGGCATCTTCAGGCAGCGAACGAAGCCCCAACCAACCGGCTTTCAAATGCTTCGTCGTCGAGGTCTTTGGTCAAGAGCATATCCGTGACCCGGCCACCCAGCATGACGCAAACTCTCTGGCACCTTTTCAACTCGGCGGCTTCTGTCGAATACCAGAGAACGGCGGTGCCCTTTTTCGCCTGAGCACTGACGATTGCGTGGATCTCCAACTTGGTCTCCTCATCGACGCCGCGCGTGGGGTCGTCGAGCAGAAGGACATCAGGCGCATCGGCGAGCGCGCGGCCCACGAGAACTTTCTGCTGCGTGCCGCCGCTCAAGCTGGTGATTCCATCCGCGAGCTCCCCGCGCACCCGCAGAGCATCGCGCCATGTTTCTGCGAGTGATCGTTCGGCATCTCGAGCGATCCAACCGAAGCGAGACAGCACTCCGAGCGCGGAGACCGAGAGGTTGCGTTCGACGCTCCACTGCCGAAATACGCCCTCAGTTGCACGGTCACCGCTCACGAAGGTAAGGCGGCCCGAAACGCGGATGCCAGAATGATGGCGTGCCAATCGACTTGCGGCGAAAATCGCGCGAAGCACGGCCTTCTGCCCTTGACCCTCCAAGCCACCGAGACCGACGACCTCGCCATTCGCAACGCGCAGGTCATCGAGCTTGATAACGTCATTGGAATAGCTTGAGATCGAGATGCCTCCAGCGTGGCCGCGGTCTTCCGCTTGAGAGGCTGCGGCCTCCGCCTGAAGCTTCACCGGCGCTGGTTTCGAAAGCCCTCGGCTGTGCATGGCGGATACCAGATCGCCGCGCGTCGCGCCGGCCATGGAGCGCTCCGCGACCACGACCCCATCCGCCATGACGTAGGCGCGGTCGAGCTCGCGAATGACCTCATGCAGTTTGTGAGTCGAAACCAGCACAGCCAGGCCACGACTTTGTGCCTCCCGCCGCAGCCAGCGATACAGACTTTCCGCGCTGAACGCGTCAAGCGAACTGGTCGGCTCATCCAAAACCAGGCAGGTTGCAAGCTCGCCTTCCGCCCAGAGCCCGGAAAGTGCGACAGCGAGCATCTGCCGCTGAGAGATCGACAGATACTCGATCCTTTGTTCGGCGGACATGCCGTGGCCAGGAAAAATATCACCGAGAATCGCCATGATCATGCGATCCGCGCGGCGGCGCCAGCCGCGCCCGGCCCCTACCGCGCGCGCTCCCGCGAAGATTGCCGCCTCTCGAAGCTGCAGATTCCCAGGCAACTCAAGCTCCTGAGGCACGCTCCGGATACCGAGTTCGAGGGCTTGGCCCGGAGTAAGGCTGCTCGTCACCTCCTCGCCTCGAACAATCATGCGGCCGGCGTCGGGCTGATGTTCCCCGTTGATGACGCGCATGGTGGTGCTTTTTCCGGCACCGTTATGGCCGATGAGTCCCACCAGTTCGCCCGCATGCACTTCAATGGTGGCACTCTGAACAGCCCGGGTCGAACCGAAACTCTTTGAGATGCCGTCTAGCGCGACAAGGACGGGGCCACGATCGCTCATGGATATACCACGATCTTGAGCGCGGCAACGGCGCGGCTGTCGAGTTGCCGCATGATTTCAGCAATGTCGTCCAGCTCACGGATTTCGATGAGGCGCTGCAGGGAGGCCGCGTCATGTGGGACGACGCCGCGAGCGAGAAGACTGAACGCCGACTCGAATTCCTGTCTCCGATACATATGCGATCCGGTAATGGTGCGCTCCTGCCGTTGGAGTTGGACACCACTAAAATTCAGCGCGGGGGCGGCGACGCCAACCAGAACAACATGACCGTCGGCGCGGACCGCGGCGAGCGCGGTCTCCGCCGGCTTGGCGCCTCCCACACACTCAAAGGCGACATCGTACATGTCTGGCTGAACCGGAACCCCCTCGGCAACGTGGAAGCCGAAATACGCCATCGTCGCACGGCGCCCCTCGTCCGGATCGACCATCGTGATTTTCGCGACACCACGGGCTCGCAGGACGAAACCCACCAGGGCTCCGATTGGGCCGCAGCCCAGCACGACGCAATCATCCTCCGAAGTGAGAGCGACGCGGCCAGCTGCATGCACCGCGACGGCGAGCGGCTCGACTAGAACCTGAAGCAGGCGCGGCACTGAGTCTGGAACACCGATCAGGTTGCCGACCGGCACGACGACAGCTTCGGCAAGGCCGCCTGGGATCTGCCCGCCGATCAATTTCATTTGGGCGCACAGCCGTTCATCGCCGCGCCGGCAGGGTGCGCAATTGCCGCAACCGACCTGCGGCAGGAAGGCAACTCTCGCTCCGGGCACAAAACCTCCCGCCGCCGGTCCAGCAATCTCACTGATTGTGCCGATGACCTCATGGCCAAGCACGATGGGCGGCCTGATGACAGGATGGTTCCCGCGGTACATCGTGAGATCCGAGCCACATACTCCGCAGACCTCAACCGCGATCCGGGCGTAGCCTTCCGGCAGCGACGAAAGCTCGCCGCGAACTACTTCGACACGGCGCGGGTCCAGCACCGTCGCCTGGCGAACCGAGGCTGTCGCTTGGGACTGCATGATGAGCTCCTTCACCGCTTGGGCATGGCGGCAAGCACACCGACAATGACCGCACCCTCGGCGATATGCTGAACGCCCGGGCCAGCGGCGGTCAGGCTGACGAGCGTCGCGAGCAGGGTGAGCAGCAAAGCCGCCCACCAGCCGCCCGCGACATTCGAGCGGCCACCGGCGATCGCGGAGCCGCCGAGCACGACAACAGCGATGGCCCCGAGCTGATACTGCTCCGCCATGTCGAGCGAAGGACCATTGGAATAGGCACCCAACAGCAGTCCGCAAATCGCGGCGGTCCCACCACTCAGCATATAAGCGCGGAGAACAACCCGAGACGTTGCGATTCCCGCCAGCCGCGCCGCTTCCGGCGATTGGCCGGTCGCCAGGACCTCTCGCCCGTAGCGGGCTCGGGTGAGCAGGATGCTCGCGACGATGCCGACCCCGACGACCAGAAGCGACAGCGGTGACACGCCGATGAAGTGCCCCGCGGCGAAATGGATCAGCGCTGGGCTAGGTGCCTTCGCACCCGTCGCCGCCAGCAATTCGACGACCGTCCGCAAAACGAATCCAACGGCGAGCGTCGCGACAAGCGGCGGGATCGAGAGCAGACGAATGATACTGAAGTTCACGAGGCCGACAATGGGGCCGAGCACCAGAATGGCCGCCAAAGCTGGCAACAGCATGGCGTCTGAACCGCGCATGATGCTGGCACTGAGGTAGGCGGAAAGCGTCACGACATAGGGCACGGATAGATCGATATTGCCGCTGCCCGTGCTGATGACGAAGACCTCGCCGAACCCGACCAGCGCCAGGAAGGACGCGACGATGATCGACTGCTGCAGGGTGCCGAGAAAGCCCTGCCCCGCCACCGCCCCTGTCGCGACCCAGACGAGGAGGGCGCCCAGCGCCGCCGGCAGCCAGTCAGCATGCCAGCGCCGCGAGCGGCTAGCACGCGCGGAGCCGGATCCGGTGAGCGCCTTACTCGTCATGGGGCGGCAAGCGCTCTGGATGGCGGGCGGAGGCGCCTGAAGGCGACGACCCGCACACCCAACGCGACGACCAGGATCAACCCTTCGACCGCGCTCGTATAGGCGGCGGAGACGTTAAGGAAGGCCATGATGGAGGTGATGAGGCCGATCGCCACCGCCGCACAGACCGCGCCGACCGCATCGACCCGCCCGCCCCGAAACTCTCCGCCACCCACGATGACCGCCGCCACGGTCGAGAGAACGAGCGTGGCGGCGCCATTCGCGTCGCCTGAGCCCGTCGAGCCAGTGAGAACGAGGCCAGCGAGAAGACCCATGAGCGCGGCCAAACCATAGAGCGTCATCTTCAGTCGGATGACTGAAAGGCCGACGCGCGTGGCCGCCTCCGGGCTCGCACCCACGGCGCGCAAACGGATGCCAAGCCGCGTCCGGTTCAGCAGGAGATAGACGACGACGGTCAGAACGGCGAAGACGATGATCGGAAGGGGCACCAGCGGAGGCTCCGCATTCGCGGCCGCGCTGAGCCAGCCCGGCGCCTCACCGCCTGGCGTTGGCATGATGAGCAGCGAAACGCCGAGCCAGATCGACCCCATGCCAAAAGTCACGACGATCGAGGGAATCCCGCGATAGGTAATGAGCGCACCCATGAGAACATAGGCGACCGCGGCCAGAGCGAGACCGAGGATGGCAATGCCGGGTTGCGTCCCGAGGCTGGCCGCCGCGGTGACATTGACGAGGCCAACGAACTGGCCAATGCCGAGGTCGATATCGCCGGCCGCCATGATGAAGAGCTGCGCCATGGTGGCGAGTACGACTGGCATCGCACCCACCAGGATGAGCGAGAGCCCGTCATATGTCAGCGCGTCGGGCTGGATGATGCCGATGGCGACGAAGGTGCCGACCAGCAGCAACACGGAAATCGCACTCGGCGTCCTGGCCAGACTCATGCGCGTCACAGCGGACATGCCTCGTACCTCGTGGCCGATCGCCGCGCCCGGTGATGCACCGCTGCCGTCAGGAAGCGGCCCTGAGTTCGCTCTCATGCGCGCGCTGAAGCGCGCCGGAGGCGCCGCCCCAGTTGATCGCACTGATGAAACCGCCATCGACCACGATGTTCGTGCCGGTCACGAATTCACCAAGGTCGGAGGCCAGAAAAAGCACCGCCTTGGCAATATCCAGCGGCAGTCCGATCCGGCCGAGCGGCGTGTGGCCGATCGTCGCGGCGCGGATCGCCACCTGCCCCAGCGTGTCCTGATTGATGCCCGTCTCGATGACGCCCGGTGAGATCGAGTTGATCCTGATGCCCATCGGCGCCAGCTCGGAAGCGAGCTGCCGCGTCATGGAGAAAACACCGCCTTTCGCCGCCGTATAGGACGGGTAGCCGTAACCAACCTGCGCTGTGACCGAGGCGATCTGCACGATGCGGCCCGATCCCGTCCGCGCCCGCTTCAGGGCGGGTACCGCCGCCTTGAGCACGTTGAAATACCCGGTCAGGTTGACGTCGATAACCCGCTGCCACTCCTCATGTGTCGTTTCCATCAGCGTCTTGCGCACGATGATGCCCGCGGCGTTGACCAAAATCTCGAGCGGCTGATCACCCAGCCCGCTTTCGACCTGACCCGGCACCGTGACGTCGATCGCCAGCGGTTCGGCGCTGCCCCCCTCGCCCTTGATGCGATCGACGGTCCCCTGCGCCGCCGCCATGTCCCGGTCGAGCACCAGGACATGCGCTCCGGCGGCGCCCAGCAATTCCGCCGTGCCGCGGCCGATGCCCGAGCCTCCGCCGGTAACCAGGGCGCGGTTTCCGGAGAGATCGACAAGGTCACCGACGGTCTGTGCGGGCATGACTATTCCTCTCGCGACTTAGAGACGGCTCAGAATTTAAAGCCGCCGGGGGTGGCTTTGACGCTTTCCGGCACCGTTCCCGCCAGGTTGCTCTTCAACAACGCGTCGCCCTGCGCCTGCGTCAGATCGGTGCTTGCTACCCCGTCAGGCGGCGTGTGCTGAACCCAGACGTCAAGCGTGTCTTTCGTGACCGCAAGGAGCGGAAAGCGGATCTGCTTCGGAAGTTTCTGTCCCTGCAGAATGGCGATCGCCGTCCAGACGCCAGCCGAGCCGATACCGGGCATGGACATCGTGGACACCGCCACGTAGTTCGGATTCTTCTTCAGCTCGTCGGACCAAATCCGCAATTCATTGCCCCGGTTTCCGAAGCCGATCATCGGCATCGGCCGGCCGGCCGCCTGAAAGGCGCGAGCCGACCCAGCGCCATCGCCGCCCTGGCCCACGACCGCATCGACCTTCGGCAGGCTAGGCAACATCGCCGCCACCTTTTGCTGGGCGACGGTATCGGTCCAGTCCGCATAGGTGGTGCCGACGACCTTCATGTTCGGCGAGGACTGCAGGCCCTGCTCCATGCCATTATGCATCTGTTGATCCGGCAAGGTCCCTGCGGTGCCACGCACTTCCAACACGTTTCCTTTGCCGCCGAGCGCCTTGGCAAAAGTCTCCGCCTGTTCCTTGGTCGCGGCCTCGAAGGTCTCATAGACATTGTAGGCGCAGGGAGCCGTGACTGTCTGGTCCACACCGACGACGACGACACCATGCGCGCAGGCTTGCGCAATCGCGCCGTTCAAAGCGGAAGCCGATGTCGCATCGACGATGATCGCCTGATAGCCCTGCACGACGAAGGCGCGGATCTGGCTAGCCTGGACCGAGGAATCGCCATTGGCATTGGCCGATGCGTATTTCGCGATCAGCCCAGCTTTCTTGGCTTCATCCACCGCGGTTTCGATGCTGTGGATGTAGCCTTGGTGCCAACTATTGCCGATTGTCGCGTTGGAGAAGGCGATCTTGAACGGACCAGTTTTTCCCGCATCCGCCGCCCTGCCCGGTGATAAGGCTGAGCTTGCGAGGAGCAAGCCCAGGCTCGCCGTCAGACCGCCAAGTTTTTTATATGTCACGACCATTCTGCTTTCTCCCGTTCTTACGTCTTTTTGAAGCATTGTTTTGGCCTAGCGCACGGCGTCGGCGAAACGTCCCGATGACGAGGTCTGCCGCTCAAGATCGGCACGCCCCTGCTCCGCAAGGATCCTCGCCATATCAGCAGAGCCCCAGAGCGCCTCGCGATAACGCGTGGATGCGGGCTGCTCTAAACGCTCCGCCGCCCTGCGAACGACTATTGCCATGCCAAGCGCGTCGAGACCGTAGTAGCGATACATGTGAGACGGCGGCCCAACGATCGCGAAATCGCGCAAGCCATGCTTGAATACCGGCGTATCGACTCCGCATTCGAGAAGCGCCTGCTGCACCGATGTGCCGATGCCACCATCAATCACATGATCCTCCGCCACCACGACTGCGTGGTGCCGGGCGGCGAGCGCCGCGATGCGCTCGATCGGAAAGGGCCGGATTGTGTGAAGATCACCCACAGTGACCGACAACCCGCCCTCCTCTCCTAGCGCCCGAGCCGCATCCCGCGCCGCATGCACCCCGATGCCAGTCGTCAGCAGCAGAATATCGCGGCCTTCATGCACCTGGGTCACTTCACCGAAGCGCACCTCATTCGGAGTTTGATAGACGGGCGGCCCATCGGCGCCACGGCCGAAGCGGATGTAAACCGGCCCCGGGAGATCATGCACGTCGCGGAGCAGGCCCTCCATCGCATTTAAATCCGCCGCTGCGACAACTGTAAGATTGGGAATCGAGCGCAAGGCGCCGATATCCTCGATCGCGTGGTGCGACGACGCGAAATAGCCCATCGAGATGCCGCAATGAGTGCCGATCGTCCTGACCGGCAGGTTGGTATAGGCGTGGTCGTTGCGGATCACGTCGAGGCTTTGCAGGCTGGCAAACGCCGAGAAGGTCGTGACATAGGGGATGTAGCCGGAAGCCGCGAGACCGGCGGCGAACCCCAGCATATTGCGCTCTGAGATCCCGGCCTGAAAGAATCGCCGGGGATGACGCTCGAGAAATTCAGCCACGAAGGTCGACCAGGCAAGATCGGCCGTTGCCACAACAAGCCGCGAGTCAGTGTCCGCGCGGTTACTCAGGATCGTGCCGAGCGTGCGCGCAGGAACACCGGCACGGCCCTCGTGATCGAAAGATGCTTCATCCTGTAGAACGGTTGGTTGCCGCACGAGTTTCATGATCTGCCTCAATGCGCCGACTGGGTGCGTCGGATACTTTCGAGGGCACGCTCGACATCCACGCCGCCAAGGAAGCCGATGTGCCACTCGGCCTTGCCCTCGATGAAATCGACGCCTTTGCCGGAGATCGTGTCACCGATGAGGACCGTGGGTGGACCGCCTTCCGCCCGCCGCCGCTCAAACTCTGCGTAGTGGTCGAGCAATTGGCTCAGCGAATGACCATCGACGCGTTCCGCGTGCCAGCCGAAAGCGCGCCACTTTGCGTCGATGGGCTCCATATCGAGGACCGCCTCCGTCGCGCCATCGACACAAACTTTGTTCGCATCGACAATAGCGAGAAGATTGGAAATCTTATTGGCCCCCGCATAGGCGGCCGCTTCCCAGATTTGGCCCTCATTCAGCTCGCCGTCGCCCAGCAGCGCGACGCAGCGACGATTGCTTTCGTCCAATCGCGCCGCCAGCGCCATGCCGAGCGCGATCGAAAGACCGTGGCCCAACGCCCCCGCCGAGAAATCGACGCCCGGGACCTTGCGCATATCCGGATGATCCCCTAGCCGGCTGCCCAGGCGCGTGAAGGTACGCAACTCCTCCTTTGGGAAAAAGCCAAGATCCGCGAGGATCGGATAAAGCGTGGAGCAGGCGTGCCCTTTGCTCAGAATGAAGCGATCGCGGTCGGCCCAGGACGGCTCGTTGGGATTCAGCCGCATGAATTGATAGTAGAGGGAAACCAGGATCTCGACGCAGGAGAAACTCGGCCCATAATGGCCACTGCCACAGATCGCCGCCGACTGCATGATGGCTTCGCGCACGGCAACGCAATGTGCGGCCAGCTCAGCTGGGGTCTGATTGGACCGCTCGACGGCCATTTGCGTCACGCCCTCCCGCATCGTTCTTCTTGCCGGGATATGAATACGTAACCACCAAGGGTGTCAACACAGAAGACGAACAACTTTACGGATGGCGGCAAATCTCGTATCAATTGTGACTACGCATTGCCCTCCAGCCAAGATATCGGGAGCCAGTCCGATCGCCTCAGCTTCAGGTTCACGGGCCGCGAATGCTTCGCGGCTCCCGACCAGTATCGACGTCGCCAAAGCCGCCGGCGTGTCGCAATCCTCCGTCTCGCGATACTTGAACGGCAAGAACGTCTCGGAAGAAGCGTTCGAGGCCATCAGCCGCGCGATCAAACGGCTCGGCTATCGTCCGAATAACAGCGCACGCAGCCTCGTCACGAATCGCACCAACCTAATCGCCGTGGTGCTCGGCGACATGTTGAATGGCTATTACGGCGAGATTTTCACCACAATCCACAAGGCTCTCACGGAACGCGGCCAGCGACCGCTCATTATCGACGGCCGCGTGAGCGACAAAGAGAGTCCCGGACAGCTTCTTTCCGAGGTCCATGTCGATGGCGTCATTGTCGCCACCTCGCTCATTCCGCCCGATCAGGAGAAGCGCATCCTGGCACGTCATCTGCCGACAGTCGTCATCAACCGCACGGAAATGCGGGGCATCGACATGGTCGGCACGCAAAACCGGCACGGCGGAACCCTCGCCGCCGAGCATCTCATCGAACTAGGCCATCGCCACATCAGCATGATCACAGGCCCCGCGGGCGCCGAAGCGATCCGGGAGCGGAGCGCAGGGTTCGTCAGCGCGCTTTCCGCGTCTGGTCTCTCTCTCGCGGCGGAAGAGGTAGAGGTCGCCGGGTTTGACTATGATCGTGCGTATCAGGCTGCCAAACGCCTCATGCAACGGCGCTCACCGCCAACAGCCATCTTCTGTCACAACGACCAGATCGCCATAGCCGCGCTCAATGCCGCCATGGCGAACGGCATCCGCGTGCCCGAAGATCTCTCGATCATGGGCTTTGACGATGTCCGAATGGCCGGTTGGGACCGCATCGCCCTGACCACAATCCGGCAGCCTCTGCGCGAGATCGCCATCACGGCTGTCGAGTTGCTTCTCGCGCGGTTGGAGGACGCCGGGCGCCCCCCGCGCACCGTCATTCTGCCGTGTGAGCTTATTCGCCGCGCCTCGACCTCGCTTCGCCAAAGCGCTGTCCCGCCCGTTCCTTCCGGAAAAAAGAGAATCCCATGAAAGATCCTCCTCGCTATCGCGATTTGCCACTAGATCAGTCGATGCCGCCACGTTCCGCCTGGGGACTTTGGGGCAAGGATGATGAACTCGGAACCCTGAACCTCCTGGGGACAGAGCAGGTACAGCGCGGAATGCAATCGGTGCGTTCCCACAAAGTGTTTTCGCTCAACTGGAAGCTCGAAGAACCTAATCCCCCCTTCTATGGGCGAGGCGCCATCCAGCATCACCCGTTTCCAAATGAAGTCGGTTTTGACGACAGCTACGACAGCTTCTATCCGCAAAGCTCGACCCAATGGGATGCTTTGGGCCATGTCGAACATCCGGAATACGGCTTCTACAATGGCCGCAAGCGCGAAGACATGGCCGCCGCCAATGGGGCGCGAAACGGCATGCACAACTACGCGCGCAAAGGCATCGTCGGCCGCGGCGTTCTGCTCGATGTCGCCCGCTACCTCGCCTCTCAGGGACAGCCCATTGACGGCAGCCAACGCCGCGATTTCACCGTCGCCGATCTCGAAGCGACACGGCAGGCGGCCGGCATCACCTACGAGACGGGCGACATCCTGGTGATTCGCAGCGGCTGGATGAACTGGTACGAGAGCGCCGATGCCCAAACGCGCGCGACGCTCGCCGATGACTCAATCAACCTGCTTAAGACCCCAGGCATCTCGGGTGGTGAGGACATGGCCGAATACCTGTGGGACAGCCACGTGGCCGCTGTCGCTTCGGATTGCCCGGCCGTGGAGGCTTGGCCGCACGAGCTGAAGGTCGATAGTTATTTGCATTTCCGTCTCATCCCCCTGCTCGGAATGGCTCTGGGCGAAATGTGGTATCTGGAGCAGCTCGCTGACGAATGCGCGAAGGACCGTTGCTATTCGTTTATGCTTGTGTCCGCGCCGCTCAACAAATTCGGCGGCGTCGGCTCGCCGGCGAATGTGCTCGCGATCAAGTAGCGCGAGAGTTGTCGCGGATCACGGACTCGTTACCGCGTGATTGCGGCGTTGAGTTTGGCCGCCATCAGGGTTCGCTCGTTGCGACCTCGAACTCCACGGCAGAGATAATTCGTTACAAATTATGGACGGTGCTGGGTCTCCCAGCCCGCATGGGGCGGAATAACTCTCATACGGCGCTGCACAGCGCGCGAAGCCCAGCGAGTTGATCAGGAGGCGCGTCATGCGGGTCGTTCGTCTTGCATTAACGGCATTGCTTTTCGCTTTGCCATCGGCGGCAGCCCTTGCTCAGGCGAACCCGCCTGACCCAGGGAAGACGGCCCCGAATGGCCTCACGCAACAGCAAGCCCTCTATGATGCCGGCGTCGCAGGATACAGTATGATGTCAGGCCTCACGAAGGAGAAGGACGGGAGCTGGATGGGCGAAGGCAACAAGGGCGGAGGCGAGAGCCGGTTCAAGGTTGATCCTTCGGGCAATGTCACGCCGTTGCCGTAACGTTTCGGCGCCGGCGGGACTGATCGCTAACCCTCAGCACGGTGAGCTTGCAAAAATTTGCGGGCTTACTACTTCCGCGACACCAACTTGCATTCTCCACGGGTGCAATACGTCGAAAATTCTTCACGGAGGAAACCATGGCCTACCGATGGACAGTCCTACCGCTGGGTCTTCTCTGCGCACTGGGCGCGGGTTCCCTTGCAATGGCGCAGTCACCCTCCGCGCAAAGCGCGTCGGCGGGAGCGACAAACGGCCTCGGGAAGTCGCATAGGTTCGCGACGCCTGATGCGGCGGCCGCGGATTGCCCAGGAGACACGGTTGTATGGTCGAATGGGAGAAGCCTCACCTATCATCTCTCCCCGATATCAGCCGGCTACGGCCACGGGTTCTATACGTGCAAGATGGAAGCTGATTCCGCCGGGTTCACTGCCGCGCCGTGAACAGCGAACCCGGCTGATATCCGCTGCGCGACGGAGCCGTCGTGAGCCCGCGAGCGGCGACGACACCACGCCCATGACCAACCCACGCTCGCCTCGGCCTCTCTCAGAACGGCCGGCGTAGCGTTGCGCCGCCCTCCGGTGTACTTGTTCGCTGTTGGGCGTGATCGGCCCATGTAACGGGTGACACACTCAAGCTGAGCGACAGGGAGACCACGATGAGCCCGAAACCGGTACCGTTCCATTTGGAGGTCGACCAAGGCGCCATCGAGGACCTCCAGCAGCGCCTGGCGCGCACAAGATTTCCCGAGCAACCGCCGGGGGAGCCTTGGGTCACGGGCACTGACACCGCCTATATGCGGGAACTCGTTACCTACTGGCGCGAGACATTTTCCTGGCCCGACCAGGTCGCTCGGCTCAATGAATTTCCGCAATTCACCGTCGAGCTATCGGGGATCGATCTGCATTATCTGCATGTGCCGGGGAAGGGTCCTAACCCGTGTCCCCTGCTGCTATCGCACGGCTGGCCTGGCTCGGTGTTCGAGTTCCTGGACATTATCCCACGGCTGACCGATCCGGCACGCTTCGGCGGTGATCCCGCGGATGCGTTTACCGTCATAGCCCCGTCGCTACCGGGCTATGGTCTGTCGTTCAGCCCTGGGCAACCCCGCTTCAGTGTCGAGGCGATGGCAGATTGCTTCGCGTCTCTGATGTCGGACGTATTGGGCTACAAGCGTTTCGCCGCGCAGGGCGGTGATTGGGGTGCCTCGATCACCTCCCGGCTCGGCGTCGCCTATCCCGAGCGGCTGATCGGGATGCACCTGAACATGATGCCGCTGCCACGCGACCCTGAGAAAGCCGATACTTCCACCGCAGAGGGTCGTGTCTATTTCGACAACCTGGCCGACTGGTTGAAGGAAGGAACTGGCTATTCGGCGATCCAGGGGACCAAGCCGCAGACCCTGGCTTTCGGCCTGTCGGACTCGCCGGTAGGGCTCGCCGCCTGGATCATCGAGAAATTCCGCTCCTGGTCCGATTGCCATGGCGACGTCGAAGCCGTGTTCTCCAAGGACCACATGCTGGCGAATATCAGCCTCTACTGGTTCACAGGCGCCATTGGTTCGTCGTTCTGGCCGTATTACGCCCGCATGCACGGCGGATGGCAGATCACGGACGGCACGATCATAACCGTCCCAGCCGCCTTCGCCGCTTTCCCAGCCGAAATGGTGCGGCCGCCGCGATCCCTGGCCGAGCAGACCTTCACCAACCTGCAGCGCTGGACGGTGATGCCAAAAGGCGGCCACTTCGCCGCTATGGAACAACCGGAAGCCCTGGCAGAGGACGTCCGGTCCTTCTTCCGTCCCTTGCGGGCCATCGCCTAAGTCGCCGTAAGCAAAAATCGTTCCTTAAAGCTGCCGCGAAGGTCGGGCGCAAGAAGAAATCACCCTCGGTGAGACTGATTTCCGGATGGGGAGCATGTAGTGGCGGTTGCAGACCTTATCTTGCCCGTTTTTGCCGTGATTCTCACCGGCTGGATGGCCGGGTATTTCGGGTATGTATCGCGCAACCTGGCTCACACCATGTGCGTTATTCGCGATAGGGCTTGGGCTGTCGCTCGACGGAATGCGAACCGATCTAGGGTCATCCCTGGTGCTGGCAGCGGTTAAGCTGCTCATCATGCCAATTGTCGTTTATGGCCTCGCCTTGGCCTGTGGACTCGACCCGCTCTATACGATCGCAGCAGTCGTCTGCGCAGCGGTGCCAACGGCGAAAACCGTCTTCATCCTCGCGGGCGAATACAAATGTGAGGAGCCGATGGTTGCCACGACAATAGCTTTGACGACGCTGCTGTCCGTCGCGTCGTTGATGCTGTGGCTCTATGCGTTGTCGGGGCTCAACAGCAGCGCAGCCATCGGCAACTAGACACAGCGCTGAATCCAGTCCCGCCCGCCGTCAGGCACCCAGCCGGGCGAGTCCGGAAGAATCTGCCGTTGCCTACTTCTCGAGATGGCCGATCACCTCGCCCACGATGGCTTTAGGTGGGTGGGGCATCAGGTGATTGAGTTCTCCCCGGACCAACTCGCGGATAGCCTGGTTCGCCTCAGCGGCCTGGTCGTAGGTTTCAAAGAAGCTGATTGACACCACCGAGTCATGCCCGGCTTTGACGAGAGTATATGAGATAAAACCGTCACTCTTCTCAAGTATCGAGGAAATATTCGTTTTCGCTCCGTCGGCAACCGCCGCAACATCGGTCACCCCCTCGTAGGTCCGGATTGATGCAAACATTATAACCCCCCTTCTGGCGTGGCTTGCACGGCGAAGCATGCTCCTTGTCCCGGCGGAAGGCGAGCACCCGACGGGGCTTGTCGGCCGCTCTCTGCATCTCCGGTTTGACCCGCCGCCCGCCAGTCGATCGTACGGAGGCGCATCTGGCTCACAGCCCTGCGAACCGAATATCGTTTGACATTGAGGGCCTGCGACTTCTACCCCTTGCGCGCCATGAGTGCGGAAGCCGGTGCAACTCCGGCGCGGTCGCGCCACTGTAACCGTCGGCTCGCTCATCGAGCCTCCGGAAGTCAGACCCGGCCATGGCGTTTTGCAATCCAAGGGGACGCTTGATCCCGGGGAGTATTTGGATGTCTAACACGACCATTGGTTCCGATATCGGAACCGATATTGCCTCCGCACCCATTCCTGTGCGTGAGGTTCTTCCCTGGCTCATTTTTGGGCTGGTGATGTTGCTGGCAATCTACTTCGTCGGCGCCGAGGAAGGTGCCACCTCGATCATCAAGGGCATGTATGTGCATGAATTCGTGCATGACGGCCGCCACCTGCTCGGCTTCCCCTGCCACTAGGGGCCAGACTCATGGTCAGGACTCTCCTCATCCGAGGAATGCTCTGCGGACTGCTCGCGGGGCTCCTCGTGTTCGGTTTCGCCAAGGTTTTTGGCGAACCGCAGGTCGATAGCGCGATCGCCTTCGAAAGTGCCATGGACGAAGCCAAGGTCAAGGCGGATGCCGCTAAAGGCATTCACGACATGCAGGCGCCGGAGCTTGTCAGTCGCCCCGTGCAGGCGAGCTGGGGGCTTCTCACCGGCGTCATGGTTTATTCCACGGCGTTCGGTGGTTTGTTCGCGCTGGTCTTCGCCTTCGCGAATGGACGTGTAGGCAGTAGCCTCAGCCCGCGGACGGTCGCCGCTCTGCTGGCTCTGACGGGGATCGTTGCCGTCTACGTCGTGCCGAACCTTAAGTATCCGGCCAATCCGCCCTCCGTCGGGCATCCCGACACCATCGGGATACGCACGCAGCTCTATTTTACGATGATGGCGCTATCGATTGCCGCAATGGTCGGTGCGGCGGTCCTGCGTAAGCGTTTAGCGCCCAAACACGGTGTGTGGTCGGCGGCTCTCTTCGCCACGGCCTTCTATGTCGTGGTCGTTGCGATCGTGGCGGCCCTGATGCCGCCTATCAACGAAGTGCCGGCCGATTTCCCAGCGGTCGTACTCTGGCACTTCCGGATCGACTCTTTCGCGATGCAGGTCATCATGTGGGCCACCCTCGGGCTCGTCTTCGGTGCCGTGACGGAGCGGGCAGCACAGGCCCGGAACGGATACCGGCTCGGTGGCCCGATGGGTGCCGCTTGGCGATAAGCTCGGTCACTCGCACATATAAGGATATGCTTATTTCTTGATGAGGCAGGCGGACAGGTTGGTGGAGTGTGCTGACCTGTCCGTTCTCGAAGGTTCAGCAGCCCCTGCTCACACCTTCCCGCTCGTCTCGAGTTTCCGGAAGGCGGCTTCCCCGGCGTCTGATACCGAGACCCACTTCGGATCGGGCGAGGCCTCGGCCGTGTAGTTGTCGTGCCAGTTCCACCATTTATAGGTCGGAGTCTGAGGATAGCCCTCCGGAGAATCCTCCCAAACCTCTTGGCGGCCGAGCGGCGTCAGGTCGAGATAGCTCCAGGTGGTCCCCATCGCCTCGTCGCCGCGGTTGTTGATGAAGTAGGTGCGGAACACCTGCTCGCCGTCTCGCAAGAACACATTATGGCCGTGCCACTCATCCACGCCGAAGTCGGCGTCGAAGCTGTCGGTAATCGTATACCAGGGCATATCCCAGCCCATCTTGGCCTTTAGCCGCGCGATATCCGCCTGTGGCGCGCGCGAGGCATAAACCAGCGTGGTGTCGCGGGCGTTCAGATGGGCAAGATGCGCGACCTGATCCGCGCCCAGGGAGCAGCCACGGCAGGCATGATCGGGCCAGCCGAACACGCCGGGTTCGAAGAAGGCACGGTAGACGACCAACTGACGCCGGCCCTCGAACAGATCGAGCAGGCTCGCCCTGCCCTTCGGACCCTCGAACGCATACGCCTGTTCCACCGCCATCCACGGCATCCTCCGGCGTTCGGCGGCCAGCGCGTCATGGGCCCGCATCTGCGACTTTTCCTTCACAAGCAGTTCCCGGCGCGCGGCCTCCCATGCTTGCAGCGAAACGATCGGCGGCCGCTGCATTGTGAGCTGGCCCCCCTCAGGTGATTTAGTCATGGCCGTTAAACCCTCCGAATTAAACGAGCGCCAGTGCCTTCGCGCCGAAGCGCCACGCCATTGCTGCCGGCCGCTCGTTATTGCTCATGAGCCAACCTCGCACCGGATTGTCGGAGGGTGAGAGTTACAAGTGTGGCGGGAAAACTCCACGCCGGGGTGCCCGCACTCTTTTGATTTGAGTGCGCGAGATCGAAGTCCGAGAAATACCAGTGCTTTCGTAGCGTGGTAGAGTCGAAAGCTGCCGCGGGCAAATATCACCATTCCGCCCGGCTCTTCTCAGGGAGGTTTCTATGGCCAAGGTCTACTGGATATCTGTCTACCGCTCTATCACCGACCCGGATCGGCTTGCGGCCTACGCCAAGGTGTCGGGACAGGCTCTGACCGCTGCGGGCGGCAAAATTCTGGCGCGCGGCGAGCCTGCTGTGACCAAGGAGGCAGGGCAGCCGCTACGAACGGTCATCCTCGAATTTGAGAGCGTCGAGGCCGCCCGCGCCGCCTATGACAGCCCGGGATATCAGGAGGCGCTACGAATACTCGGCCCCGGATCCGCGGAGCGAGATATCCGGATCATCGAAGCCATCTAACGGGCGACACGCCGCAAAACCGTCGGGTTTTGCGTTGCCGCTGATCACGACGGCCCGTCCGGTAGCTCCTAAGCAACCTGACGGGGAGCGCCCGCCGGGTATCTCCGTCACGATGCAATCATCGCGTCACATTCCCTCGCGCTTGTTCACGCTAGGATTGCGCAGCCGAAGCACGAGAGGACCGCCGATGCCCTATATCTTATCGATTCCACCTGAATGGGCCGGCGTCGTGGAAGGGATGAAGGCCACCGGCATGCTCGCCGACACGGTGTCTGTCCTCGAAGTCGAGGATGGACACCGCTGTATCGTCTTGCTCAGTGACCCCGCGGAAGCCAAGAAGATCGACGCCATCTGCGGCGAGCCGCGGTTTTGGCGCAACCTTGTACGGGACTAACCCTCTAATTGAGCCTTACTTCGCCTTTTTTCTCTTCTTCTTTCCCTTTTTGTCTTCGTCTTCAACTCCGCCCTCCTCCTCGACGGAGCCGTTCGCGGATTGGACCGCATAGACCACCGAATTCTCGTAAAGCGCGAGGATGTCCTGTCGCAGATGCTCGATCTGATCGTCGTTCAGATGCCTGAGCGTGCTGTCATGCGGTTCCGCGCCCTCGGTCAAAAGCTTGACGATCGCCCCTAAGCGTTTCATCAAAATCGGATCATCAATTTCTTCGTGGAACACGGCAGTCAGGGGCACCCACACCTTGAAGACGCGCTGCCTAAGCTCGCCGTCTCCGGTCAGTCTTCTTACCGCCTCGCGCGTTTTGCGCGTGATGTAATCAGGCTCCGCGGCCATTGCTCACTCCCCCCGGTTGCGTCTGACGGCCAGCATGCCCTCGCACAGCCTCATGGCCGACAGAGACATGAAGCCGTGTGGTCGCGGTTCGCACTTCAGCCAAAAAGCTAGAACAGGAATTTACCGACAAGGTTTTCGACTCGACCCGACATAGGTCACGCCGACGCCTCCCCGAACAGCAAACTTCCTCCTCGTCCGATCTTCATGGGTCCATGCGCGTTAGTCCAACCAGATCCAGCAAGGCGCGCCGGATCTGCTTCCGATCAAGCCTGGCTTGCTCAGCTGGCGAACCACCCCGCTTTCCTAGCTGCACAGCGGAAGGGCGGAAAATGACAGTTTGAAGACGCTCGGCTGCGCCGACTGCCTCAGGCATCGTGCAGCGGTCTTCGGGCATTTTATTCCAGCAGGACCTCGGCCGGCGGCCGCCGAGGTCCTTGGGTGCGTGGAGAGGGTTATGCCTAGTGGTCTAGTGATCTCAGATAGTCGGCACGAGCTGCGACACCAGTATTGCTGAAATCAGTGAAGATCCCGTCGACACCGAGGCGAAAAAACGCCTCATCTTCCTGTTTGGGATCGCCATGGTAACTAGCTGCCAGATACTTGCCTTCGTTGCGAAATGTGAAGACGTGAACGAATAAACCCGCTTTGTGAGCGTCGGAGATCAGCGTGGTCGCTGGCTGTGTCTCCGCCTGAGATGTCGATCCGACGAAGGGGCTGCCATCCGGATTGCGATCCTTCCACGGCGTGATCTTGATAGGCACAATCTGCGGCTTCCAGGGTCCGATGCCGTCCGCATATGTCTTGATCTCGGCGAGGCCTTCTGGCGTCAACATCGCGCTGAACCAGCGGGGATCACCACTCACTGTCCAATCAAATGGGCGGCTGTCGGTGATCTCGTTGTAGATCACATCGCCGGTCTTAAAGTTCACGTCGTAGCCATCGATCAGCTGCACGACCTTGGTCTTGAGGCCATGGGCCACCATGTATTTCAGGCTTCCAGGCTCGAAACTTTGGACATAGATCGCCGCCGTCTTGGAATTCAATCCATTTTCCTGAATGATCTTGATCATCGCATCTTCGAGCGGATGACTCCCCGGGGCACCGCAGCCATTGGCAATGGCTTGCTCGTCGTTCCAGGTCGGATTCTTGCTCTCGGGATAAACCGAAATTACCCGCCCGGTCTGTTGGCTTTTCGCTTTCGCGATGTCAATGATTTCCTGCATGCTGAGAATTGGAAATTTGCCATTGAAAACAGTCGGACGTTCAGCGGCATCGTCATAAGTCGTGCCCCCGAACCAAGTCTTGAGCTCTTTCAACGTAAAATCGTTGATTGACCAGTCGCCCGTGTGATCTTCCCCATCCACGATCAGCGATTTCAGAACTGACTTCGGGTTCCTTAGGTCTGTCAAGTCGGTTAAATACTCGCTAGGCCCGCTAGTGGCTGTTTGCGGCCACGTGACTGGAATTTTCACCCCGGGAACCACGCGCTTGCGCGCTGCGACTTCAGGATTCGACTTGGCGACTTCGGCAACGTTAGTATTGTCGCTGAGCCAGGGATTGTGTCGAGCGACGAGGATGCAATCCTTTGTCAGATGCAGATCTTCTTCTAGCGCGTCAGTTCCGAGGTCAGCGGCTATTTCGTAGGATGCCTGCGTCTCCTCGGGCATCAGTCCCGGGATACCTCTATGCCCGACAATGATAGGTGGCTGACCGTTCAGCGTTAAGAGCGGTTGGCCGGCATTCGCCGTGGCAGCCGTTAGGATCGCTCCACTCGCAACAAGGCCAATGCACATCCGCTTGAGCTGTTTGCTCAACATTCCGTATCTCACCAAAATCGCGACGCGCATAAACATCGGACACAGGTCCGAAAGCCATCGACCGGGTATGTCGAACGCCTATCTATCCCCTCGAGGCGATACAAGTGACGTTTATGCGGCAGGGCGGCCGCATCGGCCTGCGCCGGCGACCAAAGCCACTACTCGCCCGAGCCGGGCACCATCCGCGCGACCATACGGCTCACAGGACTTGCCCGCTTGTTCAGGATCTCCGCGTCATTCTTGCGGCGCACCGCCTGGCGCACAATCGAGCCGCCGAGATAGCGAAACGGCTCAGGTGGCAACTTGCCGCGGCGTGCGAGGCCAACTAGCCCGCTTTCGCTCCAGCGATCCTTCCGTTCCAGTGCGAGGCTCGCCAGGATGCGCCCGCCGATTGGCGTTTGCGCGATGCCCGTACCGTTGAAGCCGATCCCGAAGAGGATATTGGGATGGCCGTCCAGGGCGCCGAAAACGGGCACGTGTTCGGGCACGCAATCGATCGGTCCTGTCCAGTCATAATCGACCGCGACACCGCGCAGCGAAGGATAGACGCGGTGCAGTTCACGCCGATTGTGCCAGCCGTGTTCTTTGCTGCGGTTGAACTCAGCTCCGATATGGCAGCGATAGGCGAGCCTCCCGCCGCCGCGGCCGAAGATCACCCGGCCGGCATCGGTGCGCTGGTAGTAAAGCACATTCTTCTGGGAATCGCAGATTGAGGCGCCGCCACGCCAGCCGATCCCATCCAGCAGATCAGGCACCGGCGCCGTCGCGATAACCTGACTCTCGACGACATACATATGCCGGTGGATCTCCGGTACTGCCGACAGCCAAGCATTGGCCGCAAGCACCACTCTGGACGCTCGAACCTCCCCGCGCTCTGTCTCCACCCTGCAGACGGCGCCGGTATGGATGGCGCGCACCGGGCTACGCTCGTAGATGACGGCGCCGCGCTTCTGGGCCAAGGCGCGCAGGCCGAGTGCGAGTTTAGCCGGATGCACGGTGCCGGCCTTGGGCTCCTCAACCCCGACATAGGATGCCGAGGAACCCGTGCGGCGGAGGATCTCGCCTGCGTTCAGCGGCTCGAAGCGCGCGGCGCCGACGGCGGCCGTCATAGCGACAGGCCGGTCCCAGGCACCCTCCTGCGCGATCGAGCTCGCGGTCCACAGCCAGCCATCCAGCCGCAGATCCATGTCAACCTGCCCAGCACGCTGCATGCGTTCCAGCTCGGCGATCACATCGGCGGTTTCCCGGCAAAGCTGCGTCGCCTCTTCGAGACCCACAACCGCGGCCAGCGCATCGATCTCCGCGAACCAGGAATGGACCTGGCCGCCGTTGCGGCCAGAGGCGCCGGCGCCACAGAAATCCGCCTCCAGCACGACCACGCGAGTGGACGGGGCATCCTCAAGCAGCCGCAGGGCGGTCCAGAGCCCCGTATAGCCGCCGCCGATGATCACGACATCCGCCTGCTCACGTCCGACGAGCGACGGCGCCGCGTAATCGGCACCAGCATCTTGGAGCCAGAAGGAACGGTCTTGCGGCGGCGCAACAACCGGCTTCCGCAGCCTGAATGTCGGCATAACTGTTTCCTCCACCCGCGCCCGCTACTTTCCGATGCCTTCAGCCAGGCCGCGCACGAAATAGCGCTGGGTCGCGAAAAAGACGACGACGATGGGCAAGGCCGAAATCGTCATAGCCGCGAAGACCTCGGCATAATTCGTGCTGTGGCGGGCCATGAGCAATGCGAGGCCCACAGGCAGCGTCGTCGTATCCGAACCGCTCGTGAAGACCATCGCGAAGATGTATTCGTTCCAGGCGAACAGCACATGAAGGATGATGCAGGAGATAATGATGGGCCTACACATGGGCAGAATGACCCGCCAGAACCGCTGACTATCGGTCGCGCCATCAATGGTCGCCGCTTCGTCAAGCTCCGCCGGCAAGTCAATCATATAGGCCCGGATCAGAAACGTCGTGAACGGTACACGGAAAGCCGTATAGAGAATGATCAGCGCCCAGTCGGAGTTGTACAACCCAAGTCCCTGGAACATCTGGACGAGCGGGATGAGCGCTACTGTCGGGCTCAGCATCAGACCACCCAAAACGAGCGCGAGAATGAACGGCCTGCCGGGCAGATGGGTGCGGGTTAAACCGAAAGCTGTCCAGGCGCTGATCAGAACTGTGCAGATGCCGGAAGAAATCGTCACCAGAAGGCTGGTGATGACATAGCTCCGCACGCCATGATTCCAGGCGTTTACATAATTCGCCCAGGAGAAATGCCTCGGCAGCGAAAAGGGCGTGCCGAAGATCTGCTCGTTGTCCTTGAAGCCGTTCAGAGCCATCCACAATAGCGGATAGGCCACGACGATGCCGAGGCAGACGAGGAAGGAAAGGAGCAGCGTCCTGCCGATGATGCGGGTCGCACTCACCCGCGGCCCTGTATGCGGGACCGCAAGCGTCGTCACCAGCTCACCCTTCCCCGCTTGGTGTACCAAAGATGGGCGGCGCCGGTCAGCATCGTCGCGACGAAGACCACGCTCGCAATCGCCGCGCCATAGCCGAAATCATCCTGGATGAAGCCCTGCTGATAGACCCAGGTGCCGAGCACTTGGCTCGCATTGTTCGGACCACCGCCGGTCATGACCATGACCTCGTTGAAAACCTGAAACGCGCCGGTAATCGTGACGAGAATCATGAGCCCCGTCATCTCGCGCGTCAGCGGCCAAGTGATGCTGATGATCCGCCGGATGGGTCCTATTCCGTCGATCCTCGCCGCGTCGAAGATCTCGCCGGGAATTTTCTGGATCGCCACAGCGAAGAGCAAGGTGGAATAGCCGAACCCTTGCCACTGGCTCATCGCGATGATGGCGTAGATCGCGGTATGCTCGCTGCCGAGCCAGGGCTGGATCAGCGCGCCGAGCCCAGTTGCCCTCATCACGGCGTCCAATATGCCGATCTGCGGCTGGTATATGAAGTAGAAGAGCAAACCAGTCACGGTCAGCGAAATCGCCGAGGGAACGAAATACAGCGCCCGCCAGAACCGTCTCCAGAAGTCGCTCCGCAGGCTCTCGATAATGCCCGCGAGAATGAAGGCCCCGAAAACCTGGAAAATGACGGAGATCACCGCATACGCGCAATTGTTCCAAAGCGCCGACCAAACCACCTTATCGTGTAAAAGGCGGCTATAGTTGCCGAGACCGACATAGGAGACATCGCCGGTGTAGATGTCGCTGCGTGTCGTACTGATGATGAAATTATCGACGACCGGGAAATAGACGAACCAGACCAGCACAATCACGGCGGCGGCGACCCAGCGGAAGGAGAAGCACTGCCGGAAAGCTTCGCGGGCTCGACCCCTCAACCGGCCCGTGCTGGCATCGGTTCTCCCGACGCCAGCACCCTTGCCGATGGCCCGCGAGCCAGCGGCTTTCACCGGTCGGCGTCCGCCTTGGCTGCGGTGGCCACACCCTCGATCACTTGCGCGGCGGACATCGACCCGCCCGCCAAGGCCTGTATGCCATTAAGCCAAGCCGAAGCTACGCCCGGCGTATTCGCCGTATCCAGCCAAGGCATCAGGAACGGTGTCGCATTCAGATCCACCATGCCCGCAACGACCGAGCTGCTTGAGTTCTTGTCGGTCACCGCGCCGATCACCGCACTGGGTTGTCCGTAGGGCGGTGCCGACAGAGCCTCTGCGTTGCTCATCGAGGTTATGAACTTCAGAAAGTCCAGCGCGAGGCTCACATGCTTCGACCGCGTATTGATCATATACCCCTCGGGCGCGCCCTCGATCGCCTTGGTATCGCCTTTGGCGCTGGCGGCCGGAGGCAGCACGAAGAAGCCGAAGTCATTCTGCTTGAGCGGTGTCTGCGCGCTGGCGCTGCCGTCAAACTCGATGATCTCTTGATAGTACATGGCGGATTTCAGGTTACTGAAGTCTTCGATCGCAGTCGCGAACGAAACACCGTTCATGTTGCCGCCATCAGTGCAGCGCGTCACAAGCGAGGTGAACTGATTGAGCGCCGCCAGGTAACCCGGATCCGTATAGGTTGCGGTTTTCGGGTTGAAGTCCTTTTCCAGCGTCGCCTCCGGCACGTCATAGGCCAGCAACTGGCCGATATAATGAATGGCGGGCCAGGCTTCCTTGTTGCCGATCGAGATCGGCGTCATGCCGGATTTGTGGATAGTGTCACAGGCCGACAGAAGCTCGTCGAAGCTTTTCGGCACGCCGATTCCGAGCTTCGAAAAGACTTGTTTGTTGTAGCCCATGAATTTTGCATCGAGATAGAGCGGCATGCCGTAGTTCTTGCCATGCCAGACAAAGCTCGCAACTGCTGCCGGAGTAAAGGTTTTTCCCCATTCCGTATCTGAAGCGATCACCTTACTGAGATCAACGGCACGATTGCCGCGCACGAAATTCTCGCCCCAATTGCCGGTCCATGAGAAATAAATATCCGGAAGGGAATTGGAGGCAACGAGCGTCTTGGTCTTGTCCTTGACGCTGTCATCGGTCTGCTGGTCAAGCACGACATGCACACCCGGATGCAGCGTTTCATATGCATGGGCCGCATTGACGAAATACGGCGATAGCTGTTGCACGCCAAATTTTGTGAGGAGGCTGAGCGTGCCGCTATAGTCGACTGTCGCGCCGGGCTCGGCGACCACCGGTTTGCGACTGGAACTCGCCCTGGTGGCGGACGCCGATATCGCCATGCCGGACACAGCCATGCCCATCAGAACAGCAAGCCTCGCGATCCGCTTCATTACAATACTCCAACCGTCCAAGTGAAGCTACCGAGCCAACAAAGCCCAGCCGGCGGATTCTCCCGCCCGCTGCAACCATCGCGCGAGATGACCTGGGATCGATCTCACATCCGGATCCATATCATGAATCGCCGGGTAGGCAATTCCTTTATAGAATGCGAATCTGAGATTCGACGGGTGACATCGCACTTCGCCGAAAATTAAAGCAAAGACCGCGATGTCATGGACATTTTCTCGGCAGACTGTGTCAATCGCGGTTCATCGGGCCAGGCAGGCATCGGACGGAGCCCCGGATAATGAGCTCGGTCTGAAAGCGCACAATGCGCGGCGGCAGATCTCGTTGTTCAAGACGTTCCAGAAGAAGCTGCGCCGCGAGGCGACCAATTTCCGCTGTCGGTTGCGCAACGACAGTAATTGGAGGGTCCGTGAATGTCGCCAGCGCGAAATCGTCAAAACCAATGAGTGAGACATCTCCGGGAATGCTCAGCCCCGCTGATCTCAGAGCAAGGAGCGCGCCCTGGGTCATCACGCTATCCAGGGTCAGCAATGCGGTAGGACGCGTGCGCCGCTTGAAAAGCCTTCCGGTCGCCGCAATCGCGTCCCCAACCGTGGGTTTTGTCGAAACAACCGAGCGCTCATCGAAGGCAATACCGAAATCTGTTAGGGCTTTGCGATAGCCGGCCAGGCGCTCCTGCGTTGTGAAAATTGGCGCTTCATCCCGCAAAAGCCCAATCCGGCGGTGCCCTTTCGCCACCAGATGCTCGACGGCTGCCCAAGCTCCCGCTTCATTATCCACCGTCACGCTGTCGCAGGCCACGTCCTTCACGAGACGATCGATCAGCACGATCGGCACGCCCTCGCGGACCAGCTCGAGGATATGGTGATTATCCTCGGTCGAGGCCGGTGCCAGGATCAGGCCCTGGGTATTGAGCGCCCGCAGCCCTGCCAGCACCTGGCGTTCTTGATCCGTATTCTCCTCACTGCTCGCGATGAGAACATTGTAATTTCGCCGCCGGAGCGCGACATCGACATCATGCGCAATCCGCGCGAAAAAGGGGTTTTGTATATCGCCTGGCACAAATCCGATAATCCGCAATCGTCCGCTGCGCAGTGCCTGCGCGACGCGGTTCGTCTGATAGCCTAACTGCTCTGCCGCCTCCCGAACCCGCAGCGCCGTCCCATGCCCGACATAGCCATAGCCGTTGAGCGCCCTGGCAGCGGTGGCGCGGGAGACCTGGGCCACCGCCGCAACATCCTCTAGCGTAGCGCCACTCTGCTGACTCACGCCGCACCCCTCGCCAGACCCGCCCCAGTCGCGGGCTCACCATCGCGTGATTTCTTCCTCTTGTCACCTGACCCAGCGCGACCAGGGCGATGCCGCGACACCATAGCCAACCCCGCTTTGCTGCGCTGGGATCAGGGCCGATGCCATCTCAGTAGACCGCAAAGCGACCGCCGTGCATAAAGAACTAGTAGGTTCCGCAGAAAGGCGCTGCCTAGTTCGGAATGGAGCAAGAAATGGCAATCCCAGCGCGGCCTTGGATGGAAACTGTCGTCGAGCGCTGGGCACTGCTGCTGACCTTTGTGGCTGCTATCGGCAGCCTGTTGGTGTCTGGGGTCCTGTTCGCGTTCTCCTCTTTCGTGATGGCCGGTTTGGGGCGGATCCCTCCCGATCAGGGGATCGCTGCGATGCAGTCCATCAACGTAACTGTGATAACCACGAGCTTCATGCTCGCGTTTCTCGGCACGGGCTTGGTGTGTGTTCTGCTCGGCGCGAGTTCCTATCTCCGCCGAGGCAAGCCGGGAGCGACACTCATCGCCGTTGCGAGCGCGATTTATATCATCGGCTGCATTGGGGTGACTTTGGCGTTCAACGTGCCGCTCAACGACGGCCTCGCAAGAGTCCAAGCTGGCACTGCCGATGCGACCGCCTATTGGGAGCGCTATCTTGCCGAGTGGGTTGTGTGGAACCACGTCCGGACCGTAGCTTCGTTCGCCGCTGGTATTTTCTTCGTCTATGCGCTGATTATGCGTGTGGCGCGACCGCGAAGATTCATCGCCGAGCGATCATAATCTTGCCGCGGTGATGCGGAATCGCTGACTTTGAGCGATGGTCCTGCCGCAGCCATTGTAGATCGAAGCTGGCCGGGTGGATGCGAGCCGGCCCGCCCGTTGAAACAGAACATTCTCTTTTAGTTGACCCTCAAACGACAGATGATGCACGATAGAGCGATTGAACCGTTCGTTCGGCCGCCCGCAAGCGCGTTTGTAATCGAAAGGCGAGGTTTCACTATGCCTACACGTCGTGGCGTCATGATTGGTCTGGGTCTGGCGATTGCGGGAACGCCCTTCGCGGCGCGGGCATAATCACTATCGGATTTGGCGAGTGCAGCCCGGAATGAAGGAAAAGTGGTGAGCCTCGGCATGCCCGATGATTGGGCGAATTGGGGTGAGATCTGGAAGGCTGTGACAGAGCAATACGGCGTCACCCACACCGACACCGACATGTCAAGCGGTGAAGCGATCGAGAAGATCATCGCTGAGCGCAACAACCCCTCTGCTGATATCACGGAGATCGGTATCGAGTTCGCGCCTTTTGTTGTGAAGAAGGGGCTGAGCCTGCCCTATCGGACCACCAACTGGGACAAAATCCCCGCCTGGGCGCGCGACAAGGACGGGCAATGAGCGCTGAGCTACACAGGCACGATTGCCCTGCTGATCTCAAAGAGCGTCAAGAACCCGCCCAAGACTTTCGCCGACCTGCTGCATGGCGACTACAAGGTATCGATAGGAGAGGTCGGCAAGGCGACGCAGTCGAATGTAGGGGTTTTGGCAACTGCCTTCGCTCTCGGTGGTAGCGAGGCCAATCTGAAGCCCGCGATCGACTTCTATGCTGAACTCGCCAAACAGAAACGTCTCCTGCCGATCAATGTCTTCCCGTCCAATATGGAAAAGGGAGAGGTTGAGGTGGGTGTCGTCTGGGACTTCAATGCGCTGGCCTATAGGGACATCGCGGGCAAGGACAAATGGGATGTTGTCATTCCGGCGGATGGTTCGGCGACCGGCGGCTATACGACGATGATCAGTGCCTTTTCCAAGCGACCGAACATTGCCAAGCTGGTGCGCGAATACGCCTTCTCCGACGCCGGACAAATCGATTTTGCGCGCGGCTATGCGCGACCTATCCGTATCGACCAAATAACCTGCCGCCCGACGCCTCGGCACGGATGCTGTCCTCCTCGCAATATGCCAAGGCGCGGCTGATGGATGTGAATGCTTGGACGGACAGTGCGAAGGTTCTCATCACTGATTGGCAGAACGACGTGGCGTCGAAAATGTGAGACTATGCGAACCGCGTGATGGCGAGGCGTTTGGCGGCGAGCGAAGGAGGCCGAGGCAGCCAGCTCGCGATCTTGGCCGCCGCGCCGCTGCTGCTGATGTTGCTGCTGTTCGAGATCCTGCCGCTGATCGTGGTGGGTCTCGATGGGCTTCATACGGATAGCGGTTGGTCGCTGGGGAATTACGCGGCGATTCTCGCGAGCCCCTTTCAACGCAATGCCTTTCTGCTGAGCGTCGAGCTTTCCCTCGCAACGGCCGTGCTTGGCGTTGTGATCGCTTTGCCCGTCGCTGTGGTGCTGCGCCGCGTGCCGAAGGGCGTCAGTCGAGCGCTGCTGGTCTATGCAACCATCGGCGCGAATTTCACCGGTTTCCCCATCGCTTTTGCCTTCATCATCATGTTCGGCCTAGCAGGTTTTTTCACTCTGCTGCTTGTCCATGCCGGATGGATCCATGGGCTCAACATCTATTCCCTGAGCGGACTGGTTGCCGTCTATGTCTATTTTCAGTTCCAGCTCGGCCTTCTGCTGCTGATGCCGGCGCTCGAGGCGATTACGCCCGATCTGCGCGACGCCGCCCGTGTCATGGGCGCCTCCGACCGCGTTTTCTGGCTGCGGATTGGCCTGCCAATTCTCGCACCCGCCTTGATCAGTGCATTCGTTTTTCTCTTTGCCAATGCGATGGGCACTTATGCCACCGCCTATGCGCTGGTGGGCGGGAATGCGAATATCGTGACTATTCGAATTGGCGAGTTGTTGGCGGGCGATGTCTTCTCCGACCCGCATCTTGCAGACGCCCTGGCAAGCCTGCTCGTGATCGGCTTGGCGATTCCGATCGTGCTCGAGCAAATCCTCTTGCATCGCCGCCGGGATGGTTAGGCGCGGCTCGGTGCTTGACTGGGTGGTGGTCACCTTCGTTGCTCTGGTGCAGATCCTGCCAGTGATCGCGGTTGCCCTCAATGCAGTGGCGACAGATTGGGCCGGCAGCATCCTGCCGACCGGCTATACCTGGCGCTGGGTCGAGCAGCTTCTGCATGATCCGCGCTTTACGGTCGCGATCTGGCATTCGCTCGTCGTCTCCTTCGGGGCACTCGTCATCGCCACCTGCGTCAGCGTGCCGGCAGTGCTGGCCGCCCACTGCTATTTGCCGAGGCTCGATCGATGGCTCGCGGCGCTGGTCATTCTTCCCTATGCAGTGCCTGGCATCGTGCTGGCGGTCGGCCTGTTGCGGCTCTATGCGGGCAACTACGGCGTGGTGTTGACGGGCACACCTTGGATTCTCCTACTGGGCTACGTTCCGCTCGGGGTCGCCTTCTTCTACGTGCCGATGAAGAACAACCTGCGGGCCTTGCCAGTAAGCGAGTTTCTCGAAGCGGGCCGTATCCTAGGCGCCTCGGACTTCGCCGTGCTTCGCCGTGTCGTGTTGCCCTGCGTCATGCCGGGATTTGTCGTCGGTATCGTCATGAATTTCTCGCTCGCGGTGAGCGAGTTCGTCTATGCCAACCTGCTGGTCGGCGGCAGCTACCCGACATTGCAGATCTTGATGAACGTGCTGAGTTCTGGCAGTGGCCATCTATTGAGCGTGCTGATCACAGCCTATTTCCTCATCGTCGCTATCGCGACCAGCGTGCTGCTGACGGTCTCTGGCAGGCAGGATCGCGCGGCATGAGCTTTGTCACTCTCCAAAAGCTCAGCAAGCGATTTGGCGACGCCAATATTTTTGCGGATATCGACCTAGCCATTCCGCGCGGCGTGATGTGCGTGCTTGTTGGCCCTTCCGGCTGTGGCAAGACGACATTGCTGCGGGTCGTCGCGGGCCTGACCGACCCCGACAGCGGGCGGGTGCTGATCGATGGTCAGGACATGACCCGCGCGCCGCCGCAACGGCGCGGCATCGGCATGGTCTTCCAACACTATGCACTATTTCCGAACCTTACGGTGGCGCAGAATCTCGCCTTTGGGCTGCAGCAGTTGAAACTCCCGCGCGAGGAGATTCGCAACCGCGTTCGCGCCATGCTCGATCTCGTGGGTCTCATGGAGCGGGCGACGGTGCGGCCTCGTGTGCTGTCAGGCGGTCAACGTCAACGCGTCGCTCTCGCTCGTGCGTTGATCATGGAACCCAAGCTGCTGCTTTTCGACGAGCCGATGTCGGCGCTCGACGCGCAGATCCGCAAGAGACTGCGGGAGGAGTTGATGCGCCTGCAGCGGGAACTCGGTTTCACCGGGCTGTTCGTGACCCATGACCAGGAGGAGGCGCTGGTCATCGGCGACCAGATCGCGGTTATGCAGGAGGGTCGTTTCCTTCAGGTCGGCACGCCGCTGGAGGTCTATAACCGCCCCGCGAACCGTGCCGTCGCTCGCTTCATTGGCGATTTCAACGTGCTCGAACCACCTGAGATCAGCCGTGTCTTCGGCCAGGAGAGCAGCGCCGCCTGGGCGATCCATCCGGAGGCAGTCCGGATCGGCATGGACGAGGGCGTGACGGCGCGCGCGCGTATCCTTGCCGTGCGGCTGCTGGGATCGATCGTGAGGACGGAGCTACAGGTCGCCGGGGTGCAGCTGAAATGCGATGCACTTAATCGGCCGGACGCCGTTCAGATCGCGGTTGGGACGGAGGTGAGTATTTCGATCCTTCCACAAAACATACGGCACCTGAAAGACTGACGTCTTGAGAGCGTGCTGGGTGAAGAGGCCCGGGGCCTCCTCACCTTCTCGATCCTTAGTCTCTGTAGGCCAGCGGATCGCCTAACGCCGCGTTTGGCGAAGTCTCTGAGTCACTGGCCCGCGAGATACGCGGCTTGTCTCTCGAAGATGCTGGTCGGAACATCCAATCTAGACCCGGGTGACCCTAAAATCGCCAGCGTTAACAAGAGACCGCTCGCGAGGAACATCGCTAACCCCATAGTCCGTAACATAACTCTGTCCTAAAATGTTCTCTTCAATTAAATATATGGACGATCAAGACTATATTTTGAGATTATCCTCGCCGGAGCCTGCTGCAACTTAGCTTTTCGACGTAGAGTTAGAGGCTCGGAGGAAACGCCCCAGCGGTCGTGGGCGGCTGGCGGCGGGGAGGCGCCTTGCGGTTCGGCAGTTGCAATCACGGACTACTGGCATAGGCCTTCTAGCTGCCTCGCTACAGCCACTTACAGAATTTTAGAGCAGGTTCCGCCTTCGGCCGTCCCCGAATAGGCGCCGTCATTTCGGAAGCACCCCGACACGAAGTTGGTGCAATCCGAGTCATTGTCCGCTTTTCATGAAGCCTGGAGGCAATCCCCCCGTCGCTGGCATTTTTGGGCAGTGCATCTCAAAATATGGTGTCGGTTTACCGTAGTCAGTGAACGGGTCAACGGTTTGCTTTGGCGCGACGTCTCCGCTTTGTGGCGCAAAAGGTCGACCTGACTTCTGGGATTCGTGCGGGCCCGCTTGGCGCTGTGAGTCAGATTTTCCTCTGAGGGCGCGCTTGTTCACGTGCGAAGCCGTCACCCGCTCGCGTCCTTCGGCTTGATTTGGGGATAACTCGATTATCTGTCCACAAAGCTACGCGCGCGGAATGCGGAAAGTCGAGAGCTAACGCATCAACTCCGGGCAACCGCGATGCGCTCCTCGATCTCGCTGGATGTCAGGCGGTAGCACTTGCTCAGGATGGAGCGAAGCTCGGCTTCCGTGTAGCCGTGAGGGTCATCCGAGCGACCTTTCCGATGTTGCGGCTCGGCGGCCGCGGGGTCGAGCATCAGGATCGCGAAGCGGCCGTCTCCAACCCGCACAACGCTCACGACCGATCTGACCATCATTCACCTTCCTGCTGGCCCGTTGAGGGTAGCAGGGCAGCCTAGCCTCGGGAATTCTGTTTTGTGTGCGCGGAGGGGATAACTCTCGAGCGATAACTCTTAGTCCTTGGCTGGCGATACCGCCAGTTGCGGGGCTGCGTTGGTGATCCCGGCGAGAAGATGCCGCTTTGTGCGCGCTTGCTCCGCACGAGAGCAACGATTCCTCGTGCGGAGGTGACATACCAGCCTTAGGGCTGTGTGGACGGCGCGGCGGTGTCATCGCCAGCAGGGGGAGCGGTATCCGTGTTTCCCGTGCCGGTCGCGGGCGCGGCCGTATCGGGCGCCGGCGCCTGGAGGTTCATCGCGTGCAGGGTTGCATCGTCAAGCTGGCCGTTCGTGGGCAGCTGATGTTGCTTCTGGAATAGGGTTACGCCGTGCTGTGTGCGCGGGCCCCAGGCTCCATCGACGCGGCCGCCGTAGAGGTGATCCTGCTTCAGAGCTGTCTGAACCTGCTGGACCAAATCATGCGACGCCTGATTCTGGGCAGGATCGCTTGCGACGGGCGCCGGCGCGGCCACGACGGCCGGGGCCACGACAGGCTCAGGTTTGGGGGCGCTTGAGCAGGCAGCCAAAGAGATGGCCGCTCCGAGCGCCATGACGGCGGAATATGTGTGCAATTTCATAACGTGCATTCCCTGTTCAGCCATCCGCTCGCGAGCGTTGTGCCTCGACCGGTATCCGGTGACATAGGCGATCACGCGGGCAGCATCAACCTAAGGTTGAGCCCGCCCTGACCCAGTCGATACGAGGATTGTCATGCTCGACCGTGAACACAAAACACCGCAGACATCGCACTACACCCGTCGGCATTAGTTCGACTTTTTCGAGTGGAATAGTCTTTGTCGCTGCGCGAAGTGCCCCGGCGTCAGTAGAATCGAGGAATAGGTCCGTCTTGGGGTGTTGTGTTGTCACCCAGGTCGATGATCACCTCGTCGATGAAGCACCAGCCCCAACCCTCGGGCGGATCATAGCCTTCAATCACGGGATGCTTCGTGGCGTGGTAATGCTTGGTTGCGTGGCGATGAGGGGAATCATCACAGCAGCCGACATGGCCGCAGACCCGGCAGACACGCAGGTGCACCCACTCGGCGCCCATCTTCAGGCATTCCGTGCAGCCGCGAGCGCTCGGCGCGACGACTGCGATTTGATCGAGGTGCGTGCATCTCTTGGTCATGGGTGGCCTCCGCATTCTTCACCAGGATATTTGGGGTAGTTCCCGTCTTGATCGAATCGGTTCTGCCCAAATTCGACTGAGGACTTATAGCGCGGGATCTCTCATCGAAGCGACCACGGCCGCCTGCGAGGCCACCCCCAACCACACCAAAGCTCTCTGGCGAGACAACAGTGCCGACTTGCCACCCGTACGCCAAAGAGGGTAAATACCCATATGTCATCGTCCTATGTTAGTATAGACAGCTATGGACAGGGGTTACCCAAGCTGAGCCGTGCGGAGAGTGATCGGCGGGAATTCACTATCGTGAGTGCTTTTATCGAGGCCAGGTGTAGCGAAAACCACTGGGAACCCAGGCCTTCGCGATGAGTTCCCATGTCGCGAGCCTGTTGGTCGCCGGCTCCTTGGACGCGCTTACCTATTGGAGCCTTGCCTTCATGGTGGCGGCTGGATTGACCGTTGTCTTCGGCATGCTGGGCTTCCTCAACGCCGCCCATACCTCCTTCTACATGCTGGGCGGCTACGTCGCCTATACGGTCGCGGGCGCCACCGGCAGCTTCTGGGCTGCCCTGTTGCTCGCTCCCCTGCTGGTCGCCGTCACAGGGGTCATCCTCGAAAGACTGCTCTTCGCGAAACTCTATCGGGCCGGACATGCCTCGCAGCTTCTGCTGACGATCGGGCTCGCCTATGTCATCGCGGAAGCGAGCAAGCTGGTCTGGGGCGACAGTGCTTTCGCGGTCGCGCCGCCGCCAAGTCTCGCGGGGCGCATCACCGTGCTCGGCGCGACCCTGCCCGTCTATCACCTGTTCATTATCGGCGCGGCGATGGTCCTCGTCTGCGTCATCGCGGCCCTACTGTTGGGCACGCGCCTCGGCATGGTGATCCGCGCCGCATCCGTGCATCCCGAGATGGTCGGCGCGCTCGGCTTCAAGGTTCGCGACATCTACACGCTGGTTTTTGCCGTCGGCCTTTACCTCGCCGCCTTCGCGGGCGTGGTGATGGCGCCGCTTGAAGGAGTTTACCCGGCCATGGCGGACGATGCCCTGGTCCAGGCGTTCATCGTTGTCGTTGCCGGCGGCCTAGGCAGCTTGCCGGGCGCCTTCATCGTCGCGGGTCTGCTGGGGCTCGTACAGGGCTTCGGCAGCGTTTTCTTTTCGGCTTACGCCATGTTCTTCCCGTTCACCGTCCTGGGTGGCGTCCTCCTGTTCCGGCCCGTCGGATTGTTCGGGGCCAAATCCGCGTGACGGCCTATCCCGATGCCTTGGCCGAAGCACGGTCCCCGCGACGCGCACAGGTACTGAATCTGCACGCGACGGTGGAAGCGTTGGTGACAGTGGCACTTCTCGCGGTGCTCGTCGCCGCTCCCGCACTGTTCTCTCGTGCCACCATCAATGACCTCGGCCAGGCTGTTTGCCTTGGCCTATTCGCCATCAGCTTCAACATCCTGTTCAAATATTCCGGCCTTCTGTCCTTCGGCCACGCCGCCTTCTTCGGCTTCGCGGCCTATACGCAAGCCCTGTTGCTGCAAAGCTTTGCCGGGTTGCCAGTCCCGCTCCTCATCCTGGCAACCGGACTTTCCGCCTCTGTCCTCGGCTACCTCATCGGCCAGATCTGCGTGCGCCGCTCAGGCGCGTATTTCTCGATGACGACGCTCGCGATCGCGGCATTGTTCTACGCCGTCGCATTCAAATGGCATGCGGCGACCGGGGGCACGGACGGGCTGGACAGCTTCATGCCGAGCAGCCTGATGCTGCTGCCGCGCTGGCATCTGGACAGTCCCGGCATCAGCGAGACCTATCTTCTCGTGCTTGCCATCCTCATCCCCGTGGCGGTCGCGGCCTGGGCGCTTCTGGAACTGACGCCCTTTGGGAGTGCCGTTGTGGCAGTCAAGCACAATGAAAAACGCGCGGCGTTCCTCGGCTACGATACCCATCGGGTGAAGCTCGCGAATTTCACTCTCGCCGCAGGACTTGCAGGCGTCGCCGGAGCGCTGTGGGCCATCGACAACAGCTTCGTATCGACCGACAGCATCGACCTGTCCTTCTCGACGACGGTCGTCATCATCGCTTTCCTCGGCGGCAGCGTCTGGTTCTGGGGGCCGCTGATCGGCGCGGTCGTCTATATCGCGGCGAGCGACTGGCTCTCCGCCCTCACGCCGCACTGGCAGATCTGGCTGGGACTGGCCTTCATCCTTGTCGTGCTCTTCGCGCCCGGCGGTATCACTGGCCTTGTGAAGTCACTGTGGCGCCTCGCCTTGCGCCCGCAGGCGGCCGCGAATGTCTGAGACTCCCTTGCTCCGTCTGGACGGGATCGCGAAGGCATTTGCGGGCACCCCGGTGCTGGTCGATCTGGATCTATCCGTCCGCGCCGGTGAAAGACGCGGCCTGATCGGCCCAAACGGCGCGGGCAAGACCACGCTGATCAACGTGATTACGGGTGCTCATCAGCCGGATGCGGGGGACATCCTGTTTCGCGGCAAGAGCATCCGGCGTCTACCACCCCACCGGCGCAATCGCCTGGGCATTTCACGTTCGTTCCAGATCCTCAGCCTCTTCGGCGAGATGACGGTCGGCGAGAATATCCGCAATGCCATTCTGCGATATCGCGGGCTGCATGTCAGTCCGCGGCGCCTGCTCCGGCGTTTGGACACCATCTTCACGGAAGTCGCCGCTGTCGCCGAGATGGTAGGTCTGGGCCGCGCCCTGCAGGAACGCGCGGACAATTTGCCCTACGGCATGCAGCGCCGGCTGGATATTGCTCTAGTCCTGGCGCAGCAGCCCGAGCTGATCATTCTGGACGAGCCGGCGGCCGGCCTTTCGGCAGCCGAAACCCGCGATCTCATCGCCGTACTTCAGGCCACCATCGGCAAGCGGACGCTTATCCTCGTCGAACATGACATGGACGTGGTCTATGCGCTCTCGGACCGCATCACCGTGCTCGACTATGGGCTGGTCTTGACCGAGGGCACGCCCGCCGAGATCAATGCCAACCCGGATGTGCGGCGCGTCTACCTCGGCGAGGAGGCGGCCTGACCATGCTGCGGGTCGAACACCTCCAGGCGCGTTATGGCCGGAGCCAGATCCTACAGGATGTGTCCCTGCACAGCGGGGCCTCCGAAGTCGTCTGCCTGCTGGGCCGCAATGGCGCCGGAAAATCGACCACCCTGAAATGCCTCATGGGCCTGCTCGTCCCCAATGCGGGCGCCGTGTCTTTGGATGGGGCTGCCATCACGGGCCTGCCCGCCTATGCCATCGCGCGCCGTGGAATTGGCTATGTTCCCGAGGAGCGGCTGATCTTTCCGAAGCTCACCGTGGCCGAGAATCTCTCGATGGGAATCTGGCACGACCGCAGCCAGGTGCCAGCATCCATCGACCGTGTGCTCGGCTACTTCCCCCGGCTCAAGGAAAAGCTGCGCGCGCGGGGCAATACGCTATCGGGCGGCGAGCAGCAGATGCTTTCGATCGGCCGCGCATTGATGGCGGAGCCGCGCGTGCTGTTGGTGGATGAACCGACCGAGGGGTTGGCGCCAGTCATCGTGCAGGCCCTCGAACGGACGCTTCTGGCGCTTGCGGCTTCGGGCACCTCCGTCCTTGTCGTGGAGTCCAAGCTCGCCGTCGCGAGCCGGATCGCGGCGCGCATCTATGTCATGGCCAAGGGTAAGACCGTATTTCACGGTAAGCCCGACGACCTTCAGGACAATCACGAAATTCGACGAGAATTTCTCGAAGTCTAGCCATCACGGCGTATCAGAACGAGGAAGACCCATGTTCAAGACCCTTCTACTCGGCGCGACGGCCGGGATCGGACTGGCAGCACTTCAACCGGCTCGCGCCGCCGCTAAGGACCCCATCGTCTTTGTGGCGGCGATCATCCAGTCGGGACCGTTCAAGGTGACCGACGCGCAAAACCTGGCGGGCGTGCAATTCGCCGTGCAGCAAATCAACAAGGCCGGCGGCGTCAATGGCCATCCCATCAAGCTCGACATCATCGACACCGAACTCAACGCGGCCACCACCAAGCGCAAAGTGACCGATGCGGTGCTCAACGATAACGCCAAGGCTATCATCGGGGCTTCGGGCTCGGACGTGGTCAATGCTCTAGTCGCGGTAGGGCAGAAATACCATGTGCCGGTGGTGGCTTTCGCGGGCGAGGCCGATGACATGACGGGCGCGCGCTTCCAGCCCGCGCTGTTCCGCGTCGCCTCCAATACCTCGATGCATGCCTCGGCCATCGTCTATGCCATGCAGCACGCCTATCCGCAGGTGAAGAAGGTGTTCCTGTTGAATGAGGACTACGCGTTTGGACATGAATCCGAAACCGGCTTCAAAACCGCGCTGAAGGGGATCGACCCAAGCGTGGAGGTTGTCGGCAGTGTCTTCCATCCTCGCGGGACGGCGGATTTCTCGCCCTATCTGCAGCAGATCCAGGCGTCGGGCGCGGATTTCGTGCTGACGGCCGATTGGGGCGCCGACCTCATCAAGCTGCTCAACCAGGGCAGCAGCTTCGGGCTGAAGCCCCGCATCGGCGGCACCTTCCTGGCGGATCCGGAAATCCTCAAGGGCGTTGGCAATGCGGCGATCGGCGATATCGGATCGGATGTCTACCAGCCGACGATCGATAGCGCCGAGAATAAAGCCTTTGTCGCCACCTGGCACAATGCCTATGCCAATACGCCGATCCCCTGGCCGACAGCGTCCGTGGGCAAGTCCTATATCTCCACCGAGCTTGCCGCCATCGCCATGAACCAGGCGGGATCGACGGATTTCGCGAAGGTGGAGAAGGTGCTGGAAGGCCTGCACTACGCGTCGATCGCGGGCCCGCTCGTTGTGCGCGCTTGCGATCACCAGGTGCAGATTGGTCAGCCGACCGGCTTGGTGATCGCCACAAACAATAATCCCTATCCGTTCCCCTTCATCGGCCCAGCCCTTATCGCGCCCCTGAACGTGATCGCGGTCGCCCCGACCGATACCGGCAACCCACGCTGCGCTGCCGCGCCGAATGGATAGCCAATTCCACGTCATGCTCGGCGAAGGCCGAGCATCCACGTCTTGCTCGCGGGGCCAAGGCAAGACGCGGATGGCACGCCTTCGCGTGCCACGACGGATCCTTCGTGCCGCGGTTCAATACTGGCTCATTCGAGCCTAGGCGCCGCGTGATTCCTTCCGTCGCCGGACGCGGGGCATGATCTCGGCGGCGAAGCGGCGCATCTCCGCTTCGAAGGGCTGGAACTGCAACATGCGCTCGGCGACCTCCTCGTAGCTGCCAACGAGGCCGGCGGCCGTGCCGCCATTCGTGCCGATGACGGGCCCCTTCCTCAGGTTCAGCGCATGGGTGTGCTTCATCACCACCTGTGGGTCGGTATTCGCTGTCTGCTTTTCGCGAATGACGCGGTCCTTCTCGGACAGCGCCACCAGCCGCGCGAAGGCCGCCTGAGCCTCCTCCGCACTCTCCCGCGCGATGACGAAAGCCGATAGACCAAAGCGCAGCGGCGCGCCCTGGCGCGGCCGCTCCGCAACGCCCGCGATCAGAGCGCCGACATTGTCCAAACTCTGCCCATTGATGAACCAAACATCGCCATGCGCGGCCACAAGCTCCTGCGCCGGGGCCGATTCACCGCCGACATAAATCAGCGGCCGCGCGCGAAACGGGTCCGTCGGGCGAATCTGATAGTCGCGGATGTTGAAGTAGCGACCCTCATGCGAGACGCGCCGGCCGCTCATCAGCGCTTCGACAATGCCGATCCATTCATTGCCGTAAGCATAGCGCTCGTCATGTTCGGCGAAGGGAATGCCCGCTTTCTCGTATTCCGCGCGGTTCCAGGCATTGACCAGGTTGATGGCGAAACGGCCCCCGGAAATATGCTCGATCTGCTGGGCCATTTTGGCGAGCACGACGGGATGATAGAGCGACGGCTTGATCGCCGCGATGATCTCGATCCGGGTCGTCAATGCGGCGAGCGCCGCCGCAGCCGTCCAGGCTTCGATCTCATCCCATTCATCGTCATAGGGATTGACCGTATGCTGAGCGATCAGCGTGCTCTCGAAGCCGAGCGCCTCCGCTTCGAGCACGAGCCTGCGGTTGCGATCCCATGACGCGTCGAAGGGCTCTTCCGGGTCTTGCAGAGCGCCCCGGCTGCCATGCACCAGCGCCCAGATGCCGAAGCGGGGTCGGGCCGCCACCTAGGCGAGCCGCCGCTCGGGGTTGCGAGCGGTCTCTTCCGCGACCAATTCCCGCGTCAAGGGCAGCAGCTCTTTGCCGCATTCGACGGCGTCTTCCAAAGGATCGAAGCCACGGATGAGAAAAGTCGAAACGCCAAGACGCCAGTAATCCAGAAGCGTCTCTGCCACCTGCTTCGGCGTGCCAACGAGGGCAGTGGTATTGCCCCGCGCGCCGGTCGCCTTGGCGATACTCGTCCACAGGCACTTGTCCAATCGGTCACCCTGCGCCGCGGCTTCGAGCAGCCTGCGCGACCCCTCGTTCTGAGGAGCCCCCGACGCGCTACCGCCCAGCCACGCCTTGCCGGCAACACGCTTGGTCGTTTCCAAAATGTCATGCGCTCGCGCCCAGGCAGCGTCTTCGGTCGCGCCAAGGATCGGCCGGAAGGAGAGGCTAAAGCGCAAGTCGCGTCCTTGCAGCACGGCCGCCGCCCGGACCCGCGTCGTGATGTCCTTCACCTGCGCTTGAGTTTCCCCCCAAAGCGCGAAGACATCGGCATGTTTGGCAGAGACGTCGATCGCGGCCTGGGAGGCGCCACCGAAATAGATGGGAATATGCGGCTGCTGCACACTGCGCACCTGAATGCCGGCATTTTCGAACTGATAGTAGCGGCCGCGATGCGATACGGGTGCGGAAGCGGTCCAGACATCCTTCAGGATCCGCACGTATTCCTCGGTCCGCGCATACCGATCGTCCTTGCCCAGGAAGTCGCCGTCCCGCCTTTGATCAGCGTCATCGCCACCTGAGATGATGTGGACGGCAAGCCGCCCGTCGCTCAGTTGGTCGAGCGTCGCAAGGGCGCGCGCCGCGAGCGTCGGCGCCACAAAGCCCGGGCGGTGCGCCAGTAGCAATCCGATGCGTTCCGTCTGTCCGGCGATGTAGCTGCCGATCAGGAACCCATCGGGCGCGTCCGCGTAATAGCCGATCAGCACGCGGTCGAAGCCGGCCGCCTCATGCGCTTGCGCGAAAGCTCGCAGATAGGTTTTGTCGATGACGACTGATTTGTCCGGCGGATGCGTCTCCGATTGAAGACGCGGCTGAATCATGCCGATAAATTCGAGAGGAATTGTCACGGCTCGCTACCCACCACATTCACGCGGCGACAGCTTCATGAGTGAGACCCGTTAGCCCCAGATGATCGCGCAAGGTGGTTCCCGCATAAGTCTTTCGGAACAGCCCGAGCCGCTGCAATTCCGGCACGACCTCGGATGCGAATTCGGCAAAACTCCCAGGCAGATAAGCGGGGCTTATAACAAAACCGTCGCAAGCCTCGGCCTCGAACCACGCGGCCAACTCCCGCGCGATCTCGGCGCCGGTGCCGACGAGTTGCGGCACCCGCACGCTGCTGGCCCAGATACGCCCCAGGCTATCCAGCGTCGCACCCGGACCGCCGATCGCGGCGAGCTTTTCCCTAACGGCATAGGGCAGCGCGACATCCTCGGCCAGTTCGGCGACCAATGTGGCCCCGTCATAGACGCCGAAGTCGAAATTGAGCTGGCCCGACATGGTCGCGATGCCGAGTTCCGGACGAGCGAGCGCATTGTGCTCATCCCGCCGTGCAATGGCCTCGGCCTTCGTGCGCCCGACGAAGGGCATCACCGCGGTCAGGATGCGGCAACCGTCTGGTGCGCGACCTTGCTGCGCCATCTGGGCGCGCACATCGCTGCGAAACGCGCGCGCCTCTTCGATGTCGCGGTTGATGGTGAAGATCGCCTCCGCCCATCGCGCACCGAAGCGGCGTCCGCGCCCGGAGGAGCCGGCTTGGATGATCACCGGATGACCGGCGGGCCCCGGCGGCATGTTCATCGGCCCCTCGACCTCGAAGAAAGTACCCTTGTGCTGCACGGGATGGATCCGCGCCGGATCGACAAAGAAGCCGCTCGCCTTGTCGTGGATCAGCGCATCCGCGTCCCAACTCCGCCAAAGCTTGAGCGCGACCTCCAGAAACTCGTCCGCCCGATCGTAACGACGGTCGTGATCCATGTGCTCTGGCTGCCCGAACATGCGGCCTTCGCTATCGTTCATCGAGGTGACGACATTCCAGGCCCCGCGCCCGGCGGAGAGATGATCGAGGGTCGTGAAGCTGCGGACGATATGGTTGGGCTGAAAATAAGTCGTCGAACGCGTTACGCCGAGGCCTAGCCGGCTGGTGCTCGCGGCGAGATAGGAGACCACCGGCATCGGGTCCAGCCGCGCGGCATCCTGCGACCCGTAGCGGAATGAGACATCGCGGCTGCCATTGAGCTGGTCCGAGACGCCGAGCCGATCGGCGAAAAAGACAAAGTCGAAAAGCCCGCCTTCCAGCACGCGGGCGACCTCCGTGTACAGGCGCGGATCGGTGAAACGCCGCGTCGTCAGCGGATGGCGCCAGACCGCGTGGCTATGCACCACCGGTCCGGCGATAAGAAAGCCGGCGAGGTGGATCTGTCTGTGCGGGCTACTCATAACTTGTCCTTCCCGTCAGACGGGACGATCGCCCTTGATCGTCACGCGGAAGCCGGAGCGCGTCTCGGGAAAATAGTCCCAGAGCGCCATGTGCTGCGTGCTGCGATTGTCCCAGAAGGCGACTGAGTTCGGCCACCAGCGGAAGCGAACCTGAAACTCAGGGCGCGCCGCGTGTTCGTAGAGGTAGCTCAGAATCGCGCGGCTCTCGTCAGCGGGAAGCTCATTGATCCGCGTGGTGAAGGTCGCGTTCACGAACAGCGCGCACCGTTTGGACACCGGATGGGTGCGGATCACAGGATGCACCGCGCGGGGATAGGCACGCCCGCTCTCTGGCACGGCATCGCGCTCGTTGTGAGAACGGTAGACGTGCTCGCCCGCGTGGGTGGCGGTGAGCCCGTCGAGGTAGGTCTTCATCCGTGGCGACAGCGCCTCATAAGCCGCGAACATGCTGGCGAAGAGCGTATCACCGCCGATCGGCGGAACAGTATGAAGATGAAGGATGCTGCCCAAGGGCGGCTGCTCGTCGCAGGAAACATCCGAATGCCAGGCCTCGCCCGCGATCCGGCGGGACGTTGCATCGGTATGGATCGGCAGGACCGCGGGATAGCCAGGAGGACCGGGCACATTGGGATGCACATGCAAGGCGCCGAAGTGCCGTCCGAGTGCCTGGTGGCTTTCGAGGCCGAGAGCCTGGTCCCGGAAAAACAGCACCTGATGCTCCACCAGGGCCGCCCCAAGCTCAGTCGCCTGATGGTTGGACAGTGGCCTAGTGAGATCGAGCCCCGTGATTTCGGCCCCGATACGCGGCGTTATGGCCGTCACAGTGATCGCGTCATAGCTCAAGGCGGTCTCCTCTAGGCGCGTCGCGGAACGACGAAACCGACCCGCGACACGTCATCTTAAACCGCCTCCCAATTCACGCAAGACACCGGGCACCGCCGCTTATAAACCCCTGGTGATCGGTATATGATTTGACCAACCTCTCCTTCTCGTATTATCGCGCTCGCCAGTCGGAGAGGCTAAAGGCGCCCGCCGAGCGAAGGAAATCAGATGGATCACGCCGTTCCGGCTCAGGCCGCCTCCGCCTGGGCTGCGCCCTACACCGCCACCTACGACGCGCTGGCCGAGCGGTTCCGGCCTATCTTTCGGCGCATCGAGGCCGGTGCCGTGGAGCGCGAACTCGGCCGCATCCTGCCTCATGAGCCGATCCGCTGGCTTAAGGAGGCCGGTTTCGGCGCCGCCCGCATCCCCGAGAACGAGGGCGGGCTCGGCGCGACCCTGCCGGAACTCTTCGCGCTGCTGATCGAACTCGCTGAAGCGGATTCCAACGTGCCGCAGGCAATGCGGGCCCATTTCGGCGCGGTTGAGGATACACTCAGTGCCCGCGACCTTGGCCGCCGGGCCCGCTGGCTACCGCGTTTCGCCGCGGGCGAGTTGGTTGGCAGCGGCTTCAGCGAAAGCGCCAATAACAAGCTTGGCAGCTTCGAGACGACGCTCGTGACTGACGGCGACCGACTTCTCCTCAATGGCACGAAATTCTATAGCACGGGCGCACTCTTCGCAGATTGGATCAACTTCGGGGCGGTGCAGGATGGCGAAGTTGTCAGCGGGCTCGTTTCCGCGACGGGGCCGGGTGTCACGCTGCTCGACGACTGGAAGGGCTTCGGGCAGACGCTGACAGGGAGCGGCACGACAACCTTTGTCGACACACCTGTAGACGCCGCCGATATCTACGCGCTCTCCGGCCGCTCGAAATACCGCATGGCCTTCTTCCAACTGGTGCATCTCGCGACGCTTTCCGGCATCGGGCGCGCGGCGACACGCGATCTGGTGCGTTCGGTTGCGACACGCACGCGGACCTACACCCATGCTGCAGGCCCCTCTTCCTCCGCCGATCCGCAGGTTCTGCAGGTTGTCGGTCAGGTCCGTGGCCTGGCCTTCGCCGCTGGGGCAATAACCTTGCAGGGCGCAGCGGCCGCCCAGAGGGTGTACGAAATAGGCCAGACCGGGGATGTTGCGGCGGAAGACGCTGAGGCCGTGGTCTCGGATATCATCGTCTCACAGTCGCAGCCGGTTGTGGCAAAGCTGGTGCTGGAAGCTACGGAATTGCTGTTCGACGCGCTCGGCGCTTCTGCCACGGATCGGTCGAAGTCGCTCGATCGGCATTGGCGGAATGCGCGCACGGTTTCGTCGCACAATCCACTGATCTACAAGCAGCGGATAGTCGGCGATTATGCCGTTAACGGCACGCGTCCCCCGGCGTTCTGGCTTGCCGGCCAGGGTTAAGGGCGGTTCGGGCGTGATGACCTAATTTCGAACTGCGACCAAGGATCCGTCATGGCACGCAAAGGCGTGCCATCCACGTCTTGCCTTTGTCACGCAAGCAAGGCGTGGATGCTCGGCCTTCGCCGAGCATGACGTGGTGAGTTAAAAGCGGTGCAAACTAGGGACATCTCGCACTAATTCAAAACACTCCATCTCAACCTTCCCTGACTCGAAAACGATGCACCGCGGCCGGGTGAGAAGGCGGCAGCCGGTCCGCGCCATCTTCTCGGATACGCGAACGCAGCGTTCCCTGTTGCGCGTCCTGCCGATAAAGCCCTCGTTCCCGCAGTTCCGGCACGACATGCTCCGCGAAATCCTCGTAGGAGCCGGGTGAGATGAACTGGTGGAGCAGAAAGCCGTCGATGCCGGAGGCCGTGACATAGGCCTGCATCTGGTCGGCGATCTGGGAAGCCGTGCCGATCCAGGTAAGCCCGCTATTGCCTTCGACGCGGCTGTAACGCCGCCTGACATCACCCGCCAGAACGGGCGCCTGCGCCGCCGCCGACTCCGTGTGGCCACCAACCTTCGTCAGTGGCTCGTCATCGGCGTATTTCGCAAGATCCAGCCCGCTATAGCCCGCATAGGCCGCCAGCGTCGCATTCGGATCGTAGTGGGACTGGAAGTCCTCGAGTTTCTCCCGCGCCGCGATGAGAGTCTTGCCGACGACGATCTGCACCCCAGCCAAAGCCTTGATCTCACCGCCGTCACGCCCCTCAGCCGATGCGAGGTCGCGGATCTCCTGCATGCCCTGCCTCACGCCTTCCGGCTTGGTGGTACCGGCGAAGATGATCTCGGCATGCCGCGCGCCCAGGCGCTTACCACGTGGCGACCACCCCGCCTGGATCAACACCGGCGTGCGCTGCGGCGAAGGATGGCTCACATGCGGACCGGCCGAGGCGAAATGCGCACCACGATGATCGATCGCCCGCACGCGTGACGGATCGGCGAAGCGCCGCGCCGTCTTGCTGCCGATGAAGGCGTCATCCGCCCAACTGCCTTCCCAAAGCTTGTAGGCCGTGTCGAGGAACTCGTCGGCGATCTCATAGCGGTCGTCATGCCGCACCATCGCATCGAGCCCGAAATTGCGCGCGGCACTCGGCAGGTAGGATGTCACGATGTTCCAGGCGATACGCCCACCCGTCAGATGATCGAGCGTGCTCAGCCGCCGCGCATGGGCAAAGGGATGATCGTAAGATGTCGAGATCGTGGCGCCGAAAGCGAGATTGCGGGTCGCCGCCGCCAGGAAAGGAATATGCATGAGCGGATCATGCGCCGGCAGCTCGACGCCCCAGGAAATCGCCGTCTCCGCCGAGGCTTTGTAGACGTCGTAAATGCCAAGAACATCGCCGAAGAAAAACAGATCCAGATGCGTCTCCTCCGCGATGCGGGCGAGATGCAGCCAGTAATCGAAGGTCGTCGAGGTCAGCCGCCGGTCCAGCGGATGAGTCCAGAGACTGGCGGCGCCGGAGCCGTCGCCGATGTTGGCCTGCTCATAGAGGCCGAAGAAGAGAGGTTTCTGTGTCATGGGAGAATCATAGCCTAGCCCGGGTAGGCTACACGGCCTCCGGATGTAGGCTGCGCGAAAAGCCTCCCGGCTTCGCGACGGAGGCAAAGAGGCTCTGCGTATAGGGATGCGCCGGGCTGCGCCAAACCTCGCTGGCGGGACCTTGCTCCACCACCCTGCCATCCTTGAGCACGAGTATATCGTCGCTCATATGATGGATCACCGCGAGGTCGTGGCTGATGAAAACATAGGTCAGCCCGAATGCCTTCTGAATATCGACCAGCAAATCCAGAACCTGCGCCTGTGTTGTCGCATCGAGCGCCGAGACCGGTTCGTCACAGAGGAGAACGGCGGGTTCCGACGCCAGGGCTCGGGCGATGGCAACCCTTTGTCTCTGGCCGCCGGATAGCAGCAAAGGCGCAGCAGGAAGATGCTTCGCCTGCAAACCGACGATATCGAGGAGCTGCAGCGTGCGGCGCTTCGCCGCCTCACGCTCCGTCAGGCCGATGGCGCGCAACGCATCCCGCAGAATGCGTTCGACATCCCAGCGCGGGTCGAACGAACTTAACGGGTCCTGGTAGATCATCTGCAGCGATGACCGCAGAGGGCGCCGCACCTTCTCCGTCACTCCCGACCACGGCTGCCCGAGCAGCGTGACGCTGCCCGAATCTGGCTGCGTCAGCCCGAGGAGGATCCGCGCGATGGTCGATTTGCCCGCGCCGGACTCGCCAACGAGCCCGAGCGTGCGGCCGTGCCCGACAGTGAAGCTCACCTGGTCGATAGCAGTCACAGCCATGCCGCCGGTAGTCGCGTAACGCTTGCTGATCCGGTCGACAACGATCGCCGATCCGCCTCGCACGCCGGCTGTTCCGCTTTCCCAGCTCCGCCGGTTGCGATGCCGAAACTCGCTCGACGACGCGACGGCGGTCCCGGCGGAAAGACGGACACCCTTCGCCTTGCCTGCCGGAAGAGCCGCGAGCAATGCGCGCGTATAGGCGTGCCGCGGATTGCCAAGGATCGCCTCGGTAGGGCCGCTTTCCACGATCTGCCCTTCCCGCATCACCGCCACGCGATCCGCGATTTCGTTCACCACGCCGATGTCGTGCGTGATCAGCAGGATGGCGTTCCCCTGCGCCGCAATCGAGCGAAGGAGTTCGAGGATCTGCCGCTGCACGGTGTTGTCGAGGGCCGTCGTCGGTTCATCCGCGATCAGAATGCGCGGGTGGCCGGCGATTGCCGCGGCGATCAAGGCGCGCTGCCGCTGTCCGCCAGAGAGCTGGCCGGAGCGCTGCCGCGCCCGCCGCTCCGGCTCGGGCAGCCCAGCCTCTCGCAATGCCGCAATGACGCGACCATGACGCTGCCGCCGGGTACCGATGCCATGGGCGTCGAGCACCTCGCCCACCTCGTGTCCCACCTGTCGCAACGGATCGAGCGAAACGAGCGCATCCTGCAGCACGAGCCCCAGTTGCCGCCCGCGCCGAGCGCGCCACCGCCGCTCCGGATCACCGAGAACCGAATGCCCCTCGATCTCCAAGGTTTCCGCCGTCACGCGCGCACCCGTCCCCGCCAGACCGAGAAGAGCCCGGCCCGTGACCGATTTTCCGGAACCCGATTCCCCGACAAGCGCCAGGATCTTGCCCGCCTCAAGCGTGAAGGAGATGTCGCGCACGGCGGCGTTCGTGGTGGCCCCACGGCCAAAACTCACCGACAGATGCAAAACTTGAACGAGAGGTGCGGGCGGCGGGGATTGCAGCAAAGCGCTCATGCGGACTGCGCCACATCCAGCCGCGACCGCAGGTAGCGGCCGAAGGCTGTCAGAGACAAAGCGGTGATCGCGATCGTGGCGCCTGGAAAGACCGTCAGCCACCAGGCCATCGCGGTGTAGTTCCGGCTGTCCGACAGCATCGCGCCCCATTCCGAACTCGGCGGCTGCACGCCAAGACCGAGGAAGCTGAGGCCCGTCGCCCAAACGATGCTTTGCGCGACGCCCAGCGTAAGCAGCGGCAGCAGCGGGCGCGCGATATTCGGCAGCATCGTGTTCAGCAGAATGCGCGATGGCGCATGCCCCAGCGCGCGCGCCGCGAAGACGTAGTCCGATTGCGTAACCACCAGCGCCCTCGCCCGGATGATGCGGGCATAGCCGGCCGCGCCCCCAAAGCCGACCGCGACCGCGAGCGTCTCCGCCGAAGGTCCCAGGAGCGCTATGCAAACGAGCGCCAGAACGAGCGGCGGAAAGGCATACAGAACCTCGATCAGGCGCCGCGCGGCAATGTCTCCCCAGCGCCCGGTCAATGTACCGCCGATGCCGAGGATGATGCCGAGAAGCAGCGCGATGACGATCGCCGCCACGCCGACCAGCAGGGAAGAGCCGGTGCCGTAGACGACGCGAGCAAAGGTGTCACGCCCGTTCTGATCTGTGCCAAACCAATGCGCCGCGTTAGGCGCCGAAAACGCATTGGTGGGGTCGATGTCATAGGGATCCTGCCGCGCCAATAGCTGCGGATGGACAGCCGCGATCAGCACGATCGCGAGCACCAGGATCGCCAGATAGACCCCTGCCCCGGCACCCGGAAGCCAGGCGCGCGGAAGGCGAGGACCACGGAGAAACGGCATGATGGAAGCGGCGCTCACGCCGAGCCTTCCGCCGCCCGCACGGCGCGTGGGTCGATAAGGATGGCGAGCACATCCGTCAGCAGGTTGATGAAGACATAGAGGACGGCGATCAGCACCACGCTGCCCATGATGACCGGGAAGTCGCGCTGTGAAACCGCGGTGAAGATCAGCGAGCCCAGGCCGCGCCGGGCGAAGATCTCCTCGATCGCCACTGAGCCGCTGATGAGCCAGCCGAAGGCCCAGCTCGACAAGGCGAGCGCCGGCAGCGCCGCATGGGGCAGCGCATGGCGCACCCTAACGCGCCAATCTCTCAGGCCCCTTGCCCGCGCCGACAGAGCGAAGGGCTGGTCGAGAGCGTCCTCGAAGGATTGCCGCATGACCTGCGCCAGGAAGCCCGCCAGCGGGATCGCCAGCGCCGCCGCTGGCAGAACGAGCCCCGCAAGGAAGCCACCGCCCGAGGCGGCGAACCAATGCAGCGTGAAGGCAAAGACGGTGATGAGGATGAGCCCAAGCCAGAAGTCCGGCAGCGATCCCAAGGTCACCTCCACCGACCGGCCAATACTCTCGGTGACACGATTGCGGCGCGCACTGATGACGACGCTGCTGACCGCAAGCGCCCAGGCGAGTAGCAGCGCCGCGCCCGTCAGAGCCAAAGACGGCAATACCTGCCCGGCGATGAGACTGCTCACCGGCTGCTGGCTGCGATAGGACAGACCGAGGTCGCCGTGCAGCAGCCCGACGAAGTAGTTGGCATAGCGATAGAGAATCGGCTGATCGAGCCCGAACTGCTGCCGCAGCACCGCGATTGCCTGCGGCGTCAGGATCGCGCCCGGCCCCATGATCAGTTTCAGCGGATCACCCGGCACCACCTGCAGCGCGACAAAAGTCAGCGTCACCGAAAGCCAGATCACGAGCAGCGCGGCCCCGATCCGGTTGCCGATCTGACGCAGCAGGGAGACCCGACCGAAAGCCGGCGACGCCTCAGGCGCCTCCTTCCCCGGCAGGCCGCCCGGATAGGATTGGACAACGCCCACGGCTCAGCCCTGAGGCACCCAGGCGTCATACAGCGTCACGGAATGCACCGACCAATCGGACCGCACACCGCGCACCTTGTCCGTATTGAAGGCAGCCAGCGACGGATAGACGTAGAGTGGCGCGAAAAGCGCTTGGTCCGAGACGTATTTCTGGACATCCGAATAGATCTTCTGCTGTTCAGCATGGTCGGAAACCTGCTCGCCGCGATCGAGCAGCTCGTCGATATGCTTGTTGTTCAGGCCGACTTCGTTGTTGTGGTAGCCGCCATCGATGCTGGTCAGCCCTTCGGAGTCGTAGATGAACTTCAGCGCGCCCGGCGTATTGACGGTCCAGTAGTCGATATAGAGGTCGTAGTCCCAGGTATATTGCCGGCTATGGACCTGGCTGCGATCGGCTTCCTCAATTTTGACGTCGAAACCGGCCTTCTTCGCGGTGGCCTGAAGCTGTTCGAACAACGCGACGTCGGCGGGCTGGGTATTGGCGTAGACGGGGAAATGCACGGTCAGGCGCTTGCCGTCCTTGGTGCGATAGCCCGCGCTGTCCCGCGCCGTCCAGCCGGCCTGGTCCAGCAGTTTGTTGGCCGTCGCGATGTCGTAGGGATAGGCGTGCTCGAACGACGCGTCATAAAAAGGCGTGTCGGGCGATAGCGGCCCGCCAACCGGCTTGTAGGCGCCGAAGAACAGGCTCCGCAACGCGACGGCGGGATTGATCGCATGCCGGAATGCCTGGCGGACCAGAAGATCGTTGAACGGCGCGCGCTTGGTGTTGAGATCGACCTCCCACGGCACGCCCGGCTGGCTGTCGTCGATCACTGTGACATTGCCGGCCGACTTCGCCGGAATGTAGTTTTCCGGCGGCAGGCCGTTGATGACCCCGACATCGCCTGAGGCCAGCGCGTTGTAGCGCGTCGCCGGCTCCTGGATGATCCGCCACTCCACCTTCTCGGCATAGGCTTTACCGTGATGCGTCGCCTGCGGTGGTGGCGAATTGTAATTCTCGTTGCGCGTAAAGAAGATCCCGCTGCCGCGCACCCATTTCTGCACGATGAAAGGACCGCTGCCGACGGGCGATTCGCAGTTCAAGGTATTGCCGCGCGCTATCGCTTTCGGCGACTGGATGCCCGCGCTTGGATTGGCGAGCGTGGTCAGGAAGAACGCGACCGGAGTCTTCAGCGTCACAATGGCCGTGTCGTCATCCACAATCTGAGTGCCGGCATAGGCCGTCAGCTCGGGCGCGATATTCGCCGATCCCGTCTTTGGATCCAACCAATGGTTGAAATTCGCCTTGACCGCCGCCGCGTTAAACGGCGTGCCATCGGTGAACTTCACATCATTGCGCAGGTGGAAGGTATAGCGCAGCCCGTCGGGGGACACCTCCCAGGATTTCGCGAGCCATGGGTGGTAAGAGCCGTCCTCGTCCTGTGAAATCAGGCTGTCGAGAAACTGATGCGCGATGATGTCCTGCGGCACATCGCCGCCCACCGTCGGATCGAGGCAGACCGGCTCGGCGAGTGTCGCGAGCACGATAGTACCGCCGTAGCGCGGCGTATCTGAAGCGAAGGCCGGCAGGGCGCAGGCCGCCACGAGAGGCGTCACGAGCAAAGTCAGGTTGAGCGCTTTGCAAAATGCGCGGATGGCTGGCGGTCTGGCGCTCGATGTCTCGGTCATGGTGCGAACTCAACTCTCATGCGATCGGATGAATGGTCTGGCGCGACACGAAAGCCGACAGCGTGGGGCTCGTTTCGTGGCGCTCGGCTCAGGATTTGGGTCGTGGACCAGCACGGTAACGGGCCGCCGCGCTGCTCAGTAAGAAACACACCTGCAATCTCCCCGGCCCCAAGATTTTACGGCCACATCGGCGGACATTAAGCATTGCACGATCATTCTCGCAAGCCATCCAAATATAACGATACTACGTCGCTATTTATAGGGCCACTTGGCCGCGCCTTCTAAGGCAGGAGGCCCTTCGTTCGTTGTGCTCTTCCACCACGTCATGCTCGGCGAAGGCCGAGCATTCACGCCTTCACTTATGTAACGAAGGTAAGGCGTGGATGGCACGCCTTCGCGTGCCATGACGGATCTCCAGGTCACGGTACGAAATGAGATCATCGATCTCTAGCGGGCCGCCACCTCCTAGAAGGCGAACTAGCTCGGCGCATACAACCCCAGCATCTCTGCCATTCTTAACTTCGGCACGACGAAGTGCCCGCGACACTCTCAGTCGAACATGCCCTCGGCGATATACGAACCTTCCCGCGGCGCGGGCGGCACGAAGAAAACCGCCGAGCCGATATGCGAGATATATTCGTTGAGCGCATCGGATGCGCCAAGCTTGGTCTGCAACAGCTCGAAATTCGCCGGGTCGTTTTGATAGGAAACGAACAGCAACCCGGCGTCCAGCAGCCCAAACTGATTGATGCCGTCGGTATAGTTGTAAGATCGGCGGAGAATCTTGACGCCGCCATTATTTTCATGCGCCGCGAGCCGGATATGCGCGGTTGCGGGAATGACGAGATTTCCCTGCGCATCCGTCTTGTCGAAATCTGGCGGATCGAATTCCTTCGTGCCCGTCAGCGGTGCGCCGGAAACCTTGTGGCGGCCAAAGACACTGTTTTGGTTGCTGACGCGGTCGGTGTCCCAGTTCTCGATATGCATCTGAATCTTGCGCGCCACCTGATAGCTGCCATAGCGCTGCCAGGCAGGAGCATCCTTGATCCACACGTGCTTCTCGAAGTCTGCGTCTTCCTTGATGTTGCGCGTGCCGTCCTTGAAGCCCATCAGATTGCGCGGCGTCGCCTGGCCCTTGCCCGCCGAGGCGCGGCCGAACCCCATCACCGTCCAGCGCGTCGCGGCCGTGCCGGAATCCTTGGCGATGCGGGCAAGGTCGCGCACAGCATGATAGGCGACCTGTGGATCATCCGCGCAGACCTGCAACGAGAGATCGCCGCCCGTTAGCCCGGGCAGCATGGCGTCGCTAGGCAGTGTAATGAGATCGCGCAACAACGCGGGTTTCTTCCCGGCCAGCCCATAGCTTTCGCTGAAAACCTTGGGGCCAAGACCGACGGTGACGGTCAGGGAAGCCGGGCCGAGGTTCAGCGCCTCGCCCGTATCGAAGCCAACGGCATCGGTGCTGAGCGGTTCCACCTGTCCGATGGTCTGGCCCTTCATCAACTGGGCGATCGCCGCCGACCATCGCGCCAGCAGCACCTGCAGATCGGACCGCAGCGGCGAGGTGAGGTCGAAGGTCATGTAGAAGGTAAAGCGCTGCTGAGGCGTCTTGATCCCCGCCTGTTCGGCGGCGCCATAGAAAGGGTGTGCCTGGGCCAGATCGACGATGTCGTCCTGATCCGCCCCCTGAGCCCGCGCGGCCGTCAAGTTCGCGGAAGCGCCGAGGGTCCCAACGGCTGCTCCGAGGAGCAGCCCGCGGCGGGACAGCCGGTCCGGGCGAGCGCCCGGTTTAGCCTCGTCCGTCATCAGCTCGCCGTCGCGACCTTCGCGCCGATCTTCGACAGCGGCTCCTGCAAAGCCTGAATGGCCTTGCTGAGCTTGGCTCCATCGGATGCCTTCAGCGCCGCCGTATACATCTTGTAACCGCCGGGAACGCTCGGGTCGCGATAGGTGTCGAGCAGCTTGTTCACGATGGCGAACTGGGCATTCACCCGCTCCGTCAACTGGGGATCGATCTTCATCATGCCGGGCGCCAGGAAGGCGAAGGCCTGCTGGGCGCCCTCGACATTACCCGCGAAGTCGACGAGATCGAAATGGCTGAACTGCTCTTCCTCGCCGGTGATCTTGGTGCTCTGAACCTCTTCAAGAAGGTCGGCGGCACCGTTGGCTAGATCCTCGGGCTTATAGCTCAGAGTCTTCACCAGCTTGTCGAGCAGCTCGACATTGGTCAGCAGCTCGGCGGCCAGTTGCTTGGTCTGGTCGGTGATCTGGCCGGTTTGGAACAGGTCCCGCTCCAGCGCGTGCTGGCCGTGCCAGCCGACCTTGGGGTCGAGGTTGGAGGTGCGCATGTCGACCAGATAATCGAGATTGCCAGCGTTGTCCGTAGCCTTGAAGCCCGGAAGGATGAAGCCGTCGACATCGGATTCGATGCGCTCATAGAAGGGCCGCGCCAGCGGGTATTCCGCGCGCGCCTTGGCAAGATCCCCAGCGTCGATGGCTGCCTTCAACCGCTCCGTCGAGGTCAGCATGGCATCGACGACGCCATCAACATAGGCGGCATAGCCTTTGGTGCCTTCGGCAAAGATATCGGCCGTGGTGCCGGCCGGCTCGGCGGCGGCCTTACCGGTCACGGTGAAGTCCTGCAGCTCCTTCGTCGCACCCGGGCAATAGATTTGATACTTCCCGCCGCCAAGGGTCAGCGTGAGGCTGACGGTCGGCAGGCCGGGGGCAAGGTTTTCCTTCTCGCCGATGATCCGGTTGTTGCTCAGCAGCTCGACCTCGGTAATGGCCGTCGCGGTCTTGTTGATCACCGTGAAGGTCACCGGGCCGGCCTTCGCGACCGAGTGATGCACGACGCAGGTGCCGCCATCGTCACCGGTCAGCGTGACCCAGACCTGCGAGGCGCCGTTCTTCACAGGCGCCACCGCGTTGCTTTCCATTCCCGCGAAAGCTTGGGGCGCGAGACCCAGAAGGGCCGCTAATCCGGTCGCTCCGAGAAGGGATCGTGTCATCGTCTTGCGAGGCATGGGCTGTTCCTATGGGGTCGAGTGACCGGCACGGCGGCCGACATGGGGGTTGGGTTGATCGGAAACGGTCCTGACCGAGCGGCGCAGCCGTCCCCTGCCCCGGCACGCGATTGCGCCGAGAAGGAGCGCCGCGAAGCCAAGCACTAAGGGCAGCTGGACCGCCCAGAGCAGCCGTTCCGTACGGGCCAACGCGACCGCATTGAGTGCGGCGGCGGCCTGATCGAGGTAATCGTTCGACAACTGCCAGTCGCCTGGCAGGGCGCTGGCGGCGGTCAGCGTGCGCGGCGCTAGCAATCCACTGTCGGATAGGCTCACGATGGTCGTGGCATGCGCCGTCGCGTCCAGCAGCACGCCATCGGCGGTCCAGACTTCGGTGGTCGCATGGGTCGACCAGTCGGCGGCAAACGGCCCCGGATGCCGCTGCGGATTCAGACCCACCGGCACGCGGCCGCCGGAGAGGGCGATGACCTGATCCAGCGTCAGCGTGGCTGGCGCCTTGGGGGGCACACTGATCTCCGTCAGCGTCCAGGCCGAGGCAGCGATGCCCTCATGCTGCTCGTGACGCGCGTCGCCGGGGGGCAATGACACTGTGCTCGGCGTCGTGCCCTTGAGAGAGATCTGCACGGTCGCGGGCGCGCTATCGCTCAGCCGGGCGCTGCCAATATCGGTCTGGTCCGAGCCCGTGGCCTCGACGATCATTGCCTTTCCGGAAAGCTGTGGCCGCGGCGTAGGGATGGCGATCGCCATCGCAACCGCGATCACCGCCAACGCGGCGGCGATCGTAAATTGCAACCGCACCACCGCATGCCGCCGCGGCCGGCGAGCCGCGGGCCAGAAGACAAAAAGCGCGATCGGCACCAGGTAGGCGAACCAGCCGAGCACCTCGATCAACCGCGGATCGGCCGGAATGCCAAGGACCCCCGTGATCATTGCGGATTGGATCGTGCCCGGCGCCACCAGCCAGGAGAGGCTCACCGTGGGCTGCTGCCCGGCATTTACCCACCCTGCCTCGTGCGCGGTTCGCAAGGCCGTGATCACCAACCCCGCCGCGACCAGGATGAGGAAGGCGCCGGTGAAGCGGAAGAACCGGGACAGGTTGATCTTGACCCCCCCGATATAGATGCCCCAGCCGATCACCACGGCGAGCAGCACACCGATCACAGCACCTGTGGCGGCAAGTGCCGCGGACTGGGCCGCCGAGAAGGTCGCCAGCAGAAAGACCGCGGTCTCGAAGCCCTCCTTCAGCACCGCCAGGAACGCCATTACGGCCAGGGCATAGGCGCTGCCGCGACCGAGTGCCTGGGCCGCCTCCGCCTCCAGCCCTCGCTTCATGCCGCCGGCATGGGCGTTCATCCAGACGATCATGCCGGTGACGAAGAAGACGGCGATGCCGCCGATGACGGACTCCATGCCTTCCTGGCTGGCTTGCGGCAGCGCCTGCTCGACCAGATCAAGGCCGACACCCACCGCGATCGACAGCAGAACCGCTAGGCCCACGCCTAGCCACATGGCGGTGAGGCTCTTGCCGTTCTTGCGCAGGAAGGCGGCGATGATCCCAACGATCAGCGCCGCCTCAAGCCCTTCGCGCAGACCGATTACGAGCGTCGCGAGCATATCGCCTTCCAGGACAATGAGTGGGCGCCGCCCGCTGACTGGCTGGCGGCGACGGGCTTGGCCACCAGGAACCTCGCGCCCTCTCGGGAAGCAAAGCCTATGGCCTCGTTGTCAGTAGGACTGCACCAAGCGCTCCGCACCTCCCGCCACCTCTCGTCGCAACGGGGGCCGTATAATGCGACTTATTCGCATTTGCAAATCTTGCTCGATTGTAACAGCAGCCGCCTTCGGGGCCGGCTGGGCGACGCAACACCTCATTGGGACATATGGTCAAACAGCCCCGTTTTCCACCGGACGGCCCTAGGGTTCCACCCTCAAATCGTAGTGCCGCTGCGGGTGGCGGTATGAGGCGAACGTGATTCGGCGACCGGATGAAACTCCGTCCTCCGTCCTCCAAGTCTGCAGGAACAGGAGAACCCCAACATGGCCGGTGTCGCGAAGAAAACTAACGAGGACCTTTGGGACAGGGTCAAGACAAAGGTAACCAAAGCTGACAAGGGCGGCAAAGCGGGCCAATGGTCGGCTCGCAAAGCGCAGTTGGCGACGCAGGAATACAAGGCGAAAGGCGGCGGCTACGAAGGCGCCAAGTCCAAGGACAACCACCTCGGTCAATGGACTAAGGAGGAATGGAACACGAAGTCTGGTGCCAAGTCGAAGGACAGCGGCGAGCGTTACCTCCCCAAGAAGGCCAGGGAGAAGCTGACGACCGATGAGTATAAGCGGACGACGGTGAAGAAGAGAGCCGATACCGCGAAGGGTAAGCAGTTCTCCGCTCAGCCGAAGGACATAGCAAAGAAGACCAGCTCGACCCGGCTCGGTGAAGCTGGCCTCGCCGCCATGACGCGGGCCGAATTGTTGAAGCGGGCGGCGGCGCAGGGCGTTACCGGCCGCTCGCGGATGAAGAAGGCCGAGCTTCTGCAGGCTCTGCGCTGATCAAGACGGGGATCGGAAGGCTCTCGACCCGCGCGCGAAGTCTGCTCTGAGCGAAGCGGCAAATGCCCTTCGACGGTTATATCGTTTAGAGTTCGCACCTGCCTAAACATTGGCGATGGCTTAAGTTCGCTGGTCGCAGGACTGCCGGATGGCATCGAGAACGCGACGTAAGCGCTTGCGTGGCAGTCGGCTAGAGTGTTTAGATAGGAAAGGCGCCCGGAGAAGGCGCGGCAACCGGGAGAAACGCCCCCAATGCTACAGGCCGACGGCCCATCCGGGGATGAGAACAGTCCGGCCGCCCTAATCAATGTGACCAAGACTTTTGGAGGCATCGCGGCTGTCCGGGATGTGTCGTTCGCCTTGCGGGCGGGTGAAGTACTTGCGCTGCTGGGTGAGAACGGCGCCGGGAAGAGCACATGCGTCAAGTTGCTGGCTGGCGTAATAGAACCAGACGCGGGCGGCAGCGTGCTCAGCGACGGCAGGCGGGTTAGGTTTCGCTCTCCGCTCGACGCTCAGGAACACGGCATTGCCGTGATGCACCAACATCCGGGGCTTTTTCCCGACCTGTCGGTCGCGGAAAACATTTTCCTTGGCAGGATGCCGCGCCACGGACCGCTCATCGACGCCAGAGGGATGGAGACGGCGACGGCCGAACTGCTGGCCTCGGTCGGACTATCGTGCGCCCCCTCGACTTTGGTCGGACGCCTGAGGATTTCAGAGCAACAACTCGTCGAGGTTGCGCGCGCGCTATCCCAAGAAGCGCGTGTTCTGATCATGGACGAACCTACGGCAGCACTTTCCCAGCGCGAGGTGGATCGTCTTTTTTCCCTGGTGGAGGTTCTCCGCAGCCGGGGCACCGCGATGATGTTCGTCGGGCACCGCATGGACGAGATCTTCCAGATCGCCGACCGCATCACCGTTCTCCGCGACGGCCGTCTGATAGCCACAGAACCTGCGGCTGCCATGACACGGGACCGAGCGGTCAGCCTCATGATCGGGCGCACGCTTTCGACACTGTATCCTGAGCTGAACAACACGCCCGGCGCGGTGCTTCTGGAGGTGGAAGGGCTGTCCCGCGGCCAAACCTTTCGCGACATGAGTTTTCATGTGCGTGCCGGCGAGATTCTGGGTTTCGGCGGCCTCGTCGGAAGCGGACGCACGGAGATCGCCCGTGTGCTTTTCGGCATCGACAAAGCGGATAGTGGCGTGATCCGCCTTAGCGGCCATGAACTGCACCTGCGCTCTGCCGCGGAGGCGATGCGACATGGCATAGCCTATGTGTCGGAGGATCGGCTCGGCCAGAGTCTCGTGATGGATACGGCCATCTTGTTCAATGCGTCACTCGCGGTCGCGGACAAGACCACGCGAGGCGGCCTGATGAGCCGGGTACGCGAACTCGCCTTGGTGCGCCCGCATCTGGACCGGCTACGCCTGCGTTTCGCGTCTTACGACCAGCCGGTGCGTGCCCTCTCAGGAGGCAATCAGCAGAAAGTCGTTCTGTCGAAATGGCTGGCCACGGAACCTAAGATCCTCATCCTCGACGAACCCACGCAAGGGATCGATGTCGGCAGCAAGGCCGAGGTGCATGCCATGATCGCCGCGCTCGCCCAGAGCGGCATGGCCATCATCCTGATATCGTCCGAGTTACCGGAACTGCTCGGTATGTCGGACCGCATTCTGGTCATGCGCGAAGGCAGCTTCGCGGCCGAACTCAACCGTGCCGAGGCCAGTCAGGAAGCGGTACTTCGCGCCGCCACCGGGCCTGTTTCGGCGGTCACCCATGGCGATGCAGGAGAATCAGCCTCGCATGCGAAGTTGACGGCATCGTGGTGGCGACGGCGAGAGGCGGGCCTAGTTGTGGCGATTGCCGCCGTGGTTCTACCGGTTGCCGCCATCAACCCCCGCATGCTGAGTCCGGCGAACCTGCTCTCGATTTCCATGGATGCGGCGTTGTTGGCGGTGGTCGCGGTAGCGCAAATGCTGGTGATGGTAACGCGCGGCATCGATCTATCCGTGGCATCCGTCATTGGTCTGTCCGCTTACGGCGCTGCCAGCCTGATGCAAGCCGAACCCGGTCTTGGCGTTGGCGCTGGCATTGGGATCGCCAGCGGCCTCGGTCTGATCTGTGGTCTGATCAACGGTCTCGTCATCACACGCGGGGCTGTGCCCGCTATCGTTGTCACTTTGGGAACATTGTCGGTCTACCGCGGGATTGTCAGCATCTGGGCGGGTGGCCGCCAAATCAGTGCGGACCAGGTGCCGGCATCCTGGTTGGATCTGACCAGCCTCAACATTCTCGCCATGCCGGCTGTGGTTCTGATCGCGGTGGTGGTGATGCTTGCGGCGGGTTTGGTGCTAACCCGCACGCCCATCGGGCGGGAATTGTTTGCGATCGGCTCCAACCCCGATGCCGCGGCCTTGATCGGCATCCGTGTTCGCCGCCGCCGTTTGGGTGCCTTCGCTGTTGCAGGGCTCTTGGCGGGCTTTGACGGGGCGCTTTGGGCCTCCCGTTACGCGACAGTGGATGCGCGTGTGGCGACCGGGTTCGAATTGACTGTCGTCGCGGCCGTGGTCGTCGGTGGTGTTGCCATCCGCGGGGGATCGGGCAGCGTGCTCGGCATAGCACTCGGGGCGCTTCTCCTGCTGGTGATCCGAAATGGCCTGACGCTGGTGCGGATCGATCCGTTATGGCTACAGGGCGTCTACGGGCTCGTCATCGTCGTCGCCGTGACGATCGATACTTTCGTCGCGCGGCGAGCAGCCGGTGCATCCCGGTGACGACCCTAAGGGGCTTCGCAACCTGGGAAACCTTCCTGGGCGGCATTACGGTCGTGCTTGCCGTCTACGCGGCATGCGCGATCCCGGGTTTCACGACGTCCTTCAACATTTCTCAAGCGATCGCGGGAATGTCGGAAAAGGCGCTGATCGTGCTGCCCATGGTTCTCCTGATCGTCGCTCGCGAAATAGATTTGTCCGTCGCCAGCACGCTTGCCCTTAGCAGCGTGATATTCGGGCTACTGCTTCAGCACGGCATGCCGCTCTCGGTCGCTGTCCCTTTGACGCTCATCGCCGGTGCCTTATGCGGCGCCTTCAATGGCCTGCTGGTCACGCGTCTAGGTCTACCGTCTCTGGTTGCCACGCTCGGGACACTGGCAATGTTCCGGGGCGTCGCTTACATGCTTATCGGAGCAGGCTCCGTAAACACATTGCCAAGCGCCCTCGTCAACTTCGGCAATGATACGCTTTCCGATACTCTGCCGGTCCTCAGCAGTCTTCCTTGGACAATTGTTCCGTTCCTCATCGCCGCACCGATCTTCGGCGTGGTGCTGCATCATGGCGTCCTTGGTCGCAGAGTCTTCGCGATTGGCGGCAACCCGGAGACTGCGCGCTACTCAGGCATCAACATGACCCGGATCCGCATGCAGCTGTTCATCGCCTCCGGCGCGATGTGTGCTTTGGCGGGTATCGTTTTCACCGCGAGACTGTCTAACGCCCGCGCGGACAATGCCTTGGGATTTGAGCTCGACGTGATAACGATCGTGCTGCTGGGCGGCGTGAGTGTCTTCGGCGGCAGCGGCCGGCTGCTGGGTGCTTTCTGGGCGTTGGTGCTTGTGGCGCTCATCCGTAATGTTCTCGGACTGAGCCTCATTGGCGGTGATGCCCAGGGCACGGTCGTCGGGTCACTGCTGATCGTGTCTCTGCTTGCCAGCAAGTCCGCGAAAGCGATCTTCGCGACGCTCCCCGGATTGGGGCGGATGCGCAAGGTCTGAAAACAACAGGAAAAGGGGTAACGTTATGTCCAAGAAAATTAGCCTCGCAAGCGCGGCTGTCCTAACCCTTCTCACGGCATGTGGCGTCGCGCAGGCTCAGACCTGTGCGACTTCGCCGGTGAAGGTGGGCTTCCTTCCCAAGCTCGACACCGATCCATACTTTCAGGTCGCCCGACAGGGCGCTCTGGACGCGCAGAAGGAAATTGGCGGAACCTTCGTGCAGGAGGCGCCATCCCAGGCCACCGCCGAGGCGCAGATTCAGTTCATCAACAACCTGGTTAGTCAGGGCGTGAAGGTCATCGCCATCTCGGGAACGGATGCGAACGCGCTCGCGCCTGCTCTGAAACGTGCGAGAAAGCACGGCGTTCGGGTGCTCTCCTATGACAGTGACGTCGCTGCGGACGCCCGGACGCTTTTCATCAATCAGGCCAAGGGCGATAGCCTGGCCGAGATGATGCTGCAAAGCATGGGTGAGATGATCGGCTATGACGGCGATTTCGCGATTCTGTCATCGACGCCGACCGCGACCAACCAGAACGCCTGGGTCGCGCTGATGAAGTCCCGCCTTGCGTCGGATCCCAAATATTCCAAGATGAAGCTGGTTCAGGTCGCCTATGGTGAGGAAAGCGAGCAGATCAACCAGCAACAAGCGCTCGGCCTCGTGCAGGCATTTCCTCATCTCAAGGGGATCATTGTTCCGGCTGGGATCGGATTGCCCGCAGCAGCTCGCGCGCTCGAGCAGGCGGGGGAGCTTAGCCACATAAAGCTGACGGGGCTGGCACCCGCCACGTTGATCAAGAAGTATATCGTGGCCGGACAGTCGCAGGACATTTGGTGGAATGTCAGTGACCTTGGCTATCTGACATATTACGCGGCCCAAGCGCTCGCCGAGTGCAAAATTAACGGAACCGCTGGCCAGAAATTCGCGGCGGGCCGGTTGGGGACATTCGCGGTTGGGAAAGACGGGGAGGTCATTCTGGGGCCGGCCCAAATCGTGACGCCGCAGAACGTCGATCAGTTTAAGTTCTGACTCCGGCTAGGACCGGCCTGGTTTTTGTCGCTTGAGATCCATTGCATGAGGTCTAGAGCGAAGGGCCGTGTCGTGACGACGATGGCGGATGTAGCACGGCTCGCGGGAGTATCGACCGCGACCGTGTCCCACGTCCTGAACCGGACGCGGGCTGTTAACGCCCCGACGGTCGCAGCCGTTGAGGACGCGATCAGGGCCACGGGATACACGCAGAATTTTGTGGCCCGGTCCCTGGCTGGCGCGGCATCGAGCACGATCGGTGTGGCGGTCTCCGCGATCAGCAACCACTACTTCAGCGATGTCATCAGCGCGGTGGAAGTCGCGTGCAGCAAGAGGAACCTGATGATGTTCCTATCTGACACGCATGACGATCCGATGCATCAGCTACAGGTCGTTCGGGAATTCTACCGGCGGCGGGTCGATGGGATTGTCCTTGCGCCTGTCTCGGATGGAGACACTGATATTCTCGGCTTTCTGAGATCGAACAAGGTGCCCACTGTCTTGATCGATCGCGTTGCCAATGAGGACTTTGATCAAGTGGGCGCTGAAAACCTGGAGGCGACGGCGGAACTCGTCCTGCATCTCGCTTCGCATGGCCATAGGCGCATTGGTTTTATTGCCGGACGAGCGAGCCTTTTGACGAGCAGCGAGCGGCTCGAGGGATATCACCGCGGGCTGGCGACGGCGTCGCTGCCGGCGGAGATCGACCTCGTCGCAAACGGAGACTCGTCCGTCGCTGAGGGACGGGCAGCGGCACATCGGTTGCTTGGCCGTGGCGAGCGCCCAACGGCCATCATCAGCGGAAACAATCTCATGACCATCGGAACTCTACGCGCGCTTCGAGAGGCTGGTCTCCGCGTTCCCGAGGATATCGCGTTGGTGGGGTTCGATGACTTCGACTGGGCCGAATTTTCCTCGCCGCCACTGACGGTAATGGCGCAGCCAGCCCAAGAGCTTGGCCGTATCGCCGTCGATCTGCTAATGCGGCGTTTCAACGATCCGGCGAAGGTGCCCCAGACGATCAGGCTCTCCCCTAAGCTCGTCATCCGCGCCTCGTGCGGGTGTGCTCCAAGTTAGGACGGGGACTGAAAATCGGCCGCCGACAGTCCAGGCAATTGAGCATTCTTGCGCCACTGCGGTCAACCGGATTGTTGACAAGACTGGACGCATCTTTGATAACGAACCAGCGACCGAGGTGCTCCGCCTGTCGCCAGTTAGACGGCGAGCAATAAGCCTCGGACGCAGCCCTTGGAGTCCCTGAAACCATCAGGAACTGCATCGATTCTGCTGGCTGAACAGCGAGGGCAACTCGCGCCACATTCGGGGAGACCAACCATGTCAAACACTAAAGCCCAATCGGGCACATTCAGGGATATCAACGGCACCAGTCTCTGGGTCGCCGATACGGGCGAGGCCAATCTCCCTGTTATACTTTGCCTGCATTCCTGCTTTCTCGACGGCACCATGTTCGATGGCCTCGTTTCCGCAGCCGATGGGAAGTTCCGTGTGGTAAGGCCTGATTTTCGCGGCCAGGGCAAAAGCGCACTCGACACGGTCGACATCATTACGATGGAAAAATGCGCTGAGGACATGGAAGCGCTCATTGAGGCAATGGGACTGAAGTCCATTAACATCATGGCGCAGTCCATGGGTGGCGATGTCGCGTTTCGCCTAGTCGCCCGCCGGCCGGATCTCTTCCGTTCGCTCATTGTAGCAGGTTCATCGGCCTGCTCCGAGCCGCCAGGTCAGCTGGCCGAATTCCGGCAATGGGTGATCGATGCCGGGAACGAAGGCTTCACCGGCCATGTGTTGGATACAACGATGGCCATCATGTTTGGCGTGACGACGCGAAGCGACCCCGCAAAGAAGGAATTGATGGAGTATTGGCGCGGCAAGATCGCTGCTCTGCCGAAGGCGCTGCGTCCTGCCATGAGCGGCGTCATGGAGCGCGGCAGCTCCGTGCCGCTGTTGCCGGGAATCAAGATCCCCGTCCTGATTTTCAACGGCGAGGAAGACCTGCCACGTCCACCCGCATGGTCAGACGAGATGGCGCGCGAATTACCGAACGCCAAGCTATTTCGGCTCACGAAGATCGGTCATAGCCCCACTTTGGAAGCACCGGACCAAGTGCTGCCCGCCATCATCGATTTCTACGACAACCCGCGCATCTGAAAGTCGAACGAGCGGAGATGTTACACCCTCAGGTGGTGCCAATAGGTCGCCAAGGTTGGATGTGACGTCTCCCGCGCCGCAGTTCATCTGACCCTCGCGTGCGCAACGTCTGCGAGCTGCCGAACTGTGACGGCGATTTAGACCCAGCCGGAATTGCCTCAGACTGATACCGTCCCCTCCGGCAGGCGACCGTCGGGTGTTACACTATCCACCGCATTCGGCAGATGCTGTGCAAGTTGGGCAAGGAAACGGTTGGGCTCCATGCCAGCCTGGCTTGCCATGCTCTGCACCTGACCCTGGCCGAAGACATTTTGAAGCTGTTGCGGCGACACCGATTGATTAGGCCCGCTGCCCACCCAGGACTGAGCGACTTGACCAAGCCCGGCCTGCTCAAACGCCGACAATAGACCGCTCAACCCGCCCGCGGAACTCTGTCCCTGCCCCGTGATTTGATTGCCCGTTGCCTGGCCGGGCAACGCGGTTCCCTGCCCTCCGCCGAGCAGGTTCATCAGCACCCCAGCCATCGGAGACGAAGCGCCGCCGGAGCCACTCATAAGCCCGCCGATCACCGAATCTAGAAGACCCATAATTATTGCTCCATTTGGCGGGCGAGGCCTTCAGAAGCCTCGCCTGCTCGTGAATCAGACCCGAGTTTTCAGCGCGGCGGCCGAGTGACCCTCGCGGGTCACATTGTCCTCGACCTCAACTTCGGTGCGCCGGACGGTGTCGCGAACAGTCTCTACGTTCTCGACGACATCCTTTCTAAGAACAAGCTCTTCCTTAACCCGCACATCTTTTGCAATCACAGCTTCCTCGGCAGTCTCGGTCGCCTCAATTACACGCTCGCGGAAGAGGTCTACGTCCGCCGCTGTCAACTCCCGATCCACCGGCCGGCGCTCGAGCTCGACGTGCTCGCTCCGCAGAGTGACTTGTTCTTCAACCGGCGTCTCCACGATATAGCTGCGCACGCGAACGCGACCACGCTCAACGTCTCGCTTGCCGACGCGGAGGCGCTCCTCGACAATTGGGATAATTTCCTCACCGACGCGCCCGCTTGTCGCCATTGGTGCCGGCGGCGGCGATACATCGATTCCGCTCGCCCTTGAGGACGAGGTCATCGCTGCGCTTCCAGCTACAGTCCGATCGCTTTGCGACCACTCGCTCTGCTGCTGGTCCAGATCGACGGCGCCGTCGCGGTCCAGTATTTCATAGGCGCGATTAATATGTGATTCGTCGATCTCCGCTGACACCAAAACGGCGCCGCGTTGAATGCCCGCCGCATAGGCGGACCTGTCTTCTTCAGGAACGAATAGATTGCGCAGTCCCGCGAGGATGCCCGTGTCCTGCGATGTCGTCGTCGTAACCGTGGCTGCCTCTTGCGCGTGTAGCTCAACAGCGCCCGCAGGAAGCTGCAGCTCGGTTTCGAGGTCGACCTTAGCAATTTCCGCGTCAGCGCGGTGCTTAAACATGGCGGTGATCAGTTGCGGCATTCCGGTTGATTCCTTCTGAGTCGAATGATTGTAACCTGTTGAACTCCGCTCCAGCGCGGGCAGACGTTCGACCTCCGCGCGCTGGCGACGCAAAACCACCGGCTGCTCTATTGTTTTGGACGAGCGCAAGCGCCGGATATGCAATTCCTCTTTCAGGATCAAGCGCTTCTCAACGACAAGGACCTCTTCGATCACGGGGACGATCATGGTATCTCCGTCATCGACAATTTCAGGAAAATCCGAGATATGACGGCCGATCGGAATACGTTCGACCTCAAAACTCTCGGATTGCAGCTCCGCATTGGCAATAGTCGTGTCTGTCTCCGTCACGATCCGAACTCGAACGCGGCCTGTTTCAATCTGCTGTTTGACGACACGAAGCTGCTCTTCGAGCATCAGAATGACTTCCGCGTCGTCGGAGTGCCTGGTCACGAAATATGCAACTCTGCCATGGGTCTTTCGTCCAAACTGAAAAGCTGACATGGGGTTGGGCACATACAAACATCGGAATCCGCGGGACACGCTCGCGTTATATGTGCCGGCAGACTAAATCGTGACCAGGCGGCCGCCGATGATTCTGTCGGATTGGGACTAGCTTTTCGCCTGAGTCTGAAGCTGCTGTGCCATTTTCAAGTGATCCTGTACGACCGGCAGTGTCTTCTCCGCGAAAGCTTTCAGGTCGCTATCGCTGCCATTTTGGATTTCGGTCTGCATGACCTGCTCCATCTGTTTGTGGCCGGCTATCTGTCCATCGATATAGGCGGCATCGAAGGCTGTGCCGGCGGTGTTCTTCAGCGCAGCGGCATCGGCCATATGCGCCGCATCCGTCGTCGCGGGCACAGCGAGGCCCTTTTCCTTCGCGAGTGCGGCGAGCGCCTGATTGTTCGGGGTGTGCTGCTCGATCATCTGCTGGCCGAATTGCTTGACGGACGCTGAGCCGGCCTGTGCGGTGGCCAACTGTCCTTCCTGAACCTCTGCCAAGCCCCCGATCGCAGCCTGCTGCACGAAGATTTTGTCCTGAGCGGATACCGCCGGGTTCGCGGCCATCGCGGCCAGTGGGAGAAATAAAATAGAAGCGCCGAGGACGATCGAGCTTTTCACGTGAACAATATCCTTGAGTGAACGCCCCTAACAGGCTGGAGGCGAGTGAGAAGCTTGGGCGCGGGATCTCGGCGGCAAGCACTGATCTCGGAAAGGTGCTTCACGAAGAGCGGGTTCGGCCGCGCTCGTGAAGCTCTTAGCCGCCGCGATTTGAATTGCCTGATGAGGGCGGCTGGCGGACAATCGGCGGCTGACCACGCCTAGGGAGATAAACATATGGCCCAGAAAATTGCCTATCACGCGAATTGCTGGGGACCGCTCGGCGGCCATCCGGTCGGCGTCACCTCCATCAAGGATCTTGTCTACCAGACCTTCGGCGACATGAACCGGGCCTTCGCGGATATCGCGGCCGCAGGCTATCACGCGGTCGAGCTGTTCGATGGCAATCTGCTCGATTTCGCAGGGCGGATGGGCGAGCTGCGCGGGCAGCTTTCGGAGCAAGGCCTGCACCTCCTGGCGGTCTATGGCGGTGGAAATTTCATCTACCCGGATATTCTCGAGGAGGAGTTGCGGCGGATCGAGCGTGCTGCAAATCTCGCCGCCGAGGCAGGCGCGATACACTTCGTAGTCGGGGGAGGAGCGAAACGCTCGAGCGAACCACGCGATGGCGACTATGACCGGCTTGGGCAGGCACTCGATCGGGTCGCCGACATCGCTGAGCGGCTGGGCCTATGCGCTCTTTATCATCCACATCTCACGACCATGGCCGAAACGCCCGAGCAAATTCGGCGCGTCTTCGCCAAGACCCGCATCGGCTTCTGCCCTGACACCGCACATCTCGCCGCGGCCGGCGGCGATCCCGCGGCGCTGATCGCTGAGCACTACGATCGTGTGAGCTACGTCCATCTCAAAGGCTGGCAGCGCGACCCTTTCGCCTTCACGCCGATTGATCGCGGCGACCTCGATCTTCTGCCGACCTTGCATCTCTTGCGCGAACGCGGCTTTGATGGGTGGATCACCGTTGAGCTCGACGCATGGCCTGATCCGGCCGAGGGCGCACGCGCGAGCATGGCATGGTTGCGGGACAAGGTGTGACCTCGTCAGCACCTTTGCCGCCACCCATTTTCGGACAGGAATATTCCCCATGCATCGTCTCAATGTTGGCATGATCGGCGGCGGCTTCATGGGCAAGGCGCATGCTTTGGCCTATGCCGCGATGCCGATGTTTTTCTGGCCCGCCCCCGCGATCCCCATACGCCATACCATTGCCGATGTCAGCGACGAACTGGCGGACGACGCCGCGAATCGCTTGGGCTTCGCGAAGGGCGTGTCGGATTGGCGGCGCGTCATCGACGATCCCGAAATTCACATCGTGGATATCGTCACGCCAAACAATAGCCATGCCGAGATCGCCATAGCGGCCGCGCAGGCCGGCAAGCATGTCATCTGCGAGAAGCCACTGGGCCGAACCGCCGCGGAAGCCCTGATGATGCTCGAGGCTGTAGAGGCCGCCGGCGTCACCCACATGGTCGCCTTCAACTATCGCCATACGCCAGCTGTGGTGCTCGCGCGGAAGATCATCGAGGAAGGCCGCATCGGCACAATTCGCAACTTTCGCGGCACCTATCTGCAGGATTGGTCAGCGGATCCCGACGGCCCGCTGTCCTGGCGTTTCCAGAAGAAAATCGCGGGCTCTGGCGCGCTGGGCGATATCGCCACCCATGTGATCGACATGGCGCGCTATCTCGTGGGCGAGATCGCGGCCGTCAGCGCCGTCGCGCGAACCTATATCACCGAGCGTCCTATTCAAAACAGCGGCACCGACAAGCTTGGGGCGGGGCCAAAACTCAGCGGAGTGCCTAAGGCCGCGGTCGATGTGGACGACGAAATTATGACGCTGATCCGTTTCCAGGACGGCGCGGTAGGCTCGCTGGAAGCAACCCGCAACGCCTTTGGCCGCAACAACTATCTGACCTTCGAAATCCATGGCAGCGCAGGTTCGATCTTCTTCAACTACGAGCGTCGTGACGAATTGCAGGTGATGTTCGCCGATGATCCGGCTGACCGACGGGGGTTTCGCACAATCTATACGGGACCGGCCCATCCGCATGGCGATGGTCTTTGGCCCATCCCGGCATTGGGCATCGGCTATGGCGAGACTAAGATCATCGAATGCCATCTCTTCATGACCGCGATCGCCGAGGGCCGGCAGCCCTCGCCCAATTTCCGCGATGGCTATCTGAACGAAGTCGTCGCGGATGCTATTTTGGCTTCCAGCGAAACGGGTATTTGGACAGACATTCGCGCACAAAGTCGCAACGAAATAGCTGCGGAACACAAACGCTAGAGTGGGATGTCTCTGGCTTGGACTTTGCAATTCCACCACGTCATGCTCGGCGAAGGCCGGGCATCCACGCCTTCCTCACTTCTAGAAAGCAAGGCGTGGATGGCATGCCTTCGCATGCCATGACGAATCTTCGAATTGCGGTTCTGTTTTAGATCGTCACGGCCTAGGGGCGGCGCTCATTCTGAACGCCGCCCCTAGATCTCGCCTGCGGGTTACATAACTCCCGCGCCTGGCGTCAAATCAAGTCGTACCGATCGACGTTCATGACTTTGTTCCATGCCGCCACGAAGTCCTTCACGAACTTCTCCTTCGAGTCCGAAGCGGCATAGACCTCTGACAGAGCGCGCAGTTCCGAGTGTGAGCCGAAGATCAGATCGACACGTGTGCCGGTCCATGTCGGCTGCTTGGTGGTGCGGTCACGGCCCTCGTAGACATCCTCAGAGCCGGTCGGCTGCCATTCCGTACGCATATCGAGCAGGTTGACGAAGAAGTCGTTCGTCAGTTTCCCGGGCTGCTTAGTGAAGACGCCGTGCTGAGATCCCCCGGCATTGGCCCCCAGAACACGCAGACCGCCGATCAGCACCGTCAGATCTGGCGTGGTCAAGGTCAGCAACTGTGCGCGGTCCACCAAAGCCTCTTCAGGCGCCATGAATTGCGCACCACGGAGGTAGTTGCGGAAACCATCAGCGACAGGCTCGAGCGGCGCGAAAGACGCCACGTCGGTCTGCTCCTGCGACGCATCCATCCGTCCCGGCGTAAATGGCACCTTCACATCGGTCCCAGCATCCTTCGCGGCTTTTTCGATTGCCGCTGCACCGCCGAGCACGATCAGGTCGGCGATCGACACTTTCTTTCCGCCGGCGGCCGAAGCGTTGAACTCCTTCTGAATCGCTTCGAGCGTCTGCAGCACTTTCGCCAGTTCGGGCGGATTGTTAACCGACCAATCCTTCTGCGGCGCAAGACGAATGCGCGCGCCGTTGGCGCCGCCGCGCTTATCGGAACCACGGAAAGTCGAAGCCGATGCCCAGGCGGTCGAGACCAGCTGGGAAACCGAAAGCCCCGAGGCGAGGAGCTTGGTTTTGAGGGCGCCGATATCCTGCTCATCGATCACCGGATGATCAATGGCCGGAATCGGATCCTGCCAGATCAGCGTCTCCTTCGGCACCAGCGGACCGAGGTAGCGCTGGATCGGTCCCATGTCGCGATGCGTCAGCTTGAACCAGGCGCGGGCAAAGGCGTCGGCAAACTGATCCGGGTGCTCGTAGAAACGCCGCGAAATTTTCTCGTAGGCAGGGTCGAACCGTAGTGCGAGGTCCGAGGTCAGCATGGTCGGCACGCGCGTCTTCGAACTGTCATACGCGTCCGGGACATCGGCAGGGGCATTCTTCGCCTGCCACTGCTGGGCACCAGCCGGGCTCTTCGTAAGCTCCCATTCGAACTTGAACAAATTGTCGAAGAAGTGGTTGCTCCACTTCGTCGGAGTCTGGCTCCAGGTTACCTCGAGGCCGGCGGTGATCGCATCCGCCCCGAAGCCGCTGCCATGTTTGCTCCTCCAGCCGAGGCCCTGATCCTCGAGGACGGCGCCTTCCGGCTCCGCGCCGACAAAGGACGGGTCTCCGGCGCCATGAGTTTTGCCGAAGGTGTGACCACCGGCGATGAGAGCGACCGTCTCCTCGTCATTCATCGCCATGCGCGCGAAGGTCTCGCGAATGTCGCGGGCGGAGCCGAGGGGATCCGGCTTGCCGTTCGGCCCCTCCGGATTGACATAGATCAGACCCATCTGCACCGCGCCGAGCGTCCCATGCAGTTCCCGCTCGCCGCTGTAACGCTCGTCGCCCAGCCAGGTTCCCTCCGGACCCCAGTAAAGCTCCTCGGGCTCCCAGGTGTCGGCCCGGCCGCCGGCGAAGCCGAAGGTTTTAAAGCCCATCGATTCCAAAGCGACATTGCCGGTGAGAACGAAGAGGTCCGCCCAGGAGAGTTTTTGGCCGTATTTCTGCTTGATCGGCCAAAGGAGCCGGCGTGCCTTGTCGAGATTCGCGTTGTCCGGCCAGCTATTGAGCGGCGCGAAGCGCTGCTGGCCACCACCGGCACCACCACGGCCGTCCGTGGTGCGGTAGGTTCCGGCACTGTGCCATGCCATGCGGATGAACAGACCGCCATAGTGACCAAAGTCGGCTGGCCACCAGTCCTGCGAGTCAGTCATCAGGGCATAGAGGTCTCGAATCACTGCATCGAGATCGAGGCTCTTGAACGCTTCCGGATAGTCGAAGGCATCACCCAGGGGGTTGGATCGCGGCGAGTGCTGCTTGAGAATGTCCAGGCGCAACCTGTTCGGCCACCAGTCGCGGTTGGCTCTGCCACCGCTTCCGTGCATTACCGGGCACCCGCCCGCGCCTTTATCGTCAACTTTAGCGTCCATATTTGCCTCCCATCCCTATGCTTGCCTCGCCGGACAACCCATGCGCCAATCCCGCGACGAATGCTGGCTGTCCGCCCGCAAGCGTGAGGAATTTTAGCGCAGTACGGGAGCTTGTATAATAGATTATTGGTATCAGAGCGATAGAGCCGAGCTATCGTTCTCGAGGCTCCGGCCCGCTTAGACGAGGTTGACGCTCTGCGGCAGATGATCGCGCAGGGTCTGCGCCAGAAGGTGAAGATCCCGAACTCTGGGATAACTGCGGCGCCATATAAGCCCCACGCGACGCCCGATGCCGGCTTCCAAGGGATGCGCCGTTATCGCTTGGGTATGAGCGGCACTACACGCCATTGCCGGCAGCAATGTGCTGCCCATGCCCATCGCCACCATCTGACGAATCGTTTCAAGGCTGGTGGCGCGGAAATCCCCATCGGCGTCGCGGTCTGTCGTGCCGCAAATCGCCAGTGCCTGGTCGCGCAGGCAATGACCTTCGGTCAGCAGAAGCAGCCGCCGTCCGCGTAGATCTTCCTCCCTCATGACTTTGGCATTGGCGGGTTGGTGTCCTTTGGGTTCGGCAAACCAAAAGGGTTCATCGAAGAGCGGCAGGCTTGCCACACGATCATCCGAAACCGGGAGCGCGACCAGCGCGGCGTCCAGACGGTAAGAAACAAGTCTCTCCATAAGGTGAGCCGTCAGATCCTCGCGCACGGCCAGCAGCAGCTCCGGGTAGTCCTTCTTCAGCGCCGGCACGAGCCACGGCAGCAGGTAAGGCCCGAGCGTTGGAATAACGCCGAGGCTAAACGCGCCGACGAGCGGGCCGGAGACACTCCTCCCCACGCTGATGATGGCTTCGACATCCGTCAAAATCTGGCGCGCCCGCCCGACGATTTCCTCGGCGACGGGCGTCACTCGCACCGACCTATTCGTGCGCTCGAAAAGCGTCACGCCGAGTTGCTCCTCGAGTTTTTTGATCTGCATGCTGAGGGTCGGCTGGCTGATACTGCACGCGGCTGCGGCCCGGCCGAAATGGCCGTGATCGACAAGGGCGACGAGGTAACGCAAGTCCTGCAGCGTCATGCGTGCTTTGAACCCCTCCTGGTGCACCTGCCCAGTCTGAGTTCAACTGGCAAATATGGCAATCGCCTCCTGACCGGCGCGCGGGCACGACTGATATGCCATTCTACCGTCCCGAATAATTGGCGAGGGGCGGCGCGGTCGAAGACGAGGGACAGAGGTCGACTAAGACCCTCCGCTGTCGACCATCAACAGCTCAAGGCCCGGAATCTCCAACATTGCCTGCGCGTTGGCGGTCAATTCCGTGTCGGTGATAATCATGTCGACTCCGGATAGATCAGAGACCTTCATCATGGCGGTAATGTTGAATTTCGTCGAATCGGCAAGCAGGATAACGCGATCCGCCGCGCCGATCAGCGCATGCTTGGTCGCCGCGTCGATGGTGTTCGTGCACCACATGGCGTGATCGCGAACACTCGTAGCGCCGAGCAGCAAAGTGTGCACCCGAATGTTGGACAGTGCTTGCAGTGTGATTGGACCGGCAAAAGCCTGCGTCTCGGAATAGAATGCTCCGCCCAGAGCAGGTATTTCGAGGCTCGTTCTCGACGACAAGACGCTGATGACCGGCAGGGAATGGGTCACTACCGACATCCGCAGGTCGAGAGGCAATAGACGTGCGACTTCGAGCGTCGTTGTGCCGGAATCGAAAGCAACGACTGAATTGGGCGCCAGTAAGCCAACAGCCTTACGGGCTATCGCCTGCTTCGCGGTCAATCTCTGAGCCGAACGGAGACGGAAATCCACTGGCCCGAGCAGCGGTGTCGCCGAACTGACGCCGCCATGCACCGCCCGCGCCAAACCTTCCTTGGCGAGGCGCTGGATATCCCGGCGTACTGTCATTTCAGAGACGCCGAGGTCACGGCTGAGTTCAGCCGCGCTGCAAAATCCGGTGTTGCGGACCATGTCCATGATGAAGCTGCGGCGCGTAGGCGCGGAATCATAGCGCATGACCGCAAGCCGCTCGGGTTCTCGGTCGATCGAATCGTCCACTAAAAGATCGCTTTCAGTCGCCGGCTCCTTACTCGATCTTCAAGATGGACTCGCGCAACGCAAAGACCGCACGGTCGATCTCTTCCTCCGTGATGACGAAAGGGGGAGCCAGAAGCAAGATGTCGTCGAGCAGCGGCCGAGTGACGAGCCCATATCCTCGCGCATTCCTCGCGACGGCAGCCGTGCGCGCCAGGCCTGTTGATGGAAAGCGGGCCTTCGTCACCTTGTCGGCGACAATTTCGACCCCCGCCATGAGGCCGAGGGACCGAACTTCGCCCACGTAGGGAAGATCGCGAGGCTCATCGAGTCGCTTGGCCAGATATCGGCCGCGTTCCTCGACCTGGGGCACGAGGCGTTCACGCTCAAGGATATCGAGATTGGCGAGAGCGACGGCGCAGGCTACCGGGTGGCCGGAATAGGTAAAGCCGTGCATCAGCGGCTTGTCATCTGGAACGTCATGGAACGCGTCCCAGATCGCCTTGCGGATTATGACGCCGCCAAGTGGAACATATCCACTCGCCGCTCGTCGTCGCTCTGCTTTCAGCGTTGATCGGGGTGCCGCTCGGCATCGGCGCCGCTTTCATCGGTGGCTGGCTTGACGCCATTCTCTCTCGAAGTTTCGACGTCCTTTTCGCCTTTCCCGCTTTGCTTCTCGCAGCGGTGATCGTCGCGACCTTCGGTCCCGGCTTCACCACAATTGTTATGGCGGTAACAGTGATCTATGTGCCGCTGATGGCAAGGGTGGTACGCGCGGCGACTCTGGTGGAAAAACAGAAAGCCTATGTCGATGCCATGCGGGTCCAGGGCTTCGGCGCGACCCGCATCTGCGCTTTGCACATCGTGCCAAATCTCAGCACTTTGATCATCGGGCAGACGGCACTTTACTATGGCTATGCATTGCTCGATCTCGCAGGCCTTTCATTTCTCGGTTTTGGCGTGCAGCCGCCAACGCCGGACTGGAGCTCGATGCTCTGGTATGCCGACCAGCAGGTGTATATTTCCACCACAGGGGTCGTGTTTCCCGCCATCGCGATCGTGCTCGCCGTGGTCGCCTTCAATCTGGTCGGCGACTGGTTGTCGGAACTCAGTTAAGCACACCAATGAGCTACCAACCCCTCCTTGAGCTCCGAGCCATATCAGCAGCGGTGACGGGCGCGAGCACATTCGTCCCGATCCTTGTCGACGTATCTTTGACAATCGACCGAGGGGAGATCGTCGGGCTTGTCGGGGAGTCCGGCAGCGGCAAGTCAATGACAGCGCGCACCATCATGTCATCGATCCCAAGCGCTATCTCTGTCACGGGCGAGGTTCTCCTGGATGGCGGCAAACCCTCCTGAACGCGTCCGGCAATGCATGCCTGGAATGACGGTCTCCAAGACGGTCATTCGCGAAAAAGCCTCGGATTATGAAATGTGCGCGCGTCTCCCCCTGAGAAATCCGATGTGGCTCCAGTTGGAGAAGCTCGTGCCGGACGAGATGGATGGTCCCGACCGCGGTTTATAGAAGCCAGTGGTGCGATCGAAGAGCGACGGGGGAGACAGCGATCGAGCTTTATTTTGTTACTCGCGCGCTGAAGGAACATCTCTGTGCACAGACCAAGGCACGTCCGGCCTGAGTAGAGCAGACCTAACCAGCCATGAGACGGAGGCGTCATCGGTAATAGCAAAAACTCCGCTCGGTCCCGCGAGGAACTGCACAGTGCGCCGCGCAGCGGCATCGATATGGATCCGAGGGGCGGGTGGCGGATCCTTCTCGTAGTAGGTGCCAGGCCCGTAGAACTGGCCATAGCGCAACACGGTACCGCCTGCCGAGGTCACCGCATTCTCATGGGCTTCGACAATGGGTCCATCACCCCAAGCGATACTCTGCGCGACGAAACCTGAAGCCTTTGTCGCTCGCGCCGCGGCCAGAAGGTTCCGCGTCCCCTCACTTCGGGTGCGATCGGTCGAGGCGAGGAACGCGGCAAGCTTCCCGATCTCGTCTGGTAGATCAGTCACCTGGTGGACTATGACATCGGGTCGAAATTCCCCTACGGCCACGATAAGCGACTTCTGGTCGAAGAGATCGCATAGTACTGGAGTGACTCCAGCAGCGCGAAGTCCGTTAATTTTCTCTGGCGTCCTAGTCATTGCCGCGACGACATGTCCTTCAGCCAACATGAGCGGCACCAAGCGAACGCCAATGACGCCGGTGGCACCAGCCAGGAAAATTCGCATTCCGTTCGCTCCCTTTGCTCTCGGTTTAATCTGGACGCGGAAACCACAGTCTAGGATCCCGCCACTGTCGCGGCACTGGTGGCCGAAACCGTCAGCTCCGCGGGGGCCGCCACTGTAGTGAGTTGCAGCGAACCGACACCGTTTTCGTTCAGACTTCCGCCGGGAAAATGGTGAAAGAACTTTTGCAGCGCGCGATCAGCACTAGCCCTGGCCTCAACTACAGCACCGGGACCCGAGGAGGTTCCTTCTACGGAAAAAAACGTCAGATCATGCAGTCCGATTGTCCCTAGGATGGCTTTCAGATACGGCGTGAGAAAATCTGGTTGACGCGCGCGCTCTCCGGAATATTTTGCGCCCGAGGACACCGCGACAAAGATTGGGCGATCAGACAACTTGCCCTGCTTTCCTTCCTTCGTCGAGTCGAACGTTCGACGGACCCGCACGATATGATCTATCCACGCCTTCAGCGTAGAGGGCACGGTAAAGTTATGCATGGGGGTTCCAATGACCACAAAATCTGAACTTTCTAGCTCCCGAATCAGCTCCTCGGAGTCAGAGAAGGAGGCCGTCTGAGATACCGTCGTGGACGGCTCTCGTGTTGTGCTGAGCGCCGCCGCGTAGTCCCCATCAATATGCGATATGCCGCCGTCGCCAATTCCCCGATTTACGATTTTCGCGGTTGGCTCGCTTACCAGCAGGAATGCAACAATTCTTCGAGAGAGCCTGTAGCTCTCGGAAGCCTGCCCCCGAGGGCTGCAGCTAATATGCAGGATCTGCATCACCTACTTCCAGTCGTGTTCAACTTTCGTCACTCATGCCTTCCAAATAAAAATCCAATGACCTGCATCCAAGGGCCATGAACTGGACTTTCAGATGGTCCATAATCAGCGCGAGCGAGAGCCTGGGACCCCGACTTCTGCCACCCGGCAAGCCGATGGTATAGTCTTCACCAGCATCTCTATAAAGGCAACTTGTCCATGGCTCTGCGAAAGACCAGCAAGATCTCGCCATTGGGACCGACAGTGGATGGAGCTTTTTATCGGCAGATCTACGATCGGTTTCGTGACGCTATTACCAGTGGGGTATTGAGGCCACACGACCGAATACCTTCGGCAAGAGCGCTAGCCAAAGAAATGGGCTTGGCAAGAGGCACTATAGAGGCAGCCTATTCTTTGCTCGCCGCTGAAGGGTATATTCAGGCCCGGGGTCAGGCAGGAACGATCGTGACTCCAGGCCTCAAGCCGCGAACGCCTGTTTCAGTTTCGGTTCCCCGGCCGGATAGCCGCCTTGCTTCACCCAGCTTTCGTCCAGACTCAATTTTGCCGTTCCAAATGGGTTTGCCCGCTTTGGATGCTTTTCCTCGAAAGATTTGGGCACGTCTGGGCGCACGCTGTGTGCGTTCTATGCAACCATCTGACATGGTTCATCCCGCCGTTGACGGCTTGCCGGCATTGAGAGCCCAGATCGCCGTATATCTTCAAGTGTCGCGCGGTATTAACTGCTCGGCGTGTCAGGTCTTTGTGACGTCAGGATACCGCCACTCAATCGAACTGATTGCTCGTGCATTGTTGAAGTCGGGCGATCGCGTTTGGCTGGAAAACCCCGGATACCCGCCAACGCGAGAATTGCTCGGAAACATGCAAATCGCACCGGTCCCCGTTGCCGTAGATCAGGACGGCATGGTCGTCTCTGATGGAATGAAACTAGCGCCCCGGGCACGCGCAGCGGTGGTTACTCCGGCGCACCAAAGCCCGCTCTGCGTATCGCTATCCCTGCCCCGGCGCTTGGCGCTCTTGGACTGGGCTACGCAAAATAGCGCGTGGATCATTGAGGACGATTATGACGGCGAGTACAGATATATCAGCCGACCTCTCCCCGCGCTAAAGAGCTTGGATCGTGATGGACGCGTAGTCTATGCCGGCACCTTCAGCAAGGTGATCTTGCCGAGCATTCGGCTTGCCTATTTTGTCGTGCCGGAAGCGCAGGTCGAGCGGTTTGAGCAGATTGGTCAGCTTTTTTCCGAAGGCAGTCCAGAGTTGACGCAAAGGATCGTCTCAGCCTTCATAACAGAGGGTCATTTCGCCCGTCACATCCAGCGGATGCGAAAGCTCTACGCCGAGCGTCGGAATGCAACCGCGACAGGGTTAGAAAGCGTGCTCGGGAAACACATGAGAATTGATTCACAGCCGGGAGGAATGCACCTGATCTTGCGCCTGCAAGGTCAACAATCAGATCGTCAGCTTGTCGCGCGGATGCGAGGTGAAGGCCTGTACGGGGAAGCATTGACGGATTGGAAAGTGGGCAGCAATGAAGCTTCAGCCTTGCTCCTCAACTTCACGAATATTGACTCTCAGAGGACCGCGGAGACTCTCGGAAAGAGAATCCGTGATCTGATATGACGGTCGCAACAGCTGCATAAGGGGATGCATACTGCCTCGCAAGATGAGGGAATCATGGCCCAGTGCGTATGATGGGTCATGGCTCTTCTAAGATATACCAAGACGCGACATTTAGGGGTTCTTGAATATCAGAGATAAGGACTCGCCATGACCAATCGTGTCGACTACACCAAGGCCTCGCCCGACGGCTACAAGGCTTTCGGTGGGGTTTATGTCACCCTTCAAAAAAGCAGCCTTCCAAAACAACTTGTCGACCTCGTGTATTTGCGCGTCTCCCAAATAAACGGCTGCGCATATTGCATCGATATGCATTCGCGCGACCTGCTCGCGTCCGGCATTACGATCGAGAAGCTCGTGCTGGTGCCGGTGTGGCGCGAGACCGGCGAGGTATTTGGTTCCCGCGAACGCATCGCCCTTGCCTGGGCGGAAACCGTGACCCGCGTAGCTGAGACCGGCGTTCCTGACGCTGATTACGAAGCCGCTGCCGCCGAATTCAGCGATAAAGATCTTGCTGATCTTACATATGCGATTGGCCTGATGAATGCCTTCAATCGGCTGGGAGTCTCATTCCGCTCGATCCCAGCCGCTGCCGCGAAGACAGGAGAGAGTCAATAAGCGGACACCTCGCCATAGTGATCTGCGATCGCTAGCGCCCGTTCGTCCTTCAAGCCAGCTGAGTCTGATGCTTTGCGGCCCGCCTATGGCAGTGGAAACGAACTAGATGCGGTTCCACTGCCTGATCTTGGCTCTCGTTTGAACTTCATCCGGCCGCAGCGTTTGGTGCGCCAGAAAGACGGATCCGCACTCATGGCTTGGGTACTCCTTTGCGTCGCCGGAATCCTTGAAATCGCATTCGCCATTGGTATGAAATCGTCCGAAGGTTTCACGCGGCTTATACCTGCACTGGTGACGGTCGCCACAGGCTTGTCGAGCGTGTTTCTTCTGTCGCTCTCGCTCCGCTCGTTGCCAGTTGGGACCGGCTACGCGGTTTGGACCGGTATAGGCGCGGCGGGCACCGCCCTTCTGGGGATGATACTCCTGGGTGACTCCGCCGCGCCGATGCGGGTGCTCTGCATTATTCTCATATTGGCAGGTGTCGTCGGCCTCAGACTGGTCTCACCGGCTTGAGCATGATTGCTGGCCAATGCGGCCTAACCTGGGGCCGCGGCGATGAAGCTCTACGGGGTTGCGTCATCCGCATTGACAAAGTTGGCATCCTGCGGATGTCTACCGAACTGTGTTTTCCTGGAAGCCATTTCTCCCAGCCCCAGCGCAATCCCGTATGGCGTTGGCGAGCACGCTGATCGATCTTGAAGTCAATGTCTTCGAAAGCGGATCGGCGATAGTCTTTCCGACGAGATATTCGGCCGGAGATCGACCCGCATCGACATTCGAAAAGCCGACCGACATATGAAGGCCGGCAGGCCCTGGTTCGCGCCTGCGCTCCCGCTCCTTCTGAACAGTTGATGGCCGGCCACTGGGCATCCCGCGTGGCTGTGCTAGGCTCGATTGGTTATAGAAGGAAAGCGCCCTATGGCTGAAGCGAAGCTCGCCCCCAATCTCCCGCAATGGATGATCGACCACGCCAACCGCTACATCTCCAGCGGCGGCAAAGACGGCCACATGTATACCGTCACTCCACCCGGCTACCCAGAAATGACAGTCCCCTCGCTGCTCCTCACCACTGTTGGCCGCAAGTCCGGCGAGAAGTTCATCTTCCCGCTCTTTTACGGCGAGGACGGCAACAGCATCATTATTGTCGCCTCCAAAGGTGGCGCGCCCGAGCATCCGGGCTGGTACAAGAACTTGGTCGCCAATCCCGAGGTCGAAGTTCGGGTCGGCACCAAAGACTTCAAAGCCAAGGCGCGGACGATCACCGGCGCGGCACGTGAACCGTTATGGCAAAAGGCCCTCAACTTCTGGCCGCCCTATGCCGACTACGCGAAGAAAACCGAGCGGGAAATCCCCGTCGTCCTGCTCGACCCCATCGTCTGATCCGGTCCCAGGTCGGACCGGCGACCTGGGGTTGCCGCTTACAGGGGCCTAGCTATGCATTCGAGGCTAAATCCGCATCTCCGGCTACAGCGAGAGCAATGCCCGACGTGCCGGCGGAGGTTGGGGGGTCAGCGCGGCCCGGCGGGCTTTGCATCAGCTTCACCCAATATAGCCATGATACACGCCCGGCGTGCGATGGCTTGATGGCCGCATCGACGAGTGCCCTGGGAACGCGGAGGTAAGGTTGGCTGAAGGTGAAGGGGATCGGCGGTTCAGATATCAAACTCGCATCGACAAGTTACTCCGTCCCATCGGAGAGTGGGGGCGCGTAAAGTTCGCCGGGAGACCTAACTATGTCTTCGACAAGCAGGAAAAGAAACTTGTTCTGGAGAGCTTTCCGGAATTTCTAGGTGAGACCGCGGATGAGGTCCGCCAGAAGATAGAGGATTTCATGGATGAGTGGATCGCATCTCGAGAGCCTGAGTAACGGTTTGTGAGCTGCTTTGGGGTTGACGCTTGCCCATGCGAGAGCCGCGACCTCACCGACGTGGCGAGCGTTTCACGGCCAGGCCCGAGGTTGGCCTCTTTGCCGTCGATTGGTTCGCGCCAGCCAAGGTCGCCGCCACGCTGTCGACGAGCGCTTGCAAGACAAAGAATTGCGCGACGACGGAGGTGACGAAGCCCGCGGAGGGCGGCTGCGCCATCGGCGCCGTCAGCAAGACGAGGTCGGCATGCCCTGCGATCGGGCTCGATGGCCGGCTGGTGATTGCCACGGTCAGTGCGCCGGCGGCGCGTGCGGCGCGCAGCAGCCGCACAGTTTCCAGCGTGCTGCCACTGTCGGAAATCGCGATTGCGACCGCATCGCGGGACGCCGGCGCCATGACCTCCAGCGCGACATTGCTATCGCGGTAAGAGGTTGCCCAAATTCCAGCGCGCAAAAGCTTAGCGGCCAGGATGTCGCCGACCATCGCCGAGACCCCACCGCCGTAGATATTGGCATGACGGCGCAGGACGAGCGCCTTCGCGGCATTCCTAAGGATGTTGCGGTCCAGCAGCCTCGCCGCGCCTTCGAGATTGTCGCTCATGTCGCGGCGCAGCCGTTCGACCTCATCAGCCACCTCGCCCCCTTGCAGGTCCTGCGCTGGCGCGCCGCACTGAGCGGCTAGAGCGAGCTTGAAGGATCGGAAGCTCACGAATCCCAGAATATGGGCAAGACGGACGATGCTTGCTTCGCCGCTTTCTGTGATTTGGCTCAGCGCCTCGATCGAAAGCGTGGTCGTTTCCGAAGGATAGTTGATGATGTGCTTCGCCACGCGGGCAAGCGCCGGCGACAGTTCCGCAAACTGCGACTGCAACCTGACTACGATAGGCGGGGTCGTCCTGAACATCAACCTTGGCGGTTCCCGAGCATCTTTCACGGCCCAATCAAAATCCTTTGTTGACAAGCCCACAGGAGCAATGGAGCATTGCTCCGCATAAATAGAGTTTTCTGGAGCGGCGATCCACTACTTCTAGAGGGAGCAGCATCTATGGCGGACCATTCCGGTACAGTTACTCGGCGCACAGCAATGAAGGCGGGACTGGCGACGGCGCTTGCGGCTGCACCCCTTGCTCGGCCGGCCATCGCCGCGAGCAAGAAGGTCGTGCGGGTTCTCGTTGTGGCGGATCCCTTCTACTACGCTCTGCGCGAGGTCACAGGCCAATTCGAAGCCGAGACCGGCATCACCGTCGAACTCGAGAACCTCGCCTACGACGCCCTGCAGGCGCGCCTGGTTTCGTCGTCCATCGCGCGCAAGCCGGACGCTGACGTGGTGACCGTCGATCAGATGTGGACGGGACAATATCTCGACAGCAACTGGATCATGCCGCTCGATGCGATGATGAAGGGCGACAAGGATCTCGATCTGGCGGACTTCATTCCCGAGGTTCTCTATTCGCTCAACACGTGGCGCGGCCATTTCGCGACTCTGCCGATCGCATCCTACGGCCAGGGTGTGATGTATCGCAAGGATGCCTTTGCAGCGCAGAAGCTGACGATGCCGGATCCGGCTTCATTTACCTGGGACGCCTATCTCGACCTGATCAAAAAGCTCGACGGCGCAACGGTCGGTGGCAAGAAGCTATTCGGCACGGTCGTCGCCGGCTCGCAGCCGCAGCCTATCGTCCATATGTACACCCAGCTGGCGGCGAGCATGGGTGTGCACTGGTTTAAGGAATTTCCAGAGGGGAAATGGGACTTCACGCCGACGATCAACACGCCGGAAAATGTCGCGGCGCTGACGATGTACGAGCAGCTCTACAAACTGTCGCCGCCGGAGGCGATCAACTTCAATTGGTTTGAGGCCGGCATGCGTTTCGCCCATGGCGATATCGGCATGTTCTACTGGTGGACGCCTTATTTCTACCTGACGCAGCGTGACGGCTATATGACCGGGAAACCCTCCCCGGTCGGCGATCAGATCGGCTTCGCCACACTGCCGCATGATCCGAAACATCCGCAGGTCATCAGCGCCGGCGGCTGGAGCCTCGGAATTCCGTCCTATGCTCCCAACCAAGACAACGCCTGGCAATTCATCAAATGGGCGACTTCGGCCAAGGGGCAGAAGGCGATGGCCTTGGTCGATAAATTCGGACATCAATTCTCTGACTTCGGCCGCGCATCACTCTACGATGACGCCGATCTGCAAAAACTCTATCCATACCTGCCCTTGCAGCTCGCCCTGCTTAAACAATCCAACGGCAAAATCGTGCGGCCGCCGGCGCCCGTCTACACCACGCTCGAGGGAATTTACGGCCTCAACCTGAACCGCGTGCTCGCCGGCAATTCGAGCCCGAGCGTGGCGCTCTCGGCGACCTCGGATCTGTTCGACAATGTGCTGAAAGGCAACTACCTCCTGCCCTACCAGCTCCCGTCTTACGACGACACGCTTGACGCGACCAAGAAGCTCATTGCCTCAATGGCCTGACATGGCTGCCGTCGCCTATGCGGATGGCGCTCGGACCACACCGCCGTCGCGTGAAAAGCGACGGCGGCAACGACTGCCCCTCATCCTCATCGCACCGTCGATCATCCTGCTGACAGCGCTGGTCGCCTTCCCTCTCGTCTTTTCGCTGCGCAACAGCTTCTGCTTCTGGAATCTCCAGATGAGTCCGAAGCCGCTCGGCTTCATCGGGCTCGGGAATTACCGTGCGGCGATCGAGCAATCTGACTTCGTTGAAGCGCTTCGACACACGCTCACCATCGCGGTTGTCGGAACCGCGATCGAGGTCGCGCTTGGCCTCGCGATCGCGCATCTGCTGGCTGTGCGGCTGGTGGGCATGAACTTCTGCCGCGCGCTCCTTATCATGCCGACCACCATCGCGCCGATCGTGACGGGCTTCCTGTTCCGATATATGTACGACGCACAGGGTGGGTTGATCCCCTGGCTCATCCGGACCGCTCATTTGCCGCTGCCAGCGCAGGGTCTGCTCGGCAACGAACACACGGCGCTCTGGGCAGTATTGGCGGCCGATATCTGGCAGTGGACACCCTTTTGCGCCATCGTCTTATTCGCTGGCTTGCTCTCTGTTCCCGACGAGATCGTTGAAGCCGCGCGCATCGATGGCGCGGGCGGCTGGACTATCCTGCGCCGGATCACAATACCCATGATTCGCAAGCCGATGGCCTTCGTCGCGGCATTGCGGCTGATGCAGATCTTCAATCTGTTCGATCTGGTCTTGGTGCTGACACGCGGCGGCCCTGGGTCGGCCTCACGAACACTCTCCTATAATCTGTATCAGCAAGGACTTGTTGACTTCAACATCGGGCTTTCCAGCGCCAGCACCTGGTTGATCGTCATCATCGTCAACGTTCTGATCGCGCTCTTTGCCGTCTTCGCCTTCAAGGACATCGTGTGATGTCGCGTGGGATCGTGCTGAAGCTTTGGCTCTATGCCGCCCTACTGCTGCTGATGGTCGTCTTCATCGGCCCCATCCTATGGTTCTTCCTGCTTGCGATCCGGCCGCCAGAGACCGCGTTCCAGATGCCGCCCGTGTTGTTCTTCAGGCCAGAGTGGAATGCCTTCTACGAGACTTTCGTGAACCCTGGAACCAATGCGCGGCAACTCTTCAACAGCCTGATCGTGGCGGGGGGCGCGGTGCTCCTCAATCTTCCATTTTCGATCCCGGCGGCTTACGCTATTTCCCGCTTCACCTTTCGGGGCCGAAAGAACCTGATGCTCTGGTATCTGGGTTTGTTGATGGCGCCGCCGGTTGCCTTCCTGATTCCGTATTTCCTGGTCGCGACGGCGGTCGGGCTGACGGGCACCTATCTCGCGATGGTGCTGGTGCTGCAAACGATCATGGTGCCCTTTTCTGTCTGGCTCCTGAAGAGCTTCTTCGACGATATTCCGGCCGACCTTGAAGCCTCGGCGGCGCTGGATGGGGCACGCCTGCACGAGATATGGTGGCATATCACTCTGCCACTTGCGACACCGGGCCTAATCGTCACCGCCATGTTTGCCTTCGTCTTCGCCTGGAACAACGCGGCCTTTCCGCTCGTGCTGAGCGACCAGGACACCGCGACGCTGCCGATCGGCACGCTCGGCTATTTCGGCAGCGCGGGCATCACCTGGAACAACATCGGGGCGGCCGCCGTCGCGGCGATGCTGCCGCCGATGCTGATCTTTCTCGTAATGGGCCGCTATGTTGTGCGGGGTCTCACCTTCGGCTCGATCAAAGGATAGGAGCGACGTCCGATGGCTAAGACTGGCTTTGCGGTGGTTGGCGCCGGGCTTTGGGGTTCGCAGCATGCGCGCGTCTTCTCGACGCTGCCTGAAGCCGCGCTCGTCGCGGTATGCGATGTGGATGCTGGACGTGCGGAAGCGATGAAGACGCGCTTCGGTGCCAGGCGCGCATATACGGATCTCGGCGAACTTCTGGCCGATCCCGCCGTTGAGGCAGTGACCGTGGCGACGCCCGACTTCGCCCATAGCGACATCATCCTGAGGGCTCTCGCCGCTGGCAAGCACGTGATGAGTGAGAAGCCGCTCGCAACTGATTTGGCGGCAACGCAACGCGTGGCAGAGGCCGTGAAGTCATCCGGCCGCAAATTCATGTTGGACTTCCACAACCGGGTAAATCCCGGTGTGGCCGCCCTCCATGATGCCGTCACCTCCGGTGAGCTGGGACGACCGATCCACGGTTTCATTCGCCTTAGCAACACGACCTTTGTCCCGCGCGAGATGTTGAGCTGGGCAAGCCGGTCCTCGGCGCTGTGGTTCCTCGGCAGCCATGTCGTCGATGCCCTGCGTTTTGTGACCGGCGACGAGGTGGAGCGCGTGCAGGCGGTGCGGCGGGACGGGCATCTCCGTAGCCTCGGCGTGGATACGGCGGACGTCCATCTTGCTATCCTGCAGATGCGATCCGGCGCCGTCATCTCAATGGAGAACAGTTGGGTCCTGCCTCCGGACTCGCCCATGCTTTATGATTTCCGCATGGAATTGGTCGGTGAAAAGGGAGCCGTGCAGGTCAATACGGCCGATAACGGCGCCTTCCGCAAGTTCACGGGCGGTGGGCTGCGCTCTGCCGATCTCTTCGGCGCAGTCCCCGCAGGTCCCGGCCGTATTGGCGGCTTTGTCTATGAGGCGATCGCCCGCTTCGTGGATGCCGTGGTAGCGGATGGCCCGCTGCTCGCAACCGCGGAAGACGGACTTGCGGCGACCGAGATTCTCACCGCGATCGAAGAAGCCGCTCGCACCGGCGCGACCGTTTCAATCAGGTAGGTCGCATCTGGCCTTGTGCGCATCCCGCTTGGCTGGTCAAAAGCCTTAACCGAGGGGGATCCGGACGATGCCAACGCTACCTTTGATTGCGCGGCGGCAAGCCGCGAAGATCGGCGCCGGCCTGAGCTTTGCCATAGCGACCAGAGCATCCGCCGCCGAGCCGCTGCCGGATCCCTCGCTCTCTCCTTCTCAGACCGTCGGCGTTGCTGTGCCGCCCGGCCAAATCGACCAGGCAATCGCAAAACTGGACGGCTTGACCAAGGATCTGCTGAGCAGAAGCGGAGTCCCCGGTCTCGCGGTGGCCGTGGTGCGAGATGGCGAGACCGTCTATGCGAAAGGCTTCGGCGTACGAAAGACCGGCACAACCGACGCCGTAGACGCCGACACCGTCTTCCAGCTCGCCTCGGTGTCGAAATCCGTCAGCGCGACAGTCGTGGCGCAGCAAGTCGGCCTCGGGGGCATTGCATGGAACACACCGGTCATCCGGCACCTGCCGTGGTTCGCGCTGAATGACAGGTGGATCACCCGCCACGTCACGCTTGGTGACATGTTCGCCCATCGTTCGGGTCTGCCGGATCACGCCGGCGACGATTTGGAGGATCTCGGCTACGACCGCCGGCAAGTGCTGGAGCGCCTCAGATGGTTGCCGTTGCACTCCTTCCGCGATGAATACGACTATACGAATTTTGGCGTCACGGCGGCCGCCGAGGCTGCTGCCGTCGCCGCGGGGACCGATTGGGCGAACCTTGCGGAAAAAGCCGTCTACGGGCCGCTGGGCATGTCATCGACCAGCTCTCGCTTCGCGGATTTCGAACGACGTCCGAACCGGGCGGTCGGACATATCAGAACCGGCGATCTGTTCGTGGCCAAATACCAACGCCAGCCGGATGCGCAATCCCCCGCCGGCGGTGTCAGTTCGTCGGTGCGCGACATGGCGCTGTGGCTTGCGATGGTGCTGCAGGGTGGCACCTACGGCGGCAAGCGGATTGTCGCTCAGGAAGCGCTACTCCCCGCAGTGACGGCGCGGATTGTGACCGACCATGGAACCGACATGACGGCGCGGCCGGGTCTTTATGGCTACGGGTTTGGCGTGGGAATTCAGCCGTCCGGGCGCGTCACCATGAGCCATTCAGGCGCCTTCTACCTGGGCGCAGCAACCAATTTCGTGCTCATTCCATCATTGGGACTTGGCATCATTGTTCTCAGCAATGCCTTCCCCGTGGGTGTCGTCGAGGCTTTGTCTGCGTCATTCGCCGACCTTGTGCAGTTTGGCAGGGTCACGCGGGACTGGCTGCCGGCCTATCGCGGACTTGTGGCAGGGATCTCCGCCCCAACCGGCTCTCTCGTAGGCAAATCGCCACCACCAGGGGCTGCACCTCCGTCAAACTTGCAGAACTACGCGGGCCTCTATGAAAATGACTACTATGGTCCCGCTGAGATCTTAGGACGCGGAGACGGTCTTGCGCTGAGGATTGGCCCCAAGGGGCTGCAATACCCATTGCGACATTGGGACGGCTCCGTTTTCGTCTACACCCCCGACGGCGAGAATGCCCCCGATGGTTCCGTCTCCGCGATAACCTTCAAGGTGGGTGGCTCCGGTCGAGCTTCTGCGTTCTCCAATGAATTCTACGCCACCAGTGGCCGGAACGCATTCGTCAGACGCTGACGCCGCTCCAGATAGCGAAGAGCTGGACGACCCCCGGTCCGCAATCCATACATAGAGGATGAAAGACCCGTCCCCACTTGACTGCCTGAAATGCCCCGCGCTCTGCTGCAGAATGGCGGGCTATGTAGAAGTATCGCCCTCGGACATCACAAAACTCTCGCGCTTCCTGGGTATCTCGGCTCGAGCGTTCGAGGCGAAACACATCGTCCATGTAACGCGCGCCGGGCGTAAGCGTATCAAGGCCGGATACGAGACTTGCCAATTTCTAGGCAGCGATCGGCGTTGCACCGTCTATCCCGCGCGGCCGGCTGATTGCCGGGGCTATTTTTGCTGGGAGCAAAACGATCCCACAGTCTATGAATATGCACGCTTCGTACAGACACCTGTTCGCCGCCTGCGCGCTGAGGAAGCAGCAGAGGAGTAAGCGCCACAGGTTGAAGCCCAATCCACCGCCCGTTTACTAGGCGCAAAGGTCTGCTAAAATACGCCTTTACAAGGGCGGGAAAGAATGGCTGCCGAAACAAGCATTGCGTCAACAACCTCCGCAGCTTCGATTCTGTCGATCTCCGCGGTTACAAAGCGCTATCAGTCTGGTCTTGTTGCCTTAGACAACGTCAGCCTCGCAATCGATGAGGGCGAGATTTTCGCGCTGCTTGGCCCAAACGGTGCGGGCAAGACAACATTAATCAGCATTGTCTGCGGCATCGTGACTATGACGTCGGGCCAAATCCTCGTCGATGGACATGATATTACGAGTGACTCTCGCCTCGCTCGCGCCAAGGTAGGCCTTGTCCCCCAGGAAATAGCGCTCGATATCTTTGCGACGGTCTGGAACACCGTCTGTTTTACCCGAGGCCTATTCGGCCAGCGAGCGGATCCCGTCTACATTGAACGTCTGCTGCGGGATCTTTCTCTTTGGGAGAAGCGTAAGACCCGCGTCATTGAACTATCCGGCGGGATGAAGCGCCGGGTGATGATTGCTAAAGCACTCAGTCATGAGCCGCGGGTCCTGTTCCTGGATGAGCCCACAGCTGGCGTCGACGTAAATCTGCGGCGCGATATGTGGGCCTTGGTTCGCAATCTGCGGAAGAAGGGCGTCACTGTGATCCTTACGACTCATTATATCGAAGAAGCGGAGGAAATGGCAGACCGCATCGGAGTCATCAATGACGGCAAGATCATCCTGGTCGAGGAAACCGCGAAGCTGATGCAAAAGCTCGGCAAGCGGCGGCTGACTCTCGTCCTGCAGCTTCCGATGGAAACGATTCCCGCGGAACTGAGTGACTGGGCGCTTGAGCTTAAAGATAACGGGCAGCGGCTGTCCTACAGCTTCGACGCTAATGCAGAGACCACGGGTATTCCCCAACTCCTCAATCGGCTGTCGGAAATGCGCATCGATTTCAAGGATCTTGAAACGACACGCAGCTCGCTCGAAGATATCTTCGTCAAACTGCTAGAAGATGCGGCATGAGAGGCCCGCGCGCGATCAACCACATTGGAATGTGGATGATATATCGCACCGAGATGGCTCGCACGCTGCGCACGATCTGGCAGAGCGTGGCGACTCCGGTGATAACGACGGCCCTCTATTTCATCGTCTTTGGCGGCGCGATCGGCTCGAGGATCCAAAATGTCGGAGGGGTGCGCTATGGTGCATTCATCGTCCCCGGACTGATTATGCTCTCGCTCCTCACTCAAAGCATCTCCAACGCATCGATCGCCATATATTTTCCAAAGTTCATCAAGACAATTTTTGAGATCCTGTCAGCGCCGCTATCGTCGCTCGAGGCGGTCTTCGCCTATATCGCCGCGGCCGCGACGAAGTCGATTGCGATCGGCTGCATCATTCTCGCTACGGCGACGTTCTTTGTCCCCGTCCACATCCTTCACCCCGCGTGGATGGTTGCGTTTATGGTGCTGACCTCGGTCGCCTTCAGTCTGTTCGGTTTCATCATTGGCATCTGGGCCAAGAATTTCGAACAGCTCGCCATCGTGCCATCGCTGTTAGTTACGCCACTTACCTTTCTGGGGGGCGCCTTCTATTCGATCGACATGCTACCGCAGCCCTGGCGGACGATCAGCCTGTTCAATCCGGTCGTCTATCTCGTCAGCGGCTTTCGCTGGAGCTTTTATGGGGCCGCGGACGTAGGCGTCGGCATCAGCCTGGCCTTCACCGGCGGCTTTGTGGCGTTGTGCGTGCTTGTCCTCTGGTGGATGTTCAGAACAGGATATCGCCTCAAGCCGTGACGCTAGCTCGCCAGGACGGTGCGCGCCATGACATCGACAAAAGCCTTGATCTTGGGCGAGCCGTGCCGGCTCGGCGGCCAAAGGATCTGCAGCGTACCGGAACTGCGCAGGGAAGCGTCGAGCACGGAACGAAGGGTGCCGTTGGCGAGTTGCCGACGCACCGTGAAGCTCGGCGTGTAAAACAGCCCTAGTCCCTGCTCGGCCAGTCCGATCAGCGGCTCCATCGTATTCGCGACGGTCGAGGCGGGCGGTTGAAAATCCAACTCCGCACCCTCGCGACTGAATATCCAGCGCTCGAGTTTTCCGGTTGCCGTCCAGCGGTGAAACAGACAGTCATGCCCGACGAGCTCTTCCGGCTCGCGGGGGATGCCACGTTTGGCGAGATAGGCCGGGGAGCCGACGATCACGTAGCCATAGGTGCCGAGCATGCGCATTTTTAGGTTCGAATCAGCGACCTTGCCGGTCCGCATTACAACGTCGAACCCTTCCTCGATCACATCGACCAGCCGGTCCGTAAAGTCGAGTTCCAGCGTGATCTCGGGATAGGCCTTCGCGAAAGCCCCGAGGGGAGGCGTCATCAGCATCCCGATCAGCGGCAGGCTGACGCGCAGAGTGCCTTTGGGCGCGGTGGATTGCGCGATCTCCAGCTCCGCGGCCTCGATCTCGCTGAAGATCGTCTGGCATCGCTTGAGGAAGCGGCCACCTTCCGGCGTCAAGGTGATGTTTCGGGTGCTGCGATGGAAGAGCGGCGCGCCTAGCCGTTCCTCCAGGCGGGCAATGGCTTTGCCGACCGCCGAAGACGAGATGCCGAGCGCTTGGCCCGCCGCCGTGAAGCTGCGCGTTTCCGCGGCATGGATGAAGGCGTTCAGCGGGCCGAGCCGATCCATCGTGTCTCCAACGTGCCGATACTCGTCCTGCTGCCCGTCCTTGACCCAGAAATCCAGTGAATTGCGGACATCACTGTCCGGAATGTTCCAAACGGCAGCCCAATTTCAAGCGGCGCCGGGAGAACCTAACTTGGCTGAGGTCATCTGCCTCACCCCTAACCGCAATCAGGAGTGCCTCATGTCTAAGTTGTTTTCCCCGGTGCAGATCGGCGCGGTCGCACTAGCGCACCGTGTCGTCATGGCCCCACTCACGCGCTCGCGCTCCGGTCAACCGGGCGACGTTCCCAGCGATATCATGCGCACCTACTACAGTCAGCGCGCCTCGGAAGGCGGCCTGATCATCGGCGAAGCCACAACTATCTCGCCCTCGGCGCGCGGCTGGTTCGGTGCGCCGGGCCTCTATACCGACGCGCAGGTCACGGGCTGGAAGGCGATTACCGACGCGGTTCATGCCAAGGGCGGGCGGATGTTCGCCCAACTATGGCACACCGGCCGGTCGTCGCATGTCGATGTGACCGGCGGCCCGCAGCCTGTTTCGGCCTCGGTCGACCCCGCCTATTGGCAGGAGGCCTCTCATCTCACCTCAACGCCCGGCGGCTGGGTGAAGCCCTCGCCGCATCGCGCGCTGGAGGTGGGTGAGATCGCCGGCATCGTCGCGGACTACGCCCGAGCGGCCGAACGAGCCAAGGCAGCCGGCTTCGATGGCGCCGAGGTACATGCGGCGAACGGCTACCTCATCGATCAGTTCCTCCAGGACGGCAGCAACAAGCGAACCGACGCCTATGGCGGATCGATCGAGAACCGGGCGCGGCTGTTGCTAGAGATCGCCGAAGCAGTGACGTCAGTCTTCGGCGCGGACCGCGCCGCCGTCCGGATCGGGCCAAATGGGCGCTGGAACGGCATGGGCGACAGCGACCCGCGCGCTTTGTTCGACTATTTGGCCCGGGAACTGAACCGCTTTGGCCTCGCCTATCTCCACATCATCGAGCCCCGCGTGAAGGGCAACGTGGTTGTGGCCGAAGGACAGGCACCAGTCGCCGCCGAGCACCTACGAACGATCTTCAAGGGCAGGATCGTTGCAGCCGGTGGCTTCGAGCCGGAAACGGCGGCGGCCATCGTCGAGAAGGGTGATGCGGATCTCGTGGCTTTCGGCCGCCACTTCGTCTCGAACCCGGATCTTCCCGACCGGATCCGCAAAGGCCTGCCTCTCAGCCCCCACGACCGGGACACCATCTACACCTTCGAGGCCAAGGGTTACACGGATTACGCCCGTTTCGGCGCGGCCGCCTGATCGCCGATCAATTAACCCCCCAGGAACACATTCCATGAAACTCACAGGCAACACGATCTTCATCACTGGCGGCGGCTCCGGCATTGGCGGGGGCCTTGCCGAAGCGCTGCACAAACTCGGCAACAAGGTCATCATTGCCGGGCGGCGTCGCAGCCATCTTGACGAGATGATCGCGGCCAATCCCGGCATGCAAGCTGTCGATCTCGACATCGCAAATCCGACCAATATCGAACAGGTGGCCAGGCAATTGATCGCCGACCATCCCGGCCTCAACGTTCTCATCAACAACGCTGGAATCATGCAACTTGATAGAGCGGCTGGCAGGATCGACGACGCGATGATGGTTTCGACCATCACCACCAATTTGATGGGCCCGATCCGCATGACGTCAGCGCTGATCGAGCACCTCAAAGGCCAGGACGATGCTGTCGTGGCCTACACCACATCGGTTCTCGGTTTTGTCCCGATGGCGCCGACGGCGATCTATTCCTCCACCAAGGCAGCACTTCATTCTTACATTCTCTCGCAGCGCTTCATGCTGAAGGAGACAAAGGTTCGGGTGCTTGAGATCGCGCCCCCTTGGGTCCGTACCGAACTCATGAACAGCCAAGAAGCCGAGCAAGCCATGCCGCTGGAGCAGTTCGTCGCGCAGACCATCGCCGTATTGGCGACTGATGCGGATGAGATCCTGGTCGAAGCCGCCAAACCGCTTCGGGCGAATGCCGGCCCGAACGAGCATTTCTTTGTCGATCAATTCAATACGCAGATGACGGCGCTATTCGCGGGCGGTTGAGCCGCTTGCTTGGCACGCGTCCCCCAGCTCATAAAAGAAAGGCGTTTGCCGTATAAGGGGCGCTTATCGTGGCACGTGGATTTTCGTCGCCACCATGGCGCGTGGCTTTCCTCAGATGCCGACCTTCTGACGCTCACCTGGAGCCGTCGGCACAAACTCAATCACTTATTCCCGTCGAGACCGGCCTGTGACGATCTCACTATTTTAGATAGCTAGATCATTTAACTGACTCTCGCGTGTGATATGTCCTATTGACTAACGATAGAACAGAGTTCAATCGTGTGAAGCGCCCGCCGTAGCCGATGCTGGCCCGACACTCGGGATGGCGACGGAGCTTGGCGCATGTCGGTCTCTTTCGAACACGCAACGGATCGCAACCTATGACCCGCCAAATCCGCTTCAATGCTTTTGACATGAATTGCGTCGGGCACCAGTCGCCAGGACTTTGGGCGCATCCCCGAGATCGCTCCTGGCAGTATAAGGATCTCGAATACTGGACGGATGTCGCTCGCATATTGGAGCGCGGGATATTCGACGGCATATTTGTCGCCGATGTCATCGGCTACTACGACGTCTATCAAGGCACCGCGCATCACGCCATTCAGCAGGCGGCGCAAATTCCGGTGAACGATCCCATACAACTCGTTTCGGCGATGTCTCTGGTCACTAAGCATCTGGGGTTCGGCATCACGGCCTCCACCGGCTTCGAGCACCCCTATCCTTTCGCCCGCCGGCTCGCCACCGCCGACCATCACTCGAAAGGCCGGCTGGGCTGGAACATCGTCACCTCCTACCTCGAGAGCGGAGCCCGTAACACAGGCACCGCCGGATTGCCGCGGCACAACGACCGTTATGAAGTCGCGGATGAATATCTTGAGGTCATCTACAAGCTATTGGAAGGAAGCTGGGAAGAAGGGGCAGTGCAGCGCGATCGCGGCCGGCGCATCTTCACCGACCCGTCAAAAGTCCACGAGATTCGCCACCAGGGAAAATACTTCTCGGTCCCCGGCTATCATCTTTCCGAGCCATCACCGCAGCGCACGCCGGTTCTATACCAGGCAGGTGCGTCTGGTCGCGGCCGCGATTTTGCCTCGAGGCATGCGGAATGCGTTTTCGTGGCGGCTCCCACCAAGACGGTGCTGCGCACCTATGTCGCCGATGTTCGCAAGCGTGCCGCCGCCGCTGGCCACGATCCCCGCAAGCTCTACGTCTATAACCTTCAAACCGTTATTTTGGGCGAAACGGACGCGGCGGCCGCGGCAAAATTCGAGGAATATCGCAGCTATGCCAGCTATGACGGCTCACTCGTCTTCATGTCCGGCTGGACTGGGATCGATTTTGGCCAATATGCCCCGACGGAATTGGTGAGAAAAGCCGAAACCAATGCGATTGTCTCGATCGTCGATGCCTTAGCCGAAGGCGACCCGGACAAGAAGTGGACAGTAGAGGAATTGGCTGCATGGGGTGGTGTCGGCGGCCTTGGCCCCGTCATCGTCGGCTCGCCGTCCACTGTTGCTGATATTCTTCAGGAATGGGTTGAGGATACCGATGTGGACGGGTTTAATCTCGCCTATGCGGTAACGCCGGAATCCTTCGAGGATGTGGTCAACCTACTCGTGCCCGAACTACAGCGGCGCGGCGTTTACCCGACCGACTACAAGCCTGGTACGCTGCGGGAGAAATTGTTCGGCGGCGAAGCCTATCTATCCAGTGATCATCCGGGTGCGCAATTTCGCGATCTCGCGGCGATTCATCGGCGAGAGGCCGAAACCGCAAAGTCGCAATTGCTTGTCGCGGTATAGCCAGTTCGCGATGACCAAGCCGCTCCTCGCCCTGCATGATGTTTCGCTCTCTTTCAAGGGTGTGAAGGCGCTGACGAATCTTTCGTTCACGGTTCAGGCTGGGCAGGTTTGCGCCTTGATCGGCCCGAATGGAGCCGGAAAGAGTTCGGCACTTAACATCGTGAATGGCGTCTATCGCGCGGATTCCGGGCGTATCGTCTTCGACGGCACGCGGTTTGAACGGATCCGCCCCTTGAAGGCGGCGCGACTCGGGATCGGGCGCACCTTCCAGCACAATGCCTTGTTCAAGCATATGAGCGTGCTCGACAACGTAATGGCCGGCCTGACGCGCCATACCCGCACCGGTCCGTTGAGCCACGCGTTTCGTCTGCCGCGGGGACGACGCGAAGAGGCACGAATGCGCGAGCGTGCAGAGCAGGTGCTGGACTTTCTGCATATCCGACCTCATCGCGACGCTGCCGCCGGCACGCTGCCATACGGTGTGCAAAAGCGGGTCGATCTCGCGCGGGCTCTGGTCGCAAAGCCTAAACTCATTTTGCTGGACGAGCCCATGGCCGGCATGAACCAGGACGAAAAGGAAGAGATGAGCGGCTTCATACGCCACACCAACCGCACGCTCGGCACAACGATGCTGCTGATCGAGCATGATGTCGGCGTCGTCATGGACCTATCCGACCAGGTGGTTGTGCTGGACTATGGGCGCAAGGTCGGTGACGGCTCCCCTGAAGCGGTACGCAACGATCCCGAAGTGATCGCCGCCTATCTCGGCACAGTGCATTAGAGCGCCCGGCCGTGGATTTCTTTGTCGAAACTCTTGTCGGCGGCCTCCTGGCTGGAGTCATGTATTCCCTCGTCGCAATCGGCTTCGTCTTGATCTACAAGGCCTCCCGCGTCTTCAATTTCGCCCAGGGTTCGATGCTGCTGTTCGCGGCTCTGGCTTTCGTGACGCTGACCGAGCACGGCGTTCCTTTTTGGCTTGCTGGCGCCATAGCCTTGTTGCTCATGATTCTGACCGCTGTCCTGGTGGAGCGAGTCGTGTTGCGCCCGCTCACGGGGCGTTCCGATCTCACATTGTTCATGGCGACGCTTGGACTTAGCTACGTCATTGCCGGCGTAGCGCAGGCGGCCATGGGGACGGATGTGCATGCGCTCGATCTCGGTATTCCGGATGTGCCCATCGATGTCGGGCCGATCCAGGTCAGCGAGTTCGACCTGGCCGCAGCGGGCATCTCCGGCATTCTCGTGATTGGCTTGTCGCTATTGTTCACGCGCACGCGCATCGGAATTTCTCTTCGCGCCGTGGCGGATAACCAGCTCGCGGCGCAGTCTGTCGGCATCCGTCTCGACTGGATCTGGCGAATCGTCTGGTCAGTCGCGGGCTTCGTCGGCCTTGTCGCCGGTCTGCTATGGGGCGCCCGTGAGGGTGTGCAATTCTCCCTTAGTCTCGTTGTTTTAAAGGCTCTCCCGGTACTCATCATCGGCGGATTTACCTCTATCCCGGGTGCGGTCCTTGGCGGGTTGATCGTCGGCGCCAGCGAGAGCCTAGCAGAGCTGTATCTCGGCCCACTCATTGGCGGCGGCCTTTCAGCCTGGTTCGCCTATGTCCTGGCGCTGATCTTCCTATTGGTGCGACCCGCCGGACTTTTCGGCGAGCGCGAAATCGAGAGAGTCTAGGTGATGCCGAGCGATCGAAGCGACGCGACGGTGGTTGTCGGTCAGTCGCGAGCGGGACTTGCGGGTTGGAGTCCGCAGTCACGGCAACTCGTGCCGCTTTTGGCCGGAGCGGTGCTGGTGTTCGGCGTCATCCCAGCGCTTGGGAATGATTACTGGTTCAACGCCATTCTGATCCCCTTTTTCGTGCTGTCCTTGGCCGCCCTGGGGCTGAACGTGCTGACCGGCTATGCGGGGCAGGCCTCATTGGGGTCCGGCGCTGTCATGTCGGTCGGCGCCTTCGCGAGCTATAATTTTCTTCTGCGACTCCCGATGCTTCCTCTGCCCATCGCGCTCCTTTTGGGTGGAGCGACCGCCGCTGTCGTCGGTGTGTTGTTCGGTCTACCGAGTCTGCGGGTCAAAGGCTTCTACCTACTTGCCTCCACATTGGGCGCGCAATTCTTTGTCGAGTGGCTTTTCAACGGCTACGGTTGGTTTTCCAACAACTCCTCCTCAGGCTCGATTTCCGCGCCACGTCTTGAGATTTTCGGCACGGATCTATCCTCGCCGGTTCACCGCTACCTGCTGACCGCCGTCACTGTAGCCGTGCTGACGGTCATGACGGTGAATCTAGTGCTTAGCCAGACCGGCCGAACATGGACCGCGATTCGCGATATGGATACAGCGGCCGCCATCATTGGCGTTCCTGTAGCCCGCACCAAGCTGCTCGCCTTTGCCGTCAGCTCTTTCATTCTCGGCATTGCCGGGGCGCTTTGGGTATTTGCCTATCTCGGAACCGCCGATGCGCATTCTTTTGACATCGACCGGTCCTTCCAGATCCTCTTCATGATCATTATTGGGGGGCTCGGCAGCGTGATGGGAAGTTTCGTCGGCGCGGCATTCATTCTGCTGTTTCCGATCTTCTTGGACCGCGTGGCCGTCGGAATATTCGGGGGCACGGTCGACACGGGTCTTTTGCAGAACCTCCACGACATCGTGTTCGGCGCTCTCATCATCTACCTTCTGACGCGCGAGCCTCGCGGACTGGCCGCCTATCTGACGAAATTGAGCGATCGGCTTCGGCGTGGAAGGCCTGCGAGGTGATCGCGGCGGTCGCCGTCGCAAGTCTAGCCCACGAAGTCACAACCAACGTTTCGTAACCCAACTCAAACGCACCAACGGAGACATCATGTCCTTCCTCTCTCAAGGCGCGAAACTGGCTGGAGCGCTCGCACTCAGTGCCGGTTTCGCGGGATCAGCGCTCGCGGCCGAGGGGCCGCAAGAGCAATACCTGCCGCTTCTTACTTATCGCGTCGGACCTTATGCACCAAGCGGTGTCAGTATCTGGGCCGGCTTCCTCGATACGATCCGATACTACAACGAACAAAAAGGTGGCGTGGACGGGGTGAAGATCGTCACTCAGGAATGCGAGACGGGTTGGCTCGCGGAGAAGGGCGTTGAATGCTACGAACGCCTGAAGGGCGGTCGGAACGGATCCCAGGTGCCCTTCATCCTGCCGTTCTCGGCGCCAATCTCCTATGCCCTGACGGACAAGGTTGTCGCCGACAAAATCCCGATGATCACGATGAACTACGGGCGAACTGAGGCCACCGACGGCGCTGTGTTTCCGTGGAACTTCCCGATCATGCTGACCTTCTACAGCGAGGCCTCGGGCGTCATCAATTTCATCGCGCAAAAAGAGGGCGGCTTCGCCAACCTCAAGGGTAAGAAGATCGTTACCCTATACAACGACTCCGCTTACGGTCGCGAGACGCTCGGGCCGCTGGCCTTGCTATCAAAGAAATATGGCTTCGATGACATCGAGATTCCGAATCCAAATCCAGGTGTCGAGCAGTCGGCGCAATGGCAGCGAATTCGCGAAATCAAGCCTGATTGGGTCTTCCTGCGCGGCTGGGGAATTCAAACCCCCGTCGCCATCAAGACCGCGGCCCGGGTTGGCTTCCCAGCGGACCACATCATAGGAGACGTATGGTCCAGCTCTGAGGATGATGTCATTCCCGCCGGCGCCGGTGCGAAGGGAGTGCTTGCGGTCACCACCTATCCGGCGGGCACCAATTTCCCGATCCATCAGGAGCTGAAGAAATACATTCTCGACAAGGGCGAGAGCGACCTCAAGGATAAGGCGCGGTTCGGCACGGTCTACTACAATTCTGGCGTCGTCCAGGCGATCGTCGCGATCGAGGTTCTACATACCGCCCACCTCAAATTCGGAAATCGCCCAATTGACGGGACGGAGGGGAAATACGGAATCGAGCATCTGAATATCGACGAGAGGCAACTCGCGGAACTCGGCGTGACGGGCTTGCTCCAGCCGTTGAAGCTGTCCTGTGGTGACCATGAGGGCGGCGGCGCACTCCGGGTGCAACAATGGGACGGCAAGACCTGGACACCCGTGAGCGGCTGGATTCAGGCCGACCGGTCCAGCTTGCGGCCGCTCATTGATGAGAAGGCGGCAGCCTACGCGAAGGAGAAGAGCGAAACCCCCCGCGATTGCGCGACCGAAAGCTGAGGACCGGGAACAAGCCGATGCGCAGCTCAGGCGATGTGGCGAACGGAAGGGACGTCTTCCTTCGTCTTCACGAGGTCGAGGCGGTCTATGACGGGGCCATCGTCGGTCTGCGCGGGGTGACTTTCGACGTGGCCAAGGGGGCGATTGTGGCCCTGCTTGGCGCGAATGGAGCGGGTAAGACGACAACCTTGAGGGCGATTTCCAACCTCTTGGGAGCGGAGAATGGAGCGGTAAGTGGAGGCGCGATCACCTGGGAACAACGATCGGTTCTCGCGACCCATCCGTCGCAACTGGTGGCGCAGGGCCTCGCTCAGGTGCTGGAAGGGCGACAGTGCTTTCAGCACCTGACCGTTGAGGAAAATCTTTTGACGGGCGGCTTCGTTCGCCGCCTTTCGCGGAGCCGACTGCGCACGGAACTGGATCGCGCCTATACGCGGTTTCCGCGCCTCAGGGAGCGGCGGCATATCCGCGCTGGGCTCACTTCGGGTGGCGAGCAGCAGATGGTCGCGATCGGCCGCGCGCTAATGACTGGGCCGCGCCTGATGCTGTTGGACGAACCATCGATGGGTTTGGCGCCGAGAGTCGTGCACGAAATCTTCGAGATCATTCGTAGGCTCAATAGCGAGGAAGGCGTCACATTTCTCGTCTCCGAGCAGAACGCCAATATCGCATTGCACTACGTCGATACCGCGCATGTGCTGGAGAATGGCCGCGTCGTGGTATCTGGCACGGCAACTGAATTGTCGGAGCGGGCGGATATCAAAGACATCTATCTAGGCGGAGGCGCCGCGAAACGACGTGAGCGCCGCAGCCAGCTTGCACATTGAAGCGCCCTAGCCTGCAACCTTGAGTGCTCGATCAGCGCGAGTCAGCTCGTGCTGGATTCCTCACAAGCCTAGCTTCCCCGCGGGGCTCGACGTGTTCAGCTTGGAACGGCGCACGTAACTGCGCATCGTCGTCAGACTTCGATGGCGGGTATGCCCCATGATCTCTTCATCTGGAACGCCGTTCTTATAGGCGGTCGTCACGAAACCGGCGCGCATACCGTGTGGCGTGATCGGCTCCCATATCGTCCCGCTGATTTTGGCCTGCACCGCGCGTTTCTTCAGAATTTGCCGCACTGCATCAGGGTCAAGTCGCCCTGCATGCACAGCGCCCCAGCGATCGACTTTGCGGAAGATCGGGCCGGAGACGATCTCGGCCTGCTCCAGCCACGCTTTCAAAGTCGCTATGGGGCAGGTCAGTGAGATGCGCCCATGGTTGATGCCAATCTCGGCACCCGCACCCTCCTTGTCGGTCTTGGAGCGCGTGATGAGGATGCGCATGCCCTCTGGAACCCAGGTCACATGCTCGATATCCAGCCCGACCGCCTCCGAACGGCGAAGAGCCCCTGCGAAGCAGAGCAGGAAAAGCGCCCGGTCTCGAAGACCCGCCATATCGTCGCCACAGGCGGCCAGGAGGCGTTTGATGTCCGCTGTGGTAAGGGCCGCCGACCGGCGAGGCGGTTCGCCATGGGTTCGCGCAATACCGCGCAAGGTCTCGCGGATCGCGGGGTGACGGGTATCCAATGGCTGCTTGGTCATCCGATGCGCGCGGGCGATGGCGGCGACCCGCCGCCGCAAGGTGGACAGCGCGTAGCCCCGACCGGCATCCGCCAAATAGGCGCCCACGATCTCCGGCGTCGAGGGCATGGGGTCGAGGCCGCGCTCGAGGCACCATGTCTTGAAATTCGCCAGATCGGCCTTGTAGGCGCGCAGCGTCGATGATGCGTCAGCCGCGTTTTGGTAGACCTGCGAGCGTGCGATTGACCTCGCCGCTCTGATGGTGAGCGCGGGCTCTGCCTCATCGAGGCGGCGAACCGCGGCCGATTCGGGCGAACGAGGAACCACTGGGTTCTTGGTCATGACGAAACCTGGCACTGATAAATGTAACCGTCAATACGCGAGAAGGTTCGTTATCACGTATTGACAATTTGCCGAGTCTGAGGCGAAACGGAGGTGAAGGAGCCAGCTCGCCGGTCGCCAAACAGCCCTTGGTTTGAGGGTGTGGCGAGTGATGCGCGTGGGATGGCGCGATGTCCGCGCTTGCTCGATCTTGTTTGTAGGAGTTCGACGCAAGAGACTGTCACTCAACCTGGAGACCAAGCGAAATCGCCAATTTTCTCGCCAGCTTTGCGCCGCTGTTGAGGCCACCCTCCATATAACCGGTGAAAAGAAGGCTGGTATATTCCCCGGCGAAAAATAGCCGCCCCTCAAAGCCTTTCTCGAGGTTCGGATAGATGGAGGTAACCTCGCCAAGTCTCGGTGCGCAGTAGCCGCACTGGGTCCACTTTTCGTTCGGCCAAGCCATGAACATCGTTTTCTCCACATGGGCCGAATAGCCGGGATAGATCGCGTCGAGATAGAATTTGAACTTTTGGCTTCTCTCCGCGGCAGGGAAATCCAGACAGTCTTGCGCCGCCTGTCCGCCCGAAAACACGGTGAGACAGGCCGGCTCTTCCGCATTCGACCGCTGCCCGTCGGTGCCTTCCCAGGTGTCGCCGACGGGCGTGTCGGTCAACGCGTTGGGCATAAGACCGCTCCGCTCCCAGAATGGGCGCGAGACCTTGGAGAGATATTTGAGCGTCGGGCCGGTCGATGGCTGATATCCCGGAGGAAGCCCTGGCTCGATGGGGAAGTTGTTCCAGGTGCTGGGTGGAGCGGTCAGCACGACGAGATCGCCTTCGACCGTGATCCCGTCAGCCAGCTCCACCGCAGCTCCCAGCCTGCCTAGCCGCATGCGGACGACCGGCGCCCCCAGGCGAATGTGGTCTTCGCCGATCGCTTCGGCCAGTTTGAACGCCATTTGCTGATTGCCGCCGATGCAGCGGAAAACCTCCGTCTCCGTCCAGAACTTCTCAACTCCGCCGCCAGCGATGCAGGAAAGGGCCGCCAGATAACTGAATCGCTTCGGCCAGGACGCGTCGTCATTGCCCAGCAGCGTCAGGGCGCCGTGTCGTGCGACATCGTCCAGATCGAACGAAGCGAAGGCCGCGGCCAGGCTGGTGTGATCGAGACGTGTCGCATCGGGCGTTTGCCACGGTCGGTCCAGGTTTATCTTGCGGGCATCCGCATTTAGGAAGGAAAGAGCATGCGCGATTTGCCCCCAGAGCGCCCGCAGTTCCTGGCCCGCATATTTGTTCCCATTTAGGATGATGGGCGCCTTGTCGGTCTCAGGCTCTGTCACATCACGGAACTCGAGCCCGAAATGCTTGCCATAGGCCATCCAGGTCGGATGGTTCGACCCGATGAGTTCGCCGCCACCCTCGATCACCCGGCCTTCGATGAAATTCTTCAACGACAGCACGCGGCCGCCAAGCCGATCGCGGGCTTCCAGCACCGTCACCCGAGCGCCGGCATTGCGAAGTTGGAAGGCGCAGCTGAGGCCGGCAAAGCCTGCCCCGACGACGATGACATGGGGCGCCGAGGCGGCGATCTTCGCCTTGGCAAGGCGGCCGCCCAGCATCAGGCCGGCGCCAGTCGCTGCCGTCCCGTGCAATAATTGGCGGCGGGTCACTGTCCCGGGTGCGGCATCGACGCGACGTGCGATGCGGCCGATAAGTCCCGGCCTCATGGACGATGAGCCGGCAATGTTTTGAGCCAGTCCACCGTATGATTGAGCGAACCAAAGACGCAGGAGATTCTCGGCGACAACGGTTGGAAAAACTGCCGAAGCGGAAACTTTTTCATATTTATCTCGGACCCTCGGAAGCACTGTGCTTTCCGACCTTTTAGTTTTTTGCCCAATCTTCGCTGAAATATGTCGAGCGACGTAGGGTTAGCGACGGATCGGAGAAGCGATCCCGGTCTGGCGAACTAATGGCCGCCGAACGGTTGCAGACGACGGCCGATCCGTCAATCTTTTGCCTTGGGCATATGAGAGCCATCCCATAGCAATGGAGGCGCTGGCTAGAACCGGGGGATTGCGATTCGGCCCGAATCCAGACCGTGCCTAGTCACGACGAGACGCTCCCACTTCGTGCGGCAGTGCAAGCTGGCGCCCGGGTCGCCTCCGTCGCTCGAACACCGGTGTGGTGCGTGAGGGGATCCCGTCTCAAGAAAACGTGGCTCCCCGATGGACGAGCCGACGGTCAGCTTCTCGTTGCTGGCAATTCCTCAGAGCGTAGGGCGCCCAGCCATCGCTGATGTTCGACGAACCGCTCGACCGACCTGTCGATAAAGGTGCGAACCGTTGCCGCCAGATAGCGGCGGTGGGGATAGATTGCGTTGATTGCAAACTCAACCGGCAGGTATTCGGGAAAAAGCGAGATCAATGTGCCCGCTTTAAGTTCCTCCTCCACGATAAAGGGCGCGGCGAGCGCAATACCACCGCCGCCGACGAGAACCGCGTGAAGCACCTGGGCGCTGCTGGTTACCAGATTGCCGGATACGCGCACGGCGGCCGGTTTTCCGTCTCGATCGGTGAAGTGCCATTCATCGCCGAAGGGATAATACGCGTAGCGCAGGCAATTATGGTTGGCGAGATCAGCGAGGCGCGCGGGTGACGGATGATTTTCAAGGTAGCGCGGCGCGCAGCACAGGGTATGGCGCCACTCGGCCAAACGCCGCACAATCAGGCTAGAATCCGGAGGCACGACCGCACGGATGGCAAGATCAAACCCTGCCTCGACAAGATCGTTCATCCGGTCGCCAGACCGCAGATCGATCACCGTTTCGGGAAAATCCTCGAGAAAGCGCACCACGACCGGTGCAATGAAGCGGGCGATATTTGTGTCGCAAAAGATTCGCAACCGGCCGCGTGGCGTAGACTGTAATGCGCTCGCGATTAGATCGGCCTCGTCAAGCTCGGCCAGGATCTGCGAACAGCGCTCATAGTATTCGCGCCCGATCTCGGTCAGTCCCACCTTCCGCGTGGTGCGGTTGAGGAGGCGCACGCCGAGCCGCTCCTCCAAAGCCCTCACATGCTGGCTGACCATGCTCGGCGAAATGTCGAGCCGCGCCGCCGTTCCGGCGAAGCTGCCGACTTCCGCGACCTTGGCGAAGACTCGCAAGCTATCGAAACGATCCACTGGGCACCGACTGTGAAGCAGTAGTGAACAGTCTATGCGGTGGACGCCGTATTATCAAACAGTGCCGCAGGCTCCATCTGGTGACCCGAACCCAGGATCTCCGCGTGCCGAGTGGAATGCCCATGCCGGCCGCCAAACCCGGGGGCCAAAGGCGATCCCGAGGGCCGCCTGGACGCGCTTGGCCACATTGCGAGGCAGTGTCGCCGCGGTAGGAATGGAGACGAACAATGGATGGCTCGCAACTCCTTGGCTATGCTGAGCCCGAGGACTTGACCGCGGCCAAGACCGCCAGGCGCCGCCGCTGGTCGCTCAAGCAGGCGCTGATCGCCGGCGCGGTGCTGGTATTTCTCGCGGTCGCGGCGGATTACGGCCATTACTACTGGACAACGGGCCGCTTTCTGATCTCGACCGACGACGCCTACGTGGAAGCGCATTCGGTCCTCATCAGCCCCAAGATAACCGGATACATCTCCGAGGTTCCGGTCGACGACAACCAAGCGGTCAAGGCTGGCCAAGTGCTCGCCCGGATCGACCCGCGCGACTATCAGACGTCGCTCGATCGGGCGCGCGCGAACGTCGCGGCGGCGCAGGCCAGCATTGACACCTGGAGCCAGCAGATCGCCGAACAAAAGCTCGTGGTCGAGCAGGACTCCCGTCAGATCGCGTCGGATCAGGCGGCACTCGTTTTTTCGCAGCAGGATTTCCAGCGCTATACGCAATTGGCCAAGGATAGCTGGGGTACGGTGCAACGGGCTCAGCAGGCACAAGCCGATATTCACGAGAAAGTCGCCACGACGCAGCACGACACCGCGGTCGTCGCAGCCGCCGAGACGCAGATCGGTGTTCTGGAGGCGCAGCTCGCCCAAGCCAACGCGGCGCTGTCCCGGCAACAGGCAAGTGAGCGACAGGCCGAACTCAATCTGAGCTACACGACGATCACTGCCCCGGTCGACGGCACCATCGGGGTCCGTACCTTGCGGGTCGGCGAATACGTTCAAGCCGGAAGCCAGCTGATGGCGGTGGTGCCGCTCCAGGCGATTTACATCACCGCAAATTACAAGGAGACCCAGCTGACCAACGTGCGTCCGGGCCAGCCGGTCTTAATCGACGTTGACACCTTCCCGGGCATGGTGGTGCACGGACACGTCGATAGCCTCGCGCCGGCGAGCGGCCAGGAATTCGCTCTGTTGCCGCCCGACAACGCTACCGGCAATTTCACCAAGATCGTCCAGCGCATCCCGGTCAAGATCGTCGTCAATGCCGGTGATCCGCTGGCGAACCTATTGCGCCCGGGCATGTCGGCGGAGCCGACGATCGACGTAAAACCACCGCTCCGCGTACGGGCGGCAGCGAGCGCGTCATGACCGCGACCGGGGATCGTGCGAGCGAGCCGACGGTCTCTCTCAAGACCTGGATCACCGTCGGCGGCGCGCTGATCGGCGCCTTCATGGCGGTGCTCAACATCCAGATCACGAGCGCCTCGCTCCCCTATATCGAGGGCGGCATCGGCACCGGGGGCGTCTATGGCACCTGGATTTCGACCGCGTACCTGATCGGCGAGATCATTGTCATCCCGCTCACCGACTTCCTCAGCCGGGTATTTTCCCTACGGCGCTATTTGCTCTGCAACGTGGTGCTGTTCTTGCTTTTCTCGGTGCTGTGCGGCCAGGCCAGCAGCCTCAGCGAGATGGTCGTGCTGCGGGCTCTGCAGGGCTTCGCCGGCGGCGTCATGATCCCGCTGGCATTTACCATCGTGATGACCATGCTGCCGCGCTCTAAGCACCCCCTAGGGCTGGCCGGCTACGCGGTGACCGCGACCTTCGCGCCGGCGATCGGCCCGACCATCGGCGGCTATTTCACAGACAATTACGGCTGGCCCTGGATTTTCTACATCAACTTGGTGCCCGGCGCGGTCATGCTCGCCGCGCTCTGGTACGGCCTGCCGAAGTCGGCGATGCAATTCGGCTTGTTGCGCCGGGCGGATTGGCGCGGCATCGCGCTGATGGCCGTCGGTCTCGCCGCCTTCCAGACAGTGCTCGATGACGGCAATGTCTATGATTGGTTCGGCTCGCCCTTCATCGTCAAACTAAGCCTCGTGGCGGCGGTGGCGCTCGGTGCTTTCGTGGTGCTTGAGTTCATCACGCCTCAGCCGCTCGTCAATCTGCGGCTCCTCGGCCGGCGTAATTTTGGCCTCGGCACGTTGGGCAACTTCCTGCTTGGTTTCGCGCTATACGGTTCCGCCTATCTGCTGCCGCAATATCTCGCCGTCACGCAGGGCTTTGACTCCGAGCAGGCCGGAGAGGTGATCGCCTGGACCGGTCTGCCGCAACTGCTGTTAATCCCGCTCGTGCCACTCTTGATGAAGCGGGTCGATACGCGTTTTCTCATCGGCACCGGTCTTCTGCTTTTCGCCACGAGCTGTTTTATGAATATGGCGCTCGACCAGAACTATGCCGGGCCGCAACTCTTTTGGCCGAACATCGTTCGCGCGATCGGTCAGGCGATCGTGATGACCCCGCTTTCCGCTATCGCGATGCTTGGGATCGCGCCCCAGGAGGCGGGTGGCGCGTCGGGGCTCTTCAACATGACGCGCAATCTCGGCGGCGCGATCGGCACCGCGGCGATCGAGACCTTCTTCACCAAGCGTGAGCAGTTTCACTCGGCCATTATCACCCCGGATGTCTCGCTGCTCCAGCCGGCGACGCGCAGCCGGCTGAGCGACTTGCAGCAATACTTCATGTCACATGGCTTCCCCGACCCGGCGAGCGCGCTGCACCGGGCCATCATCGCCGTCGGCAACACGATCCGCGCCCAGGCGACGATCATGGGCTACGCCGATTGCTTCGCATTGCTCGGCGTCGTGCTGCTCGTCGCCGTTGCAATAGTTGCCTTGCTGAAAAAGGGTGCCGCCTCCGGCGCCGGCGCACATTAGTCTATGGCTCATGCGGCGCGCATAGCCGGATCCTATCCGCTGCCTTCACACAGTTGATCGACTGACCCTCTGGAGAACAGCGCTCGGCGCGAGTTAGATCAGCGCACCGGGCTCCATCGCTATGCCAAGCGCATGACGCCCGTACATCGCAGCCTGTACATCCCAGGTGAGGGCTATATGAGATGATGCCGCATAGACGTCTCTAAAGTTGCGTTGAAGCGAATTATGTGTGGATAGGGCGGCACCTCCACTGGCAGACAAAAGCAACTCGACTGCCCGCTTGCTCAAGGTCACGGCAAAGGCGAGATCGCGCTTCCAACGCAATTTGGCATCGTCGCCAACGGCCTCCCCGCTCTCGGTCAGAGCGACTAATTCGCGAAGATCGGTCCAGTAGGCGGTTTCGGCGAAGGAGATGCTCGCGGCCGCTTCCGCCACACGCAACTGCACTGGCACCATCTCGGCTATCCGGCTGGCGCTGAACGTGCTTGCACGCGTGCGAGCGCCCGCGGTGAACTGATCTAGCGCGGCCCGGGCGGCGCCGAGCGGAACGGCGCTCAACGCAAAGCCGAAAGCGGAGTACGCCGGAAGTCGATAAACCGGACTTCGATTAATCCGTGCTCCGGGACATTCGCGGCCCGCGGCGAGTATTTCCGGCCGAACACTTCGATGTTCTGGTACGAACACATCCCGGATTTCAACGTCGTGGCTACCGGTTCCAGCCAGTCCGAAGGAGTGCCAGTTGTCCAGGCTCCGAAAGTCGTCCTTTGGCACAAGAAACATCCATCGTTCTAGCGGCGCATCCGTTCCCTCTATCTGCGCACCGACCAGCAACCAGCTCGCCGCGTCAACACCGCTACCGAAGGGCCAGCGGCCGCTCAGTCGGAAGCCACCGCTGACGCGCTTGGCCCGGCCACATGGAAATGCTAGGCCGGTAGCAGCAAGCGCGCGCGGATCCACACCTCAAATGTCGTCCTGGGCCTCCTCGCTGAACTGCCCAATGTTCCAGGAATGCGTAGCCAGGTTCATCCAGACCCAGGAAGTAGACGCGCAGCCGGCGGCCAGCGTCATGGCAACGTCTGCTACCACGTCGAGATTGAGTTCAGACCCACCGTAGCGCAGCGGCTGCATCATTTGCATCAGACCGGCTTCATAGAGTTCGTCGACAGTCTCTTGGGGACATCGCCGAATCATTTCGCAGCGTGCGGCGCGCTCGGCCAGATGAGGGACTAAAGCGGTAGCGCGCTCGCGTGCAACTTCGGAAGAGATCATGACGACAGTCTTTTTGTGGTTCTCGCGCAGTCTATGGGCATAACGATACCCGGCCAACGTCAATTGTTGGGTCCGTTGGCGGACGTGACTGAAAACTGCCAATGTGCCTAAATTTCGGCCGGGAGTCCGTTGGCATTCTCAAGAAAGGCGACAGAAAGCCTCAGGCTCAGGTCAATCCGGGCTTTACTGCAATGATCAGTGACCGGTTAAGTCTGATGCCAGATACAGCTTTTTGCGTGCTCTTCGGTCTCGCGGGACGAGTGTCCAGCCTATCAGGGTGCACGATACGGTGGCTGTCGGACTCGCGCTGACAGCGAGATTCGGCCGACCTTGGGAAGTTAGAGGGAAATGAGCATGCGTCTTACAAGGTCATTTGCGGCCGCTGTAATGGGTCTTTCGCTTCTTGCCGGCGCCTCTGCCGCCCAAGCGATGTCGAAATGTATTACCCAGCCTCACAAACCACCTTACACCGTGTCCTGGGCCGATATTTATCTCGCTCCCACCTGGATGACCCAGACGACGCAGACCATGAATGATATGGCGCGTGATCTGAAGAAGGACGGCCTTCTGAAGTCTTTCACGATCCAAAATGCGAACGGCAATGTTACGTAGCAAATGCAGCAGATCCAGGCGATGATCGACGCCAATACCGATGTCATCATCGTCGATGCTGGATCGCCCACCGCGCTTGATCGCGTCGTCGGCCAAGCTTGCCGCAAAGGCATCGCGGTTATCTCGTTTGACAGCCCGATCCATACGGATCAACTCACGACGAAGATCGAGGTAAGCGCCAAATCCTGGGGCGACGCGACGGCGAACTGGCTGATCGACACGCTGGGCGGCAAGGGTAAGATTCTCGTGCTGAACGGCCCTGCCGGCATTGACGCGCAGGCAAGCTGATCCCTCCGATGACCGGCGAAAATAGCAAGCAGTTCCTCAATACGTGGTCGCAGAAGAAGTTGAACGCCATGGCGGTCGGCAATCCCAACTGGATGGGTGCCATGGCGATATTGGCGGGCGTGCTGGCACAGCAGGGGAAGGACGTGAAATTTCCGATCGACGTGCCGATCCCGATGATCACCAATGCCAATCTCGCGGCAATCTTGGAGAGCGGCAAAAACTTCCCGGATGACGGCTTCATCTACCCGCCCTATACGCGCACCTCCCTGCAAGCCATGATTTTGGCCAAGCCGTGACCGAGACTTTCGCTGCTCCGCGCACGGATCTGCGGGGACAGACGGCGCTGGTGACTGGCGGCAGCGGTGGCATCGGTGGCGCCATCGCCGAAGCACTGGCCGCAGCCGGCGCCGCCGTGACCCTCTCCTACCACACCAATAGAATCGCCGCTGAGAGCTAGGTTGCGCGCATCGAGGCGGCCGGGGGTACCGCGCTCGCCGTGCAGGCCGATTTGCGCGAGCGACAGGGTGTCGCCGTGATCTTCCGGCGCCATCTGGAACGTTTCGGGGGCCTGCGGATCCTCGTCAACAATGCCGGTGACATGGTCGAGCGCGTGCCGACGGCGGAGACTACGGAAGCGCTGTGGCGCAGTGCCATAGATCTCAACCTCTCCAGCGTGTTCTTTGCCTGCCAGGAAGCAATCGGCCCAATGTCGGCGCAAAAGGGGGCCGTATCGTCAATATTTCGTCGGTCGGTGCCCGGACCGGCGGAGGCGCCCAGTCGATACCCTATCACGCACGGGTTCCACCACGAGAAGGATGGCGTCGGCCTCACCGCAGATGAGGATTTTTTGCTCTCGCTTTGCTTCTGCCCCGCCTGTCTGGCTCGAGCGGCCATGGCGGGAGTCGATGGTGAAAAAGCGCGCGCCACCGTGAAGCTTTGGATCACCGAGGCCTGCGAGCGGGCCATACCGGCGTCACGCTGGCCGGAGTTCCTCTCCGCCGGCCTGGACGTCTTCCAGCCTCACCCCGAGGTGTACGACTTCGTCAAATGGCGCTTCGAGCCGGTAACCAGCCTTATCGGTGAAATCCGTGACCATGCCGCGCCCAGCACAAAAATCTACCTGATCGACTTGAAAGAGGGCTGGCTGGGAGGCTGCGATGTAAAGGCGGCTGCGGCGGCCTGCGATGGCGCCATTATCTGTGGCTATGACATGACGCCTGATCAAGTCACCGAGTTGATCGCTCAGAATAGGACCGCTGTGGGTCCGGACAGGCATCTCGGCACCGGTTTTCGCGTCTTCTACCCCGAGATGCGCAGCCCGGCGGATCTCGCGACCCGAGCCAACGCTGCGCGCAAGGCGGGCGCGCAGAGTATCAACTTCTACAATTATGGCTTGGTTCCCGGCGCGCGTCTGAACTGGGTGAAGCACGCGATCAGCGCAGCCTCTCGCTGACACGCGCTGATACCCTCTTTCCAACGCTCGAAGAAACGGCGACCGAGTGGTCAAGCGACGGCGGCGGTAGCAGCTCCTGACGAGGCTAGCGCCAGAAGGCTCAGTTTGTCGAAATCCGCCGAAGGCCGGTTTGCCACGATGCGTCCGGCGGACATGCAGACGATGCGGTCGGCGACGTCCAGCAGTTCCTCGAAATCCGAGGAGGTGACGCAGATCGCCATGCCAGAATCAGCGAGACCACGAACCAGCGCGTGGATCGCCGCCTTCGCCTGCACATCGACGCCGCGGGTGAAGTCGTTCAGCAACAGGACCTGCGGCCGTGCCTCCAGCACGCGGGCCAGCATCACGCGCTGTTGGTTGCCGCCGGAGAGCCGGGCGACCGGCTCACGCAGGGCATCGGCGCGCACGCCGACCTCCGCCATCCGCGTCTTGGCGGCCAAGTCAAGCGTCGCCCGGCCGAGCCCGCGCAGCGCGCCCATGCGCGCGACCGCCGCGGCCCCGATATTGACGCTCGCGTCGCGGTCCAGCCACAGCCCGGCCTTCTTGCGATCAGGCGGCATATAGACGACGCCAGCCGTGATCGCCTGGCTCGGATGCCTGAAGGTGACCGGCTTGCCCTTCACCTCCAGCTGGCCGCGTACAGGCAGGACGCCGCCCAGCATCTCCAGCGCAGTCGAGACACCGGACCCTTCGAGACCCGCGAGACCGACGATCTCCCCAGCGCCCACCGAGAGGTCGAGATCTGAGAGGCCCGGCGCGGAGCCGCGTATCGAGATCGCCGCGGCACCCCCGCTCGCGCTACCGGCGGGTCGCGGACGCTCATCGGCGAGGCGGCCTACCATCGCGCGCGTGATAGTGGGGATATCGACATCCGCCGTGCGCCAGCGGCCCGCGACGCGGCCATCCCGTAGGACGGTAAGGGCATCGGTGATCGCGAAAACCTCGTCCAGCCGGTGGGAGACGAAGATGACGGCGGCCTCCTGCGCGGTGATGAGGCGGATCGCATCGAAGAGACCGTGCGCCTCAGCCTGCGACAACGCGGAGGTGGGCTCGTCCAGCACCAGCACAGTGCCGCCGGCGCAGAGCGCGCGGGCGATCTCCACCAGTTGCCTGCGGGACAGCGGCAGGTCGCTGACACGTGCCTGGAGGTCCAGCACCGCGCCCAGTCGCTCCACCGCCGCCGCCACCTTGCGATGCCGGGCGTGGCGGCTGATCAGCCGGAAGGGCGGCGTCGGCAGCACACTCGCGAAGACGTTTTCCTCGACCGAGCGATCCGGAAACAGCATCAGCTCCTGGTGCACGACGACGAGTCCGGCCCGGCGCGCCTCGGCCAGCGAGCCGAGTGGCACCTCGCGCCCGGCGACGCGCAGACTGCCGCTATCAGGACGGATGGCACCCGACAGAATACGGATGAGCGTGGACTTCCCGGCGCCATTGGCACCGAGCAGCCCATGCACCTCGCCTGCATTCACCGTGAGCGAGATATCCTCAAGCGCCGCCATGCTGCCGAAGCGCTTGCTGATCCCCTCGGCGGTCAGCATGCCGTCATCATCCCCGGAAGCGCGCCTCGCGGACGAGATACTCCGCGACATTGTCCTTCGTCACGATCTCGTTGGCGAGATAATAGTTGCCGCCTGGCAGGTTGAGTTTCGGCGCGCCGAGAACCGCGCGCTGATAGGCATACATCACCGGCAGATAGCCTTGCAGATAGGGCTGCTGACCAATGGTCGCGTTGACATGCCCATCGCGGATCAGCTCGAGCGTCTGATAGAGCAGATCCGTGCCGACGATGGGCAGATCGAGTTTCTGGTTCTTGCGCACGAGACCAGCCGCCGCCGTGTCAGGGCCGCAGAGCGGCATCATCGCCGCTAGATCGGGATGCGCACGAAGAATGTCGCGGATGGTGCCGAGCTCGCTCGCCATGTCGGCAGGGTTGGTGTTATAGACGCCGACATCCTGCATCCCGCCAGCGGTGACGCCTTGTCGCGCGCCCTGCACGCGCAGATCGAGCGCGAGCGAGCCGGGGGCGCAGTTCGTCATCGCCACCTTGCCTTTGCCGCCGGCGAGCTTGGCCAGCATCTGCCCTTGGACCACCGCCGCGCTGACCAGATCCTGGCCGAAGTAAAGTTCGCGCGCGCTCTTCGGCGTGTCGTTATTGGCGGTGAGGACAAGCACGCCATTCGCTACCGCCTTGCGGATCGGTGCGATCCAGGCATCCGGCTCGAAGGAGATCACGACGATCGCCTCGTAGCCGGTATTCACGAGCTGCTGGAACTGCGAAATCTGGTTGACGGTATTGCCGTCCGGCACGCCGGTCCAGAGCATGTCGATGCCAAGCTGGGCTCCGGCATCTTCCGCGCCCGCCTTGGTGGCGGCGAAATAAGGGTTGGTGGTGCCGGCGCAGGAAACGGCGACCTTGACGGGTTTCTTGTAGAAGGTCCCGACCCAGTCCTTCCAGGCGGGAGCGTCGGCGGCACGGGCCGTGACGGCGCCGCCAAGTGTCGCCGCGCCGACCGCACCGGCGACGCCGAGCAACCTGGCGAAGTTCCGGCGTTCCAGTTGCAGCGAGGGCTTATCTTCGGTCATTGGCATCCTCCCTTTGTTCGTTGCGATATTTGGCCGGCGGTCGTGTTCATGCCGCCGTGGAACGCCCGCCGCCGCCGGCGAGCCAGGTCAATGTCATGGCGGCGATGAGCACGAGACCCGAGACGCCCTGCGCCCAGTTGGGCGAAATACCCCAGAGAACCACGAGGTTCTGGAAAATGCCGATGACGCAAAGCCCCAGCAGGACACCGAGAATGGAACCGCGTCCGCCACTCAGCTTGACGCCACCAATGATGACGGCTGCGAGGACACTGAGCTCATAGCCCGATCCGGCGGTTGGTCCGGCGGTATCGAGATAGGCGACGGAGCAGACGCCCGATACCCCGGCGATCAGGCCGGAGAAAGCAAGCAGCAGGATGCGCGTCCGTTCAACATGAAAGCCGACGAGATGCGCCGCCTGCGGATTGCTGCCGATCGCCAGCAATCTGAAACCTGATGAGGTGCAGCGCAGGATGATCTCGACCACCAGTGCGACGACAAGAAAGAGGATGGTGATGAAGGAGATCTGGCCGACGGCACCTTGGCCAAAGATGTCGAAGAACAGATGGCTCGCGGGCAGGCCGCCGACCGGCGACCCGCCGGCGAGTGCCAGCGCGATGGCGCGATAGATGCCGAGTGTCGCCAGTGTGACGACGATGACGGGTACTCGGATGAGCTGTGCCACGAGCCCATTGACCAGGCCGCAGGCAAGCCCTGTCAACACGCCGAGCGCCGCTGCCTCCGTAATGGGGTAGCCCGCCTTGATCACCATCGCCGACACCACAGCCGTTAGGCCGAAGACGGAGCCAACGGAGATGTCGATCTCGCCCGCCATCAAGGCGAGCCCGACGCCGATCGACAGGAAACCCAGGAAGGTGATGTTCTGGAGAATGCCGGCGAGGTTGTTGACCGTCAGGAAATACGGGCTGCTTACCGTGCCGACGACGAAGAACAGCACCATGGCGCCGAGGATGCCGAGTTCCTCGAAGCGTAACACACTACGGGTGTTGCGCCTGATCCACCCTCTCTCGCTGTCGTTCGGCGTGGTTGTCATCGCAGGTTTCAGAGCGGCTTCGCGTAGGACACGATCGCTGCCGCTGTCAGCGTGGCACCAGCGCCTGGCATCTCGGGCCGCAAGTAATAGCCATTCTCGACACGGATCGGCTCCGCGAAGCAATCCTTGATCCAGGGAATGTATTCCAGCATCGTCGTCGCCGGGTGCGAATACGACAGATGCACATGCACCTGCCCCATATCACCAACATGAGCGACAACGGGCAGCCGGCTGGAATGCGCCCGATCGGCCACCTGGAGGTATTCCGTGATACCAGCAAGCCGCGTCACATCCGGCTGCACATACTGCACTGCCTCCGCATCGATGAAGGTGCTGAAGGCCTCGGCCGTGTAGAGCTGCTCGCCGAGCGCGATGGGGATGCGGGTTGAGCGCGCCAGGATGGCATGGGACCGGACGTCATCGTACCACATCGGCTCCTCGAACCAGTGCAGGCTGACGGCTTCGGCCTTCTCGCAGAAGCGCTGGCAGGTCGGCAGATCCCAGCGACCATTGGCATCGATGGCGATCGTCACGTTTGGCCCTAGCGCCTTCCGCACGGCTTCGAGGCGATCGAGGTCGATCATTGGATCATCATGGCCGACCTTCAGCTTGATGCGGCGGAAGCCCTCCTCCTCGATCGCGCGGCGGCTGCGTTCCAGCAACGTGTCCTTTGGGATCGAGAGCCACCCGATATCTGTATTGTAAGCCTCAAGTTTCTCCGTCGTTGCGCCGCCGAGCAGCTTCCACAGCGGCATGCGTGCCGCTTTGGCGCGCAGATCCCATAGCGCGATATCGACCGCCGCCAGCGCGATCTGTGTGATGCCGGCACGGCCCACCCATTGCAACGCCGGATTGCGCGCGAGCTTGAGCCAGAGACGCGTGCCATCCGACGCATCCTCACCGATCAGCAGCGGCGCGTAGCAGGCGGAAATGCAACGCGTGATGAGCTGATCCGAGGGAAGATGCGCGTGGGTTCCAGTGAAGCCGTATCCCTCCAGCCCGTCCTCCGTCGTGATACGCGTGCCGACGACGCCCCAATGCGTGATGGTATGCGTCGAGTCCGAAATCGACGCGACATTGAGCGGAACATGCAGGATGAACGGCTCGACCGACCGGATCTTCATATTGCCTCCTCGGTGGAAACGAGCGCGGAGGGATCGCCATGCGCTCGGACAAATTCTAGAAACTCGATGTCATTTACAGCGATCTTACACAACCAGAACCGGCCGCAGCCAGGAACCGGTCGCGCCCGTGATCTTCAGCGGCAGGGCAACGAAGAATCCTTCGCGGATATTCGCTTGGGACACTTCTTCCAGATTGAGATTCTCGATGAGATGCACGCCGGACTCAGTTAGCATCGCGCCATGTGTCGTGACGGCAGGATCGTCGAACGGCAGCGGTTCGGTCCCGGTCGTGTCGGTGCCGAGCACTGCCATGCCGGCGTCATAGAGCCATAGCGCCGCCGTTCGGCCGACGCCCGGCTCCGCCGCCTGGAACGCCGCCTCATCGCCGAAATCCTGAATCTTGCCGGTACGAACGATGACGATGTCGCCCTTGCGGATCTCGCTATCGGTGCGCGTCAGTTCCGCTTTCAGATCCTCGACAGTAACCTCGTAGCGGTCGGGCAGCCGGTTCAGCCCCTTGAGGCACGGAATATCGAGCACCACGGCGCGCCCCAGGATAGGCGGCACCGTCTCGATGCCGTAACGCGTCCAGCCGCGATCGTTCCGCGATTCCGAGGCGAGATGGCCGCCATAGATCCGGCCGTCTTTCTGGACATGGATGAGCGCATCGATATGCGTGCCGATATGCAGGGCGCCGAAGATAGCCTCGGCGGAATACTGGAAGGGCGAGACCGCACCCGTCCCCTCCGGCGTCTGCGTGAAGGCAAGTGAGAAGCGAACGAAGTCCGGATTGTGTGGAATACGCGTGTTCAATTCCAAACCGAGATCGAAGACTCGTCCGCGCTTTGCGATACTCAGCGCCGCCCTCACCGCGGCATTGTCGATACGAGAAAGCGCACCAAATGGCGGCTTTTCCACCACGCTTGTAGCGATCTCTGCCATAATGCCTCTCCCTTATGCCGCCTCAACTCGATGGATCAGCGACATGATGCGGCTGCTCATTTCTTCGTAGTCGCGGGTATTCGTTATGGTGCCTTCGATGCGGTAATCATTCATCACCGCGATACGATCGGCGAGCGTGATCATCTCCGGCATGTCGCTGGTGATCACCAACACGGCGGTGCCGGTATCGGACAATTCGCGCAGCAATTCGTGTAGGTAAGCCTTGGTCTTGATGTCGATGCCGACGGAGGGCTCGTCCACGATGAGCACCTTCACCCCCGCCGCCAGCCATTTGGCAACGCTAATCTTCTGCTGATTGCCGCCCGAAAGATTGCCGACGAGCTGCGCCAGAGAAGGCGTGCGGACTTCCAACCGGCGCACGAAAGGCTCGATCCTGCTGCGGATACGCCCATCCGTCAGCGGCAGACCATGGCGGCCGAGATTGCGCCAGACTGTGATGCCGGCATTGGCGAGCACCGAATGCATGAGGATCAGCCCCTCCGCCTTGCGATCCTCGCTGACATAGCCGATGCCGTGGCGATGAATGGCATCCGCGACGGAAGCGATCTTCACCGCCTTGCCCTGGATCTCAACGCTGCCTTCCGTCACGGCGAACTGCCCGATGATGCATTTCGCGAGTTCGGTGCGGCCCGCCCCGACGAGTCCGTAGAGGCCGAGGATTTCGCCACGCTTCACCGTCAGGTCGATGTCGCGGTGGCCGAGGATGGTGGAGACACCTTTAAGCGCCAGAGCCGGCGTCGCGGCAGCGAAATTCCGCGCCGGCCAATCCGCGATCTGCTCCTTGCGGCCGATCATGAGCTGCACGAGATCCTGCCGCCCGAGGCCCTGCAGCGGCTGGCTGTGCGCGGCATTGCGGCCATCGCGCAGCACCGTGACCTGGTCGCATAGTTCCCCGACTTCTTCCAGCTTGTGGCTGACGAAGAGCATGCTGACGCCATCATCGCGCAGGCGCTTGAGGACCTTGAAGAGAGTGACAGTCTCGTGCGGCGTCAGCGAGGCCGTTGGTTCGTCTAGCAGTAGCACGCGGGAATCGAGCGCCAGTGCCTTGGCGATCTCCACCAGTTGCATCTTGGCGACGCTGAGCCGCGAGACCGGCGTCGCCGGATCAACATCGAGGTCGAGAAGGTCGAGCCATTTGCGCGACTGACGGTAGAGCTCGGGGTAGCGCAGCGGCTTCAGCGGACGTCCCGCGAGTTGCTCCAGGTAGATGTTCTCGCCGACCGAGAAGCGCGGAATGAGATTGCGTTCCTGATGCACGACGCCGATGCGCTTTGCCATGGCATCGCGCGGGCTCGTCAACTCGATCGGCGTTCCGGCCAAACGAAGCTCACCGGCATCCGGGCGATGGATGCCGGTGATGATCTTGATCAGCGTCGATTTGCCGGCGCCATTCTCGCCCAGCAGCGCGTGGATCGAGGCCTCGCGCATTTGCAGCGAGACGTCCTGCAGCGCCATCACGCCGGGGAAGGATTTCGAGATGCCGAGCGCCTCGAACAGGAACTCCGCCATGCTCAGGCCCTCCTCAGCGGCTTGAGGCGGAATTCCCGCAGGCGGTTGATACCGACCGCCCAGAGGATCAGCACGCCGAGCACCACCTGGACCAGGAATGGATCGATGTTGAACAGCACCAGCGCCTCGGTGATGATCGCGACGATCACTACGCCGAGGGTCGTCGCGCCGACACTGACATGCCCGCCGGTCAGCACGGCGCCGCCGATGACGGGCGCGGCGAAGGACAGGATGAGCCAGTCGTCCCCAATCGTCGGCTGGCCAATCTGCAGCCGCGCGCAGAGCAGGATGCCGGCCAGCGCCGCGATGGCGCCGGAGAGCGCATGGGCGACGATGACGGTGAGCCGGATCGAGATGCCGGAAAGCTCGGCCGCGTGACGGTTGCCGCCCACGGCGAGGATGCAACGTCCGATCGGCAGCCGTGTCAGCATCAGCCACAGGCCGAAGCCGACGATCGCGGTTGGAATGATGAGCCAGGGCAGCGGCCCCAGGAAAGGCGCATTGCCGAGATGCTTCACCAGATTCGGGATGCCGTAGAAGGGCTGTGCCTCGGTGATGCCGAGGTTGATGCCCTTGTAGATCGAGAGGCTGGCAAGGGTGATCACGAAGGCGGAGATCCCGGTCAGCGAGATGATCACGCCATTGATGATGCCGCCCAATAACCCGATGAGAATGCCGAGCAGCGCCGCCGGCAGGATCGGCATGTGCCAGACCTGCATCATCCCCGCGAAGCTGATGGCGGCGAGTCCGCCGATGGCACCGACCGAGAGGTTCATCTCGCCGATGGCGATGATGATCATCTGCGAATAGGCGACCAGCGCATTGATCGCGACCGCCAGCAGCAGAACCTGAATGTTGAAGGCCGAGAGGAAGGAGGGGCTGAGCGAGCCGACGATGATCGCGGCCAGGATGGTCACCAGAAGCGGTCCGAACCAGTCCGTCCGCCCATAGCGCGAGAGGAACTGCATCAGATCATCCTCCGCCGCGCGATGAAGCTGCGCCGCGCCTGATCGAGCAGAACGGCCACGAGGAGGAGCAGGCCCAGCACCGCCTCGACCCAGAATTGGCCGATCTGGAGAAGCAGCAGGCCATTGGTCAGCAGCGTGAGGAGAAAGGAGCCGAGCAAGGTGCCGAGCGGCGAGACGAACCCGCCGGAGAGCAGCGTTCCGCCGAGCACCGGCCCGAGGAAGGCGGGGAGCAGCCAGTCCTGGCCGAGCTGACCGGCCATGGAGGGGATCGCCGCATCGTTGCGTGCGACGAGCATGAGGCCGGCAACGCCCGCGAGCAGCCCCGCCAGCATGTGGCAGAGGATGATGACGCGCTTGACGCGCACACCGGACAGTTCCGCGGCCGAGGCCCGCGCGCCGGCGGCCAGCATCTCCCGCCCCAGAGCCGTCAGCCTGTACAGATAGACGAGCGCGAGCATGATGACGACCGCCAGAAGGAGCAGCGGCGAGATGAAGCCAAAGTAGCGGATATGGGCGAAGCTCGCGAAGCTCAGCGGAATGCTGCGGAAGGCCTGTGCGCGGGTAATGAAGATCATCACGCCGAAAAAGATGCTCATGCTGGCGAGCGTGATGATGAAGCTGTGCAGACCCGAGCGCACGACCGCCCAGCCGTTGACGAAGCCGAGCGCCGCGCCCAGCAGCAGCCCGCCGATGACGGCGAGCGGCCAGGGCAGACCCGCGACCTGCATCAGCCAGCCACCGCCCATGGCGGCGCAGACTCCGATGGCGCCGACGGAAAGATCCAGGCCGCCGGTGACCACCACGACCATCATCGCGAACCCGATGACGATATTCTCCGCCGCCGTGCGCCCCAGAATGAAGAGATTGAAATGCGACAGGAAGCGCGGCACCGCGAAAGTGAAGGCAGCGCCGAAGATGATGATCAGCAGCACGAGGCCGAATTCGTTTGTCAGGTAGAAGCGCACACGCCGTACGCGCGGCGAAGGCGTCAGGGTGGTGTCGGATGCATCCAGGGATGCGGCGGCGGGTCCGTCAGATGGCATCGAAATATCCATGATCTGAAGCGATGGCGGATGCATGCCCTGCATCCGCCACAGTCGGGATAGGGCCCCGCAGCGAGGCCCTATCCGCAGCGCGTCACTTCGAGCAGATGAGGTACGTCTTGGCGAAGCTGGCGAAGATTGTCTTGGTAATCGCCTGCATCGACTGAAGGTAGTTATCCACCTGCTCGGGCCCGGCGAAGACCGTTCCGGAGTCGATGAAACGGGCGGTCAGCGCGTTCTTCGTCCAGGGCGCACTCGCATTGACCTTGCAGCCGTTGCGCAGCTTGTCGATGGCATAGGAGCCGATGTAGCCCTGGCCATAGGGATTCTGCAGCATGGTGCCGAGCAGGTAGCCGTCCTTGACGCCCTGCAGTACGGCCTTGTCGTGGTCGATGGCGACCATCTTGATGCGCTTGGTGCCGATGCGGCGCAGCGCGTTGGCGCTCACCACGGATGGCACCCAGGCGGTGGAGATGATGCCGTCGATGTCATTGGCATGGGCGGCGAGATAGGCGTTGATCTTCTCTTCCGCCGGCCCGGGCGCATCGATGTCGGCAATGGTCTCGGCGACGGTCGCGCCCCCTTCCTTGGCTGCCTGATTGACCGCGTTGATGCGCAGCTGGGTATTGGGATCGACCAGGAAGCCGGTGACGTGGAGGATGCGCTTCTTGGTTCCGGCCATGCCCGCGATAAGGTGCTGGGTGCCGAGATAGGCGGAGCGGTAGACATCCGTTCCGAAGCAGAAGGAGGCCGTGGAGGGATCCTTCAGGCAGCCGGCCAGGGCGATGACAGGCGCGCCGGAATCCGTCAGCTCCTGCACGGTGCTCACCGAACCGACGGGATCACCGGGAAAGAGAAGGAAGCCGTTATAGCCCTGGGTGACCAAGCTCTCGAGCAGGTTGTTCTGATCCGCAAGCTGCCACTGCTCCGGAACCTTATAGTCCGCGGCGCCGAGGTTGAAGTCCTTCTTGGCGTCAGCACCAGCCTGCGCCCAGCTCGCGAAATACGGATGCGGACCGCCCGGGACGAGCGCGATCTTGGTTGAAGGATCCGCATATGCGACCGCCAGGCCGCTGAATAGCAGAGCGCCGACGCAGCCCAGCAGTTTGGTAAGACGAGACATTCCTGAACCCTCTTTGTTTTCTTTGCACGACGATTAGTCCCGTCGCTGGTGGATGCACAAGCGCTACTAGTCCATTTCCGCTTAGAAGAAGACCTGCTGAGCGCCGGTCAGATTGATCGCGGCGCCGTTGATGAAGGAGGCGTCGTCGGAGGCCAGCCACGCGACAGTCGCCCCCATATCCGCCGGCGTGCCGAAACGGCCGCTCGGGATATTCTCTCTGATGTAGCTGTTCATGACATCATCCAGCGCCACCCCGCGCTGGTTCGCCATATGTTGAAAACTGAATTCCAGCATCGGCGTCATCAGCGCGCCGGGGCAGATGCAGTTGGCGGTAATGCCATGCGGCGCGAGTTCCAGCGCCAGCGCCTGGGTGAGAAGGATGACGCCCGCTTTCGACGCCGCGTAAACTCCTTCGGTCGCGCGGCCCACCTTGCCGAGTTGCGATGCCGAGTTGATCACCCGGCCGTTCTTTTGCTCGATCATAACGCGTGCGGCGGCGCGGCAGCCGTGAAAGACGCCCAGCAGATTGACGTCCATTACGCGCTTGAAGGTCGCATCATCGGTTTCGGCAATAGCGCCGCCGACATAGATCCCAGCGTTATTAACCATGATGTCGAGCCGGCTATGCGCCCGGACCGTCTCCGCGACAAGCGCATCGAAAGCGTCACCGTCTGCGACGTTGAGCACCGCCGATGTGTGCCTCCCCGAAGTTTCAGCGCGAAGTGCAGAGACGACCATCGTCGGCTCATTGACGTCGGCGCAAATCACGCTGGCGCCTTCCTCCGCCAAACGCCGTGCGATCCCCTCGCCAAGGCCCCGCGCGGCGCCCGTAACGATCGCAACTTTTCCCGACAGCTTTCCCATCGCGTCCACCCAGTGTCAGTTCTCGCCGCAAAGTATGCGGCGCTTTTGGCGGGCATCGACCCATCTTGTCGTGCCGCACCTTCGACCGTGCCACATACCCGCCGAGAATGGTAGCGAAATTGGTAAGGCCACCTTGCCACTTGACGGCCTGTTCATTTCTCACGCTAAATGGGAATTGGAGGGACCACGTGCCTATCACTTGGATTGTTTCCCAACGTTTGTACCAGCAGGTCGCCGAGCAATTGGCGACGCTGATTCGCGCCGGCGAATTCCTTCCCAGGCAGCGTCTACCACCCGAACGGGATCTTGCTTTGAAGCTCGGCGTGAGCCGTCCGACAGTTAGGGAGGCGATGATCGCGCTCGAGATCGCTGGGCTCGTAGATATCCGCTCGGGCTCCGGTATCTACGTCAATGACGCGCGAAGCGTTTCCGCCACGATCGGCGATGCTGGCACGAGTGTCTTCACAATCCTCGCCGCCCGCCGCGCGATCGAGGGCGAGGTTGCCGCGCTGGCGGCCGTTGCGCCGGGCCAGGATTTCGAGCAACTAGAGCATCTGATCGCCGCACAGAAGACAGCCATGAGTCAGGGGCTGCCCGGCCACGAAGAGGATCGCCGCTTTCACCTTTCGATTGCGGCCATGGCGGGCAATGACGTGCTGACCGGCGTAGTAGGGATGATCTGGACCGAAATGTTCTCACCGGTCTTTGAGAGGCTCATGGAGAAGACCGCCGGGGCGCCGGCGCGGCAGCGGACACTGCGAGACCACTCCGCCATTCTCGCCGCTCTTGCCAATCGCGATCCTGCCGGCGCGCGACAGGCGATGCACGAGCATATTGTCCATACGGAGACCCTGTTCCTGGACGAACGCCCCGCGTCGCGAGAGCCCACGACCGCGAAAGCTAAGTCTCGCCGTTCCATCTGAAGGCGAGTAGGTCATATCGCCTCATCCCGAAGATCGGCTGCTAAACGCTAAAGTTCAGCCGCTCGTAGGCGATGCCAAATTCAGCCCTACGATAGTTGTCGAACGACGAATCGCGCTCACCCGGGCGCGGAAACTCCGTATCGGCAGTAAGAAGATCGATGCCGCTTTTGACCGCCGAATTTACGCGTGCGGCAATTATGGCTTGTTGCAAACCCTGCTTACGATAGTCGGGCATCGTCGTGTCGAATCCTAACCATCCGCAGCCGGCGTGGACGAACATTGCCCCAGTAGCCACCACGCTATCTCCGTCTATCGCCCCAAAGATCTTCCAGCCCGGCCGCCTCAGCATCTCAGCGCTGCCGGAACGGATCCCGGGCGGGAGATCAAAGACCCTCTCGATGGCGAGCGCGAACTGAGTCGCCTCCCAAAGATGAAGTGGCCGGACCACCAATCCCGTTTCGGTTTGTTCCAAAGCACCAGGCACCCGCAGGAATCTTGCCCAAGAATGATCCGATGCGACCAAGCCGTGCTTGACGAGCATCTGGCCGAGTTGGACATCTGCGGCTCTGATCTGAAATGACAGATGAACGCCGCTCGTCTGACGGAACGATTTGAGAGACGAAACTATGGAACCCACGCCTTCTGAGGTGCTCTTTATAGGCCCGAAGAACCTGTTGAGTACTTGCCCACGCCAGGACGGCAGAGAAATTAGCAACCCGCCTTCGATCTTCTGGTGCTTCGGCGACGCTTCGGAGGCTTTCGCAGACAATGCCTCGAAGTAGTCTGCCCAAGATGCTACCTCTGCATTATCGATGCGATCAAGCGTGCTCACGCTCGGCGGGAGGAGATCGTTGCGGGGCATTTATAAATTCCTTCTTCAGCGCGCCGCTCGTTTTTCGCAGGGCAACTGCAGGTCGTTCGAAGTCGATACACTTGGCCGCATCAAACGTGCGAGGAGGCTTGGTCGGCGAGCAGGGGAACGTTCCGAATCAGCACGCGAGTTCTATCAAAAATGGCCCTGAGCGCTTGTTCGCAATCGTGAATAGGTCGTTGAACTGTTCCATCGTCTCAGCGCGGGCACCCTCAACACCCATTCCCGCGGCAAGTTTGACGAAATCCAGGTCTGGATTTGTAAGCTCAAGCATTGAGAGCGCCGTTTTCCCTGCAGAGGCTCGCACGTTTTCCAACTCGGCGAGAAGAATTGCATATTTTCTATTCGAGAAGATAACGGTCGTCACATCAAGCTTCTGTCGCGCCTGGGTCCAGAGTGACTGGATGCTATACATCGCCGACCCGTCCGCCTGTAAGTTGACTACGCGCCGCCTGCCCGCGGCAGCGACCGCCGCACCGGTCGCCAAAGGCATGCCGCCACCGATTGCACCGCCCGGGACCGCCATCCAATCGTGAGCCGGCGCATTGTGTGTACCTGAAAAAACGGCACGACCGAAGGTTAGACCTTCATCCGCGATGATTGTGTCCTCGGGAAGCAGCGCTGTGAGAGATTGAGCGAAGGCCTCGCTTGTGACTGATCCGGAAGCTGGATGGGGACGAGGTGTTCCAAGCCGCCTTCCCGTTTCCCCTAGCGCTCCAACTTCAATTGCCAAAGCGGCCATCGCGGCGGCCTGGTCGTGTTCGGGTCGGGTCATCACGTGCGTATGGGCGTCGCCAGGAAACGGACTGGCCGGCTTGCTTGGATAAGCAAAAAAGAACGGCGGCTTTGCCGTCCCGATAAGAATTATCTGTTTGATGCCGCTGAACTCCAAAAGTGCCGGCTCAACGACATAAGGTATGCGATCGATCGGCGAGCGCTTCCCGCCCCTTTCGATCAAGGCATTGAAGTTCGGGGCGACGATTTTGGCCCCAGTGGCCAATGCGATCTTGTAAGCAGCGGCGATCGTGCCTGCCCGCAAAGCCCCGTTCCCGAGGATCATCAGGGTGGGCGCGCCGTTTTTGAGCAGGCGAGCCGCTTGTTGAATGGCATGCGGATTCGCCGTCGGCGGTGACGGCACTGCCAGAGCACGAGCGGGCACACCACCGGCATCCCAGCAAGTATCAGACGGAAGGATCAAGGTCGCTATCTGGCCTGGCGATGTCATTGCCATTTGCACTGCGACGGCTGCATCGGCGCCCACCTGCGTCGCATGTGCGGCGGTACGGACCCAGGCGGATACGGTTCGCGCAAGACCTTCGGTATCAGCAGTCAGAGGAGCATCAAGCGGACGGTGGTGAGTGGCCTGATCGCCGACGCAGTTCACCATCATGGTGTTGGCGCGCCGAGCATTATGCAGGTTGGCCAGGCCATTCGCCAGTCCTGGCCCGCAATGCAACAACGTTACCGCCGGTTTGCCCATGACCCGCGCGTACCCGTCGGCCGCACCGGTCACGACTCCCTCGGACAGACCTAGCACACATTGCATCCCAGGCACATTATCCAAGGCAGAGACGAAATGCATTTCGCTTGTGCCAGGGTTTGCAAAGCAAGTATCGAGTCCCGAATTTAGCAACGTCCTAACGAGACTTCCTGCACCGTTCACGTGTGTCATACCCTTCAATTCATCGATGGTCTGATTGCTTGCGAGTGTGCGGCACCGCAATTGAGCCAGACCCCCTTGTGTCAGCACTCACCGGACGCACCCAGATGGGCACCCCATAGTCTGTCGTAAGCGCAGCCAAGCCTCTTACCCCAGCCCATAGCAATAACTGGATCGCCAAGGAGCGACCAACGACTACTGCGTTGAGGGCCACCAATCAGAACAACGGCACGTCGACTCTCTCTTTAGAGCTACCGGCGCGGCACCCATACTAGCCGCATCCGGCGATCATCGGCCAGACGGCGGCAAGCACTCGGGCAAGGTTTCTACCCACAGCCGCGATTGCTGCGTCGAACGCAAAAAGACCGAACCGATCAAGCTCAGGCATCGACTTGCCCCCGGGCAATTCGACGAGCGATAAGCATCGCAATTCCGCCGGATCAGGCAGGACACTCAGACTCCACGCGAATAGCGTCAGGTCTTTGTCTCTGAGGTAGATATGCGTCCCCAGGGAACGCAGCGCATCGGGAGTGGCCTGCAGCCCCGTTTCCTCAAACAACTCCCGCAAGGCGGCTGTCACGAGTGGCTCACCCGGGTTTGCCAGGCCTTTCGGGATGTCCCATCGGGGCGAGCGAGAGGCGTGGCCGAGGAGCACGCGCACACCATCCGTGACGAGCACGCCGCAAGACATCCGCCGCGCTCGGGCTACCACGCTAAGGACCGATCGCAGACTGCGTCGTATTTGAACATCAGCGACAGCGGTCAGCCGCCGAGATCAAGTTGCTCGGCCACAAGACTGGGTCGCAGCTCCTGCTGCAGCTGTTCCCGGGTGCATTGCTTCGGCGCCTTGTCGGGGCGCCACCGGCGTAGCATTGTCCCATGCCTAAAACGACCATCCGTAACCTGATCATAGGTGATTTCCACGACGAGCTCCGTCCGCAGCGGCTGCCAGTCAGCGGACCCTTCGGTGCCCCAGCGACTTGGACCACCCGGCGCATTCCCAGTGAAGCCCTGGCCACCCTTGATGGCCTCCAGCTTCGCGGTCAATGCAGGCCGCTCAGCATTGGAGATGGCGGAAGTGAATCCGACATGATCCAGCGTTCCGTCCCCGTTGTACAGCCCGAGTAGAAGTGAGCCGACCTGCCGCGATCCTTTGACGTAGCGGAAGCCACCCACCACGCAGTCGGCGCTTCGTAGGCGTTTGACTTTCACCATGGCGCGCTTCCCCGGCTCATATGACTCGGCCACGCGTTTGGCCACCACACCGTCAAGAGCACCCCGAGTGTCATCTAGCCAATGCCGCGCCTTGGCGGGGTCGTGCGTCAGCGGAGTGAGGCGCGCCCGATGCGCCCTGCCAAGGCCAGTCATAACGCGTTCCAGCTCGATCCGGCGCTTTGTCAGCGGCGCCTCCATCAAGCTGCCGGTCTTCGCCGTTGCCAGGCAGTCGAACAGGATCAAGAGCCCAGGGGTTTCCACCGAAAGCTTCTTGATGCGGCTCGCCGCGGGATGCACGCGGTCTTGAAGAGCGCCAAACGACAAGGTGTCTCCGATCGGAACGGTCAGCTCGCCGTCCAGCACGAAGTTATCGGCCTTGGCGCCGCGCACAGCATCCACCATCTCCGGAAAGTAGCGGGAGAGCGACTTGCCCGATTTGGCGCGGAGATCGACGTCCTGTCCGGCCTTGAACACCAGGCAACGGAAGCCGTCCCATTTCGGTTCGAACTGCCACCCCTCGCCCTCCGGCAGAGCGTCGAGAGATTTTGCCTCCATCGGCTCCGTATCCAGCGCGAGCAGGTAGGACATCTACGTGCCCAATCGCTCGCTGAAACTCACCAGGCTGTCCGGTATCCCGGGCACAAAGGCACTGGGATGTTTGATGAGCTTCTTCATGGGTAAGGCTCCACCGTCTCGACGATCAGGTCGCAGGGTGGCGAGCCACCGCTGGCAACGCCCGCCAATACCGCCGCGCCGTAGGCGCTCAACTCGGTCTCGCGCACCGTATGGATCGGGCAGCCAAGAACGCTCGCCCGTAGAGCAAGCAGCGAGCGTGACTGCGCCCAGCCGCCGGCGGCGAAAATCGCGCCACGGGGCACACCCATCTCATACAGCGCTCGCAACCTGTCTCGCGTCATGGCGGCGCTGTTCTCCAGCAGTTTGCGTAGCAGCGGCCCCTCGCCCGGCCTTCCAGGTACAGGCGCGCCAGCCATTACGTCGCGAAAGCCCGTGCCTGTTTCGTCCTCAGCTTCCATCAAGGGCCGAAGCACCGCGGAAAGCTCCATCACACCCAAACAGGCAATACCTGGGCCGAAGATCGGCCGTGAGAAGGCGAAATACGGATGGGCGGGCGGCGGCCGATCGCCCGTCACCTCGCCGTAAAGCAACTCGGCAGTGCCCATGGAATCGATAATCGCATCGGGAATCTGTCGGCGGATCGCGAAGGCAGCCAATGGGTGATCGTGGCCGCCTGCGACTATAACCGTATCGCCATCCGTCACGCCTGCCGTCAATAACCGCGCGGATTGCACTGCCCCGACAATCGTGCCGCCGGACAATACGGGTGGCAGCGGCGGAGCGCCGCTGGCCTCCAGAAGGGGCTCGATCCAGGCGCGCGCGCCGATATCATAGCAAGCCGTGCGGGCGGCCAGGCTTTCGCTCATGAAAGGCCGTCCGGACCAACGCGCCGCCGGATAATCCGTCAATGCTAACCAGCCGGCAGCCGCCGCCAGAGGCGCCGGCCGATGGTCTCGGCTCCAGGCCCATTTCGCGGCCGTTCTGGAGTAGTCGAGCGTCACTGGCATGCGCGGATCCCGCCACAGCCGCTCGGCCGCGCGCGCGCGCGCAAGGGCATCCGCCCTGCGGTCGAACCAGGGGATGGCCAGATCGAGCGCCCGCCCCTCCGCATCGATCGGAACACCGTCCTCGCCCGTACCACCAACAGCGATTGCCGCCAGCGGCTGAGCAAGCGCCGCGCCGTGATGCCCACGCATCATCATCTTCTCTACGAGGTCGAGGAGGATGTCGGCATCCGCGCAAGGTCCGATGCCGTCCGACACGCGAGGCGTCGGCTGGCTATCGCGCCAGACAACCCGCCCATCTTCCGCCAGGAAGAGGATCTTGACGTTGCTGCTGCCAAGATCGATCCCGCACCAGACGATATCCGGCACCGTCATTCGCCCATCAGGGTTCAGCGAGCGACGTAGTTCTCACGCGCGATACGGTTGAGTTCGGCCATCATGCGCTCTGCCTCGGCAGGCTCGCGGGACCAGACGTTGCGGCCAACGATCAGGCCCTGCGCCCCGGCCGCGACCGTGTCGCGCACCTCGCGCACCGCATCCTCGAAACTGCCCGTCATAGGGCCGCCGGCGATCACCAGTGGCACCTTCAGTTCCTGCACCAGCTTGGCCGTGTAATCAGGCCCTGGGAAAGCGATCTTCACGATATCCGCGCCAATGTCGTAGGCGATGCGCGCAACTTCGAACTCTGCTGCAATCACTTCCTTGCTACGCGGTTCGCCGAGGAGAACGGGTTCGATCATAACGGGCATATCCCACTTCGCAGCATCCGATACGACCTTACCCAGACGCTCGGTTAGATTGACCTTCTCTTGCGTCGAGACGTTCCACGGCATCAACAGCTTCACGCAATCTACCCCGAGACGCACGGCATCTTCCACCGTCGCAATGAGGTTGCCGATGCCAGTGGCCGCGTCGGTGAGGTTGTAGAAGCCATCGAGCGCCATGACGCGCGACAGGTGGCTTGCCTGCCCAAGCTCGACCTGCGTTTGTTTGACGAGGCCCGGACTCAACATGAAGCCGGTGGCGCCGTGGGCGGAAAGTCGGTTGAGCACGGCAACCGGATCTTCCAAGCCCCGCATCAACGCGCGCGGAAAAATTATACCGTGATCGATGGGGCAGATGATCGCGGCACGGCCCTGCGGAAACAGGCGCTGCATGCGGTAGGAATTGAGGAGGTTTGGCACGTTCTTCACTGCGGTCATTATAAATTTCTCCAGGAAATCATGGAAAATGTAAGCCGGGTATCTACGCAACCCGCACCGCCATGCTTTGGATGGGGGCGCCAAAATCTATAACGCTGCAGCGCCCTGTCGCGAGGGCCCTGCGGCAGGCACTAACCTACCCTTTCTCAGCCTTGGCCGGCAGCTCTAGCCGCGGCTGTCCGCGTACGAGCGCTCGGCTTGAACCTCAATCTCGACCGCGACTTCCTCGCTGCGGACCCAGGAAGAGTAGTAGTCGAACACCCGCTCATTCGCGTCCCAGGACACCGAGCGAATCAGCAGTAATGGTTCCCCTGCGCGGATCCCCAGATGCGCCGCTATCTTCTTCGACGCGGCGACGGCCGAGAGTGATCGACGCGCACCATGGACCTGCCATCCGGCCATGCGCAGCACCCGGTTGAGCGACGCCTTTCCACCGAGGGTGCTACCATCACCAATCACAGGCGCGAGGCTCGGGATCAGGTAGTTGATGCCGTAAAGGGCCAGCGTGCCGTCGAGACTGCGAAGACGCTCGATCATCACGCCCGCACTTCCCTCGGGCAGGCGCAACGCGTCGCAGGCGGCATCCGGAAGCGTCGCATGCTCTACCCGGAGTACCTGCGTATCGACGACGCGCCGATGGAAATCAGCCTCAGTCTCCGAAAACCCTTCGGTAAACTGCAGCATCCAGCTGCGCTGCTGGGAGCCGCATACAAAGGCGCCGCGGCGCTGGACGATCTTGATCTTGCCGCGTTCTTGAAGGCTGCGCAGCGACTCCCGAACCGTAGAGCGGGACAGCGAGAACTGTCGGCACATCTCACTTTCGGTCGGAAGCTGGTCCCCAGATCCATAGCGGCCGGAGGCAATCTGCTCTTCCAGCCAGCGGCCGAGTTGCAGGTAGAAGGGCTCTGGAGAACTCCGGTCGATATCGCCTGCAGACATCATTGATAAGTCTTTACGTGTTGTACGGACAAGCCGTACGAATCCGACTAAGAGAGTGAAAGACCGATGTCAAGTAGAATTGTCTAGCGCCGATAAGTTAGTACATCCGTCCGCCGCGACACCATTACGGGTCAGCCAGCCACGCAAGGCAATTGTGGCCTTGAACAAGCAAGGCTTTGGGAGATTCGTTGTAACTACAGCACCGCTCTACTCAGAGCCTATGACAGACAGCCTCGATGTTGTTGCCATCGGGATCAAGAATATACGCGCTATAGTAACTCGGATGATAGTGTGGACGAAGTCCGGGCCCGCCATTGTCTCTGCCACCCGCTTCCATGCCCGCGCTGTAAAACGCGTCAACGTCGGCTCGTGATTGTGCGGTGAATGCGACATGGACCGTCCCGGCAGCACGACCGCCATCTCCAATCCAGAAGAACGGCTTGCCGTCCGCCCCGAACCCCGCGTGAGCACCGCCGCCGGTCTGTTCCGCGGTTACTTCAGCGAGAAGCTCAATGGAGAGTGGGGCCAATGCCCTGATGTAAAAGTCCTTACTCCTCCCGAGATCAGTGACCGCGAACCCGGTATGATCGAGCATGTCGGACTCCCTTTGGTGATATTGGCGCGGTATACCGCCCTCTGCGCTACAAGCTAAACGAACGGTGTCGAGGCTCAGGGCTTTGCACTAAGGATTATTGTTCCCATAGTCCGTGCCGGCGCCCTTATCAGTCGGGCCAAAGATCGCATGGTCATGTTTCTTTTGCGGCGCACAAGACGTCAGAGAAACCGAGAGCAGAAGAATTAGGAGACGGGAAATCCCGCGCATCGAGCCGGAAATCCCTTTTTGCTCAGCGATATCGTTAGTCAAACGAGTGCAATGGCGTCGAGTCAAATAAAAAGATACTTGCAGACGGTCTAGCATCAGCATAGACAATAGAGAGTTCATTTTCTCTGCTCCACCACGCAGTTAGACACGGCCACACGCTCGCGGAGCCTTGCGAAATAATCGAACACCGACGTAAACGCAACCGGATAGTGCGACTGTGTTCAGACTGACACTGCGCCTCAGCCGAATCCAAATTTTAGTCCAAAACTTGGCCCGAGAGACACTGTCCTAACGTCCAGGGCGAACACGCGAGAAGGCCACGGTTGTGTACACATCTTCAACCGCGGATGCTCATCCTTGAGCGCGGCTATACGAGAGCGGCCAGCAGAGCATGCTGGAGAGCCTAGCCTGAGAGGCTATAGCCGACGCCGAGTTCGTTGATCACGATAGAGGGCCGATCTGGATCCCTCTCAATTTTCTGGCGGAGGTTCCGGACGATCGAATGTAGCCGGTTCAGTCGATGCTCAATCTCACGATTCCGCACATACTGCATCAGCTGACCGTAAGTGATGACCTGACCACGATGCTTCGCGAGCTCGGAAAGCACAGAATACTCGTTCCAGGTGAGACGCAATTCCTTGTCGGCTTTTACGACCCTGTGGTTTACGAGATCGATCTCCAGTTCTTCCACAACAACCTTGGTCCGGGTGCTTTGCGCATTCAGGCGGTGGCGGAGCCCCGTCCGGATACGAGCGAGTAGTTCCTCGGCAATGAAAGGCTTCACGATATAGTCGTCGGCACCCAAGCTTAACGCCGTCACTTTCTCATCAACGGCGTCGCGAGCAGAAAGCACGAGAACAGCCGCAGTCGTGAGCTGCCTGATCATCGGAACGAGATCGAGCCCCTCCCGATCGGGCAGTCCCAAGTCGAGAAGGACCGCATCGACTTCAAAGTCAGACAGTGCCTTGAGTGCTTCCTCACCAGACGATGCTTCCAATACGTCGTAGCAATCACCACGCACGATGGTATGCAACGACCGCCGTATCTGGCCGTCATCGTCGACAACGAGCACCGTCTCACGCCCAGTCATGGCGATTCCTCCAACCCACAAAATCCGGCCCCGACCCGAACCGGTGGAATACCCTCGCGGCGCTTATCTCCGAAAGGTCGTCCAAAACGTAGTGGGGGCGTCTTCAAAACCATTCCTATGCGAGCTCCTAAGAGGGATGCACCACGCATCATCGGCACAAGGGCACAAGTGGCGCCGTTGCATCCTCTTCCAGAGCCTTTCCCAGGACGAAAACGTCGTCCTGGCACGGTCCCTCTTCGGCTGAGGGAATGGATGTCGTGGGTCCAGCGTAAATCCTGAACGACCACTTATGAGAAGATGACACCATCCTCATAGGATTTCGATGGGGGTCGTCGCGGCGCCATATAGTATTCTCGTATACTGAGGCGCTGGCTCGAGCCAATCTCAACCATAGCGAAGTGGGTTTCGCATTCCCGCACCCGTCTATGCATGCTCATGGCGGGCCGCCTTGCATTGGCTCAGTCGGCAGGCTCTCCGTGGGAACAACCGACTATGCGACGGCGTAGCGCAACCATCGCCATCCCTTACTCGGTATGTTCCGAAATATTGGTGACGATCTGTTCCAACAACGCGAGGGAAGCCTCGCCGGTTTCCGAGATCGCGCTCAGTTGAGTGGGGTTTGGCAACGTTTCTGGGCCGCTGGGCGTGGCCTCCGGCGCCGAGGCGCTTGGCGAGCCTCTCAAGGCGGCGCGCCGTGTCAGCGAAGCCGGCGGATTCCTGGTCCTCCCTGCCAATCCGGTACTCGGCAAGGTGCCGTCGCCACCCACCGTCGACACCGTTAAAGCCTATTCACTCCCCGACCTGATCGACCTGCGGAATCGAGCGGTCCGGCGACGCGAATCGCCTGGAACGATGCGCGGAACCGCGGTCGCCGCCGGGATTGCCGAGAGCGACTTCCTCCCGAACACCACGGCGAGCGCCATTGGTGGTTATCAGGGCAGCAGCGATCATCAAACCACGCTCGGGGCAAGCTCCAGCGACAATTCCTCGCTGGACAGAACGGTGTCCGCCTTGCCCCGCAACAGCTCCTCTCGACTTTGGGGAGCGGACCGCCGTTGTGGTTGCGGCGAAGCAAGGATCGGTGATCTCGAACATCGCCTTCACCGTCGCGCATCAGCAGCTCATTTGCAGCGTCACTCTCGCTTCCTACAATCACGCCCCTGCGCGAGCCCACCTCGCCACCGCGACGCGATCCCCGAAACGCGCACGATGCATCGGGCACAAGGCCGTCGCCTGCGGCGAACGTCCTCAGAGGCGCATCGAGCGTGATGAATCGCTTCTATGAAGAGATCGACGGTCATCGCGGTGCTATCCCCAACGCGTCTGTTGCCAACGCCGATGCAGCGGCGGCCGACGGGGCTGTGCTGTAGGCGTTGATGGACGCATTCGTGTCCAATTGGCCGCCTCATTTAGGCCGCGCGAGACTGGCCAGCGGCGCTATATTGCCCCAACAGGCGCAGTGTCTCAGACTTGGCGTCGAAGATCGCAAACTCGGCGGCCAGGCGTTGCGCGTTCCTCAGGTAATCGGGATTCTCGAATGCCGCCCGCACGGCGGCTCTGATGGCTTCTGGCGTCGGATGGTTCGTCCCCAGATTGATTCCTGCGCCTGACCAATCAATGCGGGCATTGACGTCGGCCTTATCCTCCGTCATCCCCGCGGCAACGATCGGTATTCCACAACTCAGCGATTGATTGACGCTGCCATAGCCGCCGTTTGTGACCATCACATCGACCTTTGGAAGCAGCCATTCAAACGGCAGATACTCCGCCAGGCGAGCATTGGATGGAATCGGACCCGGTATGGCGTCGACCGAACGGCCGCCGCCGGTCGCCACCACGAGAATGTCGGGCTCATTTTCAAGTGCCGCGAGGGTAGGGCCAATCAGAAGACCGAAATCATGATTGGCGACGGTGCCCTGCGTGACGAGGACAACCTTGCGCTTCCCATCCAGATCGGCCGCCCAAGACGGCAGTGGAGCCTGATTGGGGATGATCGGAAGCGCACCGATGAAGTTCACGCAAGACGGCAGGTCGCGGGGGAACTCGAAGCTTGGCACGGACAATTGCATGTAGGTGTCCGCCAGCGCGACGATAGCCTCAAAGATGGGGGTCGTTAGAGCGCCGCGCCCAAAACCCTTGAGTTCAGCGTTGGCTTTCTTGAGGGACGGCTGCGTAACTTTTTCGTCATAGTCAGCGGCAATACGCTCATACTCTTCGAGTTCGGCGGACGTGGTGGCGGGCGGCAGGCCGAGGAAAAGAGGCGCCCCGTCAGCCCGGCGGCAGTGGAGAATGGAGGTCCCACAAACGATGACAGGGGGCCGGCTCGCGCGCGGCCCTAGCAGCATCGGCAACAGGCCAAAGAACATATCATCGGCGATGATCGCATCTGCCGAAAATTCTCTGAGTCCTTTCTGGATACTTTCAGTCTGGTCGGCAATCCTGTCGATGAAGATCCTCTCCAAGGCGATACGCAGCCAATCCAACCCAGGTTCCATGCTCGCGAGTTCTGGCGCGATGGCCGGCAGGTCTCGGAGATCGACATCGGCTTTGCCGAGAAGCGCTTGGAACCTGGCCCCGCTGCTTTCGATACGACGCTGAAATTCGCTTCCCGAATGGAAGACAACATCATGGCCGTCATCCACCAGAAATCGGGCGATCGCCACGAGCGGGTTGATGTGGCCCGTCGCTGGCGTCGAAGCCATCAGTATTCTCATGAACGCATCCTTCGCTGCAGCACTGCCACTGATCGACGAGGCAGTCTGATCGCAGAAGGGTGCCAGCCCTCGATTACGAGACTATTTGCGCTTGGCCCATTAGCGTTACCACTGCAACACTCGAACCTAGCGGCCGCTGCGTATCTCGGCGTCAATGTCGCGGACGCATTTCACATGGCGGAAAGCACGGGTACGTAGAAGATGAGTCGGCCGATCCCCTGTCACGAAGCCGCGTTGCTCGCGTGGAACGATCAAGGTGGCGGCCGCCATCTCACGCTAACTGCCGCCGACTTACGCTCCTCGCATGCGCCCTATATTATTCCCATCGCTTGGCGTAGGCAGATCGCTCATTCTGCGCTTCGACCTGTCGGTGACATCAGCGCCAATTGAGGGCAGGCGCGACGTGCGTGAGAATCGCCTCGATGCCATGCGCACAATAGGCGACACCCAGCTGATTTGGGACCGTCAGGAGCAGCGTGTCAGCCTCGGAGATCGCCTCGTCACCTCTGAGTTGTTCAATGAGAACATCCGGCTCAGCGGCGTAGCTCCGACCGAAGATGGCTCGGGTCGTCTCGTGGATAAAGCCGATTTGGTCCTCCTGCTCGCCTCCGCGTCCGAAGTAAGAGCGATCGCGATCATTCATCAGGGCGAAGATGCTGCGGCTGACCGAGACACGTGGCGCTCGGGCGTGTCCAGCCTCCTTCCAGGCGGCGCGGAATGCCCGGATCTGGGTGGCTTGTTGAATGTGGAAAGGCTCTCCAGTCTCGTCATCCTTCAGGGTCGAGCTTTGCAGGTTCAAGCCCAGCTTCGCCGCCCAGACCGCTGTGGCGTTGGAACCGGCCCCCCACCAGATCCGCTCGCGCAGCCCCGCCGCATGAGGTTCGGGGCGTAGCAGGCCCGGCGGATTCGGAAACATCGGTCGCGGGTTCGGCTTCGCGAAGCCTTCGCCACGGAGCACATCGAGGAACACCTCCGCGTGGCGCCGACCCATATCGGCATCACTTTCGCCCTCGGTCGGGTTGTAGCCAAAATAGCGCCATCCATCGATGACCTGCTCCGGCGAGCCACGGCTGATCCCGAGTTGCAGCCGGCCGCCGGCGATAAGGTCGGCCGCGCCCGCGTCCTCAACCATGTAGAGCGGGTTCTCGTAGCGCATATCGATGATCCCGGTGCCGATCTCGATACGGCTGGTCTTGGCGCCCACGGCCGCCAGCAGAGGAAAGGGCGAAGCCAGCTGTCGCGCGAAGTGATGGACGCGGAAATAGGCGCCGTCCGCGCCCAGCTGCTCGGCTGCAACGGCCAAGTCGATGGATTGCAGCAGGGCATCCGACGCCGATCGTGTCTGCGACTGCGCGGACGGCGTCCAATGCCCGAACGAGAGAAAGCCGATCTTTTTCATGAGGCGGAACCTACCAATGTAATGGAGCCGCCCGACACCACTGCAATCACGCGGCGGCCACCGGCGCCCGAAGCGGTCGGTCCGGCCATGCTCAGAGGTCCAGCAGCTTGGTGGGGCTGGCGGCGACGGTTTTCGCGCGTTTGCGGTAGCGGCGCGTCGTGTTGACGTC
>NZ_LMUG01000007.1:228549-299091 GCF_009766125.1 Acidisoma sp. S159
CCTGATGGTGCACTCCTTTCGCGTCAATGGAAGGGTGCGCTATGGCTCAAGTCTTCCATGGGAGCTGGACAACGATCATCCTTGCATAGGTGCTTGCAGCGGCACGGGGTCAGTCGCTGCCCTGAAGTCGAAGGCGACAAGCCGGTCAAGAAGAGACAAGCTCAATCCGCTCCATCACACCCCCGGGACCAGTTACCTAGGATTGCTCCAAGTAAGCGACCTCTGTTCGGCCCCCGCGCTATAGCATCTCCGGCCAAAACGGCGATCGGCGGGTGATGATTTTGCCGGAGACCATGAAATAAACCATTACCAGTATAGTGCAGGGTTTCTGGGTGTCCCGGTGACTTCGCAACGTCAGGAACTTGGCGATCTCGGAACCGCGTGTTGCCGTTGCCGACAACTGTGTCAGTGAGCGCCGTCGTCGGCAAATTTATCACACATTCGCCGCTCGCGCGGATAAGACCGAAACTGTGATTGCCGCCGGCGATCACGCACCCGATCAGCGACGGGGTGAACTCCATCACAGTATGCCACCCCATCGTCAAGATGTTGCGCTGATCGTTGTGTGCTGACGATACCAGTACGATCGGGCCTGGCTCCAGATAGCGCCGGATTTGCGACACGGGCAGATCAACCTTGACTGGTGATTTCGCCATCGCTTCTTTCTTCCCTTAGGCGATTCCATGGCTGCGCTATCGCGTTTCGCCATGGATACTCAGTGGGGGCGGCTAGCCATTGTGGCCCTAACTTCCATTTTGACATCAAGGTAGTCGGGCAGCAGCCAAGTCAGCCCACCGGACCTTGAATAAGGACGATTGTCATCGCTATCGGGAAGGCCACCAATATGGGAGCGACGCGATGAGATCTCGTGATTCGGTTCATGCCCTGCCGAGCGCGCAGGGAGTCCATGAGGCAGCGGAAAGACTGCGGCCTCACCTTGCTTCGACGCCCCTCATGCTGTCTGAAACCCTGTCGAAGGCCTACCAATGTGAAGTCTTTCTCAAGATGGAGATGTGATCAGCCCGATCGGCTCGTTCAAGCTGAGGGGAGCGCTGAACTGTATTCTGGCGCAGGATCACGCATCTGACCTGATTGTAGCATCTTCAACCGGCAATCATGGACAGGGCGTGGCATACGCGGCCAGGCTACTCGGACGCAGATGCAGAATATTCCTTCCATCTAATCCAAATCCCATGAAGCTTAGCAAAATAAGGTTGCTTGGCGCGGAGGTCTCTGTAGGTGGCTCCGATGGTGATGATGCAAAGGCACTTGCGAAGTAGTTCTGCACGGGTATCGATGCTCTGTTCGTTGACGATGGCGAAGACAAGTTCGTAATCGAAGGCGCCGCGACGGTTGGCCTGCAGATCGGGTCTGCGCTCGATAGAATTGACATGGTCTTCGTCCCTATGGGCGGTGGGGTGTTGGCAGCAGGAACTGCCCTGGGAGTGAAAATTGAGCACCCTGGGGCAAGGGTGATCGGTGTCCAGCCGTCGCAGGCGCCATCGATGTTTGAAAGCTTCATTGCGAAGAGTGCCGTAACGCGTCCGGTGCGAACCGAGATCGAGTCGCTCGCTCAGGGTGTGCCCGCTCGTCTTACGCTTGAGACCGTGCTGCGTCACATCGACGACATCGTCTTGGCGTCTGATGACGAACTTTTCAGCGGTGCGAAGACGCTCGCCCTGGCCGCCCACCTGCTTGTTGAGCCTGGGGCGGCGGCGGGCTTGATCGGGCTTTCCCGTCTCGGTTCCCGTCTGCCCAGGAATGCCCGCGTCGTTCTCGTCTTGAGCGGCGCAAACCTGGACAGCCGGAATTTCGACCGGCTTGCGGCGAGCACCGTGCTTGAGACCGCCGCTGACGTGGGCCGAGAAATCGACGGGATGGCTGGTGGGCTTGGCTGAGCGTGCTTACCCCTGTCGCAGCAGCAAGGCGGTGCCGTAGAGGCCGAGCCCGAAGAAGGTATGGGCGACGAGGCCGAGGAACCGCGCCATGTTCGGCCTCGGGGTTTTCGAAGCGGCCCAGCCAATGCCAAGGCCGGGTTGGAGCAGGAACCATCCGGCGGCGATGGTGATGATGCCGAAGATCCAGGCCGGCAGGAAAGTGGGCGCTGCAAGCCAGCCGCGACCGACGACGATCACGAAGATGATGCCGTAGAGAATGCCCACCGCGTAGTGGCCGATCCAGCCCAGCGCCAACTAGTTCTCGTAGGCCGCGACGGTGGCGAAATCGGGCTTGAACACCCGCCCGCGGCGCAGATGCCAGAACCAGCGGCCGACCGGCGCCCAGTTGGGCCGCGATTGGCCGGGGGCCTGGGACAGCAGGATCGCCCAGAGATCCATGACAATCGTGGCGCCGATACCGATGGCCGCGCCGCGCCATAAAATGTCCAACACGAGAGATCCGCCTAATCCGATGAGGGTCCGTTGCTGTCAGCAGGTGCCTCAAGCTCGAACGATCGGCAAGCCTTTCTCGGTTAGGCGTTGACCGGCGCCGCAGGCCGTACCACCGCCAGAACAATCGCCACCGCCGCCAGCGAAACCACACCGCCGAGGATGAAGACGCTCGTCACGCCGGTCCTGTCGAAGACCGCCCCACCGAGGGCAGCCCCGGCGGCGATGGCGAATTGAATGGTCGCGACCAGCAGCCCGCCGCCGCTTTCCGCCTCGTCGGGCACCGTGCGTGTCATCCATGTGGACCAGGCGACTGGCATGGCGCCGAAAGCCAGGCCCCAAAGCGCCACCAGCGCCGTGGCGGCAACGGGCGCGTGGCCGAAGATGGCGAGGCCCAGGCCCACCACGGCCATGAGCAAGGGCAGTACCACCATCGTTAACCGCATCTTGTGTTCCAGCATCACGCCGCCCAGCATTGTGCCGAAGAAATTCGCGATGCCGAAGGCGAGGAAGATGCCGGCCATTCCGGCCGCGGCCACGCCCGTGATGGTTTCGAGAAACGGCCGCATATAGGTGAAGAAGGCGAAATGCGCTGAGAAGACAAGCAGGATCGCGAGGATGCCAAGCCCCATGCGGGGCCGTCGAACCAGGGCGAGCAAGGTTCGCAATGGAGTGGCGCCTTCGGGCACCATGCGCGGCAAGGTCAGAAACTGGACCATGAGTGCCAATCCACCAAGGACCGCCGCCATCAGGAACACATCCCGCCAACCGGCCATGCTGCCGACGTAGCTGCCGAAGGGTGCCGCGAAGATCGTGGCCGCCGAGACGCCGCTGAAGAGGATGGAGAGCGCTCGCGGGATCAGCGCCATCGGCACAAGCCGCATCGTGACCGCCACCGACATCGTCCAGAAACCGCCAAGGGCCACGCCCAGCAACATGCGCGCCAGCAGCAGCATCCCGAGGCTCGGGGCACTCGCGACAAGAAGGTTCGAGGCGATCAGCAGCACGGAAAACGACATCAGCACGAGGCGCCGATCCAGGCTGCGGATCACCGAGGTCACCAGCAGGCTCGTCACCAGCGCCAGCACCGCAGTGGTCGTCACGGCCTGACCGGCCAAGCCCTCCGTCACGCCGAGGTCGTGTGCCATGGGGCTGAGCAGGCTCGCGGGCAGGAACTCGGCTGTCACCAGACCGAAGACGCCCAGCATCATCGAGACGACCGCGCCCCAGGCTGGGGTGGTCTCCTGAGGCAGGGTCATGGTGGAGGAGTAGTCGCTCATGCGGACGTCCCATTCGTAAGCTCGGTTGCAGTGCAGCATGATAGGCTCGACAGAGCGGACGATCCATGCCAGTTTCTCCAGAATGTTTGACCATTCGTCCAGACACGGCAGGCACCAAGGCGATAGCTCCGTCTTTGACCCGGTGAGCGAACTGCTGTTGGGGATGCGTCTCCATGGCATCGAGTATCGCCGGCTACAGCTGGCACCACCCTTTGGCATTGAGTTCGGCACCTCGCCTGGGCGGGCGCTGTTCCATTTTGTCGCAGCCGGCAGCCTTTACCTGCGGGATCAGGCGGGGGTAACGCATGTACTGCGGGAGGGCGATGCGGTGCTGCTGCCGAATGGCGGCCGGCATGATCTGCTATCCGCGCCGGATATGCCGAGCCGTGACGTGAAGAGTTTCGAATCGACGCAGCTTTGCGAAAGCGTCTGCTTTGTCGCCGTCTGCGCGAACGGCACGGAGACGTCCCGAACGGCGGACTGTCTCGTTTTCAGCGGCTGCATGGAATTCGATCTTGGCGCCATGCATGCACTGATCGCGCTCATGCCTGAGATGATGCAGGTGAGTACGCTGCTGGACCGTCAGCCCGAGATCGCGCCAATGCTGGCGGCGATGGAGCGTGAAGTGTGCACGCCGCGCGCCGGTTCGGCGGGTATCCTCTCGCAACTCGCGAATGTGGTCTCGGCCTCGATTGTGCGCGGCTGGGTGGAGTCTGGCTGCGGCGACGCCACCGGCTGGGTCGAGGCTTTGCGCGACCCGCGTTTGAGTCGTGCGATCGGCGCCGTGCATCGCGATCCCGGACGCAACTGGACCGTGGCGGCGCTGGCGGCGGAAACCGGCAGCTCGCGCTCCCTCTTTGCCGAGCGCTTCCAGGCCATCACCGGCCAGACGCCGCTGCGCTATGTCGCCGAGTTGCGTATGCGCCTCGCGATGGAGTGGATCGGTCGCGGCCGGATGCCGATCGATGCGGTGGCGGAGCGCCTGGGCTACGGCTCCCAGGCCGCCTTCAGCCGGGCCTTCAAGCGCGTGACGGGCCAGCCGCCCGGCGCGATGCGTGCTAGCTCCAACATGATTGTCTAACGGCGGCATTTGATGGAGCGGATTGAGGATGAGTCTGCTGGCCTCGGATGTCCTGCTCTTGCGCACGCGAAAGACCAGCTCGGCGTCGCTTTGCTCGATGCGTATCTGACGAACGATGCGGCGATTGCTTCCGGTGTTTGACGGCATCGAGCTAGCGCGATTGGGACACCCCTTTCGTATCAAACTGGAAGGACAAAATTCTTAGAAACTTTGACGAGGTGGCGGCATGCGACACCGCTAGGTGGGTCGAGGAAAAATCCGGATAGACCAGCCCCTACGACCTGGTTGAAGCGGACTTTCGTGGTGAGGTTGTCCTGAATCTCCCGCATGGCGTCTTCCGGCAGCGTTGCAATATCGAAGTTCTCCCGAATGCGCTGAGATTTGCTCGAGGTCGTCAGGAAAGCGGCGCCACGCTGTGCGGCCCATGCCAAGGCAACCTGTACAGGGGTCTTGTGGACGCGCCTGGCAATTGCCGTGATAGCCGAATCTTCCGTCACTTTCGGTTCAAGCCCATGTCCGGCGGGGCGAATGGGAGCAGCACAATGCCGTGCTGCTGACAGAAGTCGAGCAGTTCCCATTCGGGCAGGTAAGGATGGGATTCGACCTGCACGACCGCAGGCTTGATCCGCGCGGACGCAACGATCTCACGAAGCTTCTCCAAAGTAATATCGGATAGGCCGATCGCCCTGCACTTGCCGTCATCCACGAGGCGTTCGAGCGCCCGTCAGGTCTCGACGAGTGTGACCCCGGAATCATAGATGACCTGACCGTGCTCGTCTCTTGGTCCTGCTCGTCGCCGGGGTTGAAAGGCAAAAGGGGTGGGGATCAGGTAAGAGTCGATATCGTCGACACGCAACCGTCGGCGACCCGCGTCGAAGGCAGGTTTGACCCGGACAGGACGATGGTTGTTATTCCATAGCTTCGTCGTAACGAAGAGTTCGTCCCGCCGAAGCGTGCCGGCACTGATGGAATCCTTCATCGCCTCGCCGACCGCTTATTCATTTCGGTATCGTTCCGCACAATCAAGATGGCGAAATCTCACTTCGAGCGCGGTCTTGGTCGCCTCTTTGGTTGCGAGAAGATCGGGAATTAGCGTGCCGAAACCGACAGCTGAATCGAAAATCCATCGGCGAGATGGATTCTCGAATAGCGAAGTGTGTCGGGGGTTGTCATGCTCACGCTCCTTTGTACTCAGGGCCAGCCGCGCACAAACAACGGACAGCCTTCACCCGTTCGGGCCGCTGGCCGCACGGGGCTTTCGAAGGAACAGGACAAAGGGGCTCACGACCAGCATGGCGATCATGAGGACCTTGAACTGGTCGATGACGGCGATGACAGCCGCCTGACCGGTGATCACCTCGTTGAGCATGGCGAGCCCCCGCAAGGAGGCCGATGCCGCCGTGGCATGGGTGGCGGCATGGTAGGGCACGAGATTCTTGGCGAGTGCCAGGTGCATCGCCTGCGTGTTGTCGTAAAAGAAGACTTGGACCACTGCGACACCGATCGTGCTGCCATAGAGGCGTGACAGGTTGAAGAGTGCGGTGCCCTCCGGACGGAACTTCGGATCGAGCGTGCTGAACGCCGCCTTGGTGAGCGCCGGCATCAGGATGCCTAGGCCAAGGCCCTGTAGCGCCCCCGCGATGGCGACCGGCCGCCAATCCATGACGGGTGAATAGTCGAGCATTCGCCAGTTGGCATACACCACGAGCGCCATCCCGCCGACCACGAACAGCCGATTGTCGATCCGGGCCGGAACGAAACTCATCAGGATCAGCCCACCCAGGAGCGTGACGCCGCGCGGGATAGTCATATAGCCGGTGGTATCGACAGGGTAGTTGAGCAGTTGCTCCAGCATCGGCGACGTCAAGGCCAGTGTCGGGAGCAGGATGAAGCCAAACGCGAAAAACATGATGGTCGAGAGGATGAAGTTGCGGTCCTTGAACAGCGCCTCGTTGAGGAAGTGCGTCTTCGCCGTCAGGACATGAACGATGTAGAGATAAAAGCCGAGCGCCGAGGCTATGGCTTCCCCCCAGATTTCGGCGGAGGCGAACCATTCCACTCGTTCGCCGCGGTCGAGCAGCATCTGCAACCCGGTCATGCCGAGCAGGAAGCTCGCAAAGCCGAAGAAGTCAAAGGGCTGAGTCTGCGAGGCCTTTTTTCCGGAAGCGATAGCGCCATCACCAGGAAGATGAAGCCCGACATCGGCAGGCCAATATAAAAGATCGAGCGCCAGCCGTTATATTCGCTTAGCCGGCCACCGATGCTAGCGCCGCTTACGATGCCCAGCATCAGGCAGAGGGTCCAAACCAAACTAATTCGGGCGTGATACTTTGGCGGCAGCAGATCGAGCAGAATCGCCATCGACAGTGGCGCTAGCGTGCCGCTCGCGGCGCCTTGGACGATCCGGGCAATAACAAACTGGATCGGCGTCGTGGCACATATGTCCAGCACCAGGCCGAGGGCGAAGCCGGCGATCGAAAGCTGATAGACCAACTTGCGGCCGTAGCGGCTCGCCAGCCAGCCCGTGATCGGCATGATGATGACGCTTGCCGCGATATACGAGGTGAAAACCCAACCGAGCTCGTCCTCGGCCATCGACAACGAGCCCTGTATGTCCGCCACGGCGGCATTTGGAAGGGTGATGTTGACCGCCTGCATGTAGGTCGCCATCAGAGCCGCGGCGGTGATTGCGCGATGGCCTTTGGGCGTTGCACGCGACGCGGAGGAGGCCGTCATCTTGGGATCTCCACCGCCGACGCCGCGTGGAGCAGACCCATCAACGAGTTGCGATGGTTGGTATCGACGCTCGCCGTGACGCTGATTCCTGAGAACAAGGGCTGGTTCGGATCCACCGCATCCAGCTCGAGGCGTATCGGCAGGCGCTGGACCACCTTGACCCAATTGCCAGTTGCATTTTCCGGCGGCAGGACCGCGAACTCGGATCCCGTGCCCGGACTCATGCTGACGACATGTGCCTTGAAGCTGCGATCCGGATACGCGTCGACTGCGATCGTCGCTGTTTCGCCGGGGCGCATATGAGTGAGGTCGGTCTCGCGGAAATTGGCCTCGATCCAAATCCTCCGGCTCGATAGCAACGAGAAGACTGCGGAGCCCGTGCTGACGTAGTCGCCAACTTGCATCTCGTCGACATTAGTCACAACGCCGTCGTCAGGCGCTACGACGGCCGCGTAGGACAGATCGAGCAGCGCGCGATCGAGTTCCGCCTGGGCTTGGCGAACTGTTGGGTGACGATCAATCTCGATATTCGGGTCGCCGTCCAAGGCGACCACAGTGTTGGGCGATCTGCTGCTCAATCGATGCGATGTGCTGGCGGGCAACTTTGAGATCTGTCTGGGCCCGCTCGTAGACCGCGCGGGGGGTCCAATTATCGGCGACGAGCGTGCTCTTGCGGGCATACTCACGCTCGTCGAACTCCGCCGAATCTCTGGCCGATTGAAGCTCCACCAGTTGCTGGCGGTACGTCGCTTTGAGCTCGCCGATCTGGAGCCGCGCACTGCCGAGCCGCGCCTCGGCCTCAGCAACTGCAATCTGGTAGGGCCGCGGATCAATGCGGAACAGGAGTTGGCCCATCCGGACGCGCTGATTGTCCTTGACCGCTATTTCGACGACTTGCCCAGAAACCCGGGCGTTGATGGATTCCTTTGCGACGCGAACGAAAGCGTCGTCCGTCGAGACATAGGGCTCTTCGGCGACATAGTAGGCGCCGCCGGCCACCGCAAGCAGCAGGGGGAAACCGAGCAACAGGAAGGGGCGGAGGCGTTCCCGCAGTGTCTTTCGTGGCCTTGTAGGGAACCGGCCTGTTACGGAGCGATCAAGGCTCGCGGCAACCGTCTCATCGAATTGCGTATCCATTGGATGATCTCCCAGACCTCAGCAGGTCACTGCCGTCGGTGCGCACGCCTGGCCTGAGGAAGCCATCGAACAGGCCAGCAGAGAGAAACAGAACCTCATGACGCACCATTGAATTTCGTACCGAATCGCATAAATATGGCTCGGCGAGGTTGTCGTCAAGGATTTTATGCGGTATGGTACAAAATAAGGATGTAGAGCCAAGGCCCCGAGGGCGGCCTCGCGCCTATGATCCGCGGGCGGCGCTCCGGCAGGCAATCGATGCCTTCTGGAAGACCGGCTATTCCGGCACGTCGCTTGACGAGATTTCCGACGCAACGGGTATGAACCGGCCAAGCCTCTATGCGGCATTTGGCGACAAGCACACACTCTATCTCAAGGCCCTCGAGCAGTATTGGCAACTAAGCCTTGTGTCGATGCGCGAGGCGCTCGCGGACCCTGACGAGAGCTTAAACGCGGCGCTGATGCGCCTCTACGATGGGCAGCTCTCGATCTATTTCTCGGGCGACGGCCGTCCCCGCGGATGCTTCGCAATCGGAACCGCGACAACCGAAGCTGTCGAAGACCCCGAGATCCGCAAGGCTCTTGCGGAGGGCGTCCACATGCTGGACTCCGACCTAGAAGCGCGGCTGCAAATGGCACAAGACAAGGGCGAACTGAAAGACGGCGCAGATCCCGCAGCACTCGCAATGCTCGCATCCGCCATGCTGCATACGATCGCCATCCGCGCCCGCGCCGGGATACCCCGCTCTGAACTGAGAGAGATTGCGCGCAAGGCGGTGAGCGTGATCTGCGGATGACCGGGGAACAGGGGCTGACCGGCTTCCTCGCCCATAACGTTTCTTATCTCATCTATTGAGTACCCGTGGACCGCTGACGAAGGAACTGCCCAGAACGTAGAATCGCAGCGGACTATCGGCTGCACGCGTGATGCCGATCCGTTTGCTTTGCCCGATCTCACCGGACGCCTGACCGTCCCATCCGAGCCACAATGGGCCGGCCTGACAGAGGTCGATCCCGTCCAGACGGCGATGAATTTCCAAGGCTGCGCATAGCCGCCCCGGGCCCCGCGCCAGGTCCCTCACCCGCTCGATGCCGCGATTTCGCGCCATGATGCCGATGCCATCGGTTGGCTCGATCGCCCTGATCAAGACGCCCGCACCGACGCCGGGAGCCTCACTCGAGACGTTCAGCATGAGCGAGATGCCATAGGCGAGGTAGACGTAGGCGTGCCCACGCTCAAGGAAAAGCGCCCGGTTTCGGTGTGTCATGCCGCGATAGGCGTGACCCGCGGCGTCGCCGATGTTGTAGGCCTCGGTCTCAACGACGCGGCCGCCCACTACACCTTCGGCCAGCATCCGCACGAGCATTTTGCCAATGAGAAAACGCGCGAGTTCCACTGTATCGACGGGCAGCTCCGCACGGCGGAGCACGCGCGGGAAGCCTAATGTCGCGCCGGATTCATTCGATCCGCTCAACCCACTGTGCGCGCGACGGTCCGGGCTCGAACGGGTCGGCGAAGTATTGGGTCTCGCGGGCAACCTTGCCATCCAGGAACTCCATCACGCTCACCGTGTAAGAGGGCCGGCCGTCATAGGCGAGGGTGAATTCCGTGACCCAAAGGTCGCCGGTGCCGACGATCCGGCGCACCGTGAAGCGCTTGCGGTTTGGCTGCGCGACGCGAGAGGCCTGGATATTGTGCCGGCCCCTGATGCGCTCCCCCGACTGGGGATATTCGAGCACGGCATCCTCTCGGTATATGTCGTGCTCGATGTCGAATTCATTTGCGTCCGAGGCGGCCCAGTGGCGATTGAGCGCCTCTCGAATCTCATTCTCACCCATCCGGCTACTCCCCTCCCCTTTTCTCGAAGTCCAGTGCCGGCCGCATCGCGGTCCGCGACGACCCACGAGACCATACGCTGACTCGAATTGGCTAGCGGGCCGTCACTAGACGGTTGATGGTGGCGCGAGCGGCATCGAATCCCTCCCTGACGAGGATCTCGTATAGCGCAATCTGACCGAGCTGAGACCAGACGTAGGTCTAACCTCAGCGAGTGTTCGCTGCGCCGGAAGGTCTAGATCCTGGGAGAAATGAGTATAGGTGAACGGGCCCGGCAAAGCTGACGCATTTCTACACGCTTGGCACATAGGCTTAGCTCCTCTGGTAAAGCGCGGCGCTGCCGTCTTGACGAAACAGGTGAATCTTGCCCGGCATGAAGCCTATCCATAGCATTGCGTCTTCCGTGTCTGGACCAGAAAAAGTCGGTGGCACTACGACGCTGATATAGGCATCCCCGAGAATCAACTCGAGAATGCCATGATCACCAAGATATTGACGGCGCACAAGCCTTGCGCCAAAGGGCGTCAAGTTTGAATGGGACAATGCCACACGGCAATCCTCGGGTCGAAGACCCACGGACAGGTCTAGGTCCTCACCGTCGAAGGAAAACTCCCCGCCCAAGGGGATGGAGAAGCCGTGCCCGCTGACCATGGCTCCACTATTCCCGCAGGTGAGGCGACCGGTCAGAAAATTCATCGGCGGGGTGCCCACGAAGCTGGCGGCGAACTGGCTCGCCGGCCGCTCATAGAGGGAACGAGGCGCCCCCGCTTGGTGCAGCCGCCCGCCATCGGTCAGGGCGATACGGTCGGAGAGGCTCAGCGCCTCTACCTGATCGTGCGTCACGTAGAGAATCGTCTGTCCAAGCGCGCGGTGGAGCCGGCGAAACTCCGTGCGGAGATCCAGGCGAATACGCGCGTCCAAATTCGTTAGAGGCTCGTCGAGGAGAAGAACATCGGCGGCATGAGCAATCGCGCGGCCAATGGCGACTCTCTGCCACGATTGACCGGCTGTCCACAAGGATTTCCCCGTGATCGGGAGCCTCAAAGCCGGCAAGCATATTGAGTGTCGTCGATTTCCCGCAACCCGAAGGACCAAGGAGCGCCAAGAACTCGCCGGTACGAACTTCGAACGACAGATCCCGCACCGCCGGTTTCTGGTCGTACGCCTTCGAGATATTGCGGAGGACCAGCTTCATCGTCATTTAGTCATCGCTTGACCGCACCAAAGGTGAGACCACGCACCATATGTCGTTGGATGAGATAGCCGAAAACGATCACAGGAATCGTCGAGATCGTGCCCATCGCCGCCTGCACGCCGTAAAGCTTCCCAGAACTCGCCGAGACGCAATTGGCGACCTGGAGCGTCACCGTGACAATGCCGCCGGAGGTAAGCGTCAGAGCGCGGAGAAATTCCGACCAGTTGAGAATAAAGACAAACAACGCGGTCGCCAACAATCCACCACGGATGAGCGGCAAGACAATGTGGACGAAAGCTCCGAACTGGCTCATCCCGTAGATCCGGGCGACACCTTCCAGCTCGGTTGGCACCTCCTCGATGCTTCGGATCATCCAGGTGCTGAAGGGCAAGGTGAAGGCCGCATAGGCGAGGATTAATCCGAGATGCGTGTCGGCTAGCTTCAACGCGGAGAAAAGGATGACCAGCGGCACCACGACGGCGATAGGGGGAAACATCCTCACAGAAAGCAGCTGCAGAGCGAAGCCGTCGTGTTTTTTCGGAAAACGCAGCATACCATAGGCGGCAAGAGTGCCCACCGCGACCGAGATGGCAGTCGCGATCGTTGAGATGATGGCGGAATTGGCAAAGGCGCGCCACGCAATCTCCGACACTTTATAGTCGAGCGTGCCGGGCAAAAACCCTGACCTGCCGATCGAAGACGTTCGCCGGCTCTTCGAGCATTGGGGCGACGTCACGGCTGAGCCGCGCGGCGTCGATTATTCCGAAGTCGATGCTGGCGGTGTGTCAGCGCTCTGGGCGATACCCAAAGGCGGCGCGTCCGATCGCGTCCTGCAGGCTACACATGGCGGCGGCTATGTCGTTGGGTCGCCCTATAATCACCGCAAACTCTTTGGGCATATCGCAAAAGTGGTCGGCGTACCGGTTTTGATCATCGACTATCGCCGCGCGCCGGAACATCTGCATCCGGCGCCCGTTGAAGATGCAGTGCGCAGCTATCAGTGGCTTCTCGCCGAGGGGTTCCAGCCGGAAAAGATCGGGCTGATCGGCGACTCCGCGGGCGGCGCGCTGGCGGTGACCACCTTGCTCCTGCTGCGCGAACGGGGCCTGCCGCTGCCGGCCGCGAGCGTGCCGCTATCGCCATGGACTGATCTTCTGGTGACGGGGCCATCCGTCGTCTCGAATCACGAGAAGGATCATTTCGTGAAGCGGCACGTCATCGACCACTTGTCTTCCGTCTATCTTGGAGATGACGGCACGTCAGTCGCGCGACGCGATCCGCTCGCGAGTCCGCTTTATGCTGATCTTGCTGGGCTTCCGCCGCTCTATGTGCAGGTCGGCGGCGACGAAACCCTGCTGGACGATGCCGCGAGGCTGGTCGATGCCGCGCGCGCCGCGGGCGTCGAGGTTAAATACGACGTCTATCCCGAGCAGCAGCACGTCTTCCACTTCCTGGCGGGCTCCGCTCCCGAAGCCAACCAGGCTGTGCAAGACATTGCGCAATGGCTGCGCCCTCGTCTCGGCCTCAGCTGGGAAGAACATCGCATCGCTGCAGAGTAGTGTTGTCGTGATTTAGAGGGTGGGACACGCTATCGATCTGCGTTCAGCGCGTTCCGCCCGGGTCACGAGATTTCGGTTTGCCGCCAAGCTCGCTTCCGTCCTCGCCCAACGAAGTAGCGCCAGTCTATCCCTCGATAATCGCCAGACCCGCCGCCCGATAGGCCGTTAGAAGTTCCCCCGGCGCACCGGGCTCGATAACCAAACTATCGGCCTCGCCAAGACCCATAACCAAGAACGGGGAAACTGCTCCGAGCTTCTCGCGCGACGCGAGAACAATCGTCTCGGCCGCCTGGCGGCTGAGAGCGCGCTTGATGGTGGCTTCCTCGCCATCTCCAGTGGTGAGTCCCATCTCGGGATGGACGCCCGTCACGCCCATGTAGAACGCGTCGGCGCGGATACGCGCGATCATCTCCATGGCGGTGGCGCCGACAGTAACGACGGAGTGTTTGAACAGCCGTCCGCCGATCAGCTCGACACTGATCCCCTCATGCGCGCCCAGCTCGACGGCCACGCTCGGGCTGTGGGTGACCACGGTCGCGCGAAGGTTGGATGGCAGATACCGCGCCATCCGGACGGCAGTCGTTCCACCGTCGAGAATGACGACCTGGCCCGGAAGTACCATCTTCGCCGCTGCCCGCGCGACGGCGTCCTTCGAATCGGGCGCGACACGCCAGCGTTCGCGCATGTCGGCCATTGCCAGCGAGGTCGGTAGCGCGCCGCCATGAACGCGCTGCAGCAGGCCCTCGGCCGCCAGGTCGCGCAGATCGCGCCGGATCGTGTCTTCCGACAGCCCGAGCTCTTGGCTGAGCGCCTTCGCGATCACTCGCCCGTCGCGCCGCAGCAGGCTCAGGATCAAAGCTTTCCGCTCGCTCGTAAGCACCTGTCACCGTGGATTGCATGAGTCTGCTTGACTCTGCATGAGATTGCACGTTTAGTCCAGCCCGCCGGGGTTGCGGCAACGGGTGACGAAAGCGAAGCGCAATGAGTGTTGCCGATCGAGTCCGAGTGCATGAAATCCAAACCCTCTCCGAGGATTGGTATGTCCTGAAGAAGACCCGCTTCAGTTTTCGCCGCACGGACGGGGCGTGGCAGGAGCAGTGGCGGGAGACCTACGACCGGGGCAATGGGGCCACGATCCTCCTCTACGATCCCGATCGCCGGACGGTGATCCTAACCCGGCAGTTCCGCTATCCGGCCTTCGTTAACGGCCACGACGATCTTCTGATCGAGGCACCTGCTGGTCTGCTCGACAATGCCCAGCCGGAGGAGCGGATCTGTGCGGAGGCCGCGGAAGAGACCGGCTTTCAGGTCGGCGCGGTCCGACAAGTATTCGACGCCTTCATGAGCCCCGGTTCCGTCACCGAGAGGCTCTACTTCTTCGTCGCTCCCTACGACTCCGCGAGCCGTGTCGGCAACGGCGGTGGCAACGCCCAGGAAGGCGAGGATATCGGCGTCATCGAGATTGCGATCGAGGAGGCTCTTGGAATGATCGAGCGCGGAGAGATCCGCGACGGCAAGACGATCATCCTGCTCCAATACGCCGCCCTGCACTTATTCGACAGACTCTGGGGCGAGGCAGACTGACCGGTTACTCAAACCAGCGGAAGCGCTCCAAGTCAAAGCGGTTCTTGTCGCCGAACTCGATGCCTTCCTTTTCGAGTAAGCGCTGCTGCAACCTGTCTCCTCCATTGCGGGAAAGGCTGTAAGAAACCTCGCCCTTGGCGCTGACAACGCGGTGCCACGGAATGTCGGTTTTTTCGCCAAGGTTTTGGAGCACATGGCCGACAAGACGGGCCCGCCTCGGTAGCCCAGCCATCGCGGCGACTTGGCCGTACGTTGCAACCCAGCCCTTTGGGATCCGACGGATGACGGCGCAGATTGCTGCGGCGGCTTCATCGCCTTGGGGTGGGGCCATCTTGAGGAGCTCACGCTTCGGAGGCATCGGCAGCTTTCGTAAATTTACTCGCAGTCTTTGGGGGCAAAGAAGTCACATCGCACCTATAAGAGGATGATTGCGGTGCATCTTGTCCGACTAGAGACTGCAGCGTAAAGATTGGAACGCTCATCCTGGCGGCGACCGGCTTGGGAACCGCATACCTTTTCTACACTACATGTTCATGGAACACGGAGCGACGCACAAGGCCTCACGACCTCGCCGTTGATGCGCAAGTTTTGAGGAGGCCTGAGGCTTCCGCCCGAAGGGCAGCCGAACGGAGACGGCAATCTCCGAACTTCAAACTCTCTTTCGCTTTCTCGACTGCCCTTTGAGGAGCCGTGACGTTACCGCGTCCCGTGACCCCGAAATCGCCGCCATTCAGTCGATTGTGATTCCTGAAAAAGCTCTCGATCTCGGCTGGCAGATTTTCGCGAAGGTCGTCCAGCGCACGCGGCAAAGACCTGGCACGGGCCGCCCATCTTTGGCCTAGCCCGCCATAAGCTGAGCAATTACGGGAATGGATTTGGCCGAGGGTGTCTTGCTCTTGGGGTCGTGGTGGCTCAGCGGCATCAACCCGTTGGTTTCAGGGTAGTAAGCGGCAATCGAGCCGCGCGGGATGTTGTAGGGGTGAGCCTTGAAGCCGCTCACCGTTCTGCGGACCTGCGGGTCCACAAGTGAGACTAACTCCACGGGCGTATTCGGTTCGATCCGGCGATCCGCCATGTCTTCCGCATTCATGAAAACCACCATCCTGCCCTCGAACACGCCGCGGTAGCGGTCGTTGAGCGTGTAGATTGTCGTGTTGTATTGGTCGTGGCTTCGGATCGTAGTGAGCCGAAGGGCAGCGGAGTTCTGTGCCGCGGGATCTTCAGCCAGCCCATCGCAGATGAGAAAATTGGCGCGGCCCGTCTGCGTCTTCCAAACAAGTTCCCGAGGACCATTGTAGAGGTGAAATCCGCCCGGAACGCGGATACGGGCATTGAACTCAGTGAAGAGGTGAGGAAACACCTCCTCGATTTTGTCGCGGATCAGGTTGTAGTCGTCCTCGAAGGTCCGCCAGTCGATGCCACTGTCCGGCAAAGTGGCACGCGCCATGCCGCAGATGATTGCAACTTCTGACTTCAGTGAAGCGCTCGGAGGTTCGACCAAGCCGGCTGACGCGTGCACCATCGACATACTGTCCTCGACCGTGATGCTCTGCCGACCGGTGGCCTGCGTGTCGATATCACTTCTGGCGAGGCACGGCAGGATCAGAGCCTCGCGGCCATGAACCATATGGCCTCGGTTCAGCTTAGTGTTGATGCCGACGGTCAGGGAAAGACGCCGCATTGCTGCCTGCACGATCTCGGTATCGGGTGTCGCCGCGGCAAAATTGCCCCCGAGACCCACGAATACCTTCGAGCGGCCGTCGATCATCGCTTGCAGCGAATCAACGACAGAATGACCATGATGCTGGGGTGGCCGGAAGCCGAAGGCCTTCTCGATTTGGCCAAGAAACTCAGCGCTCGGTTTTTCGTCAATGCCGACCGTCCTGTCGCCCTGCACATTCGAATGACCGCGCACCGGACAGATCCCTGCGCCGGGGCGACCGAAATTGCCACGCATCAATAGGAGATTGGCGACCTGCTGCACGGCTTCGGTGCCGCGTCTATGCTGGGTCAGGCCCATGCCGAAGCAGATGATGACCGACTTGGCCTGAATGTATATCCGCGCCATGCGCTCGATCTGACCACGCGAGACCCCCGATACGCGCAGAATGTCGTCCCAAGAAGTGTTCTGGATGTCTTTGACGAGTTCCCCGAAACCGAGCGTGTGTTTTTGGATGAAGGGCAGATCCAGTACTGGCGGGTCGCCGGCAGCCAACGCCTCATCATGCGCATTGAGGACAAACTTCATGATGCCCTTGAGCACCGCCACGTCGCCGCCGACGCTCACCTGGCAGTATTCGCTCGCGATCCGGGTCGCGCTAAAAGTGACCATTTCGATCGGGGCTTGCGGTGCCGCAAAACGCTCCAGGGCTCGCTCGCGCAGCGGATTGATGGCGACAATCGGCGCACCCCGCCGCGAGGCGTTGCGGAGCTCGGTCATCATCCGCGGGCTATTCGTTCCGGGATTTTGTCCAATGACGAAGATGGCGTCCGTCGCCTCGAAGTCCTCAAGAAGGACGGTCCCCTTGCCGATCCCGATGCTCTCGGGAAGCCCGACGCTTGTCGCCTCGTGGCACATGTTTGAGCAGTCGGGAAAATTATTCGTGCCAAAGCGGCGCACGAAGAGCTGGTACAGGAAGGCCGATTCATTTGACGCACGGCCAGAGGTATAGAAATCGGCTTGGTCGGGACTCTCCAGCGCATGGAGATGCCTGGCCACCGTTTCGAAAGCCTGCTGCCAGCTGACAGGAACGTAGTGGTCGGTTGCTTCGTCATATCGCATGGGCTCAGTCAGCCGCCCTTGTTCTTCAAGCCAATAGTCGGAATGTTTGGCGAGTTCAGTGACCGTGTAAGCCGCGAAGAACTCCCGGGTGACATGGCGTTTGGTCAATTCGAAGGACACAGCCTTCGCGCCATTTTCACAGAACTCGAAGGAACTCGTGTGTTTGGGGTCCGGCCAGGCGCATCCGGGGCAGTCGAAACCCTCCGGCTGGTTCATGGACAGAAGTGCCTTCGAGCCCTTGAGCACGATGCTTTGTTCTCGCAGCGCATTGGCGGTTGCGTGTAGAGCACCCCACCCGCCTGCCGGGCTTTCATAGGGTTCGAAAACCGCCCCAGCCGGGGGTTCGGAGACAGGGACGCGGGGCTTGTCGTCGGAGGCGGATTTTGTGTCGTCGGCCATGGTTCTCTGCACCGGTAGGTCGCGGCGCCGTGCCCGGCTCTGCGGAGGACTGCCAAGCTACCTCATTGACAGTCCAGTCTTGCGCCGGCCGATCGTCTTTCTGAATAGCACGAATTTCGGCCCGTCGTGTCCCCTAGCCCAAGTTTTATTTCGCTTGAGACACCGACAAATCGCACATGGCAGGAGGCAGCGACTGATTCTCGTGGCGGTCGTCAGAGCCTCCGCGCAAACCACTTCCGCCATGCCGGTTCCTCTACACGAGTAGCATCCTGTTTTACCTCATGCCTGCCACATCACAATCCATTCTACGAATACTGCCAGGCGTGTTCCCCGGCGGACCACACGCCCTATGTTAATGACCATCGCCGTATCGACGGATGAACGATCGCTCCATGCTCAACACGGCGCCGCTCGCGGCTAGCGCGGTCGCGCTGCGCGCATGGTTCGGATCCTCGGCAAGCGCCTCGCGATACCGCTCGTACTCGGCCATCGTTTCAATCTCGATCAGCCCGTAGCCGATGTTGGTCGGCCCGGCAAAATCCGTCGGCAGGTAGTAGGCGACGTTGCGCCCGCCGGCCTCGCGGATGACGGGTAACTCATTCTCGACATAGGTGCGGAACCCGCCAATCCGGTTCGGGTCAAGCGTGTAGCGGATACAGAGCGTATACATTGTTCCCTCTTTGCTGCTGATATCCCGGTATCTGGTAGCGGCCTCCACTGCCCTGTCACGCCCTGATGCTTCGGTCCTGGCCGAAGCATCAGGGCGTGCGGTCTGGCGCAGGTCGGCGTAGGATGCCCGAATGTCAGCCGGACTTCCCATCTCCGAAATCGGCGCGCTGGTAGGCGACCCTGGCCGCGCCAATATGCTGTCAGCGCTATTCGACGGCCGTGCGCTCACGGCAAGCGAACTCGCCTGGTCGGGCGGCGTCGCCGCCTCTACCGCGAGCGAGCATCTCGCCAAGCTCGTCGCAGGCGGCCTGATTAGCGTCGCAAAGCAAGGGCGCCACCGGTACTTCCGGCTCGCCTCCCCGGAGATCGCGCGCATGCTGGAAAGCATGATGGTTGTGGCCAACAATGCCGATCCGGCCGAGCCGCGTCGCCGCGCGACACCCAGGATCGCTCCGAACCTGCGTCGCGCGCGGACGTGTTACGACCATTTGGCCGGGCAACTCGGCGTCGGAATCGCCGACCGCCTAGTCGCCCAAGACATTGTCGTGCTCGGGGACGAAGCGGGTGAACTCACCCAGAGCGGCCTGGCTTGGCTTGAGCGGTTTGGCATTGCGGCCGAGCCCTCTGGGCGCACGCGCCGCCTGTTGTGCCGTCCGTGCCTCGATTGGAGCGAGCGCCGACCGCATTTGGCGGGCAGATTAGGCGCCGCGCTCTGCCGGCGGTGCGGCGAACTCGGTTGGATCGAGCGCGAGCGCGACAGCCGCGCCGTGCTGGTCACCCCGAGCGGGCTGCGAGGATTCGCGGAGGTATTCGGACTATCGCTGGCGTGAACAGCCACCTTCTCAATCGAGTGGCTAGCCGTATTCCCAGGGAAACAAGTGGATCAGCCCGAGGCGAGCGCCTGATCCCGCAGTGCTTTCTCTCGGATCGCGGAAAGGCTCGCGCCCGGCGTGAGGGCCTCGGGATCGACGATCAGGTGAATGATCGACGGCAGCCCAGAGGCAAAGGCCCGTTCGAAAGCCGCCTCGAAATCCTCGGTCCTCTCGACTTTTTCGCCGTGCCCGCCAAAGGCACGCGCATAACCCGCGAAGTCCGGATTGCGGAGGTCGGTGCCCGAGACGCGGCCGGGATAGTGGCGTTCCTGATGCATGCGGATCGTTCCGTACATGCCATTATCGACGACAATGACAATGATAGGCAGATCGTATTGCACGGCCGTCGCGAATTCCTGGCCGTTCATGAGGAAACACCCATCGCCCGCGAAGCACACGACCATGCGCCCAGGCTGGATGCGTTTGGCCCCAACGGCCGCCGGCAGACCATAGCCCATGGAACCGGAGATCGGTGCAAGCTGCGAACCAAAGGATCGGAAACGCAGAAAGCGCTGAACCCAGATTGTGTAATTGCCGGCGCCGTTGGTCACGATCGCGTCCGGCGGCAGCCGATCGCGCAGCCAGACCATGACCTCGCCATATTGCACCGACCCCGGCAATTTGGGTGCGATGCTGGTCCAGGCGAGGAAATCCGCACGCGCCTGCTGGGTCTCCTTGCGCCACGGAATGTCCCGCACAGGCGAAAGTAAGGTTAGGCCCTCGGCAAGCCCAACCGCCGTCGCCTGAATTGCGAGGGCCGGATGATAGACCCGGCCGAGTTCCGCCGCATCGGCATGGACGTGAACCATTTTCTGCCGCGGCGTGGGGATGTCGAACAGGGTGTAGCCCTGTGACGGAATCTCGGCCATGCGGGTGCCGAACATCAGCACAAGATCGGCGGCCTCGATCCGCGCTCTCAGCTTCGGGTTAGGACCGATGCCAAGCTCGCCGCCGTAATTCGGGTGGTCGCCGCTCAGAAGTGTCGCGCGGCGGAAAGTCGTGAAGACCGGCAGGTCGTAGCGCTCGATGAAGCCACGCAACCGCGCGATGCTGTCGACCGTCCATCCCGCGCCACCCAAAAGCAGCACGGGTTTCTTAGCCTGCTCCAACAGATAATGCAGCGCGGAGAGCTGAGACGCGCTCGGCGCCGTCTCCACCGGTTCAACCCTGGCCCCCGGAAAGGCCAGCGCGACATCCGTCAGCATATCCTCGGGCAAGGAAATGACGACGGGTCCCGGCCGCCCCTGCATGGCGACGTGGAAGGCGCGGGATAGGATTTCCGGAATGCGGGCGGCGTCCTCGATCTCGACCACCCATTTGGCCATGGTTCCGAAGACCGCGTTGAAATCCATCTCCTGAAAGGCGCCCCGCCCCTTCATGTCACGCGCGATCTGGCCGACGAACAAGATCAGGGGCACAGAATCGTGCCTGGCAATGTGGACGCCGGGGGAAGCGTTCGTCGCCCCCGGACCGCGCGTCACCATTGCGATGCCGGGACGGCCCGTCAGCCGCCCCACGGCGTCCGCCATCATGGTGGCGCCCCCTTCCTGGCGGCAGACGGTCAAGGCGATCGGCGTGCCGTGCAGGGCATCGAGAACTGCCAGGAAACTCTCCCCGGGCACGCAGAAAACGTGCTCCACCCCCTGCGCGAGCAAGCAATCGACGACGAGCTGGCCTCCGGTACGCGGGGCTGCATTCGGCACGGTCATTCGCAATTCTTCATGCTGTGTATCCTCGGCGTCCTACGCTATCGTGGCAGCGGCGCGAAGGCCGCCGGCACCATCAGCCTGTTCTCTTGCGCGATAAGGTTGCCCGCCTCGGCACTTTCGGCGAGATAGGCGATCCAATCCGGATCCGCCTGAAGGGTGGACCTTATTTGCGCCCGATGCGCCGCATCCTCATACCGCCAAAGGTGAACGTAGGAATTGAGCGGCCCCGTTTCCGTCACAAGAAAAGCCAGCGGGTCCCCAGCGAGCCGGCGCTGCACTGGAAAACCGCGTTCGGCGTAAAGCTTAAGCTGCTTCTGCAAGGTGCCGGGACGGGTGGTATAGGTTCGAAGATCGATCAGCATGAAGATTGCTTTCGGTTCAGCCAGTGTATTCCATGACGTAGAGGCCGGCATTGAAGTCCGTTGCGTAGATCAGCCCATTCGCATCGACGAAAACGTCGGCGGAATGCAGAACCTTGACCCGGTTTGGCCGGGGATCGACCATTCGAGCGGGCGGAGGCGGCACCAGCGCACCCACTTCCTTGGGCTGGAATTTGTTCCTGATGTCGTAAACGCGCACACCGGCATTCTGATACGTCGCAAAGATTAGGTCTTCGCTAACGAAGCTACCGGGGCGGTTCTCGTGGATATTGTGCGGTCCGAAATGGCCGCCGACCGCGAGATAATCCGTATCATCCGGCTCCGGCAGGGTAGAAATGCTGATCGGATTGGACTTGACCCGATTGTCGAAGAGCCAGATCGGCTTCTCGCCGTCCTCTCGGTTATCCAGCACGGTCTCATCGACTACGACGAGCAGCTCGCGCTTAGGCAGGGGGAGCGCATTGTGCGTGCCGCCGCCGAGCGGGGGTGCCCAGCTCTTGTGGGTGATCAGCTTGGGCTTGGTCCGGTCGGCCACATCCACCACAACGAGACAAGCGTCCCGCCAGCTGCAATAGGCCGTATCGCCACTAACGATGGGGTGGTGCAGCCCGTAGCGGCCGAATTCCGCCGGCCAATTCGCCTTCTCGCCGGCCGCGACATTCATGCCCGGCAGCCAAAAACGTCCAGCCTCGACGGGATTCTTCGGGTCGCTCATGTCGATGGTGATCAGGATGTAATCGCTGAAACCGTCGAGCAGGGCGGAGGCATAGGCCCAGCGTCCACCAGTATACCAGCAACGATGCAGCCCGCCGCCCTTGACTGACATGAAGCCAATCTGACGGGGATTGGCCGGGCTCGAAATATCATAGACCGCGAGACCCGCCGACCAGTTCTGTTCCGCCACCGCCTCCTTGGCGTGGAAATCAGCCTTGCCCTTGTAGTAATTTTTCTCGTCCTCCAATTCGGGCTGCGCGAACATATCCTTCGCATGAACGACGAGGAGAAGATCCTCATGCGTCTGCAAATGCAGGTTCCAGGTATTGAAGGGTGACGCGATGTAGTTCACCGGCTTGATATTCTTCGGATCCGAGACATCGAGAACGCTGAAGCCCTTTGAGAAAATATGCCCGATATAGGCGAAGCCGCGGTGAATCATGATCTGCACGCCGTCTTCGCGTCCGCCTTGGTCACTGTGACCGATGAGGCGCATATTGCGGGCATGAGTCGGCGTGGGTAGAGTCGTCATCATCATCTCCTGTGAGTGAAGCGCGGCGTCCGCAATCCGGAGGGGCGCAACGGCCCCTCCCAGACTCGGTTTTACTTGCCCCAGATCTTTTTGTAGGCGTCGCGGTAGCCGTTCGCGGGCTCGAATAAGCCATTCTTGCCGCCATCATCATCGATATTGGCAGCGGTAAAAAGATGGACCGGATTGACGAATCCGCTCGGCGGCTGTCCCGCGAAGGCGCGGTTCATCTCATCGATGGATTGCCATCCCTGAAGCGTAAGCGGATCTGCAACCGTGCCGATCTGATATTGCTTATCCCGGATCCGCTCGAAAGCTGATTTCGATCCGTCGCCGGCCGAGATATTGCGCGGATAGCCGTCACCCGCGATACCGGCCGCCTGCAAGGACGGCGCGATGAAGTCGTAGTAGAGGTCGTTGACGCCGATCGAATAGGTCCATTTCGTGCCAAACTTCGACAGCAACGACGTCGTCAGCTGCGGCATGCGGTTGGAGACGTCGCCCAGCGGCGTGTCCTCAATCGCCAGGATGGAGCACCCGGCACAGCCCTTGAGAACCGCGGCCTCGGCGTTGGTCTTAGCTGTCGCGATGGAATAAATGCTGTCTGTGAACAGCACGACATTGGCCTTGCCACCCGAGTCGACCACCGCATAGAGCGCGGAGGCCTTGGCGACATCCAGCGGATCTGTCGTGATATTGGTGAAGATCGGAGAGTTATCCAGCTTGCCCGGCTTGGGTCCGGAGTGCCAAGCGACAATCTTGACGCCTTGCTGGACTGCCTGCTCGATCAACGGTGCCTGTTCAGCGGCATCGACCGAGCCCAGGATGATTCCGTCTGGCTTGAGGGCGATCGCCTGGCTCATGGCTGTTGCACGGCCGGAAACCGAGCCCTGCCCGTCCAGTGTTCGATAGGTCCAACCCATGACCTTCGCGGCTTCCGCCGCGCCATCGCTGACGCCTTTCACACCGCCGTTGCGTTCGTCCGTGGCGACATAAACGACGAGCTTATGTCCAACATCCTTCGGGCCGGTGGTGGGTCCGCTCCAGGGTGGCGCGGAGGCGGTAACCTTCGCGATATAGTCTTTGGCTGATGTCATATACGCATCATCCGCCATCGCGAAGGATGCCGTCATGGTAATGAACGCGGCAGAGGCGAGGAGAAGCCCAGTCAGTCGGCAGTGATTCAGAGACATGTATTCCTCCGTCTTTCATTGAAAGGCCGTCATTATCGATTGGGCGCGGCCATTGAGAGTTTACGTTGCCGGATTGGAATCCCTCCGGCGGGTCACCGAGCGCCGGCGTTGCGCGTATCCGGCGATGCCGATCGCGACGACAAGCGTGGCTCCGTTGAACAGTGGCTCAACAAAGAAAGCCCCGCCAAACTGCTGAATACCCGAGATGCCCACGGCCAGGATCAGCACGCCAACCAGCGTCCCCCAGACATTGACACGGCCCGGCTTGATCGTCGTCGATCCGAGGAAAGCCCCGACGAGAGCCGGCAAGAGATATTCGAGCCCGACGCTCGCCTGTCCGATTCTCAACTTGCTGGCAAGCACGATGCCGGCGAAAGCGGTCAATGTGCTGGATGCGACGAACACGCCGATCACATAGCCGCGGACCGGAATGCCGTTCAAAGCGGCGGCTCGCGGATTGGCGCCGATCGCATAGATGAACCGGCCCATCGGCAGCCGCTCGGTAACGATCCAGAGCAGAACAGCAAGCGCCAGGACGTAGAAGGCGGTGATGGGCAGGCCGACAAACCAGGTTCCGTTGATTTCGAGAAAGCCGCGCGGAAGATGGCCCATCACCTGCTGGCCGCCGGTATGCCACAAAGCGAGCGCGTAAATAATTGTGCCAGTACCCAAAGTCGCTATGAAGCTGTCGATCTTTGCGATCTCGACGAGGAGTCCATTGATCAGCCCACAAAACGCCCCGGCCAGAAGAACCAGCACGACCGCGACTTCCCAGCTCAAGCCGTACTGGGTTTGCAAGCTGATCGCCAGGATATGCCAGAGCACGATGCCGTAGCCGACCGTGAGATCGATACGCCCCGCCATCATAGGCAGCATCGCGGCCAGCGATAGCAAAGCGATGATCGCTTTATCGCTCAGGATGGACCGCACATTGAGCATGGTCGGAAATGTGTCGGGCAAGAGAATGGAAAAGACGACGATCAGAATGACCGTCAGAACCGGCAAACCGTAAACGGGCAAGAGCCGGCGGATGACCTCGATCCGCGAAAGGCCCTTGAGTTCGGATCGGGTCGGCTCGAGCGCATTGGATTCCAGGGATTGCATGGCCTCACCCGTGACTGGAAGAGAGCGTTTCGACAGGGCCCACGCGCGCCGAGGCAGCAGCGAGAAGGGAGCCTACGGAGAGGTCGTCGCTATGCAATTCAGCAACGACCTTGCCTCTGTCGAAGACGAGCGCACGGTGGCAGACATTCGCCACTTCCTCGAAATCCGTTGAGACCACTATGATACAGGCGCCCTGTTCAACGACCTCATTGAACAGCCGATAAATCTCGGCCTTGGCGCCGACATCGACTCCCGCCGTCGGGTCTTCAAAGATGTAGACCTTGCCGCGCAGATGCAGCCAACGTCCGACGACGACCTTCTGCTGATTGCCGCCCGACAGGGCCTCGATCGCCATGGTCGGTGCATTGGGCCGAAGATGGACGCTCCCGCCGAGCTTTATCGCGGCGGATGTCTCTTTCGAGGGCGAGAGATATTTGAAAAGTCCGTGTCCGGCCGCGGGCGGGTTGAGAAACAAATTCTCGCGCACGGACAGCGTCGGCACTATCGAACCGGATGTGCGGTCGCCCCAAACCAGCACGATGCCAGCCGCCATTGCCTGGCGTGGGGAAACCGCCGCGAATGGGGTGCCGTCGAGCTTGGAAACACCCGCCGTCATCGGCAACAGGCCGAATAAGCTGCGGCCCACGGCCTCGTGCCCCGCACCGCGGAGCCCGACCAATCCCACGACCTCACCCGCGCGGAACTCCGCGTCGATGGGACCGACGTCATCGATGCAGACGCCCTCTAACGCTAGCCGTGGCTGCCCGAGTTTTTCAACCGGACGCCTGAAGATCTGCGAGGGCTCGCGCCCAACGATCATCAGAATCGCATCATGCGGCGTCACCTCGGCAACGGCACGGTCTCCGACCGTTTGGCCGTCGCGCAGAACGACCATGCGGTCCGCAATCTCGAAGACCTCATCGAGGCGATGGGAGACATAGATCATTCCGACGCCACGCTCCCGCAAGCGCCGCAGGACGGTGAATAGCCGGGCAACCTCGTCAGCCGGCAGACTGGCCGTCGGTTCGTCCAGAACCAGAAGCTCCGCCTCCGTCACCAGAGCGCGGCAAATAGCGACCAGCGATTTTTCCGTGCGATTGAGATTCTGCACCCGGTCGTCCGGGTCGATGTCAACGCCTAGATGATTCAGCGCCTCGGCCGCGCGCTTGCGGGAATCGGACCAGTTGAGCAGGCCGTAGCGTTTGGGATAGCCAAGCGACAGGCAAATATTTTCGGAGACCGTCATCCATTCGATCAGGCCAAGATCCTGATGGATGAACGAAATCGGCATTTGCCGCGCGGAGGTGGTGTAGTCGCGGCCCGCATAGGCAATGCTGCCGGAATCAAGTGCCACGACCCCCGCCATGATTTTGATGAGCGTGGATTTGCCTGCGCCGTTCTCTCCGAGCAGAGCCACGATTTCGCCGCGGCAAGCCGTGAGCGACACGTCCCTGAGGGCCTGTGTCCCGCCGAATCGTTTGGAAATGCCGGCCATTTCCAGCAGGCGCGAAGTCTCAGTTCGGGAACGTGCTTCTTGCACGACCTCCATCTTGGATATCCCTCCTTCACGCCATGTTTTTCTGGCGTATGACCAGGATAGGGTTGTTCAGAAGCTGTAACTGTGTCAAGCAAATAACCGCTGGATTGCGGCAGAGCCGACTTTTTCGGACGAGTTGTCTGTCAAGTTGATGGCTTGGGGAGAGGTTGTGGCAGTCATTCGGCCATCGCGGCGCCTTGGTGACGAGCTGTACGACGCGCTTGTCGGCCTGATCGACCGTGGGGAGCTCACAGATGGGAGCCGGCTGCCCGCGGAGACGGAAATCGCGCAGCAATTCGGGGTTTCGCGCCCGGTCGTGCGCGAAACCCTGTCCCGCCTCCGCGACGAGGGCTTGATCATCTCGCGGCGCGGGTCTGGCAGCTACGTCAAGAAAACCCCGGCCAATCTAGAACTCGCCGCGCGTATCGCCTTCGGTCCGATCAGCAGTCTGGAACAGATCGCGAAATGCTATGCCTTCCGCATCGCGATTGAGGGGGAGGCGGCCTGTCATGCCGCCGGCAACCGCACGCCGGAAGATCTTTCCATCATCCGCGAAAGCCTCATCGGACTTGGCACCATGATCGAAGCCAAAATGGTTGGTGGGGACGTGGACTTTCGCTTTCATATGGCGGTAACCCGCGCCTCCGCCAATGAGTGGTTCGTGTCGGCGATGATGGCGATGCGCCAGCAAATCGAATTCACCATCGATCTCGCGCGCACATTGTCGATGTCACGAACGGCCGAACACATCCAGGGTGTGCAGACCGAGCATGTGATGATCTACAATGCGATTGAGGCGGGCGACCAGGAAGTCGCCAAGGCCGCGATGCGTCAACACCTTAGCAATGCCTGCGACCGTATCTTCAAAGGCCCGAGCTGAAGTTTCTATTTTGCGCTAACCGGTCGGCCGAAGACCGCGGTCGTCGGCCTCAGATTTAGGACTGCGAACGTCTCGTCATGACAATGCCACCTGACGATCTTCTTGCCCAGTTTTCCGCGATTGTCGGAGGCCGATATGCGATACGCGAGCGTTCAGACCAGCAGCCCTTCGTCGAGGAGCCGCGTGACCGATATCACGGTAGGGCCGCCCTCGTGCTGCGGCCAGGTTCCACAGCGGAAGTGCAACAGATTCTGGCCCTCGCGAACACGACACGTACCGCGATCGTCCCTCAAGGCGGCAATACCGGCCTCGTCGGCGGACAAGTACCAGATGGATCCGGCCACCAGATCGTCCTGTCACTGGCCCGCCTGAACGCTATCCGTGCCATCGATCCAATCGGCAACACCATCGATGTTGAGGCCGGCGTTACGCTACAACGGGTCCGCGAAGCGGCGGAATCCGCCAATCGGCTGTTTCCGCTGTCGCTCCCATCGGAAGGGAGTTGCACGATCGGCGGCAATATCGGCACCAACGCTGGCGGCACAGGCGTCATTGCCTACGGCAATATGCGAGACCTTGTGCTTGGTCTGGAGGTTGTACTCGCGGACGGACGCCTCTGGCGCAACATGCGGCATTTGAGGAAAGACAATACGGGCTACGATTTTCGCGGCCTGTTCGTCGGTTCCGAGGGTACTTTGGGCGTGGTCACGGCCGCCGTCCTGAAGCTCTTCCCGCGCCCTCGCTCAGTCGCGACCGCCTTCGTCGCGGTGCCCGACCCGGAGGCGGCACTCGCCCTGCTGCAAATCGCGCAGGCGCAGAACAGCGCCACTCTTACCGCTTTCGAACTCATGCCACGGTTCGGCATCGAACTTGCGATTAAGCATGATCTGGGCTCGCGCGATCCGCTCGCGACCGCCTATGCCTGGTATGTCCTGATCGAGATTTCTTCCGGCACCGACAGCGGGATCGATACCGTCCTGGAGACGCTGTTGAGCGATGCCATGGAGCAAGGCCTCGTGCTCGACGCGGTACTGGCCGCCTCGATCGAACAAGCCAAGGCCCTGTGGCGACCGCGTGAGAGCATGTCGGAAGTGCAGGGCCGTGAAGGAGGTTCGATCAAGCATGACGTCTCCGTCCCCGTCTCGGATGTCGCGCGTTTCCTGGCCGAAGCCATTCCGGCCGTCGAGCGCTTCGTGCCAGGAGCGCGCGTTCTTCCCTTCGGTCACGTTGGCGACGGCAATATCCACTTCAACGTCAGCCAGCCTTTAGGCGGCGACAAGGAAGCCTTTCTGGCGCGATGGGAGGAGGTGAATGTCGTGGTCCATGAAATCGTCGCTCGATACAATGGGTCGATCTCGGCCGAACATGGAATAGGACAGTCGAAACGTGTGCTTCTCCCCGGCGTAAAGCACGCGGTGGAAATGGAAGTGATGCGTTCCGCAAAGACGATGTTCGATCCCAACGGCATTCTCAACCCGGGCAAAGTCCTCTGATCCTGCCGCGGAAGGGAAAAACTCATTCTTTTGGAGTTGTGCTCTATCCTGGACCCTCCACGCTCATTTCTTATCTAAGGCGCCTCCTGCTGGCGAAACGGTAGGGTGTCGCCGAAGAAAAGTGATGGATGCATAGGCTCCAACCCAAGACCCCAAGGCCGCAAAAAACACATAGACCCAATTTCCCGTATAGCTGATCACAGCGTAGGAGGACAACAGATACCAGAAGCTGCTCCAGCTCGCAGCAGCGACCCGCCGTCGTGCCAAGACAGCCGACGTAAACATAACGTAAACTGCGTCTGTGGCCGCCGTGGCTACCACAACCGCCGCAGCCGTAAATGGGTCAAGCGAGCCTATGGAAATGACGATCTTCCCGCTAAATCTGTCCGCCACTATAGAGCGCCAATCTCACGCCTGACTATCCGGATTGATACAAGACCTTCAACAACCTCGAGGCCGAACGTTGCGGCCTGCACGGAAAATTCGGCGCGGCGCGGAACGCGGAGGCTGGCCGTGAAGCTCCTAGTTCTGACCAGATCACGTTACCCGAAGATATCGAGCGGTATGTCGTCTTTTCATTTACCTTTATCTCGCGGCTCGCTTCGGCCTGTCCCCGCCAAAACCTCGCCGAGCTTAGCCAGGAACTGTTGCCACCCGTATTTTGCTCCCTGGTACGCCTGCTCCTGATCCGTACGGAACCCGGCATGCTCCATTCGCAGATGCGTGCCTGTGCCCGAAGCGGAAGCGTCCACGTGACAACGCTCCCGAGAGCCATGGCGGCCCAGGTCTAGGACAAGGTTCTATTTAGCTCGACTTCTAGAACACGGCAATTTATCATGCCCCAGTCCGCGCTAAAATCAAATCAGTGACCCTCGAACCAGCGGTTCGCGTCGGAGGTAGGAGCAGGACTGCACCAACGCCACGGGACGTGCTACTTTTCATCGGGTCTCCTCCCGACCTTGCGCTTGGCTTCGACTGCGCGAGGGCGAGTCATCGCAGCTAAGGGAGGTCTGGGTCTTCGAGGCCGGTATGTCCCAAAAGGATCGAGAGCCCTCCATCTGCGCATCGCCAGGCGAAAGGCCGATGTCAGCGAGCATGCGGGCGCTCATCTCTAAAAGCTGCCCCCGCTCACGGGATATCCGCCTCGCCCGCATAACGGCACCCCATAGACTTTCAAAATGACCTGTCTCGCGGCGCCTTCGTCTTATGAAAGTCGATACATCGAAAAACGCAGCGTAAACTTTCCGTACGAACGGCATGCTCTCTTATTCCCTTCAGCCGAATTGTGCGTTCGCTTCGCACTCGATCTTGTCCGTCGTTCAAAGATCACAAAAGCGCTGTCACCGTCGATAAGTCGGGCCGACTCCATGACGCCATCAATAGGCGACGCGCTCGATACAGACGCGACATCACAGTGCCAATCGAGACATCCGTGATCCAAGCTATTTCTTTATACGTAAGCTCCCTCATCTCACGAAGTATGAGGCATTCGCGCAGATCGATCGGAAGCTCCGACATCACCGCCCTCAGCTGTGCGAATTCCTGGGCGCTCGAGAGAGTGGCCTCCGGTCCTGGATTAGGGTCTGCAAGGTCTAAGCCGATGTCCCCGTCGTTAAATTCACTTCCGAAATTCCCGTACGCGACCTCTGCGACCGTGTTGCGAGACCTCAGTCGAACATAGGCTGTATTACGGACAATCTTCAGCAGCCAAGCTCTCCCACTTTCACCGCGGAATGAGCAGAAATATCGTAGAGCCCTAACGCAGGCATCCTGAACAGTGTCTTCTGCCTCGACCGAGTCACGTGTTAGCCAAAGCGCTAGGTCATAAGCGGCATTGAGATGTGGCAAGATTGTAGTCTCGAACGCCGGAGCCGTTGCCGTTGCCGTTGCCGTTGCCGATACTGCGATTGAATCGTGCTGTAATACGGGACCCGGCGCTAGAGGATTTGCAAACGAACTCGGGACAACGGATTGCACCAGTGTACGCGATATGGTTTGGTCTGGCCGATCTCCTGCGCCGGTGTTGGCCCTGGGCATTACGGGCTCGATCACCGACACGCCAGGCCTTGCCAATCCTCCGCCACGATTAGCAAAGGTGAGGTCATCTCTCACGCGGGCGCGCGCGTTGACACGAGCACCGGCATGGCATGTTGCCATGATTGACAAGTTCTCTCTCCCTCAATCGCCCGGGCAAGAAAGCTGCTGGAGCTGCACGCAATACACAATGTCTTCCGACTGGCGTCTTGGATTTGGCGGACAATCGTATTGCTCAGCAGGACACGTCTTTACTCCCGATGCGATCGGTGAGTTCGCCCGCTGGAGGTTGAGTGCGCACTGCGTAGCACTGCGCGGCAGCCTGAGTAGCTGGCCTATCGAGGCTCGGGACCGTCGTCCATTCCGAACCAGAATGGTTGTTACTGTGCCGGCTGGGCATTACGCCATTCGGAGGGTGTCATGCCGAACCTGCTGCGAAAACTCCGATTGAAGTAGGACAAGTCGCCGAATCCGACGTCGTATGCGATGGCGCTTATCTTATCTCCACGGGCGCCTGCGGCGGAAAGCTGGCGGTGCGCCGATAGCAGACGTTGTTCGAGTAAGAACTCCGAGAAGGTAAAATTGGTTGCGCCGAATAACCGTTGTATTTGCTTTGGGCTTAGCCCGACTAGCCGAGCTAGCGAATGGATGGTCAGATTGCCGTCGCTAAGGCGTTTGAGCATCTGAGTTTGAATAAGCTGCAGGCGTGCCGCGGCGTAGCCGTCCTGCAATGCCGGCATCGCCTCGTTGACATCCGTTCTCAGCAGCAACCCCACAAGTTCAGTCATGTGCCGTGCCATCGTGTGCTGGCCGAGAGCGTCAAGCGAAGCGGCTTTCGCTGCACAGAGCGCGAAATAATCAGCAACGATCTCGCGTATGCGGAGGCTCCCCGCCAGCGGCTTGGAAAGCTTGTCCTCCGCCTCCCCACAAATGCCGACTAGCTCGCGCCTCGGGATGCGAAGGGCGGTAAATCGGGCTCCCTGGCTAAGACCGCACTCGGCTACATCGTCCAAGGACATCAGGCACGCTTGCGTCGGCCGAAGCTCGACAGTGCGTCCTCGTTGGACGGTAAGGATATCACCCGTTACCGCAGTGACCAGCACAAGGTCATCACAGCCGTCGGAGAGAAGGTCCGGGGTACGCAAGAAGCTGCCGGATGTGCCCTGGGCTGCTCCAAATGACAGCGAGCCAATCTTGGTCACCTCAACTGTGCATTCGATTCGCTCGGCCGTGCCCGGCTCGACATCGAGCTGGCAGAAGCGCCGGCAAAATTCCTCGCGCCATGCCTCGTACTTTTGCCCTTTGGGGACGCCAGCGTACGAGAATGTTGGAAATCCCGCGCGGGCTTCGCTATTTTTGGATGTCACTTCTCCGGCTCTCTGAATTCTTTGCCGACCGACTCGCTGAAGGATTTGTCCCGGGGCACAACATTGGCCTTTAACTACGTCTGCTTGGAGGGCGCATCCCAAACTCCTCGAGCAGAGCCGTTTCATATTTTTGACAGATCTTACCATATAAGAAATACTCTGTTTGCTACTATTAAGCAATAACCCGGGCTTCACCCACGACTTCCGGCGCAAAAGCGTCTATGCCAAGCAGTACTGGTTCGGTAGCAACGCAAGAAAAGCGCTGAGTTCGCCGATCGCGCTCATTTAGACGACAGGACATAGCCACTATGCCTTTTGTTCGCATCAAACTTCCACGCGGAGAGTTGGCCGAATGCGGAGTGGCGCAGCGCTTCGGGTGGAGGCAGTCCCGGATGCTCGACCGTGCTCGTCATGTTCAACGCACGACTGCCGCTGTTCAACGCCTGGAGGTTTAATATGGCTGATTCAGAGTATGCGCCGCCGAAAGTCTGGACCTGGAACAAGGCGAACGGTGGCCGGTTCGCGAATATCAATCGCCCGATCGCGGGACCGACGCATGGCAAGGACTTGCCGGTTGGTCGCCATCCCCTTCAGCTCCACTCACTGGCAACGCCGAATGGGGTGAAGGTCACGGTGCTGCTCGAGGAATTGCTGGCTCTTGGCCATCACGGCGCGGAATACGACGCCTGGCTGATTAGAATCGGCGACGGCGATCAGTTCGGAAGCGGTTTCGTCGCGGCCAATCCAAACTCAAAAATACCAGCGTTGATCGATCGTGGTGGTCCGACGCCGGTCCGGGTATTCGAGTCGGGTGCGATCTTGCTTTATCTGGCGGAAAAGTTTGGCGCCTTCCTGCCACCCGGCGGCCCGGGGCGGGCCGAATGCCTATCATGGCTGTTTTGGCAAATGGGCAGTGCACCTTATCTAGGGGGAGGATTCGGCCATTTCTATGCCTATGCGCCGTCGAAGTTCGAATACCCCATCGATCGATTCGCTATGGAGGTGAAACGCCAACTCGACGTGCTCGACCGCCGCCTCGCTGAAACCGAGTATTTGGCGGGAAGCGATTACACCATCGCGGATATAGCGGTTTGGCCGTGGTATGGTGGTCTGGTGAATGGCTGGCTTTATGAAGCTGCCGAGTTTCTGTCAGTTCAGGATTACGGGAATCTGCGGCGCTGGGCGGACACAATTGGCGAACGGCCGGCGGTCCGTCGCGGTCGTATGGTCAACCGCATCTTTGGAGAACCTTCGTCCCAGTTGCATGAACGTCATGACGCCACTGACTTTGAGACGAAGACACAGGACAAATTGGCGCTGCCGACCTGACGACCCTCGCGGACGAAGGCGGTCGAGCGTCTGCACATCGCGAGTTCAGCGGTTCTTACGCCAAGGACCGTCTCGCCCTGCCACTGCCAGCCTGATGATCAGGTCAGCATCGGTTCCAGGTCTGGGTTGCCTTTTGCCATCGCGCCCAGTTCTCCGCTGCCACGGTGTCGGCTACGTCAAGCGCACGGCCAATGGACCCAGGACCATCTCGTTCCAACCCACAGCGCAAGCGCCGAGAACGCAAAGGACGGCGATCTCCGCTCCGACGACCAAGCTGCCGCTCCACAAAATCAGGATGCAGAAGGCCGCTCGCCACGCCCAGGCCGGAGAGAACCAGGAAGCCGGCACCCAGCACGTCGGCGACAATCCCCCAGGAGATACGGCCCACCGCACCGCACACCTGCACAACCGCGGCAACGCCGCCCGCCCGGATCGGAGTCCAGCCGAGATCGGTGACCAGCATCGCAACGGTGAAAGCCGAAACACTCAACTGGATTTCTGAGTAGAAGAAGCCGAGCAGGGAAATCGCGCGAAGGCTCGGCCGGGACCAGATAAGGACCTGACCCGCCCAGATTGCGCGGCCCCCAACCCGGGTTTCCGGCTTCCGGTCGCCATCCCACCAATCTCGCAGGATTCCAACAACATGCCCAGCAACAGGCAAGGGATGGCGCTCAGCGCCAGCGCGATATGGAAGCCGAAAGCTTCCGTGAGAGGTGGGATCGCAAGCGCGGCCAATACTCCTCCCGCTGGAACCCCTGCTTGCTTGATCGAAAAGATGATGTTGCGCAGGCGGGCTGGTGTCTGCCCATGCAGCATATGCGATGAGCAGGGATTGTTAAACGCGTATCCAATACCGATGAGCAGCGAACCCGCGATCATGACCGGGAGGGATCCGGTAGCCAGGCCCAGCATCCCGACGGAAGCGCAAAGCAACGCAATTTGGTTGAGCCTCGCTACCCCCCACGCTTCACCAGGCGTCCGGCGACGGAAGACGCGAAGATGCCGGAGAAGTAGATCAGGCCGACCTGATAGCCGATCCAATAGGTGTGGATTGAAAGCTTGGTCGCCAAGGTAGGCGGGATTGTCGTAAGTCAAAGAACCGATGAGGTCGCGAGAATTTGGGATGCCGTGCAGATCGAGAGTGTGGCCAAGATTTGCTCGCCGCCTACGATCTCGCGGCCCGTTGCTGCACGGAATTCGATGAGATCGCTTCCGGCTTTGATGTGATCGTCACGCCCAGCGCTCCCGGCGAGGCACCGAGCGGTGTGGGTGCCGACAGTCCGGTCATGAACCAGATTTGGACGCTGCTCCATGCTCCCTGTGTCAACTTGCCCGCGATGCGCAGCCCGGCTGGCATGCCACTGGGACTGACCCTCACCGGCCCGCGCTTTTCCGACCGTCGCTTGCTGGCCCGCGCCATTCTTCTCGATCAGGCTTTTGTCGCCGCGGCTGAAGCGTGAACCAGCAGGAGCTTGAGGCAATACTCAACCGTCTCCAGGCCGGTGCGGGCCTGCCCCGACTTTCTCCGTCGAGAGCGCTCGGGCAGGCTGGTATAGCCACGCGGATGACTTCGCAATTCCAGACACGCTGCATCAGGCGACCACCTTGACCGGCGCGATGAAGGCCGAATGGCTGCAAAGTGCGGAGCTGACACCTCAGCGCGCCGTCCTTTATCTTCACGGCGGCGGCTATGTCTGCGGATCCATCGAAAGCCATCGGCCATTGGCCCCCGCCTTTGCCGAGAGTTTTGACTGTACCGTGCTCAGCATCGACTTCCGTATGGCGCCCGAGCATCCTTTCCCTGCCGCCGTCGAAGACGCCGTCGCAGCCTACCGGTATCTGCTGGATTAAGGATTTCCACCCGAGGCAATCGGCATTGCCGGTGATTCCGCAGGCGGCGGTCTGGTCGTTGGAATGCGATTGACAGCAACGCCGATACGGACCCGATGGTATTTGCATCGACGCTGGGCGGGTCACGCGACATCTGTCTCGCGGGGGCTGCGATCGAGCATCCATATGCCCATTCGAACGCTGGCAATTTCTCAAAGTTTCCTCCGCTTTTGATTCGGGTTTCGGCGAAGGAAATCCTGCTCGACGACGCTTTCCGTCTCGCGAAACTGGCGGCGTTGGAAGGCGTTCCCGCTTCTCTCGAGATTCGGCCTGGCATGATGCATGTTTGACACCTCTTCTCGCGCGACCTCCAAGAAGCAAGGGATGCTCTCGCACAGGCGGCGGTTTGGCTTAACGCGCGACTCTCACCGACCAGTTAGCTTAGGCTTTTGTAGAACGCCAACACCTCGGCGACTCGAAGCACATCCGGATATTTCTTGTGCATGTCGTGCAGACTAGCGAAGTGGGGGCTTGCATGTACATCGGCGACGCATGCTTCGGGCACGATCATCCGATAGCCGCGCCATAGCCCATCCACCACGGTCGCGCACGCGCAGCCTGATGTGGAGCCTCCCGTCACCACCACAGTATCGCAACCATGCCAGACTAAGAGAGACTGCAAGTTGGTCTCGTGAAGGGCGGATGGCATAAGCTTGTTGACGACGTAATCCCGTTCGTTATCGACATGGAGGCGGCTGTCGAATGCACCGCGGCGCGACCCGCGCTTGATGTCTTCAGAGAGTCTGGTGTGTCGTCCCGGAAGCCGAAGACGCCACAGTCCACGCCATCGCAAGCTGCAGTGTTTTGAACGGAACCTGCTGCGCCAAGGTTAGGGTGCCTTCGCGCGCGAGCTCCAGGCCCGCCAGAAAGGTGCTCGCCACCGCCGCCCGTGCGCGAAGCGGGCGGTCCGTAGCCTCCTCGGCGACAGGCGGCAAAAAGGCCGCGAGGTCGCCGCCCGCCGGGTGCTCGACGAGCAGCAACTGGATCCGCACCAAGGCGTCCACCACGCGCCAGAGATCCGGAATGGCCGGCCGGTAAAGCGGCGCCTCTTCCGGCCGCCCTTCCGTGCCGCGCAGCACCACCAGGCAGGCTTCCATCAGCGCGACATAGCCGCCCTCACGCGGCACGGTCGGTGGCCGCCGGACAAAGACATCCAGGCCAAGCTGCGGCCGCTGCTGCAGCCAGGCCCCAGCCGCTCGCATCGCCACCATATCTTTGAGGCGACGCAGCTCGGCCGCCGCATCCTGTTCCGCTGTCGCCGCGGCCTCCGGACTGTCGGGGAAGAGCAAGCGCGAGCGCAGCAGCACCAGCCGTGTCGCCACAACCAGCCAGTCGGCCCGCTGCTCGAGCGTCACCCGATCGGCGAGCCGCGCCATGGCCGCGACGAATTGCTCGGCGAGGTCCAGGATCGACATGCGGCCAAAATCGATCCGCTGCCGCTCGGCGAGGTCGAGCAGCATGTCCATCGGTCCGTCGAACCCATCAAGATGCAGCACCGGGCTGCTCGGCCGCCGCGGCGGCGCCTCCCAATCATCCCAGAGCGGATCGCTGGCCGCGCCGGTCGTCGGCTCGACGTCAGCCATCGCGATAATCGGGGCGGAGGTCGAAGACCAAAGCCGGCCAACGCTGGCCGAGGCTCGCAAACGCCGCCCAGGGCGTCCAATCCGCCGACCAGAAATCATATTGCAGACGCGCCGAGTGCCGCCGCCGGCGATCGGGCGGATCCTCACGCCGGCGGACATGGCGCAGCGGCTGGATCGTACCCCAGTGCCGCCGGAGCCAGGCGATGCTCGCGGGGTCGTCGGGTCCCTGCCGGAGGTGCGCATAGGGCACGGGCAGCAGCGCATACAGGTCGAACGGGCAGGTGCTACTGCGGCCAGCCGCCGCGATCACCCGCTGCTGATGATCCTCGACGGCCGTGCGCAATTGCCGCGCCAGCACCCGGGCAGCGGCGATCCGCAAGCCGGGCGAACCATCCGGCGGCTTGACCAAGGCGAGCACGCGATCCTCCTCAGCGAGATCGAGGTCCGGCAAATGCCAGGGAGTGGCTCCCGCCCCTTCCGCCGCCCGCCGCAGGCCCGCGACATCCTCGGGCGGTCCGGTGACCACGAGATCGTGCCGCAGCCAGTCGGTTTGCGGCGGTGCCAGCGCGTCCCCGCCCCGCACGAAACCTCCGCGGCCCTGCGTGCGAGCCTCGGCGGGCGTCTCGGTCACCGTCAGAGGTCCAGCAGCTTGGTGGGGCTGGCGGCGACGGTTTTCGCGCGTTTGCGGTAGCGGCGCGTCGTGTTGACGTCCTTTTGCCGGGCATGCGCCATCACCTGCTCGTCGAGCGCGCCGTTCAGATAGGCCTCGGTGATGAAGCCGGCGCGCATGCCATGCGGCGAGAGGCGCTCGCCGTCATCGACCACCATTTCGACTTGCGCCGCCAGACGGCGGAGGATCTTCCACACGCCATTGCCGGTCAACCGCCCTTCATTGGTGCCCGCCGCGGTCAGCCGCGGGAAGATCGCGCCATAGGTGATGCCGGCACGGCGCAGCCAGATCTCCATGGCCCGCACCGGACAGGTATGCGGCCGGCTGCCACGGGCGATCCCGACATCGGCCCCCTCGCCTTCCTGGTCGCCTTTGGAATGGCGGATGCGCAGCACCAGCCCCTCCGGCGTGAAGCGGACATCCTCGCGGTCGAGCCCCACGAGTTCCGAGCGCCGCAGACCGCCGGCGAAGCAGGTCAGCAGCAGTGCCCGATCGCGCAGGCCCGGCAGTCCGGCGGCCCCTCCAGGATCGTCGCCGCAGCCGCTCAGCAGCAGGCGGATTTCCGTCGAGGTGATGGCGGCGGCCGGCCGCACGGGGCGCTTCTGCTCGCGCAGGATGCCGCGCATGACGGTCGCGATGACGGGATCGCCGGACGACCAGAGATGGCCGGCGCGGCGGTGATGGAAGGCGATGGCGGCGAGCACCAGGCGCAATCCGCTGCGCCCGAGTGTCGCCGCGCGTCCCGCGAGATAGGCGGCGACGATCGCGGGGGGTGCCGGCAGATAGGGTGCTCGATGATCGAGGCACCAGTCGCGAAAGGCGTTCCAATCGTCGGCGTAGATTTTCTCGGTGGTCGGCGACACGGACCGCTGAGAGTAGTTGACAGCCTTCGCCAGGGCATCGCCGAGTGCCCCGGTCGCGAGATGGGCCAGTTCGGGCGGCAGCGCCTCGCCGGCGATCCGCATCACGCGCCGCGCCGCCGGCGAAGTCTGGTCCACGTCCGGCGGCAGAACCGCGATGCTCACCTCAGCCGCCATGCTGCCCCAAAACCCTCCGCCACACTTGCCCGCGAGGCTGCGCACAGTCTGAGTCCTGCCGGCAACCATGGCAACTGGTTCTTCTCACCTAAAATCAGACGCCCGGCTCAAGTCACCATCACTCAATGAGAGGAAGTACCGTCCAAGCTGCGCAAGCTTGCTACAAGGTATCCACGAAGCGACGGAACTCAGCGGTGTGTTTGCCCTTGCTCCGCGGCGATGTCAGTCAAGTCGACGTCAATAAAATGTCAGGAGCCTTCGAATGAAGCCGCCTAAAAGCGGCATTGTGACAAGTCGTGCGGAGACGATAAACCTTGCGCAGCTTGAGGAATGATGGACGCAGTCGCTCGGCAGCCTACGCAAAACATAAAGACTTGCGGACTAACCCTGAGTGCCTCGTGGATAACGTCGTGCGGCTATGCCGCGCTAGATAATGAGAGCGCGGGTTGCAAAACTGGTTCGAAACAATGCTTCGTGTGCTTGCGCGTCCGGATCATAACAGCAATCGCGCAGGATATGGATGTGATAGTCGGCATCGCTGGACCAGCCCATACTAGATAGCAGCACGCCACTGCTCGCTACCCCGGCCGCATCAAGTCCAGTTACGGGCGTCGGCTCGCGAAATAATCCCGTCTTCTTGATATTTACTGTGAGAAAATTGTTTTCATAGACCGATTCGTGGTTAGAACCGAGAGTGAAAATTGGCGAAAACTATTGGACGCCCGGTGTCGCGCCACGCTCCGATGAGCGCTTTTGCACGATCAAGCAAGTCAGTCGGAACGCTATCCGAAAACTGCAGTAAGTTACGTCCGCTTGAAAGAGCAGTATCAATCGTGCCGCACGGTGAACGTCAATAGTGTCCAGATCGTCATGGTATCTACCCAGTAGATGTCAGAAGCGCGCCTGTCCTGCTGATCAGACCCGTCGCTTTGAAGCCCCGGGTTGCAACGGCCGCCACCTCACCCTCCCTCTCCCCACTCTCGATTATCGTCCACGTCCGGAGGGTCAATTCGTGCGGGCAAATTCAGCATCGATGACCAGCTGCACGGTGGGACCAAGAACGGCTGGAAGGCCAAAGTCGGCCGTCTTGAGACTTCCCACCGCTTCGGCGCCGAGCCGAGGATGTCCCATAATGCCCTTGCCCGCACCGATGAGTTCAACGTTCAACGTCAGAGGAGCGGTTTTCCCGAACAGGGTAAACTCTCCTTCAACCCGCGCGTGCGTGGGGTCGATCTTTGCGAAGCGTGTCGAGATAAAGCGCGCCTGCGGAAAGCTTTCGCTGTTCAGGAACTCCGGCCCAGCCAGCTGCGCCGAAAATCCCGGCACGGGGGTGGAGATCGACGCCGTTTCAACTGCCGCGTCAAGGGCGTCGGCCGCGCCGCTTGGGTCCCAGTGTAGCGTTCCTTCGACCCGATCGAAGCGGAAGACGCTCAGGGAGTAGCCAATGTGCGAGACCTTGGCGAGCACCGCCGTGTGAGCGGTGTCAAGGGCGTAATCTCCTGGGGGCGCCAAGGTTGCGTCAGGTTCACCCGCGAATACACCTGGGGGCAGCTGGGCGCGCGCTCCGGAAGCCGGGTAGATGGCGGCGCCGATCGCCAGGGCAGTCAAAAGTCGCTTCCACATGTGGTCCTCCAATACAAGTGACCTCGGGACGGCTGAAGCCGTGGGAGCCGACATGATGGTCGCATCTTTCTTCTCGGTTGTCTGGCGATGCCGCGCCGTCCAGCGCGTGATGATCGCACGGAATGCGCTCCATGGTCTCCGGCAGGCCTGGGCAGCCAGCTCGCTTCAGAGCCTTGTGTCTAAGAGCGCAAGGCGACCATCCACAAACTGATAGCGCTCAGCACCCAGCTCGGCCTCGCCCAAACCTCAGCCCCTATTTTGCTCGAGGCGAATCGGCTCGTGGCAGGGCGGCAAGCCGTTCCCGACCGACCGACCAACCGACCGAGCCCAGCAGTGCTCAGTTCGGCCGTGACTTCCGCTATCTCGCAACTCCAAGGAGAGGGCAAGCGCGCAACAGAGAATGAGGCGCTTGCCCATAACCCGAGCTCGCCATTACTTGATGATTCCTATCTTCTTGCGGTCGATCGTCACGAAGACCGCGCAGATCAGCACAGCGCCCTTGATGATATTCTGGAGGTAAGGATCGACGCCTGCCATGTTCATGCCACTCGACAGCAAGGTGATGATCAGCACACCCAACATAGTGTTGACGATGCTGCCCAAACCGCCAGTCAAAGGCGTGCCTCCGACCACGACCGCCGCGATGACGTCGAGTTCAAGGCCCAGGCCAAGCTGCGATGTCGCCGCCATGGTGCGCGCGCCTTGCAGCAGCCCGGCCATACCGCTCAGCGCTCCCAACAATACGAACATCAAGATTTTGACGCGAGTGACGGAAATGCCGGTGAGGATCGAGACACGCTCGCCGCCGCCGATCGCCCGAACCTCGCGACCGAAGACGGTGTAGTTGATGATGCCCCAGGCCAGGAGCGCCAAAGCGAGACCGATCATCACGGAATGCGGGATGCCCCAGGAATAGTCCGAATAGGTTCCGAGGAAGCTGTCGTCATCGATCGAAACCGGTGCGCCGCGGGTGAAATACAGCACGAGACCGCGGTAGACGACCATGGTGCCCATCGTCGCGATGAAGGACGGCACCTTGCCCACCGCCAAAAGCAGGCCGTTGATGCAGCCGCATAGCGCCCCGGCCGCGATGGCGGGGATGATCGCCCAGGCACCGAGCGTATCCGCGGTCAGGGCCGCCACCAGCGCCGAGACTGCCACGATCGCGCCAACCGAGATATCGATCGACCCGGCCATGATGATGAAGGTCATCCCCAGCGCCGCGACGAGCAGCACAGTACCTTGTTCGAGCACCGTCGAGAGGTTGTCCAGCGACAGAAAGCGCGGCGACATGATGGTGAAGACGGTGATCAGGATAACGAGGAAGATCAGCGGGAACCCACGCCGCAGCAGGTCGATCCGCGGAACTTTCCAGCCGCCAACTGGAATGACGGTATCGTCTCCGGCGTTCACACCGCTTACTTCGTTCATCACCCTGCCTCAGGTCATATACTGGACGACGTCATGCTCTTGGACGCCTTCTGCCGAGGGAAATTCGCGAGCAATCACACCCTGGCGGAGAACAACGAGACGGTCCGACATGCCGATGAGTTCCGGCATATCCTCCGACGACAGGATGATGGCAAGGCCCTCGGCCGCCTTCTGGCGGATGAGCCCATAGATCTCAACGCGTGCACCCACATCCACACCGCGCGTCGGATTGTTGAGGAGGAGCAGCTCCGGACCCACCGCGAGGCATTTGCCCAGCACGACCTTCTGCATATTCCCGCCCGAGAGGGAGCGGCAGGGCGCATCCGCGCCCGAGGTCCGGATGCCGATGAGCTTGATGAGCTCCTTGGACATCGCGCGGGCGCGCGACCTGTCGAAAAATGGCCCTCGCCTCGGCGGCCGCGCCATGACCAGATTGTCGAGCACGCTGAATCCCGCGATCAGCCCTTCATTGCCGCGATCGCCCGGAAGATGGGCGATCCCATGCTTCCAGGCGGCGCGCGGGTTGCTCGGATGATAATTCTTGCCCGCCAGCTGCATAAATCCGTGGCGCAGAGGCTCGTCACCGACGATGCCGGCGAACAGCGCCTCCGCCCCGGCACCCTTCAGACCGGCGAGGCCGAGGATCTCGCCGCGCCGTACCTCGATGGTGATCTCGTTCAGCTCCCGGCCGACTGCGACCTTCTCCGCGCGAAGAATCGCCGGAGCGGATAGAGCGGGCGGCGATGCCCGTGGCGGATAGGTGCCGTGCGTAAGATCGCGTCCGACCATGAGGCGATGGATCTCGCCCTCCTCGACCTCCGTCGCGCGAAAGGAGCCGACGAATTGTCCGTCCTTGAGAATCGTTAGATCATCGGCGGCGGCCAGCACTTCGCTAAGATGATGCGAGACGAAGCCAATCGTCATGCCCTGAGACTTCAGCTCTCGCATGACACGGAGCACGGCATCCACTTCCCGATGATCGAGATAGGCCGTCGATTCATCGAGCAGGAGGGTGTTCGGATTGGAGGAGATCGCCCGGGCAATCTCAATGCACTTCAACTCACCGAGATTGAGGCGGTCGATGCTGGTGGAGACGGAAATATCGACGCCGATGCGATCGAGGGCCGCCTGCGCCACCGTCGCCATCTGCTTCCGCTTCATGATCCCGAGCGGTCGTGCGTAGCTCCGCAGGTTGCCGATGAAGATATTCTCGGCGATGTTCAGCGAGCGGTTGATGGTGATTTCCTGATGCACCAGCGCCACGCCGCGCAATGTCGCATCGACGATGGACTGCGGAGCATAAGGTGCGTCGCGCAGCGTCATCTCTCCGCTGTCGGGGCGCATGGCGCCGCCCAGCATGCGAAGCGTGGTGGACTTGCCGGCACCGTTCTCACCGACGATGGCGTGAACCGTTCCCGTCCGCAGCGTGATCGACACGTCGCTGGCTGCTCGCGTCGGTCCGAACTGCTTGTAGAGATGCGCGGCAACCAGCGTCATGAATCGGATCGTGCCTGAAATAGCCGGTTCGCCAGACCACGCCGCATGCGGCGGGCCTGGCGAATAACCGGGCGTGTCGGAGTCTTAGTTGGAGTAGTGCAACTCATAGGCAGGGGAAGGCGCATTCGCGGTGTAGGTCTTGGAATGGGCCTTGAAGTCATAAGCAGGCTGTCCGCCCGGATAGTCCTTCACATACTGGTCGACCTGCGCCTTCGTCATCGGCAGCAGCTTGAGCTTGATGGTGGCGTCGTCCGCGGCGATCTTGTGGCCGTGCAGGTAGTCATACATGACGACCAGCGCGATGCCGCCCTGTACCCAGTGGCCGCCGATATCATAGAGCTGCTCGCCGCTCTTTACCTCGTCCACATTCTCGGGGTTGAGGTCCATGGCGGAAATCAGAACATCCTTGCCGGGAACCTTGCCCTTACTCTTCAGCGCCGCGATGACGCCCATAGCCTCGGCGTCATTGCCCGCCCAGACGCCAGTGATTTCAGGATGCCCTTCATACAGCGCCTCGAAGGCGGACTGAGATTGGTCGCGCACAAAGTTGCCGTCGACTTCGCCGGCGATCTTGACGTTGCCGTCTTCGGTGATCGCCTGGGCGAGGCCTTTGCGGCGATCGATGGCGACCGAAGTGCCGGCCGTTCCGTTGACGATGCCGATCACCTTTTTGCCGTCCGCGCCGGGCTTCACTTCAGCGAGAAGCGCCTTGCCCATCCGATAGCCGGCGTCGAAATCGCTCGGTCCGACGAAGGCGATGTAATTCGTGTATTTGCCGGTCTGGGGCGAGAACTTCGGATAGCTATCCGTCAGGATGACCGGAATGCCCTTGCGCTTGGCGAAGAGAATGGTGGGAGCGCCTGTCGACCAATAGCCCACGGAGATGATGCCGTCGACCTTCCGGGCAACGAGATCCTGGATCGACTGGATCATCTGGTCGGGCTTGTTGTCGGCGTTCAGAACTATCAGGTTCACGCCGAGCTGCGCGGCCCCCGTCTTCAGGAAGCTTATATCCTTGTTCCAGAACTGCGCATCGAGGGTCGGCACGACGACGCCGATGGTCGGCTTGTCCGCAGCCATCGCTGCGGAAGAAAAGCCCAATACCGCCGCCGCGGCTATGGCCGCTTTGATAGTAGACAGTCGAGACATGTTTCGTTTCCTCTTTAAGTCTTGTTTGGCGATGCCCAGTCCACCGGCGGCTCGACTTTCGATGCCGGCTCGTGCTCTTCCCTTCGTAAGCCTCTCTACTGGCCTTGAATATAGACCACATGCGTCTCCGTGAACTCGTAGAGCCCATGCTTGCCGTCCGCGCCACCTATGCCGGAACGCCGGCGCCCGGCGTGGAAGCCTTGCATGGCTTCGAAGCTCTCCCGATTGACGTAGGTCTCGCCAAATTTGAGCTCACGACTGGCTTTGAGGGCCGCATTGATATTGTTCGTGAAGATCGCCGAGGTCAGTCCGTATTCCGAGTTGTTGGCGAGTGTTATCGCCTCGTCCAGGCTACCGATTGCCTGAATCGGCAGGACCGGGCCGAAGATCTCGTCGCGCATTATCCCCATATCTGCTCGGCCACCCGTGATGATGGTCGGTTCGTAGTGATACCCGCTCGGCCGATCCGCTATTTTACCACCGCAGACGATGGTTGCCCCGTCTTTCCTGGCCTGCTCGACCGCAGCGCTGACCTTGTCCAGGCCGGTTTGGTTGACCAAAGGCCCCATATGAAGATCGTCCTCGGCCGAAGGATCTCCATACCGGGTCGCTTCGAAGAGGGTTTTGAGCTTCTCCACCAGCGCGTCGTGCACGGCATGCTCGACGTAAACACGCTCCGTGCAGTTGCAGACCTGGCCGGTATTGATGACGCGGGAGTCGTAGATGGCCTTGGCGGCGAGATCCAGATCAGCGTCGGCGAGGACAATCGCGGGCGCTTTGCCGCCCAGTTCCAGGTTGACGCGGGTCAGGTTCTTGCCGGCAAGCTGCATGATGTGCGAGCCCGTTTTAACGCTGCCGGTAAATGTGATGAGATCGACGCCCGGATGGCTGACCAGGGCCTCCCCGCAGGTCGCGCCCCGTCCACCGACGACGTTGAATACGCCAGCGGGAAGATCGGTCTCGGCCACAATTTCGGCGAAAGCGAACGCGTTGAGCGGCGTTTCCTCACTTGGCTTGATGACGATGGTATTGCCCGTCACCAAGGCTGGCGCCATCTTGCGGGCGATTAAGAAGAATGGGAAGTTCCACGGCAGGATACCGGCGACAACGCCTATGGGCTTGCGTAACAGCAATATGGTCTCGTTCGGCCGGTCACTTGTCAGAACCTCGCCCTCAAGCCGGCGCGCCCATTCGGCCATGTAATCGATATAGTCGGCCGTAAAATCCACCTCGATTTGCGCGAGGCTCCGTATCTTGCCTTGCTCGCGGAGAATGAGGTCGGCGAGCTCGAGTCTGCGTTCACGCAGCTTCGCCGCGATGGTGCGCAAATATCCCGCACGCCGGACTGCGGGGGTCTTTTCCCAACCGTCTTGGGCCTTGCGAGCAGCCTTGACCGCTGCATCGACATCGGTGGCGCTGCTGTCTGGTATCCGCCCGATCAAAGCGCCGGTCGCAGGATTCTTGACATCGATCAAACTGGAGCCGGTTCGCACGAACTTGCCGCCCACAAAATTGCGATAATCGTGATCGACGTTGGTGTAGTGCTGGAAATGGTGATCAGATGCAGCCTTCGCACTCATGGTTTCGTCTCCCGTATCGGCCGGATCGAGCAAGTCCGTCTTATGCCTTGGGACGACCATGCTCTGTTCGATACCGGCCGTCACTCGCCTACGGTGATTTGCATCGGCCTAAGTGGCTCAAGGATGAGCCACTTAGGCCGATGTTCCTGGCCTGAAATAGTTAGTCCTATCCATTGACGGGACTACTTGCCGGGTCAATGCTCTCGGCGAAGATTGTGTTGCTTGACCTTGCGCTTCATTGTCGCTCGACTGATGTCGAGGACTTTTGCCGAGGCTGAAATATTGCCGCCAGATCGCGCAAGCGCCCGCCTGACTGTTCCGCGCTCGGCATTGGCAATCGTATCGTCATGATCGATTGCCCCCCTCTGGAGGTCTGATGCAGGGATGCCGCTGCGCAAGGCGCCATCGGTGACGCCTAGCATCAAACGAGCCGCTCGCGTCGCTCCCAGCACGATGTCGTCTTCATCGACTGCGAGCAAGCCCATGCAGGCGCGTGTGCCATCGGGTATGGAAATGAGCCGGGCGCTGCCGAAGGCACTGCGGAAGTTGGCCGCTTCGATCTGCCAGGCGGCTTCCCGGACGGCAAAGGTCAATAAACCGATCAAGCCGTCGGAAGGTGCATTTCCGTAATAGGCAATGTCGAGAGCCGCGGCCAACTCACCTTGGTGATCGAAGATAGGTGCGACGGCGCAGCTCATCTCGACGTCACGTGCGTGGAAGTGGTCCTCTCGATGGATAGTCAGTTCACGTTTCTCGACAAGGCATGTGCCGACACCGTTGGTTCCCTCGTTCCGCTCACTCCAATCGACCCCAGGCCAAAGGCCAAGGCGGCGTAGACCCTCGATATCCGCGTCGCGACCGCGCCAGTGGACGGGAACACCGTCGTGACCCGCCAAAAGAATGCAGCAGCCCATGCCAAGGACCACGGCCTGCAACCGATCCAGGGTCGGGCGTGCCACTGAGATCAATGGCTCGAGACGCTGGTGGGACTCCCTCAACTCGGCACCGGAAAGCAGCCGACGGGGGACCTTGCCAGCGGGGTCGAGACCATAATTGAGTGTGCAGCGTCGCCAAGACGCGACAATTGCCGATCGAGCAGCCTCATCCGAGGCGACTGCGGTTCTTACGCGTTGGACATGCTTGCTTATCACTTGTGTCATGCGTTTTCCGCAGCGGTGTGGCCCGGGAGGCTCCGCGGCACCGCGAGAACCGTCGCGGACGCTTAGACCTTTTGAGCCTGGCGATCACACTTAGGCGCCTTCTGGCTGTCAAGCCGATAAACGACGAGCGTTCGCTAAATGTTCGCCGCGCGCATAGATCTTTATATCGGCGGCCCTTATTCATCCGGATAAACGCGCCCGTCGCTGAATCGCCGTCGACGCTGGGCCGTCGCCCCAGCCGCGACCTGATTCCAGTCGTACAGCATGGGCACCATATCGCCAGTCGCCCATCGCGCATTTTGATTGAGATACCAGGAACTGTCGGGATCGCCAGAGGCCCCGTGGAACACGATCCAGCGGCAATTGTCCCAAGCGCCGACATCGAACACGTAGCGGCACAGTGAACCAGATACGGCGCGGGTACCGACGCTCGCCAAACAACCCGTCGCGAAGACGGTGTCGTTGTCGCCACCGACCTCCGCCGAGAAACGATCGAGCGCCGCCGCTTGCTTAGGAAACGCCGCCGAAAGAGCATGTTTGAAACGGGGCAGATGTAGGCGCCCCCAGGTTTCGAGCTTGGTGTTGGCCGCGTCCCGCAGCGCCATTCGCAGAACGTCATCCCAGGACGCTCCTGACAGCAGCGACGTGTCATCGGCGCGCAGCAAGCTGGGAACGATCCACCAGAGCTGGTTTTCTGGAATGACCCCGGGCGCCGCCTGGGCATAGGGGGCGTCGCCCGCCGCGCACAGGCCCGAGCGCAAGGCAACCAACCGAGTCAAGGCGAGGCGCACGGCGATATAGGCGCTTGCTCCCTCCGAATCCCGATCCATGCGCCCATCCCACTCCATGATCAGGCGATGCAATGCGATCGCCACGGATTCAATCCCGGCCAAACGGCGCAGGCGGTCCCGCAATTCCTGGCCGGGAATGGTTTCTACATCGCGGTGGATCGCGGCCATGTCATCGACATTCGCTTTAGCGAGCATCGCCAGACGCCGCCAGATGCGTCGCGCCCGATGCGGCGGCATGGCATCGGTCGATAGGTATTCATCGTCATCATCGCGCGTCACGCGATTGTTCGCGGTCACGATGACGCCACCCGGCGGATTGATGGCGGACGGCATGCTTTCCCACGGCACCATGCCGTCCCATTCATGGGCACCGGTCCAGCCCGGCACAGGCAACCAGCCGTTCGATCGTGGACGGCGCGGTACCTTGGCGCGCACGCGATAGCCCACATTACCGGCAACGTCACCAGCCACGAGATTGTGGTCCATCATACCCCAGTCCCGCGTTGCCTCGTACAGCGCGGCGACGTTTTCGGCCCGCATCATCGGGATCATGCAGTTGAACGAAAGGTCGGTCTCCGCGAATTGCATCGAGCGCAACGCGAGCGCTGAGCCGCTTGCCGGGTCACCCGCGATGACCGGTCCGTGCCTGGTCTCCACCACTTCGACCGCGACATCCGCACCGCCCCGTACCCCGATCGTCTCGCGCCGGCGTCGCACCGGTTCCCATGTATCGCGAAAAAGCACGGTGGCGCCGCCATCGCCGAAGCATTCGACATAAAGGTCGTGGATATCCACAAAAGCATGCGTGACCGACCATGCGACCGACTCGCTATGGCCGAAATGTGGAAAGCCCGGAACGCCAGGCACGGTAAGCCCGATGACATCAAACTCGTCGCAGGCGAGATGCACCTGCGCATACATGTTCGGCATTTCCAGCACGCGATGCGGATCGCCAGCCAGCAAAGGCCGACCGGTCTCGGTGCGATCCGGCGCGAGAATCCAGTTGTTGCTGCCGCCATCGCTGACATCCGGAGCGGCGGTTCCGAGCAGGGCTTCGATGCCGGGCTTCAACTCTCGCAGTTCGGCCGTAAACGCACCCGTCTCCACTCCGGGCGGCAGGCACAGCAATTCGTTGCCGCCATCATCGAAACGCAGCTTGGCCACGTTCGCCACGCCGACGATCGGCAGCGCGACCGCTCGCCACAACTTCCACCACACCGACCCCATCAGAAAGCCGATCTGCCGCATCACTGCGATCGAATGCCATGGCTGCCAAGCGTCAGGCTCGGCGTTCAGGATGCCGTATTCAACGGGGCGATGACCGGTCCCGATGAAGGCGTTGACGCCTGCGGCATAAGCCTCAAGCATCGCGCGCGTTTCGCTGTTAAGAGCAGCATAGTCACGCTGCGACGCGCCCGCGGTGTCGAGCCGGCGCGCCACAACGTCACCCCCCAAGGCAGCCTGCCCGAGCCATTCCGCGTATCGGCCGGTTCCACGGCGCAGCAGCGCCTCCATTTGCCAGAGGCGATCCTCCGCATGCGCATAGCCGAGAGCGGTGAACGCATCCTGCCTGCCACGCGCCTTGATATGGGGAATACCCCACTCGTCACGCAACATCTCCACAATCGCGCCGGGCTTTGACATAATCAGACGCCAGACTCTTCCGTTCGCAGGAAGTTGTCGAGAACATTGCGTGTAATTTGTTGCGTATAGAAGCAGCCACGTTTTAGACCCATGACCCATTCGCAGGTAGCGGCCGTCACCACCTCCCCCCGCCCGCGCTTCATGGCGATGAGCATGCCCGCGCCATATTTCGATTTAGCCAGCACCTCAGGCGTCTGGGCGCCATGGACCATATCCGCCTTGCTGTATTGGTCGTGGCTGCCGATGTAATGCCTGTAGCCAAAGCCGTTATACTCTCCCTCGGCAAGGACGGCTGGAGACATCGCCAAGATCTCGACCTCCGCTGGCGTGCCATCCGCCCCTGTCGGATATGGCAGTCCGTCACAGAAAGTGTAATCCACGCCATCGACCTCATAGGCGAAAATCCGGGCTTCGGCACCGAACACGTCCCCATAGGTCAGGTCGGTATCCGCAAAGACCCAGTGCTCCGGCCGATAGAGTGTAAACCCCCGCGACCCGCGCGGAACAAAACCGCCCCAGGAGGCATAAACGCCGCCCAGCCCATTGACCCCAACGGTGGACGATCCTGGCCAGGCGACGCGATGATCCTCCCAGGCAGTGCTGAGGAGATGCGCGTCGGGCGTGTCGCGAACGGGATCTTCGGCAGGCGCGCGATGCTTGTAGCAGACCTGCTTGCGGCCCTGCTCCTCAAGCCGAATTTGCCAGGTGAAATTCGCCCCGAACCGTGCCAGCTTGCCGCCCTTTTCGACGTAGTTCTCTATCGCAACTCGCATATCCCGTGACCAATATTCGTCGTGACCGACGATTACCACGCAGTCATAGCCATCGAGAATTTCGGGATGGTAATGCATGTCGGTCTGCGTAATCGTGTCGAAGCCATATCCTTCGGCTTCTGCCCAAATGGCGAAGTGCCGGTCATACTGTGCCCAGCCGGAGGCCGCGTAGAAAAAGCCGAAGCCATTTGCGTAAGCCCATTCCTTCACTTCGTAACGCGGCGGCGCTTTGGGTTCCTGGCTGCTGGTGCAGAGCCGGGGAGCGCCATCCGGCAGCCAGACGATGCCGCGCGTCCAGGGGCGCTCAAGGCTTAGTTCGGGCGAAGCAAGATTGGCATCCGGACCGCTGACGCCGAGGTAGCTATTGGCGCCGCCCCAGTCGTTATAGGCCATCCATGTGGAGGTCGGCAGGACATGCAGCAGCCGTCCTTTCGTCGTCCGCTCCGTCGGGCGCACGACGAAGAAGTGATGCTGGACGAAAACGCCTTCGTCCCGCCGGGCACAGGTCGATTCCACACGGTAGAAGCCGGAAGGCGCATCTTCCGGGATGCGCCAGCGATGCGCCGCCGGCCAGCCGCAGCCGTGGCTGTACGCGTCCTTTGGCGCGGCTGTGAAATGACCGGGCAAGTTCGCGGCGAGATGCACACGGACAGGATGCAACCCGTCCCGCACGATCGCGAGGGTCCAGACGGATGCCGTGGTGCTGCTGTGAAAGACGACTTCCTCGCCCGGCAGGTACGAGATGGCGTTTGTATAGGTGTGAACTTCCGGCCAGGCCGGATCCTCACGCGGACCATCATACCAGCGAACCTCGTTCCAGCTGTGATCCGCGTGCCTCGGGCCAAGATAGCTGGGGCCGACATTCATGCGGTTGAATGACAGGCGGGCCGCGTCGTTTTTGTAGAGCATGACAGTAATCCTAGAGCGATCGCGAGAGGTGCCTAGATATCGATCGAAACGAGTCGGCCAGGAAGACCCAGCGTCACCCATAATCTTCGGTCGTGGACGCAGCAATTCGTCGGGTCGCTGCCAATCCCGGTGTCGATGACGCTCACTACCCGCGCGGCAGGATCAAGTACGGCGACGCGATCTCCGGTGCTGCCGGTGACATAGAAGCGATCATCGTGAAACACCATGCCGTCGGGCGCGAAGCGGTCGTCAAAGCTGTACCACTCCTCCGCCGGGCCAACCGCATCTCCGCGCCAGGGGAACCGCAGGATGCGACTTTCGGTCGAAAGCCCGACGAGGAGGGAGCCGTCGGGGTGAAAGACAAGACCGTTGGGAAATCCCGTCAGCTTCGCCAAACGCGACACCGTGCCGTCCGGCTTCGCGAGCAACAGCTGCCCGCCATAATAGCGCTCTGCACCCTGCGCCTCGTGCAGCACATCCCAATTCTGCGGATCGGTGAAGACAACGATTCCATTCGCGGCAAAAACGAGGTCGTTGGGGCGGTTGGGCCGCTCGCCCGGCAGATCGGTGGCGAAGTCGGACCAGCGTCCGTCTAGGGTTACCTTCTGCAGGCGGCCGTTAATCTGCGGATCCGCAAAGCCCAGCAAGCCTTTTGCAATCGGCCCAATACCGCCGTTGTTGCAGACCGTCAAAACGTCGTCAGGCCCAAGGCGCATTCCATTAGGTGCGCCTGGAACCGAACAGAGTTCCCGGCAAACGCCGTCACGATATGCCAGTATCTTGGAATGAACGAGATCCACGAAAGCGATCGACCCATCCGGCAGCGCGACCGGGCCTTCGGGAAAGCCTAGACCCTCGACATGGACTTGCAGCGTCGTCATATCCGGTCCCCCGATGCGAGAACCCCATGCTGTCCCGGCGAGATCGTCGGCGGGGGATCGCCATCGTGCCCGAGTCTCGCCGCGGCGATCGCCCTGCCTTGCGTCTGAGTCTCCTCGGGTGCGTAGTGGCAAGCCACCTGCGTGCCATCGGGGCCAACCGCCCGCAATACAGGGACGGTCGTTCGGCAGTCGGGCTGTACAATGGGGCAGCGAGGATGGAAGCGGCAGCCAGCGGGCACATGCGCGGGGCTAGGGGGATCGCCTGGCAGCAGAACGCGCTTCCACTGCTGGTTACGGCGTGCACGCGGCGTAGGTGCCGCGGATAGGAGCGCCTGGGTATAGGGATGCAGCGGACCGGCCATCAATGCCGGTCCCGGGCCGGTTTCCACCACCACGCCCAAATACATGATCGCAAGCCGGTCCGCGATATGCCCAAGTACGTCGAGGTCATGAGAGATGATGAGAAAAGCGACATTCCGATCGCGCTGGATCGAAAGCAGAACATTGATGATTTGCGCCTGGATCGAGGGATCCAGCGCAGAGGTCGGCTCGTCGCCGATCATCAGCTCCGGCTCTACCGCAAGAGCCCGCGCGATTGCGATACGCTGAAGTTGACCGCCGGAGAATTCGTCCGGGCGTTTGTCCAAGTCCGTCGCCGAGAGACCAACCGAGGTCAGCAGCTCCTCTATCTTCGCGTCGATACCGCCGGATGGGCTGAGACTGTGAACGTTGAAGGGCTCGCGCATGATCCGGCGCACGGTTTCACGCGCGTTGAAGGAGGCGAGCGGATCTTGAAAGACAGCTTGCATCCGGCGGCGCACCGGCAGCAAGCCCCGCGACGAGAGATGCGTTACATCCTGGCCGTCAAACCGAACCACACCGTCGGTCGCGTCCATGAGACGCAGCGCGAGACGGGCGAGGGTCGATTTCCCGCAGCCGCTCTCCCCGGCGACGCCCAGCGTTTCACCGCGACCGACACGCAGGGTCACGCCATCGACGGCCCGAACCGTCGCGCCGGCTCTGCGACCACCAAACACCTTGGTGACGTCTTCAAGCTCGAGCAGCGGCGTCACGCAACCAGCTCCGAGTGCCGAAACCCAACCAGCGGGTGATGACAAGCGGCCAGGCTGCCTGCAATTGGACGCAGCGACGGCATCGTTGCCCGACAATCATCTTGGGCATAGGCGCAGCGCGGGTTGAAGCGACAGCCGAGAGGTCGCGCATCCAGGGTCGGCGCCGAGCCAGGAATGACTTGCAACACGCTCTTAAATGGCGCGTCCGACATCGCGCCGCTCAGCATCAACGCCTTTGTATAGGGATGCGCCGGCTGGTTCATGATGGTCTCCACCGGACCAACCTCGGCAACCTTGCCGGCATACATGACCAGCACGCGGTCCGCGAGTTGCGTGACCACGCCCATGTCATGGGTGATCAGGATGATGGTGAGCGAACGCTCGCGCCTGAGTTCCGCGAATAATTCGAGGATCTGCGCTTTGATCGTCACATCCAGCGCCGTCGTCGGCTCGTCCGCTATCAACAGGCTCGGTCCGCAAGCGAGCGCCATGGCAATCATTGCGCGCTGCCGCATTCCACCACTGATCTCGTGCGGAAATGCCTGCGCGACGCGGGCCGGATCGGGGATATGCACGCGTTCCAACAGTTCGATGGCGCGGGTCGCGGCCGTGCGGCCGCTTCCCTTGCCGTGAACGATGATCGATTCCGCGATTTGATCACCCACGCGGATGACCGGGTTCATCGCGCTCAAGGGATTTTGGTAGACGATACCGATCTGGTCGCCACGCAAGTGGCGCAATTCCCGCTCCGGCAGCTCGAGCATCTCGCGTCCCTTGAAGCGAATGGAGCCGGTGCGGGTGGAACCACTGGGATTGAGTCCAAGGATCGCCCCTCCGGTCAGCGATTTTCCGGACCCGGACTCGCCGATCACCAGGAAGAACTCGCCCTCCTCCACGTCGAAAGACACGCCATCGACCGCGCGCCGTCGGCCGAAACTTACGGAAAGATCGCGGATTTGCAGCATCACGGCGCGACACCGCTTTCCCGATGAGACGCAAGTGAGTCACCAATAATCGAGCAGGCGGCGGTCGTTGCCATGATCATCACGCCGGGGAAGACCAGATACCACCAAGCGGAACCGAAATAATCCTGTGAATCACGGATAAGCAATCCCCATTCGGGTGTCGGGGACTGCGCCCCGAGCCCGAGGAAGGACAAGGCCGTGACGGCGACGAGCGCGTAGCCGATATCGGTTGTCACGCGCACATTCACTTCCTGCATCACGAAAGGCAGGATATGCCGCCAGATCAGTAACGTGGGCGATACGCCGATAGCCCGTGCCGCTTCGACATGCGGTCTTTCTCGAATACGCTGCACCTCACCCCGCACCAGCCGCGCGATGCCCGGCCACCAGATGAGGGACAGCGCCACGGCCACGCTGGTCAATCCCCGCCCGAGAGCGGCGGCAACCGCCAGGGCGAGCACCAGCGCGGGAAAACCAAAGAATATGTCGACGATGCGCATTAGGATTTCGTCGAGCCAGCGCGGTCCCACGCCTGAGAGCGCGCCATAGACAACGCCGAAGACGGCAGCACTCAGAACGATGGCGGCCGAGATGCCAAGCGAATACCGCGTACCATATACCACGCGGGAGAAGACATCACGCCCGCCCTCATCCGTGCCGAAGAGATGGGCGAAGCTGGGCGGTTGCAGGCGATGGAGGATGTCGAGTGCGACAGGGTTGCGCGGCGCAATGAGGCTCGGCGCAACAGCGAAGCAGACCAGCATCAGGACGAAAAGCCACGACAAGACAACCATCACACGCTCCGCCGAGACGCCGTGCGGGCGCCCGGGAGTGCTCGACTCACTCGGGGGTGCGGCCGCGCTCACGCGCGAAGGCTCCGCATGCGGGGATCTATGATGGGATAGAGGATGTCCAGGAGCACGTTGATGATGGAAAAGACGGCGGTCGACACCAATGCGAGCGCCACGACGGGTGCGTAGTCGAAGACTTGGAAGGACTGATAGGCGTAAAGTCCGATGCCCGGCCAGTCGAAAATCACTTCAACCAGGATCACCCAGCTTATCATATAGCCGAACTGGATGCTGGTGGACGCCAGAATCGGCGTCATCGCATTGCGTAACACGTGCCGGTACAGGATGCGCCGAGGTCCAACGCCCTTGCCCCTCGCCGTCCGCACATATTGCTTACCGGATTCCGAGATCAGCGCGGCCCGCGACATCCTGGTCCCCACGGCCAACAGGTTCAGGACGATTGCTGCCGACGGCAGGATAAGGCAGCTGAGCGCGCTAAGAAAGGCGCCCGGTTGGCCAGCAAGCAAAGTGTCCACCAAGAGGAAGCCGGTGACCGTTGGTGGGGCGATCGCCCGGAGAGGAAATCGGCCTCCGAGGGGAAGCAGTCCCAGCTTGTAGAAAAATAGAAATTGTAGGGCCATGCCTAACCAGAAGACCGGCATGCCGCTGCCCAGCATGGTAAAAAGGCGGATCCCGGAATCGAGCCTGCCGCCTGGCCGCTTCGCCGCGATGATTGCTAGAAACAAGCTGGTCGCAACGTAGATCGCGAAGCTGAAAAACAGGAGTTCGAGCGTCGCTGGCAGAAAGCTCGCCAGATCCTCGGAGACCGGTCGCCCGGTCCGCAAGGAGATGCCAAAATCTCCGTGCAACAGACCTCTCAGGTAGCTCAGATATTGTATCAGCAATGGCTGGTCGAGCCCGTATTCGGCGCGAATGCGCGCGACTGTATCGGCAGTCGCATTCTGGCCCGCCAGGAAGGCTGCCGGATCCGCCGGCACGACGTGGCTCAACACGAAGGTCAGTGTCGCCACGACAAACAGAACAAGGATCGCCCAGCCAACCCGCCTGAGCAGGAAAACCGTCATGCTTCGACCTGCCCTATTTCTTGTACAGCTCCCACAGTCTTACGTTGATGTATTCCGCCGGATCGATACGGTATCCACCGACGCCGTCCGGAACAGGCACAATCGTCGTCGGCCGTGCGGCCCAGATAATGGTATGCGAATTCACCACCATCTCGGATGCCTGCTTGAGCATCTCATAGCGCTTCTGAGGATCCGTGACCGTCGGGATTTCCTGGACGAGCGCATCGAGCTGCGGGTTTGAGTAATTGGCGGAATTGTAGAAGCCGCCCGTCAGATAGTGTGCCGCAAAAAACCGGGTCGGATCCGTCGGGCTTAGATTTGCATTGCCCAGCACGAAACAATTGCTTTTGTTGGACTTGATGGCTTCGATGGCCTGGACAAAGGGCAGCTGTTCGATCTGGACATTGATGCCGATCTGCGCCGCCGACGCCTGAAGAACTGTAGCGGCGAAGGCGAATTCGGAAAAACCCGATGGGATGGAGCATTTCATCGTCGGGTTGGAAAGACCCGATGCCTTGAGATCGGCCTTGGCGGCATTGAGATCCGTCTTGATGACCGCAAGGTCCTTTTCGGGACTGCCGGGGACCCAGGCAGGCACCGGCCCGCGAGGCGTGACAGAGGCGCCCAGAAAATACTGGTTCATCGCGTCGTAGGAAAAGGACTCCACCAGCGCCTTGCGGAACGATTCGTTGCTGGTCGGCGCGAGCTTCGTGTTGAGATAGATCGCCGGCCAGGCCCAGAGGTTGTTGCCTTCAACAAGGTAGAAGCCCTTGCTCTTGCCGATGCGCACCGCTTCGTCACGCGGGACGAAATTCGCGAGATCGTATTCACCGCCTTCAAGGCCGCGTGACCGGTCCGACGCCTGCGTGACGAACCTGTCGATCACATGGTCGAAGGGCTTTGCAGGAAACTGGCCCCACCAGGACTTGTTGCGCTCCAAGTCGATTTGGGCGCCCCGGGTCCAACTGAGCATCTTATAGGGACCGGTGCCATCGGCATGAGCGGAGAAATAGCTATCGCCGTGATCGGAATCGGCTGCGTGAGCGGCGATGTCCTTTGCCGACATGATTTCGATGCGCGACAGATTGGCTGCCAGATAGACATCGGGCTTCGCAGTTTCGATCTTTACCGTATGTGGATCGAGTACCGTCACGGTCTTGATGTCGCCCACCAGATAGCTCTGGCCCTGACCAATACGCAGGTCGCGCTCGATCGTGGCTTTGACGTCATTCGCGTCGAATGCCTGGCCATTGTGGAATGCAACGCCATCACGCAGCTTGAAGGTCCAGCTCGTGCCGTCCTCCGTCCAGCTCGTCGCAAGCGCGGGAAGGATATGGTCCGGGTGATCGAGATCAAAATTCGTCAGATGGTCGAAGACATTGCGCGCGATGGTCATCTCTTGATTGACGTCGCTCTTCGCTGGATCGACCGTACTCGGCTCGACCGCTTCCGCCCACACAAACAGTTTTTGGTCGGCGGCGCGGGCGCCGGTCACACCGCTGGCGAGCATCACGCCGGCGGCGAGTGCCATGAGGCAGGGCTTGGACGGCAACACGTGTCCTCCTTTACGCTGCGGTGCAGCTTCTTAAAGCAAGCGACCTGCCATCAACTGGGATGATGATAGGCTTGTGCAAGCGCGCGGATCAGGCGCGATAGTCCCCAGTGGCGGCGTCACGTACGAGAGCGACACCATACACCTCCAAAGCCTTCTCCGGGCTGAGCCAGCCGCGGCTCACCACATCGGCGACGCGCGACCTCGCACGCCTCCGCGGATCACCATAGCCGCCACCGCCGGAGGCGACGAATAACATCTTCTCGCCGTCCTGACATTTGGCTTCATGAAAGGATGGCAAATCCACGATCGTACCATCGGCGAGTTGCTTGCGGCTGATGACAGGCCGCGCGTCCGTGCCGCCCAGAACCCCGCGCGCGGGGAATTCCGTGGCGTCGGCCGCGTAGATCACCGTCATTTCATGTTCCAACGGATAGAACGCGCCGCCGACGCCAGGAGCCCCTTCGAACTCGCCAAAACCCTGGCTATCCGCCTCCACACCGCGGCGTTCGATGACGATGGGATACATCGACTCATCGACCTCGACCGAATCAAGCGAGATCATGCCGCCATTCGCCGGACCGCAATAGGTCAGCCAGCCGTCGAAGCCGCTACGGGCGCCCGCGCCGGCATAGCCGATGAAGACCTGATTGACGTAGACCTTGCCGTTCTTGAAAGGATCCGCGCCCGAGATCACGCCGATACCGATCGGCAGATGCGGTCCGCCTTCCGCCTGGCCGTGCGGTTCACCCATGCGGGAGAAGACGCAGTTCCCGGCCGTGATCAGCCGGTCGTTGACATTGGTGGTGGCGACCGATGTGCCGACCGGGTAGCGCGGCTTGCCGACCACGCTGCCCGCGCGCATCAGAATGCGGATCCGGCTGACGCTGCCATGATTATGCGGCAGGTCGGCGGGCAGATTGTTGAAGACGCCCATGCGGCAGCCGCTGGTGCAGGTATTCTCCGACAGATTGAGGCCACCCGGCACGTTGTCGGGATTGTCCCGCACATCGACCGTGACCATCCCCTCCTCCGGATCAACGGTAAGCGTGACGCTAACGGGGATCCCCTCATCCGCGACGCCCGGGACCGGGTCATGCCGCGTCTCATAGGTGTAGGTTCCCGCAGGCAGTTTGCGGATTTCGGCGACCATGCGGCGGGTGCCGTATTCGAACCATTCCTCCACGAAATCCAGCACCGCCTGCTTACCGTAGCGATGAAGCAGCTCGTGCAGCCGACGCTCCCCCGTGCGGCACGACCCCATCTGCGCGCGCAGATCGCCGAGCCACATGTCTGGCGCGCGGATCTTATACATGCCGATGCGCAGGATATCCTCCCGCTCGATCCCGTTCTCGACGACGCGGACGCAGGGGAAGTGAACGCCTTCCTCGTAGATGGTCTTGGCGTAGGGCAGGTAGGTGGAGGGGATCGGCGCGCCGACATCCGCGTGATGCGACAGCGCCACCGTCCAGAACAGCGGCTGGCCCTCGAAGAAGATCGGCGCGGCGATGATCATATCCGCATGGTGCGTGGCGCCGGTGAAAGGGCAGTTGTTGAGGAACATGTCGCCCGGGCGGATCTCGTCGAACATCGTCAGGATCGGCTTGATCGCCATTTCCATCGACATGACATGGATCGGCAAAGCGTCTTCGGTGGAGACCAGCTTGCAGTCATAGGTCAGCAGCGCGCAGCTGAAGTCGCGCCCGTTCTTGATGACGGCGGAGCGGCTGGCTTTGAGCACCACCAGCGTCATCTCCCGCACGATCGCCTCCATGCGGCTTTTCAGAACCGACATCAGGAAGGGATCGATGCGGCGCTGGCCAGCGAGGACTGTGTCTTCATTCATGTCAGGCCACCTCAACCAGAAGATTTCCGAACCGGTCCATCCGCGCCGTGTGCTGGCGTTTCAGCACGGCGGTGAAGGTTTCCGTCTCGATCAGGCAGGGGCCGTGGACGGCCGCGTCCCGCCCCAGTTTCGCGCCGTCATAGACCGGAACCGTTTGCAGGCCACCGGCCTCCTGGATGAAGAGCGGCCGTTCGGATTTGGGTTTCGCCATGCTGTCCTGGCGAGCGATCTCGAACCGCTTCCAGGCGTCTCCGCTGCGGCGGGCGCCATTGGCGCGCACCTTCCACGTGGTGAATTCCACCACGTCGCGGTCCGAACGAATGGCGTAGATGCGTTCATGCATGCGGTGAAACGCCTCCACCAGCTCGGGCAATTGCGCGGGCGTCACGATGCCGTCGGCGGCATCGAAACCGACCTCGATTTCCCAGGACTGGTATTCGTAGCGGCCTTGGAAGGAATAGACGTAGCTGCGGAGCGAAGGTTCCACGCGGGCCGCTTCCAGGAAAGCCTCGCCCTCCTGCCGCAACCGGGCGAGCAGGGCGTTCACGGCGGCGAAATCGAAATCGCGGTCGTTGGTTTGGCAGACGCCGTTGCGCTCCCAGCGGATATCGGAGATGAGGCCGCCGAAGGCGCTCAGCCCCGCCATGAAGCGCGGGACCATGTAGCGCCGCAGGCCCAGGATATCCGCCATCTCGGCGACATGGCAGGCGGTGCCGCCGCCGCCGCAGACGAAATAGCTGTCGCGCGGGTTGATTCCCTCGCGCACCGTGATCTCCTCGATCGCCGCGACCATATTGTGATTGCTGGTGGTGTGGATTGCGTAGGCGGCATCGAGCAGCCCGATGCCCAGGCGCTCCGCCACCCGGCCCACGGCCTGCTCGGCCAGCGCGCGGTTCAGCGTGATGCGTCCGGCGAGAAAGTAATCCGGGTCGATGATGCCCAGCACCACATTGGCATCCGTCACCGTCGGCTCCGTGCCGCCGGCGCCGTAGCAGGCGGGGCCCGGCCGCGCGCCGGCGCTGCGCGGGCCGACATGCAGCAGCCCGCCATCATCGACGAAAGCGATGGAGCCGCCGCCCGCGCCGACGGAGCGCACATCCACCTTGGGGATGCCGAGCAGATCCTTGTTAATCATCGATTCCGGCGTGACGATGATCTGGTGATCACGCAGCGCCGAAACGTCGAAAGTGGTGCCGCCCATGTCGCCCACGATAATGTCGGACTCGTCACTCAGCGCCAGCGCCGCCATCGGTGCCAGAGTGGGACCCGACATCACGCTGTAAATCGGTTTGCCGAGCATTTCGGCGACCGGCATCATACCACCGAGGCAATTCGCCAGCAGCAACTCGCCGGTGAAGCCGGCGCCATCCAGCGCTTCCTGCAACGCCGCGATATAGCGCCGGATGGTCGGGCTGATGGAGGCGTCGATCGCGGCGGCGATGATGCGGCGATATTCGCGCGGGATCGGATTGACCTCATGGCTGAGCGTCACCGGCAGTTCGGGCCATTCGCGTTTCAGGATTTCGCCAACCCGCAGCTCATGCGACGGGTTGACCACCGACCACAGCAGACCGACCGCCAGCGCCTCGACATTCAGCGCGCGCAGATGCGCGATGGCGGCATGCACGTCGGCTTCGGCCAGCGGCACCAGTTCGCGGCCGCGCGCGTCGATGCGACCACCAACGGTGCGGGTCAGCGCGCGCGGCACGAAGGGGTCGGGATAATCCAGCCGCCACTCGAAGCCCCGTTTGCGGGGGCCTTCGCGCAAAACCAGGATGTCCTGGTGCCCCTCGTTGAGGAGGACGCCGGTACGGGCGACCTTACCCTCCACCAGCGCGTTGGTGGAAACGGTCGATCCATGCACCAAAGTCTCGATGGCGGCGATGAAGTCGCGCGGTTCCAGTCCCAGGCCGGCGGCGGCGACATGCAGCACGTCGATGAAGCCGAGATGGAAGGCGCCGGGCGTCGTCGGCGCCTTGAAGATGCGGATCTCGCCGCTCTCATCCGCCACCAGGCAGTCGGTGAAGGTGCCGCCGATATCGATGCAAATCTGGAAAGCCATCTTGTACCTTCGGGAAATCAGGAGCGCCTTGCGGCGGTCCAGCGGTCCAGCACCAGGCTCGCAAGAATGATCGCGCCGACGCAGACCTGTTGGATGTAGCTATCGACCCGGACCAGGTCCATGCCGTTGGAAAGCACCGTGACGAAAAGCGCGCCGGCGACGGCTGAGAGCGCGCTTCCCTCCCCGCCCTGCAACCGCGTGCCGCCGATGACGGCGGCGGCGATGGTCTGCAAGGCGAGGCTGCCGCCGAGATTGGGCTCGCCCGATTGCGTGCGCGCCGTCAGCAGCAGCGCGCCGAAAGCGCCGAGGCCGGAACACAACACGTAGACGGCCCAGAGATGCAGCCGCGTGCGGACCCCCGCGACGCGCGCCGCGGCGGGGCTCGATCCGATCAGATACAGGCTGCGGCCAAAAACCGTGCGTCCCAGGATGAGATGGACGACCAGCACGACCAGCACCGCCGCCGCGACGGGCACCGGCACACCGGCAAAAGTGCCGCCGAACAGCGACAGGAAGCCGGCGGGCAGGCCCTGCACAGGAAAGCCACCGCTGACGATGGAACTCAGCGCGAGGAGGATGTTGAACATCCCCAATGTGACGACGAAGGGATTGACGCCGACCAGCGACACCAGCGCGCCATTGATCGCGCCCACCGCGACACCTGTGCCCAGCCCCGCCGCGATGCCGAACAGGACCGCCTCGGGTCCCGCATGCCCGCCCGCCGTCATGGCCAAGGCCGCCACGACGCTGACCAGGGAGACCGTCATGCCGATGGACAGGTCGAAGCCGCGTGTCAGCAGCACGAGGATCTGTGCGGCCGCGAGGATCGTCAGATAGCTCGCCTGCACCGCGATGTTCAGCAGATTGCCGGGCGAAACCACGCGCGGCTGGGCAATCGCGAAGCCGACCAACATGATGACGATGGGTGCGATCACCCGCAGGATCGGCGAGCGCAGCGCGGCGCGCAGCGTTTTGCGGCCCGGCCGCTCCGCCGTGGCGCTCATGACTGACGCCGCCGGGCGAAGGCGCGTTCCAAGGCGATGGCGATGATCACCACCGAGCCCTGCACCAAAGTCTGTAGCTTGCTGTCGATCCGCAGCAGATTCATGCTGTTGGAGACGACGGTGAGGAAGATCGCGGCCAGCACCACCCGCTCCGCCCTGCCGGACCCGCCGCGCAGCGGCACGCCGCCGATGACGGCGGCCGAGATGGACTCGATGACCAGCGACGCGCCGATGCTCGCCTGGCCGGAACCGATACGCGCTGTCACCAGCAGGCCCATACAGGCCGCCAGCAGCCCGGCGGCGCCGTAGACCAGCATCAGGATGGGAACCGGCCGCACGCCCGATAGGGCGGCGATGCGGGCGTTGCTGCCCACGGCATAGATGTGGCGGCCCAGCGGCGTCATCCGCTGCACCAGGCAGATCAGCGCGAGAAAGACCAATGCGACGATGACGCTGGCGGGAACATGCAGGAATGAACCCCGCCCGAAGATTTCGCCGAAGCGTTCCGGCAGGCCGTAGATCGGAATGCCCTGGGTGTAATACAGCGTGCCGCCGGCGACGACCGAGGTCATCGCCAAGGTCGTCATGAAGGGCGACAGGTCCAGCACGGACACGCAAAAGCCATTGGCGAGACCCACCGCCGCGCCGGCCGCCAAGGCCGCGAGAACCGGCCACAGGATCATCGTGACCGTCACATCCCCGCCGCCGGCATAGAGCATCGCCATCAGCGAGGCCGCGACGACCGAGGCTAGCGCGCTAACCACGCCCACCGACAGGTCGAAGCCACCCGCGATCATGACCAGCATCTGGCCCAGCGAGACGATGGCGAGATAGGCGGCCTCGCGCAGCATGTTGAGCATGTTGAGACGGCTGTAGAAGCGCGGCTGGACATGGCCGGTGATCATCGCCAGCAGCACGATCAGCACGATCAGCAGCCCGCCATCCTGCAGGATACGCAGCGGCAGAGCCCAGCCGCCGTGCCCCCGCATGGCACGGGTCGGCGCCGTCATGCGACGGCTTCCCCGGCGGTCGTGGCATCTTGGAGGAGGGCGCTGCCGAAGAAGCAGGATAGGATGGCTTCTTCAGTCCGCTCGGCGCCCGCCAGTTCACGCACGATCACGCCTTGATGCATCACGTAAATCCGGTGCGAGAGATGCAGAATCTCCGGCAGGTCGGAGGAGACCAGCAGCACCGCCGCCCCCGCCTCGGTCAAATCGCGCATCAGGGCATAGACCTCGGCCTTGGCACCGACATCGATCCCGACGGTGGGTTCGTCGAACAGGAAAACATCCGTCGGGCGCACCAGACCGCGCGTCAGCATGACCTTCTGGCGGTTTCCGCCGGATAGATTGAGCACCGGCGGCTCAGGCGAAGGGGGCCGCACTGACAGGCGTTCCAGCAAGCGTGCCGCGACGCCCTTTTCGGCGCGGAGGCGCAGCAGCCCGCCGCCACCCAATGTGCTTGTATCGAGCGCGGCCATGGTGACGTTCTCCCGCACCGGGCGGTTGAGGGCGAGACCCTCGGTGCCGCGATCGGCGGGCAGGTAGCAGACGCCTCGGCGAAGCATGGCGCGCGGATGCGGCGCCGCCACGACCTGGCCATCGACCGTGATGCTGCCCGCGGCAATCGGCAGCAATCCGAAGACGGCGCGGCCGATCTCGCTTTTGCCGCAGCCGACGAGGCCGGCAAGCCCGACGATCTCCCCGGCATGAACCGACAGCGATACGGTGCGGACCAGACCATCCGGCGTGGCGAGGTTCTCGATCCGCAACCGCTCGGCCGCGGGCGTGTGGCGGATCGCGGGATAGAGTTCGCCCGAGGGACGGCCGGCCATCATCTCGACCAGCGCCGCTTCGGTAACGCCGCTGGCCGCGATTGTCGCGATCCTGCGGCCGTTGCGCAAAACGGTGATGCGGTCCGCCAGCAGCCGGATTTCCCGCATGCGGTGCGAGACATAGATGATGCCGACACCGCGCGCCTTCAGCCGCGCCACAACCGCGAAGAGCCGGTCCGCGTCCGTGTCGGTCAGTGACGCCGTCGGCTCGTCCAGGATCAGGATCGGCGCATCGAACATCAACGCCTTGGCGATCTCCACCATCTGCTGTTCCGGCCGCGACAGGCTGCCGACCAAGGTGGAGACTGGAATGTCGAAGCCGAGCTCCGCGAAAAGCTCCGCCGAACGGCGCCGCATCGCCGCCCGATCGACAAAGGGTCCGTGCCGCATTTCACGGCCGAGGAACAGATTCTCCTCGACCGTGAGGTCGGGCAGCACGCTGAATTCCTGAAACACCGCCGCGATGCCGGCGGCGCGCAGCGTTTGCGGGGAGAGGCCGGCGGCAGGCCGGCCCTGAACACTGTAAGTGCCCTCACCGAAAGCAACGTTGCCGGTGATGACGTTGATCAACGTCGATTTGCCGGCCCCGTTCTCGCCGAACAGGACATGCACTTCACCCGGCCGGAGATCGAAATCCACACCATCCAAAGCACGGAAGGCACCGTAACGCTTCGTCACCCCGCTCAGAACGAGTAGCGGGGTGACCGCGCTTGCCTGCTCCACGCTCACGCCGTGTTGTCTAGGCCCTCAATGCACGTCGAAGACGGGGCGGAAACCTTTGGCCGCGAAGATCTGCGTGAGATCGGTCTTATCGAGATTGGCCTTGGTGACCAGGCCGGGAACGACGTCGTATTCCTGCCCTTTCAGCGTCTTCTCCAAGGCTTGCACACCGAGATCGACGCTGATGCGAGCCATGATCACCGGATATTCCGCCGCGAAGCCGAGAATTTTGCCGCTTTTGACAGCATCGAGCATCGCCTGATTCTCCCAGGAAGACACGATCGCGACCGTACGGCCATCCTCGGCCACCGCGCCGAGCGCCGCTTCCACTGTGGGCGCGCCGCCCCAGATGGCGTTCATGTCGGGATAGGCCTGCAAAGCGTCGGTTACGAGATTGAGCTGGTCGGGCACATTGGCGCCGCCGAACTTCGCCGCCATCAGCTTCACCTTGCTGCCCTTCAGCGAGTCCTCGAAGCCCGACAGATAGCTCTCCGCCCAGCCGGAACCTTGCGGACCTGGGAAGGCCACGACTTCGCCACCGGCGCTGCCGAGATGCTGCACCAGAAGATCGCCAGAGGCCTTGCCTTTGGCATAGTGGCTGACGGTGATCTTGGCGGTAACGGGCGCTTTCTCGATCGGGTTCGCGACGCCGATCACGATCAGGCCCTTCTTCGCAGCCTCGGCCAGCTTCCCGGAAAAACCCGCTTCGGAAATCGCGCCCAAAAGGATCGCGTCGGCGCCCGAGGAAACACAGTCATCGAACTGCGAAATCTGCTTCGGCAACTGGTCGTAGCCGCCCGCGGCAAGCGTGGTCAGCGTGATGCCCAGACGCTTGGCTTCCTCCACCATACCATAATTGATGGCGAGCCAGTAGCTGTCGGCGAGGTTGGGGATCAGCGCGCAGAGCTTCCAATGCTTCGTTGGGGCATTGGGCGGCGTATATTCGATTTTCGTCGTGCTGGGCCCGCCATTATGAACCTCGACCGCAAAGGGCCACCAATTGGGATCCGCATGCGCAGCTCGGGGTGCGATTGCCATCGCTGATATAATTGCGCCGACAAGAGCCAGGCCTGACTTCATCAGTATTCTCCATGACGGTTGACAGGCGCGGCGACGCGGCGACGCTGCTTTGCAGGAGACGGAGGCGCGCAAGGCGTCACTTTTCCTATAAGTTATAAAATCGAATTGCAATGGTTACCCGGCCTTAATTCCAGACTTCGCATCATAGACGTTTCATGCCTCTAGCAAATTATTGCGATCCCGCGCCGATCTTTCCCAAAACATCAGGGTGCGAGCGCGTATCATCTCCATGCCGTACAGGATGTCACCCGCCGAGCACAGTGCCGTCGCGCGTCAAGTCGTCCGCTACCTTGTCCAACGCGCCGCGCAAACGCTCTACAAGGGCATCGACCTCGTCTACCGAAATCACATAGGGCGGACACAATGCAATGGTGTTGCCCATATTGCGGATGATCAGGCCACGTTCCAGGCAGGCGCGCTCCACCTGAGCGCCCACGCGCGATCCGCGCTCGAATCCCTCGCGGCTCCGCCGGTTCGCCACCAATTCTATGCCCGCGATGAAACCTACGCCGCGAATGTCCCCCACCAGGGGATGATCGCGGAGCGTGTGCGCAAGCCCCGTCTGCAACTGCTCGCCGAGGCGCCGCGCGACCTCGACTACATCCATCTCCTGGTAGATCCGCAATGCCTCGACGGCGACGGCGGCCGTAACGGGATGGCCGGAATAGGTGAAGCCGTGGCCCAGCACCCCAAGGCCATGCGCTTCGTCGGCGATGACCTGGTAGACGGCATCACTGACGGCGACGGCCGCGATCGGCACGTAGCCAGAAGACAGACCCTTCGCGACCGACAGCATGTCCGGCTGGAAGCCGAAAGTCTGGCTGCCGAACCAGTTGCCGGTGCGCCCGAAGCCGCAAACCACTTCGTCCGACAGCAGCAGGATGTCATGCCGGCGCAGCACGGCCTGGATTTTCGGGAAGTAATCGGCGGGGGGCACCGCTACGCCGCCCGCGGCCATCACGGGCTCCGCGATCATGGCGGCGATCGTTTCCGGACCCTCGCGCAGGATGAGCGCCTCAAGCTCTTCGGCGAGCCGGGTCGCGAAATCAGCATCGCTTTCGCCCGGCAGGGCATTCCGATAGGCGAGGGGCTGCGCGGCATAGAGGATTTCGTTGGTCGGCAAGTTGAATGCCCCGTGCATATGCGGCAGGCCGCTGAGCGCCGCGCCCATCACCGTGCTGCCATGGAAGGCGCCGGAGCGGCTGATGATGCGACGCTTGTCCGGCAGCCCGCGCGCCGCATTGTAAAACCAGGCGAATTTCACCATCGTGTCGCTCGCCTCCGACCCGCTATTGGCGAAGAAGAAGTGCGCGGGCTGGATCGGCGAGAGGGTGGAGAGCGCATCCACCAGTTGGACACAGGGCTCGTTCGAGCGATGGTTGAAGGTGTGATAGGTGCCGAGACGACTGATCTGACGTTGCGCCGCCTCCGCCAGCCTCGGCTCGTTGAAGCCGAGCGACGCGCACCACAGGCCCGCCATTCCTTCGATATACTGTCGTCCTGAAGAGTCTACGACCTGCGCGCCCTTCCCTTCGACGATGAGGAGCGGCCCCCTGCTTTCGTGCAGTCGTGGGTCCGTCTGCGGGTGGAGATGGTAGGCAACATCGATATGCGCCAGAGAATTACTCAGCATCGCATTCTCCAGGACCGTCGAGCGCCAATTGGAGCCTTTCCACTTCCTTATAACTTATAAATTGGTATGAGAAGATAAATTTGCCATCATGGCGCTGTGGCCGACTGCGTACCGAAACGATAGGCTGGCCGGGAACCTGGGGAGATGAGCGTGGAGCTGATGGATGCTGGCAGCCTCTCGCAGCGGGCCTACCAGCACCTACGAGAAGAGCTGATCGCCGGCAACTTCCGGCCGGGGCAGCGCTTCATCATGCAGGATCTCGCCGACAGCGTCGGCACCAGCATCACGCCCGTTCGTGAAGCATGCATCCGCTTGGTGAGCGAAGGCGGCCTGGAATTGCGCTCCCGGCGCTTCGTTCATGTTCCCGATCTCTCTTTGGCGCGCTACACAGAAGTGCGGACCATTCGCATCGCCTTAGAAGGACTGGCGGCCGAACTAGCTGCTTCTCGCGCGACGACAGCAGACGTAGAGACTCTAATCAAGTTGAACAAGAAGTTCGCGACAGCCGTCACTTCCAGCAAGGCGGAGGTTGCCATTCGGGCCAACCGCGCCTTCCACTTTTCTCTGTACCGCATAGCCGGCCTCGATATGCTGACGAAGCAGATTGAGAGCCTGTGGATGTCGATGGGCCCGATCCTCAACGTCTTCTACAACGACGTCGCGACAGATTACTTGGGCGACGAGCATCTCCAGGTCATCGCGGCCTTATCGAAAGCAGACGGTGCGGCGGCCCGTGTCGCCTTGCAGCGCGACATTCTCAAGAGCAGTCCCAGCCTCTGCATTTATTTGGAGCAACATGAGGTTAGGAAGTCCACATTCTGAGGTCTGTGCCGAGTGGTTCGGGCGCCTGACCGGCGCTCAACGCGATCGTCAGCACCAGGGACCATTCTTTTTTGACTCACTGCTCGATGGCCGCACCTTCGATCGCTGATCGTTGGGCAAGTCAACCCTGGTTGGATTCTTTTACTCGCACTGCACCTAGTTGCGGAAGAGACCGATGTTCTCGGCAAGCCACTCCGGCAACGACCGGGGTGCTTCGCCCGTCAACTCCTTCACAGTCGAAGTAGTCTCTCCAAGAACGGACTCGCGGAAGGTCTGCTCCAGTCCCATCATCAGATCCGCCACGAAAGGTGTGAGGCCTTCTGCCAGCAGTGCGACCCGCTGTTCATCGAGCGTCCGATTTATAGACGACGGGCTGGCCAAGCAGGCGGGACAGCTCTTCCGAGAAAATTTGGAAGGCGTGAACCTGTGATCGGCTGCTTCTTCGATGTGGGGTCCGCGGTGGCGATCAGGCTACTGCAAACCGGATCGCATCCTCGATTTGCTCGGCAAAGCGAGCGCTAATGTCCGGAACCTCCAGGCCAATAGCAGCTTCCAGATAGGCGTCGCCAAACGCCAAGTTCACGAAGCCCGATGCACGCCGCGCGCACTCACGCGGCGTCTTGCCCAAAGCTGCGAGCATGGCGCTCACCCTTGATCTCAGCACAGCTGAACCCGACTGCTCGAACATCCGCGCCAGCACCGGATACCGCCAGCCATCGGCCACAATGAGGCGATAAATCCCCAAAGCTTCGGGTTGAACAAGCTCTGCTGTGAAGGCCAGCGCTTCCGCGCGAAGACGGTCCTCCAGCGACCATTTCATATTTTGGGCGGGAGCCTGGGCCGCCTCGGCCCGCATGTATTGGCACATGCTCGTAATCAGGGCTTCGAACAACTCTTCCTTGGACCTGAAGTGGCGGTAGATTGTCATTTTTGAGATGCCGCTCTCGGCCGCCACGCGCTCAAGGCTCGCCCCGGACCAGCCTGCCTGGAGGAAAATCGGGCGGGCCGCGGCCAGAATAGCCGCCCGCTTCTCCGCCATCCGCTGCCAACGAGGGTCATCTGGTTTCCAGCTACGCGAAGCCGGCGATGGACTTAGCTGTTGCACGCGATACGGTTCCGTATTACATGATGACGCGATACGCTAACGTATCACATCAACTCTCACGGAAACTGTCCATGCGCAAGCCCGAAGACGTCGCACACCTCTTCGCCGAGATCATGATCGATACCTGGCTCAGCCGGCGTGGAGCCAGCGCATGAGCGCTTGGGCAATCGGCCTGTCGATAGTGACGGCGCTCGCATTTACCGCCGCGGCGGCGGCTAACGCTTTTGATCTTGGTGGCACCGCGAAGAACTTCCGCGACTGGGGCTACCCGCGCGCGTGGCGTTTCATCACCGCGCTCCTTGAACTCGCGGGTGCGGCCATGATCGTTGTGCCGCAAACGCGGCCAGCGGGCGTCGCGTTGCTGGGGGCGGTGATCGTAGGTGCCGTCGCAACCTTGGTCCGGTTCCGCGCTGGGTGGTCACATCTGGCTCCGGCGCTTGGCTTCGGTCTGTTGCTAATCGCGGAAAGCGTGTCGGCCGGATGGTTCATCTAGGGTCAGGACTCATTCTTTGAGATAGAAGGTGACACTGGCTGCGATGCAGATGGCGGAGAAGAAGGTGTGTGC